>NZ_JXTE01000020.1 GCF_000972385.1 Streptomyces sp. WM6386
GCCGTACCCCCAGCAACCCCCGGCCCCCGGCCCGTACGCCGCCCAGCCGCCGTACCCCCAGCAGCAGCAGCCGTACCCGCCGCAGCAGCCCTACCCCCAGCAGAACCCGAACTGGCAGTCCCCTCAGCACTGACCCCCGGGGCAAGGCTTCCGCGACCGGTGAACGGCCCGGTGGGAGCTGTTCGTAACGTAAGGCGACAGAACCTCTCATCCCGCGTTCGCGCGGGGTGAGAGCAAAGTTCCTTTCCGGTCACCGGGTGCCACAGCCAGGAAACGCGCCCTCCCTACCTTCGGGACATCACCGCTCAGCACGAATGCACCACCGAGCCCCGGAGCCCCGTGGAGGCGCAATGTCAGCCCCTAGCACCGTCCCCGCACCCCCGAGCAGGGGCAGTCGCTGGATCCAGCAGTGGGATCCTGAGGACGAGACCTTCTGGAACGAGGGCGGAGAGAAGATCGCCCGCCGCAACCTTCTCTTCTCCGTCCTCTCCGAGCACATCGGCTTCTCGATCTGGACCCTGTGGTCCGTGCTCGTCCTTTTCATGGGCCCGGAGTACGGGCTGACCCCGGCGGACAAGTTCCTGCTGACCTCGATGGTCACGCTGGTCGGCGCCGTCGTCCGGGTTCCCTACACCTTCGCCGTGGCCATCTTCGGCGGCCGGAACTGGACGATCGTCTCGGCCGGCCTCCTCCTCATCCCGACCGTCGCCGCGTTCACGGTGATGGAGCCCGGGACCTCGTTCAACACCTTCCTCCTGGTCGGCCTGCTGGCCGGTATCGGCGGCGGTAACTTCGCCTCCTCCATGACCAACATCAACGCCTTCTTCCCGCTGCGGAAGAAGGGGTGGGCCCTCGGGCTCAACGCCGGCGGCGGCAACATCGGGGTGCCGGTCATCCAGCTGATCGCGCTCGCCATCATCGGCGCCAGCGGCGGCCCGCGTGTGCTGCTGGGCATCTACATCCCGCTGATCGTGATCGCCGCGGTCCTCGCCGCCCTCTTCATGGACAACCTCGCCTCCGTGAAGAACGACACCGGTGCCGCCAAGGACGCCGCGAGGGACGCCCACACCTGGATCATGTCCTTCCTCTACATCGGCACGTTCGGCTCCTTCATCGGCTACGCCTTCGCCTTCGGCCAGGTCCTCCAGGTCCAGTTCGGCCGTACCCCGCTGGAGGCCGCGTACGTCACCTTCATCGGCCCGCTGCTCGGCTCCCTCATCCGCCCGCTGGGTGGCTGGCTCGCCGACAAGTACGGCGGCGCCCGGATCAGCCTCTACAACTACGTCGCCATGGGTGCGGCGACCGCGGTCCTGATCTTCGCCAGCATGGAGAAGTCGCTGCCGCTGTTCGTCACCGCGTTCGTGATCCTCTTCGTCCTGACCGGTCTGGGCAACGGGTCGACGTTCAAGATGATCCCCGGCATCTTCCAGGCCAAGGCCCTCGCCAAGGGGCTGCAGGGAGAAGAGGCCGCCGCCTACGGCCGTCGCCTCTCCGGTGCCTCCATGGGACTGATCGGAGCGGTGGGCGCGCTCGGCGGTGTCGGCATCAACCTGGCCTTCCGCCAGTCCTTCATCTCCAACGGCTCCGGCACCGGTGCCTTCATCGTCTTCCTCGCCTTCTACGCTGCCTGCTTCGTGGTCACCTGGGCCGTATACCTTCGCCGCCCCGCCTCGCGGATTCAGGCCTCCTCGGCCACCTCCGAGGCGAAGTCGCAGCTCAGCTACGCCGAGGTGTGACGTAACACTGGCGACATCAAGTCGAACCGAGCCTGTCACGCACCGTTGACAGGCTCGCTCGGCATGCAGGTGCCATCACACCCCGTGTAGGTGCAAACGACTCGAGTGCGGGACGAGAGTTATATGTACGACGAACAGCAGCGACCAGGACAACACGGCCCCCTGGCCGGTTTCACGGTAGGCGTGACAGCCGCGCGCCGGGCCGACGAGCTGGGCGCACTGCTGCAGCGACGGGGAGCCGCCGTCCTGCACGCACCTGCCCTGCGGATCGTGCAGCTCGCCGACGACAGCGAGCTGCTCGCCGCGACCAAGAAGGTCATCGACGAGGTACCGGATGTCGTGATCGCCACGACGGCCATCGGCTTCCGGGGCTGGGTCGAGGCCGCCGACGGGTGGGGTCTGGGTGAGGACCTGCTGGATCGGCTGCGCGGGATCGAGCTGCTCGCACGCGGACCGAAGGTCAAGGGCGCGGTGCGGGCCGCCGGGCTGACCGAGAACTGGTCGCCGGAGTCCGAGTCCATGGCCGAGGTGCTCGACCGGCTGCTGGAGGAGGGTGTCGAGGGCCGCCGTATCGCCATCCAGCTGCACGGTGAGCCGCTGCCCGGGTTCGTGGAGGCGCTGCGGGCCGGGGGAGCGGAGGTGCTCGGGATCCCTGTCTACCGGTGGATGCCGCCGGAGGACATCGGTCCGGTGGACCGGCTTCTCGACGCGACGGTCTCCCGTGGCCTGGACGCGCTGACCTTCACGAGCGCGCCCGCCGCGGCGTCCTTGCTGAACCGGGCGGAGGAGCGCGGCCTGCTGCCGGAGCTGCTTGCCGCCCTGAACCATGACGTCCTGCCGGCCTGCGTGGGCCCGGTCACCTCGCTGCCCCTTCAGGCCCGTGGCGTCGACACCGTCTCGCCCGACCGCTTCCGCCTCGGCCCCCTGGTCCAGCTCCTCTGCCAGGAGCTCCCGGCCAGGGCCCGTTCCCTCCCGATCGCCGGTCACCGCGTCGAGATCCGCGGCCACGCGGTCCTCGTCGACGGCGTCCTGCGCCCGGTGCCGCCGGCCGGTATGTCGTTGTTGCGTGCGCTGTCCCGCCGGCCGGGCTGGGTGGTGGCGCGGGCGGAGTTGCTGCGAGCGTTGCCGGGTGCCGGTCGCGACGAGCACGCCGTGGAGACGGCGATGGCTCGGTTGCGCACGGCTCTGGGGGCGCCGAAGCTCATCCAGACGGTTGTGAAACGCGGCTACCGCCTGGCCCTGGACCCGGCGGCAGACGCGAAGTACTCGGACACGTGACCCGCGGGCTTTCCTCGCCCCCGCCGCCCTTGCCCGTTCCCATCCCCAGGGGCATGCTGCCCCTTCGACCCCGCTCCCAGGGGGCGCTGCCCCCCGGACCCCCGCTCCTCAAACGCCGGAGGGGCTGAATTTGCCGAAGCGGGGGTCTGGGGGCGCAGCCCCCAGGGATGGGACGGGTAAGGGCGGCGGAGGCGAGATCAATTCCTCGTCAGCCGGCCGTACAGGACCAGGCCCCGGGCCAGGCACCCCAGTGCCACCGTCGACAGCACCGCCCGCACCACGTTCCAGGCCACCCACGCGTCCTCGAACTCCTCCCGCGCCGCAGCGGAGTCGGTCGCGCGGTCGAGGGCGTCGTTCAGCGGGATGTTGAAGACGACCGTCACCAGGAAACCGAGGGCGTAGGCGATCAGCCCCGCCCACACCCACCGGCGGTACCCCGCGCCCCGCGCCTGCCACGCCGCCACCCCCGTGAGCACCAGCGCCCCGAGGAAGCTCAGCATGAACACCGGATTCTGGATCACGTCGTTGATGTTCCGCATCACCTCGACGTAGACCTCGTCGTCGCTGCGCGCCAGCCCCGGCATCACCGCGCAGGCGAAGACGTAGAAGGCCCCGGCGATCAGGCCCATCGCGACCGTGGCCGCCCCCAGTACGGTTCCCGCGCTCTTCTTCGTCGTCATGCCCTCCAGTCAACGGCCGGCACATCCACCGGAACATGGTCCAAAGGCGCATCCCCATACGCACACGTCCACGCCTCACCGGTACGAGGGGTTCCGACGGCGCGAGCGGGAAGGCACTGTGAGAGGGAGCTTTTTCTCCCAGCCCCTTCTCACCGGCCCCTCACGCGCAGGGCACCTCTAGGCGGTGACAGGCACATGGCACTGGGTACGGCCACGGCCCCGTACGAGCTGCGGTTCGATGCGGGGCGGATCTGTCTCGATCTCCTCGCGACCACCCACCCCGTCGAACGGCTCGACTCGACCGAGGCACTGTTGGCCTGGGTCACCGGAGCCGGGCTCGTACCACCGGACACCCGCTTGGCGCACGCCGATGCGTCCTGGCTCGTCGGGTTTCGCGAACTTCGTGGGCAGACAAGCCAATTGGTACGCGCAAGACTCGTCCCCGAGCCCCGGCCGTCGTACGACCTCGCGCTCGCCCGCGTCAACGACCTGGCCCGCACCGCACCCCCGGCACCGCGTGCCGTGCAGGGCGAGGACGGCACGCTCGTCAGGGAGTTGGCGAGCCCTCCCGAACTCGCCGCGCTGCTCGGCGCGATCGCCCGGGACGCCGTCGAACTGCTCACCGACCCCGTCGCACGGGCGTGTCTGCGGCAGTGCGCCGGCGACAACTGCCCGATCGTTTATCTCGATACGTCCCGGGGGCGCAGGAGGCGCTGGTGCTCCAGTGAGGTCTGCGGGAACCGGGAAAGGGTGGCCCGGCACCGGCGTCGGGCCGCGCTCGCACGTGCCTGAGGGGGCGTTATGTCCCTTCTGTGGAACGGGCGTCGAAGTGATTTCGATTACATGCCGTTTACTCGCGGCGTCGTACGGGCAATCACGGCGTTCGAGCCAGTGTGGCGGAAATGTAAAGATCGAGGGGTGGGTATGTGCACCCATGTCCCCCTAGTCTCGGCATCCAGAAGAAAACTGTCATGTCACTTTGAACACTCAACGGCCCGCGTCCGTACCCCGTGTTGAGCGACCGGCTGGGGGAACCCCCGGACATCGGAGGTGGGCGTGCGCAAGGATTCCGTCGTGGCCAATGAACGTGGATCGAGGGCCCGACATCGCATGTCCCAGCCCTCGGAACCTGATGAGGAGCTCATGCGTGCTCTGTACAGAGAGCACGCAGGACCCCTGCTCGCCTATGTGCTGCGGCTGGTCGCCGGAGACCGCCAAAGAGCAGAGGACGTCGTGCAGGAGACGCTGATCCGTGCCTGGAAGAACGCCGGTCAGCTCAATCGAGCGACCGGATCTGTACGCCCCTGGCTGGTGACGGTTGCCCGGCGCATCGTCATCGACGGCCACCGAAGCCGGCAGGCCCGGCCGCAGGAGGTCGATCCGTCGCCGCTGGAGGTCATCCCCGCGGAGGACGAGATCGACAAGGCGCTGTGGTTGATGACGCTGTCGGACGCGCTCGACGACCTGACTCCCGCACACCGGGAGGTGCTCGTCGAGACGTACTTCAAGGGGCGTACCGTCAATGAGGCGGCCGAGACGCTCGGGATACCCAGCGGCACCGTGCGCTCAAGGGTCTTCTATGCCCTGCGGTCGATGAAGCTGGCACTGGAGGAGCGGGGGGTGACGGCGTGATGAGTGTTTACGGGGGAAACCAGGGATTCGGTAGTGGTGGTTCGGGTATGTCTGGCTCCATGCAGGGTTCTCCGGTGCCGAACGAGCACGAGACCGTCGGCGCCTACGCCCTCGGGATCCTCGACGACGCCGAGGCAACCGCTTTCGAGATGCACCTCGCGACCTGCGAGTGGTGCGCCCAGCAGCTCGACGAGCTCGCCGGGATGGAACCGATGCTGGCCGCGCTCGCGGACCTGCCCGGCTCCGGCACCCCCGCGATCGGCGAGTCCCTGTCCGCCAAGCCCAGTCCGCGGCTGGTGAACAAGCTCGTCGACGAGGTCGCCGAACGCCGCGCCCAGAAGCGCCGGCGCGCCTTCTACATGGTGGCCGCGGCGGCCGCCCTGATCATCGGCGGTCCCCTGGTAGCCGTAGGGGCGACCGGCGACGACTCCGGCGGAAACGTCTCCGCGCAGCCGAAGAGCAGCAGCCCCGCCAAGGACGCCTTCGAGCACATGGCCGACAAGCTCACGGCGACCGACCCCAGCACGGACGTCAGTGCGACCGTCGCCGTGGAGGAGAAGGCCTGGGGCACCCACGCCGTCCTCCAGCTGAAGAACGTCAAGGGCCCGGAGAAGTGCTCCCTCATCGCCGTCGGCAAGAACGGCGAGCGTGAGACGGTCACCTCCTGGTCCGTCCCGACCTGGGGTTATGGCATCGCCAACGCGAAGACCGAGCAGGCCAAGGAGCCGCTCTACGTCCACGGCGGCGCCGCCTTCGACCTGAACGACATCGATCACTTCGAGGTCATGACCTTCGGCGGGAAGCGACTCGTCGAAGTCGACGCGTAGCCGACGTAGCTGCATCGGGTCCCCTTCGCGTACGGTTGACGGCTGCCCAGCACGTCAGAAGGGGGCCCGGTGGCCGCTCAGGCTCAACCAACCGCGGTCGACTCGGTTCACGACTCGGTTCGGGATCGAGAGATCAGCGTCGAACAGGAACACCTTGACCGGGTGTACCGGCGTCTCGAGGAGAAGATCCACGAGGCGGAGTTCCTGATGAACGACGCGGCCAAGCGTGGCCAGGTCGGCACCCCCGGCGCACTCGCCGAGCGGGACGCGCAGGTTTTCCGGGCGGGGGTGCACCTCAACCGGCTCAACAACGAGTTCGAGGACTTCCTCTTCGGCCGGGTCGACCTGCTCCTCGGCAAGGACGGCAAGAAGGGGCCCGACGGCGCCTACACCGCCGTGGAACCCGCCGAAGGCGCCGTGCGGGACGACAACACCGCCGACATCGCCGAGACCCTGCACATCGGCCGGATCGGGGTCCTGGACTCCGAGTACGCGCCGCTCGTCATCGACTGGAGGGCCCCGGCCGCGGCGCCCTTCTACCGCTCCACCCCGGTCGACCCCGGCCGGGTGGTGCGCCGACGGGTCATCCGCTCCAAGGGCCGCCGCGTCCTCGGCGTCGAGGACGACCTCATGCGCCCCGAGCTCAAGGCCTTCCTCGACGGCCACGAGCTGGCCGTCATCGGCGACGGCGCCCTGATGGCCGCCCTCGGCCAGGCCCGCAGCCACACCATGCGGGACATCGTCGCCTCCATCCAGGCCGAGCAGGACCTGGTCATCCGGGCGCCCGCGGCCTCGGTGACCTACGTCGAGGGGGGCCCGGGGACGGGCAAGACGGCCGTGGCCCTGCACCGCGCCGCCTACCTGCTCTACCAGGACCGGCGCCGCTACTCCGGCGGCATCCTCATCGTCTCCCCGACCCCGCTCCTGGTGGCGTACACCGAGGGCGTGCTCCCCTCGCTGGGCGAGGAGGGGCAGGTCGCCATCCGGGCGATCGGCTCGCTCGTCGACGGCGTGGAGGCCACGCTGTACGACTCTCCGTCCACGGCCCGCGCCAAGGGCTCGTACCGGATGCTCAAGGTGCTGCGGAAGGCGGCACGAGGGGCGCTGGAGGCGAACTCGGGCAACAGCGCGTCCGGGGGCGGCCCCGGTGGCGCGGGCGGCTCCGGGAGGCGGCGCCGTCGCGGCGAGGCGGCCGGTCAGCTCGCCTTCGGCGCCGGCGACGCGGACCAGCTCGCCTTCGGTGACGACGACACCCCCGCCCAGGTCCCCGCGGGCCCGGCCTCCCGTCTGCGCGTGGTGGCCTTCGGGCGCCGCCTGGAGCTGGAGGCGCCCGAGCTGGAACGTATCCGCCACTCCGCGCTCAGCGGCACCGCCCCCGTGAACCTGCTGCGCCCCCGGGCCCGCAGGCTCCTCCTGGACGCCCTGTGGGCCCGCTCCGGCGCCGCCGGCCGGCACAGCGACCCGGAGCTCGCCGCCGAGCTGCGTTCCTCCTTCGACGAGGACGTCAGCACCGAGGACAGCTTCATCGGCTTCCTTGACGCCTGGTGGCCCGAGCTCACCCCGAAGGCCGTCCTCACCGCCATGGCCGACGAGCGCCGCCTGGGCCGCTGGGCCCGCCGGATCCTCAACCCCGGCGAGGTCCGCAAGGTCGCCCGTTCGCTGCGGCGGGAGGGGTACTCCGTGCACGACATCGCCATGCTCGACGAACTCCAGGCGATCCTCGGCACCCCGGCCCGCCCCAGGAAGAGGCGCGACCTGGATCCGCTCGACCAGCTGACCGGCCTGGAGGAGCTGATGCCGGTCCGCGAGGAGACCCAGCGCGAACGCGCCGAGCGGCTCGCCGAGGAGCGCACCGAGTACGCCCACGTCATCGTCGACGAGGCCCAGGACCTCACGCCGATGCAGTGGCGCATGGTCGGCCGCCGCGGCCGGCACGCCACCTGGACGGTCGTCGGCGACCCGGCCCAGTCCTCCTGGTCCGACCCCGACGAGGCCGCCGAGGCGAGGGACGAGGCCCTGGGCTCACGTCCGCGCCGGCGCTTCCAGCTCACCGTGAACTACCGCAACCCCTCGGAGATCGCCGAGCTCGCCTCCAGGGTGCTGGCCCTCGCGATGCCCGGCTCCGAGTCCCCGAGGGCCGTACGGTCCACCGGCGTCGAACCCCGCTTCGCCGTCGTAGGGGACTCCCTCGCGAGCACCGTCCGCGAGGAGGCCGCCCGCCTCCTCGACCGCGTCGACGGCACGATCGGCGTGGTCGTCGCCATGCAGCGCCGCGAGGAGGCCGCCCGCTGGCTCGCCGGGCTCGGCGACCGGGTGGTGGCCCTGGGCAGCCTGGAGGCCAAGGGTCTGGAGTACGACGCGACGGTCGTCGTCTCCCCGGCCGAGATCGCCGACGAGTCCCCGGCCGGCCTGCGGGTGCTGTACGTGGCCCTCACCCGGGCGACCCAGCAGCTGACGGTCGTGTCGGGGGAGCGCGACCAGCCCGACGCGACCGGGGTGCCCGACCTTCTCAGAGATTGATCGACAGGAACTGTCGAGACGGGAATGGCCTTACGGGATCCGTTTGTTAGCCTGGGTGTGACACCGGCCCGATCCAAGCCCCCGGGCCCAACCTTCGTCCCTCAGAGGGACCACTTGCCGCGAGGCGAGCATGGCGGGTCGGTGTCACTGAACGCGGAAGAGGCTCACGTCACCCTGGTGGCGTGAGCCTCTTTTCTTTGCCTGGGCATCTCTCGTATGGTGGAAACCGTTTTCCGAATCTCGCGGCACCCTGTGAACAAAACGTCCGCAATCCAAGCCGGCTACCGCGTACTCAGGGGTAGGTGCGACGATCGGACGGCATACAGCGTCACAAGGTGAAAGCAGAGGAAGTCGGCCATGGCAACGGCGCCCAGCGTCTCCTACTCGATCACGGTCCGTCTGGAGGTGCCCGCGAGCGGAACCGCGGTCTCCCAGATCACCACGGCCGTGGAGTCCCACGGAGGCTCGGTGACCGGCCTCGACGTGACCGCTTCCGGCCACGAGAAGCTCCGCATCGACGTCACCATCGCGGCGACCTCCACGGCCCACGCCGAGGAGATCGTCGAGCAGCTGCGCGGCATCGAGGACGTCACGCTCGGCAAGGTCTCCGACCGTACGTTCCTGATGCACCTCGGCGGCAAGATCGAGATGCAGTCCAAGCATCCCATCCGCAACCGTGACGACCTGTCCATGATCTACACCCCGGGCGTCGCCCGCGTGTGCATGGCGATCGCCGAGAACCCCGAGGACGCGCGCCGCCTCACCATCAAGCGCAACACCGTCGCGGTCGTCACGGACGGCTCGGCGGTCCTGGGGCTCGGCAACATCGGCCCGATGGCCGCCATGCCGGTCATGGAGGGCAAGGCGGCCCTGTTCAAGCGCTTCGCCGACATCGACGCCTGGCCGCTGTGCCTGGACACCCAGGACACCGACGAGATCGTCGCGATCGTCAAGGCGATCGCCCCGGGCTTCGCCGGCATCAACCTCGAGGACATCTCCGCGCCCCGCTGCTTCGAGATCGAGGCCCGGCTGCGCGAGGCCCTCGACATCCCCGTCTTCCACGACGACCAGCACGGCACCGCGATCGTCGTGCTCGCCGCGCTGAAGAACGCCCTGCGGGTCACCGGCAAGGCGATCGAGAACATTCGCGTCGTCATGTCCGGTGCGGGCGCGGCCGGTACGGCCATCCTCAAGCTGCTGATCGCCGCGGGCGTCAAGAACGCCGTCGTCGCCGACATCCACGGTGTCGTGCACGCGGGCCGCGAGGACCTGGTGTCCGCCGCCGCGGACTCGCCGCTGCGCTGGATCGCCGACAACACCAACCCCGAGGGCCTGACGGGCACGCTGAAGGAGGCCGTGCGCGGCGCGGACGTCTTCATCGGCGTCTCCGCCCCGAACGTCCTGGACGGCGACGACGTGGCCGCCATGGCGGAGGGCGCCATCGTGTTCGCGCTCGCGAACCCCGACCCCGAGGTGGACCCGGCGATCGCCCGCCAGACGGCGGCGGTCGTGGCCACCGGCCGCTCCGACTTCCCGAACCAGATCAACAACGTGCTGGTCTTCCCGGGCGTCTTCCGCGGTCTGCTGGACGCGCAGTCCCGCACGGTGAACACGGACATGATGCTGGCCGCCGCGACCGCCCTGTCGGACGTGGTGACCGAGGACGAGCTGAACCCGAACTACATCATCCCCAGCGTCTTCAACGACAAGGTCGCGGGCGCGGTCGCCGGAGCGGTGCGCGAGGCGGCGAAGGCGGCGGCGTCCTCGTAGGAGGATGTGCGCGGGCTGTGAGGATCACCACGGCAAGGCCTTGCATCGGCGCGTCGTGGAACCCGGGGCTCCTGGCCGCCGTTTATCGTGTCGGCCAGGCTCGGGGCCTCTCTTCGTGTGACACCCAAGGGTGTTCTCACGATTCCTACGGGTGCCGGATTGGCTTTCGCGCCGCAGGTGGGGGCAGGATGCGTCTCTGGGCGCGAGGGTCTGACGACGGACCCGGGTCCGGGGCCTTACCGAGAACCCTGGCAGCATCGGCATCGCTGTGCCGAATGTGCGGCTACGCCGCGTGGCACGCCCCAACGGCAAAAGAACACGGGAGTAACAACATGAACCGCAGTGAGCTGGTGGCCGCCCTGGCCGACCGCGCCGAGGTGACCCGCAAGGACGCCGACGCCGTGCTGGCCGCGTTCGCCGAGACCGTCGGCGAGATCGTCGCCAAGGGCGACGAGAAGGTCACCATCCCCGGCTTCCTGACCTTCGAGCGCACCCACCGTGCCGCTCGCACCGCGCGCAACCCGCAGACCGGCGACCCGATCCAGATCCCCGCCGGTTACAGCGTCAAGGTCTCCGCGGGCAGCAAGCTCAAGGAAGCCGCCAAGGGCAAGTAAGGCCTGACGGTACGTCCGGTACGACGTACGAGGCAGTAACGCCAATGGGGCGGCCCCCTTTTCCAGGGGCCGCCCCATCGTCGTACTCAGGGACCGGGCTATCCGAGCGCCTTGCCCGGCAGTTCGACCTTCGCGCCGAGTTCCACGAGCTTCTCCATGAAGTTCTCGTAGCCGCGGTTGATGAGGTCGATGCCGTGGACCCGCGAGGTCCCCTGGGCCGCGAGGGCGGCGATCAGGTAGGAGAAGCCGCCGCGGAGGTCGGGGATGACCAGGTCGGCGCCCTGGAGCTTCGTCGGGCCCGACACGACGGCCGAGTGGAGGAAGTTGCGCTGGCCGAAGCGGCAGTCGCTGCCGCCCAGGCACTCGCGGTACAGCTGGATGTGAGCACCCATCTGGTTGAGCGCGGAGGTGAATCCGAGGCGGGACTCGTAGACAGTCTCGTGGATGATCGACAGGCCCGTGGCCTGGGTGAGCGCCACGACCAGCGGCTGCTGCCAGTCCGTCTGGAAGCCCGGGTGCACGTCGGTTTCGAGCGCGATGGACTTCAACTGGCCGCCGGGGTGCCAGAAGCGGATGCCCTCGTCGTCGATCTCGAAGGCGCCGCCCACCTTCCGGTAGGTGTTCAGGAACGTCATCATCGAGCGCTGCTGGGCGCCGCGGACGTAGATGTTGCCTTCGGTCGCCAGCGCCGCGGAAGCCCACGAGGCGGCCTCCAGGCGGTCCGGGAGGGCGGCGTGGTTGTAGCCGCCGAGCTGGTCCACACCGGTCACACGGATCGTGCGGTCGGTGTCCATCGCGATGATGGCGCCCATCTTCTGCAGGACGCAGATGAGGTCCTCGATCTCCGGCTCCACCGCGGCGTTGGAGAGCTCGGTGACACCTTCGGCGAGGACCGCGGTGAGCAGCACCTGCTCGGTCGCGCCCACGGACGGGTACGGCAGCCGGATCTTCGTACCGCGCAGCCGCCGCGGCGCCTCCAGGAACTGCCCGTCCGCCCGCTTCTCGATCGTCGCGCCGAACTGCCGCAGCACCTCGAAGTGGAAGTCGATGGGCCGGCCGCCGATGTCGCAGCCGCCGAGACCGGGGATGAAGGCGTGCCCGAGGCGGTGCAGCAGCGGGCCGCACAGCAGGATCGGGATACGGCTGGAACCCGCGTGGGCATCGATGTCAGCGACATTGGCGCTCTCGACGTGCGTGGGGTCCATCACCAGCTCGCCCGGCTCCTCACCCGGACGGACCGTCACCCCGTGCAGTTGCAGCAGACCGCGTACGACTCGCACGTCACGGATGTCCGGAACGTTGCGCAGTCGACTCGGCCCGCTGCCCAGCAGGGCAGCGACCATGGCCTTCGGTACGAGGTTCTTCGCACCGCGAACACGGATCTCGCCCTCCAGCGGGGTGCCGCCGTGGACAAGCAGTACATCGTCAGAGCCGTTGACGGTCATGTATCTCGCGTTCCGGTTGGTGGGGCAGGTGGCCAGAAGGGAAAGGGTAATCGCCGCCCACCCCCCTTCCGTAAGCCCAAATGCCGCCCAGCCACGTCATAGCTGTGTCACAACACGAACCGTTGGCCATCGGGCACATGGGGTCACGGGGCCAGTTGTGCGCGTGGGGCGCGTGGTTGCGCTCTGAGCTGCATTCACGGCCGTACCGGCATTGCCTCCCCGCTCGCGGGGAAGATGCGGGATCATGTCTGGCATGACCGAGGTGTCCTCGCTCACAGGGCGGTTGCTCGTGGCAACGCCCGCCCTGGCGGACCCGAACTTCGACCGTGCGGTGGTGCTCCTTCTCGACCACGACGAGGAGGGCTCCCTCGGTGTCGTCCTCAACCGGCCCACCCCGGTGGACGTGGGCGACATCCTGGAGGGCTGGGCGGACCTCACCGGTGAGCCCGGCGTCGTTTTCCAGGGCGGCCCGGTCTCTCTCGACTCCGCGCTCGGCGTGGCCGTCATCCCGGGCGGCGCGTCCGGCGAGCGCGCCCCGCTGGGCTGGCGCCGGGTGCATGGCGCGATCGGTCTGGTCGACCTGGAGGCACCACCGGAACTTCTCGCCTCCGCCCTGGGGTCGCTGAGGATCTTCGCCGGATACGCCGGCTGGGGGCCCGGCCAGCTGGAGGACGAGCTGGTCGAGGGTGCCTGGTACGTCGTCGAGTCCGAACCCGGCGACGTCTCCTCCCCGTCCCCGGAAAGACTCTGGCGCGAGGTCCTGCGCCGCCAGCGCAACGAGCTCGCGATGGTGGCCACGTATCCGGACGACCCTTCGCTCAACTGATGCGTGTGAGCTTCAGTACGCTTGCCTTTATGAGCACTCTTGAGCCTGAGACCCAGCCGCAGCGCGGGACTGGTACGGGGACCCTCGTAGAGCCGACGCCGCAGGTGTCCCACGGTGACGGTGACCACGAGCGCTTCGCCCACTATGTCCAGAAGGACAAGATCATGGCGAGCGCCCTCGACGGGACCCCCGTCGTGGCGCTGTGCGGCAAGGTCTGGGTGCCGGGCCGCGACCCGAAGAAGTACCCCGTGTGTCCCATGTGCAAGGAGATCTACGAGTCCATGGGTGCCGGCGGGGACGGCGACGGCAAGGGCGGCGGCGACAAGTAGGCCCGCTGTCGGGCCCGCTGCCTGACTGAGCTTCGCGAGGCCCCCGGGGTGCGTTTCGGCGCGCTCCGGGGGCCTTCGCATGTCACGAAGTGGTTGAGACCTCTTGTGGGCATGTTCATGTAGTCCCTAGCCTCCGTTGTGCAGAGCGAAACTGTCATTGCATATGTTGCAACGCATGCTCGGAGGCCCCACTCCATGAAGCGCTCCCCCCGATCTCCCCGCCTGGCCGTCCTGCTCACGGCCCTCGTCGTCACCGCCTGCGCCCCGCAGACCTCCACCAACTCCTCCTCCGACAAGGACGAGAAGACCGGCACCCTGCGCGTCTGGCTCTTCCAGGAGGTCGGCAACAAGCCCAAGGAGAAGGTCGTCGACTCGGTCGTGACCGCCTTCCAGAAGGCCCACAAGGACACGAAGGTCGACGTCGAGTACATCCCGATCGAGACCCGCGCCCAGCGCGTCAAGGCCGCCTTCAACGACCCGAAGTCCGCGCCCGACGTCATGGAGTACGGCAACACCGACACCGCCGGCTACGTGAAGGACGGCGGACTCCTCGACGTCACGAAGGAGTTCGGCGCCTGGAGCGAGGCGAAGGACACCGACCCGACGGCGAAGCAGTCGGTCACTGTGGACGCCAAGGTGTACGGGGCGCCGTTCTACGTCGGCGTGCGCGCCCTGTACTACCGCACGGACGTGTTCCAGGAGCTCGGCCTCGATGTGCCGGAGTCGATGACCGAGCTGGCTTCCACGGCCCGCAGGATCCGTGCCGCCGAGCCCGAGTTGTACGGCCTGGTCGTCGGCGGCGCCTACACCTACGGCGCGATGCCGTTCGTGTGGGCCAACGGCGGCGAACTCGCCACCGGCACGGCGGGCTCGTACACCTCCGCGATCGACAGCGCGGCGGCCCGGAAGGGCATCAAGGCGTACACATCCCTCTTCTCGGACGACAACTGTCCCGCCGCCAAGTGCGCGGGCTTCGGCGGCAACGACACGATCACCGCGTTCGCGGCCGGCAAGGCGGGCATGGCGATCGGCGGCGACTTCAGCCACACGGCGGTCGAGGCGGGGAAGGTCAAGGGCAAGTACGCGGTCGTCCCGCTGCCGGGGGTCGCGTCCGGCTCGATCGCTCCCGCCTTCGCGGGCGGCAACAACATCGGCGTACTGAAGAGCACGTCGCATCGGACGCTGGCCGTCGAGCTGATGGAGCGGCTGTCGTCGAAGAAGACGCAGGCCTCGATGTTCGACGCGATGGGCTTTCTGCCGACGTTCACCGATGTGCGGCAGCAGGTGGCGGCGGAGGAGCCGTATGTGAAGCCGTTCGCGCGGACGCTGGCTGCGGGGACGAAGTTCGTGCCGGCGTCGCCGGGGTGGTCGCAGATCGACTCCTCGCTCGTCCTGCCGACGATGTTGCAGGAGGTCATCAGCGGCAAGGAGGACGTGGCTGCGGCTTCGGCGGACGCGGCGAAGAAGATGGATGAGGCGTTTGGCTCCGCGGGGTGAGCGCGCCTACTGGGGTGGGGGCTTCGGAGCGTTCGCGGGTGCGGGCCGTCAGTGGCTTGTCGCGCCCACGCGGCGGTAGCCGCAAATTCAACACAGCCCCGCGCCCCTTGGGGCGTCGACCTGAGCGGCGTCAGAAGGCACCGTGGCTCTACCTTGCCCCCGCTCTCGTCGTTCTCGGTGGGCTGCTCGTCTATCCCATCTACCAGCTCGGGCTGATCTCCCTCTTCAAGTACACCCAAGCCCAGGTGAGCGGTGGTGAACCCACCACCTTCGAAGGGTTCGGGAACTACGCGGAGGTCTTCTCGGACGATCAGTTCTGGCAAGTACTGCTCGCCACCGTCGTCTTCGCGGCGGCCTGTGTCGTGTCCACCCTCGCCGTCGGCTGTGCCCTCGCCGTACTGCTCACCCGCGTGCGGGCCGTGCCGCGGCTGGCGTTGATGCTGGCCGCGCTGGGGGCCTGGGCGACCCCGGCGGTCACGGGGTCGACGGTGTGGCTGTTCCTGTTCGACGCGGACTTCGGGCCGGTGAACCGGATCCTCGGCCTCGGCGACCACTCCTGGACGTACGGACGGTTCAGCGCCTTCTTCCTCGTACTGTTCGAAGTGGTGTGGTGCTCCTTCCCGTTCGTGATGGTCACGGTCTATGCCGGTATCCGCGCCGTCCCGGGCGAGGTGCTGGAGGCCGCGGCCCTCGACGGTGCCTCGCACTGGCGGATCTGGCGGTCCGTGCTGGCGCCGATGCTGCGGCCGATCCTGGTGGTCGTCACCATCCAGTCGGTCATCTGGGACTTCAAGGTCTTCACGCAGATCTATGTCATGACGAACGGCGGCGGCATCGCGGGCCAGAACCTCGTCCTGAACGTCTACGCCTACCAGCAGGCGTTCGCTTCCTCGCAGTACGGCCTCGGCTCGGCGATCGGGATCGTGATGCTGCTGATCCTGCTCGCCGTGACGCTGGGGTATCTGCGACTGCTCCGGAGGCAGGGGGAGGAACTGTGAATCTTGTACGAGCCCAGGCGCGGCCTTTTGTGCGGCGTCCGTGGCGGTTGGCCGCCGAGGTGTCCGCGCTGCTGATCGCGGTGGTCGTCGCCTTCCCCCTCTACTGGATGGCGCTGAGCGCCTTCAAACCGGCCGGGGAGATCGAGTCGACCGAGCCGCGGCCCTGGACGCTTTCGCCCTCCCTGGATTCCTTCCGGCGCGTGTTCGGCCAGCAGGATTTCGGTCGGTATTTCGTCAACAGCCTTGTCGTGGCTTGCACGGTGGTGATCGCCTCCGCGCTGATCGCGTTTCTCGCGGCGACCGCGGTGACACGTTTCCGTTTCCGCTTCCGGACCACGCTGCTGATCATGTTTCTGGTGGCGCAGATGGTGCCGGTGGAGGCCCTGACGATCCCCTTGTTCTTCCAGATGCGGGACTTCGGTCTGCTGAACTCCCTGGGTTCGCTGATCCTGCCGCACATCGCCTTCTCGCTGCCCTTCGCGATCTGGATGCTGCGGGGGTTCGTGAAAGCGGTGCCGGAGGCGCTGGAGGAGGCCGCGTACATCGACGGGGCGAGCCGGGCGCGATTCCTGTGGCAGATCCTTTTCCCGCTCGTGTTCCCCGGGTTGGTGGCCACGAGCGTGTTCTCCTTCATCTCGGCCTGGAACGACTTCCTGTTCGCCAAGTCGTTCATCATCAGCGACACGTCCCAGTCGACGTTGCCGATGGCCCTGCTGGTCTTCTACAAGCCGGACGAGCCGGACTGGGGTGGCGTGATGGCGGCGTCGACGGTGATGACGGTTCCGGTGCTGGTGTTCTTCGTACTCGTACAGCGACGGCTGGTCTCGGGGCTGGGCGGAGCGGTTAAGGACTGACATGACTTCTCCGACGGACCTGATTCCCGAGCCCGCCTATGTGCGGCGCCACGGGACCGACTTCTGGGAACTGGGCCCGAACACCGGGTTGGCGGTGGAGGAGGGGGCGGAGCCGGCCGCACGGTGGCTGCGCTCCACGCTGGGCGCCGCCACCGGACTGCCGTTGGCTCCCGCGAGCGCGGGCGGCGACGACGTCATCCGCCTCTCCGTCCAACCGAGGCCGACCCAGGGTCTCGCCGCGGAGAGCTACCAACTCGCCGTCACGCCCCGAGGGGCCCATGTGGTCGGCGGCGGCCCCGCCGGTCTCTTCTGGGGCGCCCAGACGCTGCGGCAACTGCTCGGCCCGGACGCCTTCCGGCGCGCACCGCTGCCCGGACGGCAATGGAGACTGCCCCTGGTCCACGTCCAGGACTCGCCCCGCTTCCGCTGGCGCGGCCTCATGCTCGACGTCTCCCGGCACTTCATGCCCAAGGACGGTGTCCTGCGCTACCTCGACCTGATGGCCGCCCACAAACTCAACGTCTTCCACTTCCACTTGACGGACGACCAGGGCTGGCGGATCGAGATCGAGAGGTACCCCCGGCTGACCGAGGTCGGCTCATGGCGGGCGCGTACCAAATTCGGCCATCGGGCCTCGCCGTTGTGGGAGGAGAAGCCGCACGGTGGTTACTACACGCAGGACGACATCCGGGAGATCGTGGCCTACGCCGCCGAGCGGCATATCACCGTCGTCCCCGAAATCGACGTACCCGGGCACTCGCAGGCCGCCATCGCCGCGTACCCGGAACTCGGCAACACCGATGTCATCGACACCACCGACCTCTCCGTGTGGGACACCTGGGGCATCTCCCCGAACGTACTCGCCCCCACTGACAACACCCTGCGCTTCTACGAGGGCGTCTTCGAGGAACTCCTGGAACTGTTCCCGAGTGAGTTCGTTCACGTCGGCGGCGACGAATGCCTCAAGGACCAGTGGCGGGCCTCACCCACCGCACAGGCCCGGATCAAGGAACTCGGGGTCGGCGACGAGGACGGGCTGCAGTCGTGGTTCATCGGTCACTTCGACAAGTGGCTCACCGCGCGCGGCCGTCGGCTCATCGGCTGGGACGAGATCCTGGAGGGCGGTCTCGCCCGGGGCGCGGCCGTGTCCTCGTGGCGCGGGTACGAGGGCGGCATCACGGCCGCGCGCGCGGGCCACGATGTCGTCATGTGTCCTGAACAGCAGGTGTACTTGGACCACCGTCAGCACGAGGGCGCGGACGAGCCGGTGCCCATCGGTTACGTCCGCACGCTGGAGGACGTGTATCGCTTCGAACCCGTTCCACCCGCGCTGACCTCGGCGGAGGCGGCACATGTCCTCGGCACGCAGGCCAACCTGTGGACCGAGGTGATGGAGGGCCAGGCGCGCGTGGACTACCAGGCGTTCCCCAGGCTTTCGGCCTTCGCCGAGGTCGCCTGGAGCGATCTGCCCGCCCCGGCCGAGCGCGACTTCGACGGCTTCGAGCGGCGAATGGTCCAGCACTACGAGCGACTTGACGCCCTGGGCGTCTCCTACCGGCCGCCCGCCGGACCGCTGCCCTGGCAGCGGCGCCCGGGAGTGCTCGGCCGCCCGATCGAGGGGCCGCCCCCGAACAGGTAGGTCTCCCGAACAGGTTACGGATAAATTCCGCAAGCATCACCGAAGAGTGTCAATCCGTACGCACCGGTGATGCCGTACGAAAACGGACCATCTCCCCGACGACGTGGGCGAATGCCTCCTAGCGGACCCCTGTCTTCGGCCCCAGCGAAGATGTGCCAGAGTTGCCACGTCCGCCCTGTCAGCACGTACCGTACGGCAGCAACAGGTGGGACCAGGTGGGGCAGCGGGAAGGGGCAGCCGGTTTGACCACGCACGCACCGCAGGCGGCGCAGGCCGTCACGCTGCCCACGACGCTGGACGAGGCAGTGACGGCCCTCACCGCCATGCCCGCAGCCGTGCCCGTCGCGGGCGGCACCGACCTCATGGCCGCCGTCAACTCCGGCCAGCTCAGGCCCGCCGCCCTGGTGGGCCTCGGCCGCATCAGCGAGATCCGCGGCTGGCAGTACCAGGACGGACACGCCCTGCTCGGCGCCGGACTCACCCATGCGCGGATGGGCCGACCCGACTTCGCCGCCCTCATCCCCGCGCTCGCCGCCTCGGCACGCGCGGCGGGCCCGCCGCAGATCCGCAACGCGGGCACCCTGGGCGGCAACATCGCCACGGCGTCCCCGACCGGTGACGCGCTCCCGGTCCTCGCCGCCCTCGAAGCGACGCTGATCATCGCGGGCCCGGGCGGAGCCCGCCGGGAGATCCCGGTGTCGCATCTGCTGGCCGGCATGGAGATGCTGCGCGCCGGCGAACTCATCGGCTTCGTGCGCGTGCCGCTGCTGCACGCGCCGCAGGTCTTCCTCAAGGCCACCGGCCGCACCGGCCCCGGACGCGCGATGGCCTCCGTCGCGCTCGTCCTCGACCCCGCCCGGCGCGGAGTGCGGTGCGCCGTCGGAGCCATAGCGCCGATGCCGCTGCGGCCCCTGGACGCCGAGCTGTGGGTCGGCCGGCTGATCGACTGGGACAACAACCGCGCGCTCGTCCCGGAGGCGCTGCAGGCCTTCGGCGAGTACGTCGCCGCGGCCTGCATCCCCGACCCGGCCCCGGAGGGGGACGGCTCCGTGCCACAGCTTCCGCCCGGCGTACTGCATCTGCGGCGCACCGTCGCCGCGCTGGCCCGACGAGCACTGGGGAGGGCACTGTCGTGACCGACGACCGGCACGGAGAGGCCACGCCCCAGGGCGGCGGCCGCTGGGACCCGCTGCCCCAGGGCGACTACGACGACGGCGCGACCGCCTTCGTGAAGCTCCCCGAGGGCGGCATCGAGGCCCTGCTGGCCTCCGACACTCCGCTCGCCGCGCCCGGTCACGGCTATGTGCCGCCGCAGATAACGGTGGCCCCCGACGGCGCCGCCGGCACCGACCCGGCGGCCACCGGCGCCTGGGCCGTACCCGCCGACGGCACCCAGTGGCCCGACCCGAACGCCGTGCCGCAGGGCGGCGTGGACGACCGGTTCACGTACAACCCGGGCGCGACCGGGCAGTGGAACTTCCAGGAGCACACGGAGGCCACACAGGTCGGGGAGATCGCTCCCGCGCCGGGTCACGATGTGACCGGGCAGTGGTCGATCCCCGTCGCCGGTGGCGACCTTCCGGACGAATCGGGCGAGTTCACCACCTCGTCCCTGGTCGAGCAGTGGGGCGGCACACCGCCGGCCACACTGCCCGGCGGCGCGTCCGCGCCGTGGGCGACGCCGACGGGGCAGCCGTGGGACTCCGAGCCGCCGGGCGACGAGCACGCGCACGTGCCGCCCGCCGCGCACACCGGCGGCCACGCGGTCGCCGACGCTCCGGACCACGCCGTGCCGGACGCCCACGCACGCGTGGAGACGTCCGCCGCACACGCCCCCGCCAAGCCCTCCGTGGACGCCCCCGCCCCCGACGCCTCACAGCCCGCTCAAGGCCCCGGTGAGGCCGCGGCGGCAGCCGATGTGCCCCAAGGCGACCGAGGGGCCGTGGAGACCGCTGAAGCGGCCGCCGAGCCGCACGCGGGGCACACCCCGGCCGACGGCGACGACGAAGCCGGGACGCGGACCGCGGAAGAGCACGCCGCCGGCCCCGAGGCCGACCCCGAGCCCGCCGACGAGGCCGCCACCCCGGACGAGCACGCCCCCGCGCCCTCCGGCGAGGAACACCCCCTCGCCTCCTACGTCCTGCGCGTCAACGGCGTAGAACGCCCCGTCGCCGACGCCTGGATCGGTGAGTCGCTGCTCTACGTGCTGCGCGAGCGCCTCGGCCTCGCGGGCGCCAAGGACGGCTGCTCGCAGGGCGAGTGCGGGGCGTGCAACGTCCAGGTCGACGGACGCCTCGTCGCCTCCTGCCTGGTGCCCGGCGTCACCGCCGCCGGCAGCGAGGTCCGTACCGTCGAGGGCCTCGCCGAGGACGGTCGGCCCTCCGACGTGCAGCGCGCACTCGCCAAGTGCGGCGCGGTGCAGTGCGGGTTCTGCGTGCCCGGCATGGCGATGACCGTGCACGATCTCCTGGAGGGCAACCCGGCGCCGTCCGAGCTGGAGACCCGCCAGGCGCTGTGCGGCAACCTGTGCCGCTGCTCCGGCTACCGGGGCGTCGTGGACGCCGTCCAGGCGGTCGTCGCGGAACGCGAGGCGCACGCCGCGGCGCAATCTGAGTCGAACACGGACGAGGCACGTATCCCGCATCAGGCGGGCCCCGGAGCCGGCGGCGTCAACCCGTCGGCCTTCGAGCCGCGCCATGACCAGGCGTACGGACAGGACGGAGGCCAGGCGTGAGCAACGAAGCCGCCACCGCGGCCACCCCCGCGGAGGCAGCCCCCGCCCCCGAGCCGGTCCCGCACGGCATCGGCGTCTCCCTGCCGGCCGCCGACGCCCGTGCCAAGACCGAGGGCACCTTCCCGTACGCGGCCGACCTGTGGGCCGAGGGCCTGCTGTGGGCGGCCGTGCTGCGCTCACCGCACGCACACGCGCGCATCGTGTCCATCGACACGTCCCACGCGCGCGAGATGCCCGGTGTACGCGCCGTCGTCACGCACGAGGACGTGCCCGGCAGTCCGGTCCACGGCCGTGGCAAGGCCGATCGCCCGGTCTTCGCCTCCGAGGTCGTACGCCACCACGGCGAGCCCATCGCTGCCGTCGCCGCCGACCACCCCGACACCGCGCGGATGGCCGCCGCGGCCGTCATCGTCGAGTACGAAGTGCTCGACCCGGTGACCGACCCGGAGCAGGCCTTCGAGGCCGAGCCCCTGCACGCCGACGGCAACCTGATCCGGCACATCCCACTGCACCACGGCGACCCGTCCGTGAGCGGCGAGATCGTCGTCGAGGGCCAGTACCGCATCGGCCGCCAGGACCCGGCCCCCATCGGCGCCGAGGCCGGCCTCGCCGTGCCGCGTCCCGACGGCGGCGTCGAGCTGTACCTGGCCTCCACCGACCCGCACACCGACCGGGACACCGCCGCCGCCTGCTACGGCCTGGAACCCGAGCGCGTCAAGATCGTCGTCACCGGTGTCCCCGGCGCCACCGCCGACCGCGAGGACCAGGGCGTCCAGCTCCCGCTCGGCCTGCTGGCGCTCAAGACCGGCTGCCCGGTCAAACTCACCGCCACGCGCGAGGAGTCCTTCCTCGGCCACGCGCACCGCCACCCCACGCTCCTCAGATACCGCCACCACGCGGACGCCGAGGGCAGGCTGGTCAAGGTCGAGGCACAGATCCTGCTGGACGCGGGCGCCTACGCCGACACCTCCGCCGAGGCCCTCGCCGCCGCCGTGGGCTTCGCCTGCGGCCCGTACGTCGTCCCGAACGCCTTCATCGAGGGCTGGGCCGTACGCACCAACAACCCGCCCTCCGGCCATGTCCGCGGCGAGGGCGCCATGCAGGTCTGCGCCGCCTACGAGGCGCAGATGGACAAGCTGGCCAAGAAGCTCGGCGTCGACCCGGCGGAACTGCGCCTGCGCAACGCGCTCGCCACCGGCGACGTGCTCCCGACCGGCCAGACGGTGACCTGCCCCGCACCCGTCGCCGAACTCCTGCAGGCCGTACGGGACTTCCCGCTGCCCGCGCTGCCCAAGGACACCCCCGAGGACGAGTGGCTGCTGCCCGGCGGCCCCGAGGGCGCGGGCGAGCCGGGCGCGATCCGCCGCGGCGTGGGCTACGGCCTCGGCATGGTGCACATGCTCGGCGCGGAGGGCGCCGACGAGGTCTCCACCGCCACCGTGAAGGTCCACGACGGTGTGGCCACGGTCCTGTGCGCGGCCGTCGAGTCCGGCCAGGGCTTCACGACGCTGGCCCGCCAGATCGTCCAGGAGACCCTCGGTATCGACGAGGTGCACGTCGCGCCCGTGGACACCGACCAGCCCCCTGCGGGCCCGGGCTGCCGAGGCCGCCACACCTGGGTCTCGGGCGGCGCGGTGGAACGGGCCGCGAAGATGGTCCGTACGCAACTGCTCCAGCCGCTGGCGCACAAGTTCGGGATGTCCACCGAACTGCTCCAGATCACCGACGGCAAGATCACCTCGTACGACGGCGTCCTGTCGACCACCGTCACCGAGGCGATGGACGGCAAGGAGCTGTGGGCGACGGCACAGTGCCGCCCCCACCCCACGGAACCCCTGAACGAGTCCGGCCAGGGTGACGCCTTCGTGGGCATGGCCTTCTGCGCGATCCGCGCGGTGGTGGACGTCGACATCGAGCTCGGCTCCGTCCGGGTCGTCGAACTCGCCGTCGCCCAGGACGTGGGACGGATCCTGAACCCGGCCCAGCTCGCCGCGCGCATCGAGGCGGGCGTCACCCAGGGCGTGGGCATAGCGCTGACGGAGAACCTGCGCACCGCGCGCGGCCTGATCCGCCACCCCGACCTCACGGGCTACGCGCTGCCGACGGCCCTGGACGCGCCGGACATCCGGATCGTGAAGCTGGTCGAGGAGCGGGACGTGGTCGCCCCCTTCGGCGCGAAGGCGGTCAGCGCGGTCCCGGTAGTGACATCGCCGGCGGCCATCGCCTCCGCCGTACGGGCCGCCACCGGGCGCCCGGTGAACCGGCTGCCGATCCGGCCGCAGGCCGCGGTGGTGACGGGACAGTGAGTCAGCAGGATCCACAGCGCTACGAACCTCCGCCCAGCGTGGGGAAGCTGCTGGTGTGGATCCTGGTGTTCGCGCTGGCGGCGATCGTGGTCGTGCTGGGCGGCGTGTATCTGACGTGATGCCCGGGGTGGTCCTCGTGACCGGCGTGATGGCGTCCGGCAAGTCGACTGTCGCGCAGGTACTTGCCGAACGGCTGCCGCGTGCCGCGCACGTCCGCGGGGACCTCTTGCGGCGGACGATCGTCTCCGGACGCCAGGACTACGACGGCGGCGCCGGCGGCGAAGGCGAGTCCCAGCTCCGGTTGCGGTACCGGCTGTCGGCGGAGACGGCGGACGCGTACGCCGAAGCCGGGTTCACGGCGGTGGTGCAGGACGTGGTGCTGGGGGAGGAACTGGCCGCGTACGTACGCCTGGTCCGCACCCGCCCGCTGTACGTCGTCGTCCTGGCGCCGAGCCCCGAGGCTGTGGCCGCCCGGGAGGCGGGGCGGGGCAAGACGGGGTACGGGGCGCACTGATCGGTCACGGAGCTGGACCGGGTGCTGCGGGCCGAGACCCCGCGGATCGGTCTGCGGCTGGACACCTCGGAGCTGTCGGCGGGAGAGATGGCGGAGGCGATTCTGGCGGGGAGGCAACGCGCGAGGGTCGTCTGACGTCTTCTGAGCCAAGGGGCGTTGTCAGTGGTGCCGCGTAGTGTTCCTGTCAGTGGGGAACGGCGGCGAGACCTGCACTGCTCGGCCCGTCCTGCCCTGCTCGGGGAACTGCCTGCGAACTGCCCCGGGACTGCCTGGGACTGCGAACTTGCACGCACGGGGGAACGATGAGCACGACCGCCACCGCGGTGATCACACTGACCGACGACGACCTGGAACGCCTCGTCACGCATGCCTCGACGCGCCGCTTGCTGGCGGGGACCGGACTGCCTTCCGAGATCGGCCTGTTGAGCTTCACGGAGCTGGAGCGTGAGGGCCTGCGGACGGTGACCGACGCGACCGGCGACCCCGAGGGGCGGCTGGCCGAAGAGCTGCGGGACCAGCTGGTCATAGGCGGGCTGCTCGACATCGAGGGCCAGGAGACGGAACCGGTCCTGCTCGACGGCGCCACGGGCGAGGTGTCCACGACCGACTTCTGGTACGACACCCCGGAACTCATGGAGCGCCGCCCGCTGGCCCCCTCGCTGGAGAAGCTGGTGCGTTTCGCGACGGCGGCGGAGGAACTGGCCGAGCTGCGCGGACAGTTCGCCTCCTACGCCGGCCGCTTCGGACCGCAGGTGGCGGCGGAGGCCTCGCGTCAGCTGCTCGCGGTCTTCGAGGAGGACGCGGACGGTGAGGTGCCGCCGTACTGGCGGATGGCGGCGCTGATCCGCCCGCTGTCCCTCGTCGCGGGCCCGGGCACGCCGTCCGGGTCGGTCCTGGACCTTCCCGCCCGTCTCCTGGACCAGGAGTTCGGGCAGGGCGGGGTCTGGCGCTTCGAGGACGTCGACTTCCCCGCCACGCTCACCCACGAACCGACCCGCCGTTTCCTGCGCGACACCGGCCTGCCGGAGGACACCATCCTCTTCCAGCTGGACACGGACGTCCCGCTGCCGACCCTCACCGAGCACCACGCCGACGCCCCCGGAGCGGAACTCCCCGACGGGGCCGACCACTTGATCCGCCTCGGCTATCTCGTCGAGGACAACAGCCTGGTCCTCGACGGCAGAACGGGCGCGGTCCTGCACTGGAGCGAGCCCGAGGCCAGGCTCTACCCGCTCAACACCGACGTCTCCACGCTCGCGTTCACCCTCTGGCTGCTGCACCGCGAGCGCGCGATCGACGAGGACCTGGAATACGGGCTGTCCGAGGTGCCGTATGCCCAGCTGGCGGCCACCATGGTCCAGGTCCTGTCGGCCGTGGACCCGACCGGCACCACCACGGACGCCGACTGGCACTACTGGACGGAGTCGTTCCAGGACGAGGCGAGCGGGGTGCTCAGCGCCGACTGAAGCACCGGGAAGACGGGGACCGTCCAGAAGGGCGACACCCCTTCCGGAGTGCCGCCCTTGGGTTCTGCCTGGTCAGGCAGGTGGAGGCCGTGGCGGGAATCGAACCCGCGTAACTCGCTTTGCAGGTTTGTCCGGGCTGGCCAGGCCATGATCTGGGTTCGTTCGGCGGTGTTCAGACCCGT
Source organism: Streptomyces sp. WM6386 (assembly GCF_000972385.1). Lineage (GTDB taxonomy): Bacteria > Actinomycetota > Actinomycetes > Streptomycetales > Streptomycetaceae > Streptomyces. Next base: position 25,848 of record NZ_JXTE01000020.1, read on the forward strand.
ACGGATGTTGGGCCCGAAGGGGCTCGGCATACTGCTTTGAACGGCCGTGTACGGCCACGAACGAGACGGAAACTGAGACGGAGCTAGGCCTTGACCTGGACGATGTCTGACCGGGATAGCCGGCCCGGTGGGCACTGAAACGGGCTACGCGCTGCACCGCCTCCTAGTGTCGATGTGCTTGGGACACCAGCGGTAGTAGCTCTCATCAAGGTTGCGGCTGTGCGTCGTCCGTCCATGCCGGGGGCGCCATCCGAGCCAGTAGCGGGTGTTGCAGCGATTGCACAGCGGAGCGCGTACAAAGCCGTGCGTGTGGCAGTGGTCCCACACGCTCGCGCGCACAGTGGCGCAGCTTGCACACATGAAGTCCGCAGCAGTTGGCCAGTTCCGTCGGCCCTCGCGGTCGACGCGGTAGCGCTCACCTGCCAGTTGGCCGTCATACACCGTGGCGTTTGCGTCGCTGCCCCTCGCGCCATAGACAACCGCGGTGCGGGTCCACTCGCCCCGGTCGGCAACCACGGCATTCCCGGCCCGCTTGAACCAGCTGGCGGCATCCTGGCCATGGTGTGCCCCGAGGCACGAGCAGTGGCATTCAACCCCTGTCGCCTCCAAGCACGCCCTCGTGCACTTTGACAGTCTCGACATGTCTCGATAGAGCACGATGAACCCGTAACGGTCCACCGCAGCCGTGATCAGCCGTACGAGACTGCTACGCGGCAAGTTCCAGCGGTCGCCGTTGAACTCGGGGGAACGGATACCGACCGTCTCGTGTAGCCAACGACGGTTGCCCTTCCGGGGCGGAATCTTGGCGATGACCTGCCCGTCTACCGGTAGCCAAACCATCGCAACAGGCCCTACGCCGGGCTTGGTAACTACGCGTCCATCGATCATGCGAACCGGTAAGTCGTCCGTCATACTCCCACGGTGGCAGGAAGATCAGCATTCGGGAACACCGCCTCTAGAACTGTCCGTGCTGGTCAGGGTGCGATCGGGACGCGTTCGTCGAGATTCATGCCCGTGTGGATGGCGCACGTCTGGTGGGACGAGTTCGTTAGGCAGGGCCCTCAACACGCTTTCCAACTGTCTGCGCGGCCATACAGGACCGTTCATAGGGGTTCATGGGGCAGGTCAGAGGGGTGCGCGTACAGCTGTGAACGGTGGCGGCCGTCGGTGCATTGGACAAAAACCGGAACAACGAGGCGGCGTTGAACAGGGCGCATGCGGGGCCTGCGTCCTACGGACGTCCATTTAGGTGAACGTTGGCCGCCAGTTGGAATCGGTGCATCGCCTGACGGTAGGCCCGAGTCAAGTCCTGGTCGTTTGACAGCCATTCGAGGGCGGTCATCTCGCCAGCACGGGCCGCCCTTGCATCGCTAAAGACCCGTGCCGTGATGTCGCCCAAGGCCTCGCTAACTGCGGCTGCCCCCTCCAGAACGTCGATCGACCCCTCTATTGCGACTACGGCCAAGGCATCGTCGAACCGGCCTCTGTCCTCTGCCCCCTCGATCGCAGTACTCGAAAGAGTCTGCACCAGCTCAGTCTCTCGCGTAGGTGCAGATAGTTCCGGGTGGGTACGATCCACACGCGTGGCGACGGGGACCCGAAGCATGCTGTTGGCCCACGAGTTGGCCTCGGTGATGAGCCTTACGTAAGTGTCGTGCTGATGCTGGCGCTTCACAGCGTCGACGGCCCCTCTAGCCTGCCTCTGCCCTGCGGCATACCCGGCGAGAGCCGTGACGAGCGCTCCCGGTACGCCGATCAACGCGGCTATCACCCCACTGTCCACGAAAGGCAATCTTGCCCGAGGTGTGTCTGTTGAGGCGACCGTTCCAACAAATAGTGGCGGCCGTCAGCGCAGTGAACATGGGCCGGGGCAGCGAGCGGCTCAGATGTGGGGCCGGGGCGTCTGGAGCTCAGGGGGCGCTCTAGTCGTGCGCGGCATCAGAAACGCCCTACGCCGCACTGAAGGCTGTGCGACGATGCGTCCATGTCGTGGGAGCTTGCGCTCGAATACATTAGGTCCTTTATCTGGCCCATCATCGTCCTAACCCTAATTCTGACCTTCAAAAAGCAAGTGGGGAGTCTGATTGGCAGATTGAACTCTGTAGAAACGCCTGTCGGCTCAGCCAATTTTGGAGAGAAGGCTGATGCCGTGGGGCAGGTTGCTGCTGAAATCGGAGATGAAATTTCCTCGCAGTTGGCTAGCGTGGAGCCTAGTGACAGTGATGACGGTGAAAAGCCTGAAGGTGGTGAGGCATCAGGAGATTCTCACCGCGAGCATCTGGATATTGACAACGATGTAGAAGTCCGCATCAGGTCCCTTATTTCCAGAGAAGGTTCTGATCCCACTTCCACCGTGCTGAACTCGTGGCGTGCCGTTGAGCAAGCCATGGCGAAGTCGCTACGAGGTGACGTCGGAGAAAATGCTCCGAGTGGCCATCTGATTGATGCCGTAGCGAACCAGCGACTCCTGTCTTCTCAGGTAATATCGTTGGTGAATGATCTGTTCGAATTGCGGAATCAGGTAGTTCATGGAGCCGGAGTAGTGATTACGGCAGCAGAAGCGGAGTCTTATCAGAAAGCAGCTACGAATGTAATTGATGCTTTGGCGCTAACAGAGTCTCCTGGTTACCGGGCCGTGAAGTATGAGGAAAGGGTATATTGGGCCCTGCATTCCTTGGCTGGAGATTCGATTGATTCGATTGAGCGACCCTTTGGCGGTAACGCGGGGTGGGACTCCTTGGTTACGCTCGCCAGCGGTAAAATCGTCGCGATCGAAACTACCTATCGAATTCGTCAGCCACTTCGTGCGAGGGAGGCAGAGCAAAGAATCGATAGAGTGCGGGAGAAGGTGCGATTGAAGGTGGGAGGGGATGTCCCTGTTCTCATTATCACCAATTCTGCATTGAAGCCTGATGTTGAAGAGCTTAATCGAGTTCGCTCTGGTGCTGCGCCCTCTGCCGAGGTGATCCAATGGAACGGCCGGGAAGACGATGATTACCTGCTCCGCGCCCTGGGTCGTGCTATGGGATAAGAGGACTCTCCGGCGGGATCGGTTTCTCGGGGCAGCGCGGAGCCGTCCCGTCGTGGGATGGTAGGGGCCAGGGCGACACCGGAAGATGCCGGCATGGTCGAAGAAGAGGAGCACACGTGCCGCAGGGCAGTCCGCGAGGTACGTACCTGGGGGTCTCGGAATCTCTCAGTGAGAAGATCAGAAACGGCGAGATCACTGACGCACTGCCGTCTCAGTCGGCCCTCGTGAGCGAGTACAGCGTGAGCCGCAGCACCATCGAGCGGGCCCTTGCCGCGCTCAAGGCTGAAGGCGTCATCGAGTCGGTACAGGGTGCCGGGTGGTACGTCTCCGGGAGCGGTGACCGCCGGCCGCTGGTTGAGAAGGTGACCGACCTGTTGCGGGCAGACGGCGTCAGCGTCGGCGACCGCTTCCCCACCGAGAAGGAGCTGTGCGAGCGGTTCGGGGCGTCGCGGACTGCCGTCCGTTCTGCCATCGCGCAGATGGAGGGGCAAGGGTTCATCGGCAAGGGTGCCGTGCGAGGGCGGGAAGTGCGTGCATTGCCGGCCGGACGGGGGACTCAGACGGCATGACGACGACCGAGCGCACCGAGTTCGACGCAGACGCGGCAGAGGCCATCCTGCGGAAGGCGTGCGAGGTCGGCGGCGTGGACCCGGACGGAATCGAGATGCTGCGATTCGGGGACCACGCGGTATTTCGAATCGACGGCGGCCGGATCGTCTCAAGGGTGGGCCGTAGCCCTGATCGCCTCCCCTCGGTTCAAAGGGAAGTGGCCGTAGCGGAATGGCTTGCTGCTGCGGAATACCCGGCGGCACGTCTCGTGACAGAGGCAGAACAGCCAGTCGTCATCGAGGGGCATCCAGTGACGTTCTGGGAAGGCCTCGCTGACGGGGAAACGTACGCGAGTACAGGCGAGATGGGTGAACTGCTGCGGCGGCTTCACGAACTGGAGTCGCCGACATTCTCTCTGCCGCCCCTTCGGCCATTCGATAAGGTCATGCAGCGTCTGAACCGTGCCACTATCCCGGACAGGACCCGTGCTTTCCTTTTGGCCATGGCAGATGATTTGGCGGGCGAATATGGCCGTCTCCGGTTCGCGCTTCCAGCCGGGCACCTACATGGTGACTACAACGTGGGTAACGTCCTACATGATGGGGTCGGGCACCCGAAGGTCATCGATCTAGACGGGTTCGTTACAGGTCCGCGAGAGTGGGACCTGATGCAGACCGCCATGTACTACGACAGCTTCGGTTGGCACACGGAAGCCGAGTACGCTGATTTCATTTCCGGGTACGGATTCGATGTGCGGAAATGGTCTGGATACTCCGTGCTGCGGAGCGTGCGGGAACTCTTGATGGTCACGTGGCTTTCGCAGAACGCCGGTACCGACCCGCGCGCGGCGGAGGAAGTTGAGAAGCGGGTGGAAAGTCTTCGCTCGGGTGGCTCTCGTCGGGATTGGGCACCTTTCTAGGTGCGTCAACCGACCTGTTGCCAGAGGCGGAATCCACGGGCCTGTTCCTCGAACTCAAGGAAGTCCGTAGCTCGCTTCATTCCTGGCGTCACCCGGCCCTGGAACTCCCGCACGTACTGAACACAACGTGCGGATTTCAGACCCTCGCCAAGTTGCATTGCGTTCAACGCGATGCTGAATCCTTGACCGATCTCGCCCTGATTGATGTACGCCTCAGCCTGAACCATCGTCGCGAAGAAGTCGCTTCGGTTGTTCAGGCCGTCTCCGAATATGGAACCGGCGCCTCGCGCCGTAGCTTCGACGGAGCGCCCCAGGTCACGGAAGCAATGGCCTATCTCGGCTGCAAGCTCGATTTCGTCGAAGTACGCGATGTACGGCGGATCACTGTCTGGGGTTCGCAGACCCAGCATGCGTTCCGCCTCCGCGAGGGCGAGGTCACACCCTCGCTCATCCCCGAGGCGGGCGAGTGCACGCGCCTCCATGGCGCGGAACTGTGCCGCCATCGTCGGCCCGAGGGCGCTGGCGGGACCTGTGTATGCCGCACGGGCGAGCGTCGCGGCGTCCTGGTACCGCCCGAGGAACGTGGCCTGATGGCTCATAGCCGACAGGATGCTGCCGCCGAGAAGCCTGTCACCGGATGCTTGAGTCATGCGCAGGGCCTGAATGAGGTACCGCTGAGCGATGCCGTGCAGGCCGCTGTCATACGACATCCAGCCGGCGAGTAGGAGCGCTTCGGCGACGGCCGAGTGCAATTCCTTGCCCACCGCGTCGGAGTACTTCCCGTCAAGCATCGGACGGACATCCGTGTGCAGGTACTGAATCAGCGCACGCCGGGCGTGGCCACCGCCGAACTTGCCGTCGAGCATGCTGAACGCGTCGGCTGTCGAGCGAATCATGTCCACGTCCACGGAGCCAACCGCGCGATTGCCTGTCCGCGCGAGGTCGCCGTCTGGAGGGGCGACGATCCAGCGCAGGGAAGCGGCGTTCCAGGCTGCGGAGTCCGGCTGCGCCCGCACCAACGCCTGAGCGTCAGCCAGATCGGCCCGCCATAGGTCGGACACGGTCTTGGCTACCGTCTCTGGCTTGTCCGGGAACTCAAGGCCAAGGTCCGGCTGTACGGCGGACACCGCCGCGCTGCCCATCCCGATGTCGTCAATGGTGAGCTGACGTCCCAGCTTGCGCCCGATGGCCTCAGCGATGAACTGGGGCATGTTGCCGCGCGGTATGGAGCCCTTGAGCCACCTGGTGACATACGTGTGGTCACAGGTGATGGCCTCGCCCGACCGTGCGGCGGCAACAACCACCGCGCGAGCAAGCGACTTGTGGGAGAGGTCGGCTTCCTGCATGAGTGCAGCCAGTCTTGCGTTCTGGTCTGCCATCAAACCCCCAGAGAAGAGCCGTAGTGCCAGCTTGACCCATCGTCACTCTACGCAGGTCAGGGCCGGGGTGTAGAGGGAGTTACGTAGGAGTGCACGAGTGCACCCCCAAGTACACGCTCCCGAAGTGCCCGCTGTTTGGGGACAGTTGAACCACCACCGCACGGGAAGAGCCGGCGGCCCGAGTCGATAGCGACGGGGTTGACGGCGCGGAATCCTTCTGCCAACGTGAGTGGTAGGTAATACACACCACGCATCGAGGTGTGTATGCCGAGTTGCAGCGCCCGGAGGAAAGCCCGCAGGGGTCAGTACGAAGGAAGCGCCAGTTCCTTGAGAACTCAACAGAGTGCTTTGAGATTGACGGGGCTTGACCCCGTCCCCGCGGCGGCCGGGTGATGACCGCCGGTAGCCCCGGCATTTCGCCGTGAGGGCGCGAGATCGGATCTCGCCCGGGGTGCTTGGCCTGCCGCTTTCTGTGCGGTTGGCCCTCGTGACGGGGCGGTCGCCCTCCCGGACAAGGACAGCCGACCGCCCCGCCTCCCATTCCCGACACCAGCAAGAGGAGAGATCCACCATGCGTACCTACATCGGCCATCACCAGGCCGTGTCCACCGATGAGTTCGTGGAACTGGCGCTCGGTACCCCGGTTGAGCTGTGGCTCGGGGTTGAGGGGGAGAGCGAGGAGGAGCGCGCGGCCCGTCTCGACGCGGCCCGCGACATCCTCGCCGACACCCCGCACCTCGCCGACGACGTCTCCCGCATCGCGGCCGAACTCATCGAACTGAAGCCGGAGTTGGTCAACGTCGTTCCCCTCGCCCGCCCGGCCGGGCGCCGGGCTTCCCGGAGGGGGGCGGCGGCATGAGTGAGGGCACGAACTTCGAGGACCGTATGTTCCTGGAGAGCGAGGCTGTCTATCAGCGCATCCTCGACGGCCAGGTCACCGACGTGCAGGCAGAGCTGATGGACGCGCAGTTGCGGGCGTCCGAGGCAGGTGAGCAGTGATGGCCACCGCCGACACCGTCGCCGCCGTGGAACATCCGGCCGTGCCGCCGCTGACCCGCCCGGAGATGGGGATTGCCGGTATCGGCGCACTCGCTGCGGCCGGCGTCGGCGCGCTCGGTCTGATCTCTTCCTTCGACGCTGTGTCGGCTGCCGCGCTGCGCTGGGGTTTCGCCTCGCCGTGGATGCTGCCGGTCGGTATCGACGTGGCTATCCCGGTGTTCACCGTGGCCAACCTGCTGTTGATCCGCATGGATATGGCGCTGGCGTGGGTGCGGTTCGTGCCGTGGGCACTGACCCTGATCACGTGCGGGCTGAACGTCGCCGCCGGACATGGTGTGTGGGCGAAGGTGGCGCACGGCACGATGCCGCTGTTGTGGGTGGTGTTCTCCGAGATCGGCGCGCACGTCTACGCCGTGCGTATCGGCGCGGTGACTGGCCGCCGGATGGAGAAGATCCGGTTCTCGCGCTGGCTGCTCGCCTTCCCCTCCACCTTCGCGTTGTGGCGGCGCATGACGCTGTGGGAGATCACCTCCTACGCGGAGGCGCTGGCGCGGGAGAAGGAACGGCAGTTGGCCCGCGCGGAGTTGCGCGAGCGCTACGGCCGCAGGTGGCGGCGTGAGACCCCGCGGCGTGAGCGCGTGATGTTGCGCATGGGCGAGCTCGCCCCCGTCACGGTGCCGGTTACCCCCGAACCGCAAGCCCCGAGTGACCCGGAGGAGTCGAAGCCCGAGGTGGCCAGGCCCGCACGCAAGCGGCCGGTCAAGAAGAAGGCGGCCCCGGCGCAGCGCACGCCGGCCGAATTGCTGGCGGAGGCGCGCACGGTCACGGCCGACTGGCCGGACAGTCAGATCAACGCCGAAGCGCTGCGCAAGGCTCTGCACTGCGGGGCGGCTCCGGCCCGGCAGGTGCGGGATGCCCTGCTCGCTGAGCGGGCCGACGGCCGCGCCTTGCACCCCGTCAACGTCCCCGACGCCACCGCGTCCGGTGACGAGACCGAGGGGGTGGCCGCGTGATGGCCGCCTACGCCAAGTGCTACGACCCCTCCGGCGCCCGGTTCGGAGTGCCCACGTTCCCCTGGAAGTTCGCCCCGGACGGCTACGCCACCCGCCGTCAGCTGCGCGCCCGCGGCCTGCGGCCGGGCGGTCAGCCGGTCGCCGCGCAGGTGATGCGCCATCACCGGGGCCGCAAGGGCGGGGTGCAGGTCGCCTACCTGTACCGCATCGAGTTGGCCAAGCCGGTCCGCCCGATGACCTCGCGGCGCTGCGGAGCACTCGCGCTGGCGATGCTGGCCCGCCGCACCTGCCCCAAGTGCCGGGTCGTCTACAGCTACTGCCTGCCGACCTCGCTCGGCTGCTGCCTGCTGTGCGCCTACCCCGACACCACCCACCCCGCCGATCACGGCATGCCGAGCAAGGGGGCCTGATGCGTATCCGACACGAGTCCCACAACGACGACGCCGCCCGCACGGAACGCCTGCTCGACCGCGCGGACGTCGCCTTCGACTGCGACCCGCCCACCGAGCTGCACGCGGACTTCGAGTCCGTCGTCATGGAAGGCCTGCTCACCGACAAGGCCGTGCCCGTCTACCCGCCCGCCGGCCACACCTACCCGAGGAGGGGCTGACCATGGGCAAGCCCAACACCCGCCGCGTGGACCGCGAAATCCTGCTCGTACAGCGCAAGATCGAGGCCGTTCGCCGGCAGGAGTGGTGGCCGCTGACCGGCTCGGAGCGCCGTCAGATCATGGCCGCCCTCGCCGGAGGCTCGCTGAAGGTGGCGCGGGGCAAGAGCCCCGCCCGGGCGGAACGCAAGCTGGAAATGCTGACGCAGTCGGTCATGAACCGACTCACCGCGGAACTGACCGCGCTGCAGAACGAGCGGCAGCGCATCGCGAACGACTTCGCCACCGCCAAGGCCGCCAAGAAGTCGTCGAGTTGGTGGTGACCATGGCCGGCACGGAGACACCTCCGGGCGAGTGCCCGCAGTGCTGGCAGCACGCCCACGACCGGCGCGCACACCGCCACCTGAAGCCGCGCGAGGACTGCGCGCAGTGTGTTGACCACATGCGCAACGGCCACCCCTACATCGTGCCCAAGCCGAAGTCGCGCTGGTGGTGAGCTCCCCTGGAAGGAGGCGTTCGGCGATGCGCCTGAAACGGATCACTCATCTGTTCCGCAGGTCGGCTGGCTCGCTCGATCGGCCGCTCCCGGACGACTCGGCGCGGTTCGTGTGCCTGTCGGGCCGCAACTTCGGCGTGCACGGCGTGATCCCGGCGTCGCATGCCCGCTTCACGGTCAGCCGACGCCGGGCGTGGGGACACGACGTCCGCGCCTATCCGACCTTCGGCCGCGACGGCACCCCGCTCACCGTCATCTACACCCGCGTCGCCTACGTCGACGACCCCGGCCTTGACGTCCTGGTCACGGTCTTCGAATTCCCCGCCGGCAGCGCACTCGCGCCCGGCATGTAAGCCGACGGGCCCGGCCGCCCACCTCCTACAGCGACGACCGGGCCCACCCTCCCGCCAACTGTTCGGAAGGAACCTTCAGTGAAGCACCCCGACGACGACAACGAACTCTTCGACCGGCTGGAAGCCGAGTTGGCCGCCGACTCTCGCCCCGATTCCGGGGGCGAGGTGGTCGACCTCGACAAGGCACGCTCAGCCCGCAGCGAGTCGGCCGACCCGAGTGCCCGACCCGACGCCGACCGGTCGGCCGACTCCGGCCCCGGTCGGTCGGGTGCCGAGTCGGGCGACCCGACCGCGCGCGTGATGGTCGACCAGTCGGCCCCGGCCGCGACCGGTCCGGGCTATCTCGGTCGGCTGGCGTCCGCCCGGCGCCGCGCGGTGGTCCCCGAGTGGCTGCGCTCCACCGCGGAGCTGCGGACCGCTGCGGCGTGGGTGGCCCGGCACTACGCGCACTCGCTCGGCTATCACGCGCTGCGCTCCCCGGTCTATGCCGCCCGCCTGACGCTTCAGGCGCCGACCGGGGCCGCCCGGTTCGTCGGGGGCACCGTGCGGTGGGTGGCCGATCGCGAGGGCGAGCCGGTCCGCCTCGCCGCGGTGCGGCGCGAGGACGCTGCCGAGTACCTGAAGCTCTCAAGGCAGCGCGACGGACGGGTCCGCCTGCGCACCCTGGTCGCCGTGCTCGCCCTGTTCATCGGACTCGGCTCCGCACTGGCCATCTATGTCCTCGCCCCCGACTGGCTTCAGGCCCTGTCGGTCGGCGCGGTCGTGATGGCGCTGGGGGCCGCCGGCCGCAAGGCGGACGCCCCGGTCATCCACCGCGCGGTGGAACTGCCCACGGCGGTCAAGCTCACCAGTGACATCGTGCTGCGTGCGCTCGGCTCGCTCGGCATCCCCGCCATCAACCAGGCACAGTCCAAGGGCCGGGACGGGTTCGAGTTCACGGCCCCGATCACCCGCGACGGCCCCGGCTGGCGCGCGGAGGGCGACTTGCCCTTCGGCGTGACGGTCACGGACATCATCGAGCGGCGCGAGCGGCTCGCGTCTGGTCTGCGCCGTCCGCTGGGCTGTGTGTGGCCGGAGGCGGTACCGAACGAGCACACCGGGCACCTCGTGCTGTGGGTCGGGGATCAGGACATGTCCAAGGCTAAGAAGCCCGCGTGGCCGCTGCTGAAGTCGGGCAGCGTGGACCTGTTCAAGCCGGTCGCGTTCGGCACTGACCAGCGCGGACGCTGGGTTGAGATCACGCTCATGTACATCGCGGCCGTGATCGGTGCGATCCCGCGCATGGGCAAGACGTTTTTGCTGCGTCTGCTGCTGCTCATTGCCGCGTTGGACCCGCGGGCTGAGCTGCACACCTACGACCTCAAGGGCACCGGCGACCTGGACCCGGTCGGCAGCGCCGTCTCCCACTGCCACCGTGCGGGGGATGAGGAGGAGGACATCGAGTATGCGGTGCGGGACCTGCGCGCGCTGCGTGAGGAACTGCGGCGCCGGGCGAAGATGATCCGCTCGCTGCCTCGGGATGTCTGCCCGGAGTCGAAGGTGACGTCCGAGCTGGCGAACAAGGCGTCGCTGGGTCTGCATCCGATCGTGGTCGGGGTGGATGAGTGCCAGGTTTGGTTCGAGCATGACAAGTACGGCAAGGAGCTCGAAGAGATCTGCACCGACCTGGTCAAGCGCGGCCCGGCCACCGGGATCGTGCTGCTGCTCGCCACGCAGCGGCCGGACGCCAAGGCGCTGCCCACCGGCATCAGTGCGAACGCGTCGGCCCGGTTCTGCCTGAAGGTCATGGGCCAGCTGGAGAACGACATGGTGCTGGGTACGTCCGCCTACAAGCGGGGCGTGCGCGCCACCATGTTCAGCTGGGGAGACAAGGGCATTCACTACTTCGTGGGTGAAGGCTCCGACGCCCGGATCGTCGGCTCGGTCTACGTGGACGCTCCGGCTGCCGAGGCCATCGGTGCCCGTGCCCGCAAGGCGCGCGAGATGGCCGGCACGCTGTCCGGCTACGCGCTCGGCGAAGAGCCGGAGCCGGACACGTCCAGCGCGTATGACCTGCTGCGCGACATCCTCGCCGTCGTCCCGGCCGACGAGCCCAAGGTGTGGTCCGAGACCGTCGTCGCCCGGCTCGCCGAACTGCGGCCCGAGGTCTACGACGGCTGGGACCCCGAGGGTCTGGCCGCAGCGTTGAAGCCGCATGGCGTGTCCACGATCCAGGTGGGGCGCCGGGTTAAGGGCAAGGTCGTCAACCGGCGTGGTATCGACCGCTCCCACATCGTCGCGGCGATTGCGGAGCGTGACGGAAATCGGGACGCGGGCTGACCCTTCGGGGCCGCTAGCGCTAGCGGCACACCCCGCTAACGTTAGCGGCCCCGCTAGCGCCCCAAACCCGCTCTGATCAGGCCGCTAGCGGATAGCGGCCCACCTGCGGAAACCCCCGAAAACCCGCCCGGAGGGCCCTCCATGCCCCTTGTCCTGCTCGCTATCACCCTGCTCATCGGCGTCACGCTCTGTTATGTCGCGGTGTGTGCGGCCTCGCCGTTCGGCGACTGCCGCAAGTGCCACGGCATGGGCCACAAGCTCAAGGCCGACCGCAAGGGACGGCTCAAGCGCGGCAAGGACTGCCGCCGCTGCCACGCCACCGGCAAGCGCATACGCGTCGGCCGCCGGCTCTACAACCGCTTCGCCCGCATCTACCGCGCCGGCACCGACACCCCGCGTCCGGAGGGTTCGCGATGACTCTGACCATTTCCGCCGTGCTGCTGTTCGGCATCGCCTCCGTCGTCGCCGTCAAGACCCGGGCCGCCAACGCGGGCGGCGCGGTGCTGCTGTTCCTGTTCGGCTTCTTCACCGCCGGGACCGGCGCCTACGGCCCCATCCGCGACCTCGTGGCCTCCTTCGTCCGCTTCCTGTCCCAACTCGGCTGAGAAGGGAACTCCCATGCACGACACCACCGTTGCCACCCACCGGGTGGCCGCCGCGCTGCCCAAGGCCGTGCCCGCGCTCGCCACCTCCACCGTGCTGATCCTGGCCCGCATCTGGAACGCCCACGGCGCCGAACACTCTCTCGGCAACGCCGTCCTCATGACCGCCCTGTCGCTCGGGGCCGCGGCCGCGGGCGTGGTCGCGGGCAACACCACCGGCGACAACGTCCTTGTCGGCACCGCGTTCGCCGCCTCCGGCGCCCTCGCCTTCGCGGGCGTGGCCGGATACGCCGACGGCCTGCCGCTGCCGCTACTGCTGTGGTCGTTGGCCACCGCCGGCGCCTACGGCCTGGCCGCCCGCTACTGGCGTACCGACCGCCGCGAGACGGTCGCATACGAGCGGCAGACCAGTGAGCGGCGCGAGGAGTACGCCCACATCGAGCGCGTCGAAACCCTCCGTTCCACCACGCAGATCGAAGTGGCCCGTAGTGGCGCCGCCTACGCCGAATCCCTCGCACAGGCACTCGTCACCCGCGCCACCCTGCCCGGCTTCGACCCCGCCGCCCTGGAACGCGCGGGACTGCCCGCGCTGCCTTCCGCCGCTCTCACCAAGGAGGACTGAGTCATGTTCGAGATCCGCGTCGTGTGCGACCCCGACGACGGCGACCGCGTTCAACAGGCCCTGTCCGAGGCGTTCACCGTCGGTCCGGTACGCCAGTTCCCCACCCGTGACACCAAGCGGCTGCGGTTGTACGTCACCGCCGACCATCGCAGCAACGCCGGACCATGGCCGGAGCCCGAGACCGCCTACGCGCTCGCCCCGAGCATCGTTAGCGAGATCGGCTGGACTGCCGAGCAAGCCGCCAAGAAGCCGTTCGGGACCCGATTGCCGCGTGAATTCTGGCTCCGCAAGGCGGCGCTCCTGGACCGCATCGCCCTCCAAGACGTGGGAGGCGACGCGGCTGAAGTGGCGGACGACGCGGCCGAGCGGCTGATGAGCATGGATGAGGCGGCAGTCATCTGCGACCCCCGCCACTACGTCCGGCAGCAGTACGCCCACTGGGCCAAGAACCAGTAGCAACGCCCGTGGGCGGTGGCCTCCCGGACAAGGACAGCCCACCGCCCACGGTCTCCAGATCCCGACAAAGCAGAACAGGAGACCTACAGCATGGCCCAACCCATGCCCATCCTGCGAGCCCACCTCCGGCCGCGTCTGCTGGACCTCTTCTCGTGCGCCGGCGGCGCCGCCGTGGGCTACCACCGCGCCGGATTCGACGTGGACGGATGCGACATCGCCCACCGCCCCAACTACCCCTTCCCGTACCACCACGGCGACGCCCTCACCTACCTCGCCCACCTGATCGCCACGGACGAGATCCATCGGTACGCGTTCGTCCACGCCTCCCCGCCGTGCCAGGGCAAGTGCACGTTGACCGTGGGCACCAACCAGTCCCGGGGATGGGGCGGCGCCCACGTCGACCTGGTGGCACCGACCCGCGAACTTCTCGATGCGACGGGCCTTCCGTACGTCATCGAGCAACCCAACGGGCAAGCAGAGATCCGCAAGGACTTGACCCTGTGTGGGGAGATGTTCGAGCTTGGGGTCATCCGCCACCGCAACTTCGAACTGGGCGGATGGCCGGCCGCGCAACCGCCACACGTCCCACACCGGGGCCGCGTACGCGGCTACCGCCACGGCCGCTTCTACGACGGCCCCTACGTCGCCGCGTACGGCAACGGCGGCGGCAAGCCGACCGTCCCGGAACTCCAGTCGGCCATGGGCATCACGTGGACCGACGTCCGTGAGGAACTGACGGAGGCCATCCCGCCCGCCTACACCGAGTTCATCGGTCACGCCTATCTCGCAGCCATCACGACTTTGGGGGCGGCGGCATGAGCACGACGCCCGAACCTCTGAACGCTGCTCTCGCCCTCGCGGCGGCCGGCTTCCCGGTCCTGCCCCTGCGGGCGGGCAAGGTTCCGTTCGGCAACTGTCGGACCTGCAAGACGAACGCGTGCGGCGGACGGCCCAACATGAAGACGGCGGGACCCTGCCGGTGCCCGGCGCCGTGCCACGCGTGGGCCGCCGCCACCACCAACCCGCACGTTCTCACCTCGCTGGCGTGGGCGCCGGTGTGGCGTGAGGCGGTGGCGGTCGCCTACCACCCGGGCGGGGCCGGGCTGACCGTCGTCGACCTGGACAACGCGGCGGCCCTCGCGTGGGCCCGCGTGACTCTGCCCGCCACCCGGACCGTGCCGACGACGCGGGGCGAACACTGGCTCTACCGGGGCGCCATGCCGTCGGCGAACGCGGTCCGGCCCGGTGTGGACATCAAGTCCCTCATGCAGTACGCCCGTTGGCTCGGGCCCGGCACCGGACGCATGGCCCTTCTCCCGGAGGCCGTGCGCACCTTGGTGGTGAAGGAAGACACCACCCCCGCCCCGGGGGAGGTGGCCTCTTCTGTCCCGGCGCGCGCCACGTGGTCGCGAGAGGTGGCCACCGGGTGCCGCCATACCGAGCGCTACGTCCGCACCGGTCTGGAACGCGGCCTCGCCATGGTTCGGGCCCGCATCGAATCGGGCGCCGGATCACAGGCGTTCGGCGTCGCCCGGTTCCTCGCCGCGCAGCACACCGGCTGCCCGGGGCCGTGCGGACTCGCCGCGATCGGCGAGGAGATCGTGACGGCCGCCGTCTTAGTGGGTGTCCCGGAGGCCTACGCTCGCCGCGCGGTCACCAACGGCCTTGAGGCGGCTGTGGAGCGCGCGGCATGAATAAACCATCCCGAACCCCCGCGAACGATCCTCAGGGCGCCGGACAGGGCCTGCCGCGGCCGCGCGTGGGCGAACCGAAGGTCGCCGCCCGCAAGGGCGTCCTTTCTGCCGTTGGTACTGACCCGCAGACGGTCACCGTCACCGGCATCATCCCGGGTCTTCAGATCCAGCGCGAGGGCATCCCGGTCGCGGACTGGCTCTGTGCCTGCGGACACCACGAACGCGCCCGCGGCCACGCCGCCGTCATCCGGCTGACCGCCCGCGTCATCGACGGCATTTGCCCCCACACCACCGCCGAAGGGAGGGCCGCCTCATGACTCCACAGCCTGTGGACAGCCCCGACCTGTGGGCCGGACTGCCCACCCTGCACGACCCTCCCGGCGAGGACGACACGGCCCCGGAGGCGTGGGAGGACCCCATTCCCCTCACCGGCCGCCGCGAGCGTCCACCGTTCCCCGCCCACGTCCTGCCCGCCTGGCTGGGGGAGTTCGTGGCCGCGGTCGCGGAGGAGACACAGACCCCGGTCGACCTCGCCGGATCGATCGCGCTCGCCGTGCTCGCCACGGCGGCCGGCGGCCGCTCGGTGGTCCACGTGCGCGGCAACTGGCGAGAGCCCACCAACCTGTTCACCGTGGTCGCGCTCCCGCCCGCCAACCGCAAGTCAGCCGTCTTCTCCCTGCTCACCAACCCCCTCTACGAGGCCGAGAAGCAGCTCAAGGCCGCGATGAAGCCCGTGATCGTGGAAGCGGAGCTGACCGCACGGCTGGCCAAGGAAGCAGCCGACAAAGCCGCCGCCAAGGCCGCGTCCGCCGACGGCGACAAGCGCGACGAGATCGTGGCCACCGCCGTCGGCCTCGCGCAGACCGCCGACACGCTCACCGTGCCCGCCGAACCGGTGCTGTTGGCGGACGACTCGACACCCGAGACGGTCACCTCGCTCATGGCCGAGCAGGGTGGACGGCTGTCGGTGATGAGCGCGGAGGGCGGCATCTTCGACATCATCGCCGGCCGCTACTCCGGCGCCCCCAACATGGAGGTCTTCCTCAAGGGGCATGCCGGGGACCGGCTGAGGGTGAACCGGCAGACCCGCCGCGAGTACATCGACGCCCCCGCCCTGACCATCGGCCTCGCCGTCCAGCCGGACGTGCTGCGGGACATCGGCAAGGTGAAGGGGTTTGAGGGACGCGGACTGCTGGCCCGCTTCCTGTACTCCCTGCCGGTGTCCACGGTCGGCGACCGCGAGATCATCACCGACCCGGTACCGGAAGAGACGTCCGCCGCCTACTCCGCGAAGGTCATCGACTTGACGCTGTCGTTGGCGGAGTGGACCGACCCGGCCGTCATCCAGCTCTCTCCCGAGGCGGACGCGGCCCTGATCGCCTATCAGAAGCGCATCGAACCAAAGCTCAAGGCACGCGGCGGCACGCTGGGCCACATCTCCAACTGGGCCGGAAAGCTCGCCGGGGCGACCGCCCGCATGGCCGCGCTGCTGCACCTCGCCGGCCACGGCGGCAGCGGCTACGCCCACCCCGTCACCGCCGACACCATGCACGCGGCGATCCAACTGGGGGAGTACTACACCGCCCACGCCCTCGCGGCGTTCGACGCCATGGGAGCCGACAACACCACCGCCCGCGCTCACAGCGTCCTGGAAATTCTGCGCACACACCGGTGGAGCGAGGTCAGCAAACGCGACCTGATGGTCAAGCTCTCTCGCTCGGAGTGCCCCACCGCCGCGGACCTGGATCCGACGCTGACCCTGCTGGAAGACCACGGCTACGTGCGAGCCCAACCCATCGTGCGTACCGGCGGACGCGGACGACCGCCCTCGCCCCGCTACTGGGTCCACCCCTGGCTGACCGATCCCACCACCTGAAGCCGCCCACAGAAACCACAGAATCACAGAAATACCCGACGCAAGTCCCCTGACCTGCAAGGACAGTACGTTCAGGGGGCTCGGGGCGCTCCGTCACAGAATCTCGCAGAGAAGCCACAGAAATAAGCCCGACCCGCCGCGCCGGACCGGCCCCCCTATTTCTGTGGAACCTTCGTCGAATTCTGTGGCAGTCAGCGGCGCCCCGCATCAGTGCAGGTCAATCCCATGATCGCGGGTTTCTGTGTATTTCGTGGTTTCTGTGGCGGCACCTACCCATGCACTCATCCCCACCGGAGTGAGCCTTGGACGAACAAGACACCCTCGCCGTCCCCACCGACGACGACCCGACTCTCGTACTCCTCAAGGTCGAAGAGGCCGCCCGCCGACTCCGCATCGGCCGCACGACCTGCTTCGCACTCATCCGTACCGGTGCACTCGAATCCGTCATGGTCGGTGGTCTGCGCCGCGTCCCCGTCGACGCACCGGCCGCCTACGTGGCCAGCCTCCGAAACGCCCCACGCGCCGCTTGACGACGACTCGGGGCGGCGGCACTCCCGGACAGGACAGCCCGCCGCCCCGGTCTCCATCCCGACACGCAAGAAACAGGAGCTTGCCTGTGGCAGAAAACAAGAAGCGCACCCGACAGCCGAACGGCCGAAGCTCGATCTACTTCGGCAAGGACGGCAAATGGCACGGCCGCGTCACCGTGGGCGTCCGCGACGACGGCACGCCGGACCGCCGCCATGTCGAACGCAAGACCAAGACCGAGGTAGCGGAGGCTGTCCGAGAGCTGGAGAAGCAGCGAGACGCCAAGACCGTGCGGAAGCCCGGCAAGGCATGGACGGTCAAGGCGTGGCTGACCCACTGGATTGAGAACGTCGCGCCCCTCGCCGTGAACGACAACACGATGGTCGGGTACGGCGTGGCCGTCCGGAAGCACCTCATTCCCGGCTTGGGCGCTCACCGTCTCGACAGACTGAAGCCCGAGCACATCGAGGTGTTCTACGCCAAGATGCAGGTCAACGGGAGCAAGCCCGCGACCGCTCACCAGGTCCACCGGACGTTCCGCGCCGCGCTCAACGAGGCTGTGCGCCGCGGCCATCTCGGCAAGAACCCGGTGCTGTTGGCCAAGGCTCCGAAGACGGGGGATCACGAGGTAGAGCCGTACACCGTCCAAGAGGTGCAGCGGCTGTTGAAGGCCGCTGGCCAGCACCGCAACTCCGCACGGTGGGCCGTAGCCCTTGCGCTCGGTCTGCGTCAGGGGGAGGTGCTGGGGTTGCAGTGGGAGGACGTGGACCTTGACGGCGGATTCCTCGTAGTCCGCCGTAGTCGCCACCGCCCGCAGTACGCCCACGGGTGCTCTGAGTCCTGCGGACGCAAGGCCGCCGGGTACTGCCCACAGAAGCGACGGATCAACCCGGAGGTGTCCGTCACCAAGTCACGCGCCGGCCGTCGGTCGGTCGGACTCCCCGAACAGCTCGTTGACCTACTCCGGGCGCACTTGAAGGCGCAGGAAGCCGAGCGAGAAGCAGCCGGGAAGCGATGGGAGGAGAACGGCCTGGTGTTCCCCGACGAACAGGGCCGTAGCCCGTCACACCGGCGAGATTGGGCCGAGTGGAAGGTACTTCTGACTGAGGCGAAGGTGCGGGACGGGCGACTGCACGACGCACGTCACACGGCGGCCACGGTCCTACTCATCCTCGGTGTCCCCGAGCGGGCTGTCATGGGCCTCATGGGGTGGTCGACCACAGCCATGGCCGCTCGCTATCAGCACATGGTGGACGCCGTGCGGACTGACATCGCACGGCAGGTGGATGGCCTGATCTGGAGACCCGACGTCGAACAGCCGGACGATGACGACGGAGGAGCGGCGAGTGTGGCGCTGCCGGCGAGATAAGACGGTCGCCTGAAGTAGAGCGGCACTCCACGGAGTGCCGCTCGCGCGTTTCCCTAGTTGAACCGGTGTCGCCTGAGAATTGCATCAGGCCAGTCCTTGACTGAAGTCAAGATTAATCGGTCGTGTGAGGGGAGGGTCTACCTCTCCTGTCAGGGGGATGTCGGTGTCCACGATCTCAAAGGTGAAGGAGTCGATCCAGACGCATCCACTGCCGGTCAGGAAGGCGCCGTAGAGAATGTCCTCTCCTTCAAGAGGTACATCAAGCACAATTTCCCGCCGTACCCATCCGCTGGTTCCGCTTAGCATTCGGGTATCAGATTGAGTGTTCTCGAAAGCGAGTTGATTACCTTGGGCGTCGACCCGCAACCAAATAGCCGCGTGTTGGGCCACATCCTTTGTGCGCATCACTGCTGATAGCCGAATGCGTTTCCCGACGTAGTTCGCGGCGCGAACAGTCTGCACGTAAGCTCCGAACCCGCGCGGGCTCGCCTGTGCGCGGATAAACGCGCTGGCGGTTCCTGACTGATGTAACTGGGTATCGAGGCCGTAACTGTAATCCTCCGGATGGCTTCCTGTGACATGCCAGCCCTGGGGACGGTCTGTTATGGCATTCGAATCAGGAGGTGTGGTTACTTCGGCAAGCAGTTTCGCCGTCTCAGCTTTGGTTCGTTCTGCTTCCGCATCAAGTTTGCGTGCTTCGGCCCGTACTCTCGGACGATTCGTGAGGTGAGTAATGAGCGCGACCGCTGCACCCCCGATCCCGGAACTCACGATGGCAGACAATGGCACGTCCATGATCCCCCCGAGGAATGCGCGATGTCTCTGCTAGTCAGGGCAGTACCCACGCATGCAGTCAGCGAGACAGGCGGGCCATAGTGACCTCTCCGCGCTGTCGGTGCGGCTGGCCTGGCCAACTGAGACGGAAAGTGAGACGTGCGGCGAAGGGCGGCACCCCTTTGAGGGGTGCCGCCCTTACGTTTCAGCTGATCAGGCAGGTGGAGGCCGTGGCGGGAATCGAACCCACGTAACTCGCTTTGCAGGCGAGTCCCTAAACCACTCGGGCACACGGCCGGGTTCGGGTCGGAGGCGTGGACTCCGTCCCGGACTGGGTGAGACGACCGTATGGCGGTGGGAGGGGGTGGCTCAAGGGAATCGCGGGAGCTGCAATGGGACTGCCACACGCCGTTCATGAAACGGGCCCTCGGTTGGGCTCGCGGGTGGCTCAGCTGGGCTGTTCGCCCAGGACTGTTCGGAGCCAGTCCAGGGGGTCCATGTCCAGTAGCTGGTCGGCGAGTTCGTTGGCGGTCTTCGTGACGAGGCGGGCGCGGCTGTTGTCGATCCAGCGTTGGGCGAGCTCGTAGCCCTGGGACTTGTACTCGATGCCCTGGAGCATGCACTCCAGCTTGTCCGCATCGCTGGCGCAGATCGCTTCGGCGGACTCGCGGTCCTCGTACTCTGCGATCAGGTCTCTCACGGTGGAGGCGAGACTTTCGGGCATGCCCGTCACCTGGTCGGCGGTGACTGCCCGAGCGTCGGCCTTGTCGGCGTACTTCTTGGCGAGGTGGTTGACGTCTCCTGTCCTGGTTTCCTGGGAGTCGTGCCAGACCGCCAGGAACGCGGCGCGTGCCGGATCGGCGCCCTCCAGCTTGGCGATGATCGACGCGATCAGCGAGGTGCGCCAGGCGTGCTCCGCCACACTCTCCGGGTCCCGCACGCCGGCCATCCACCAGCCGGTGCGCCTGGACTGCTTGAGCGTCCCCGCTTCATACAGGAAGCGTGCCACCTGGGCCAGCTCGTCTGCCACGCTCGGACTCCTCTCACGCCTCGGCGAGGCGGATCGCATAGCTGATGCTCTCAAGCTCGCGGCGGGCGCGAGTGGTCAGCTCTCGGCCATCCAACATCACTGAGAGCCGTTCGCGAAGAGCGCGAGTGGCTGCTCCTCGCTGCAGCAGGTGCGGGCGGGCGGTGAGGAGGGACCACAGTGAATGGATGGTCAGGTCGACGAATCCATGTTGCGGCGACAGGCCCTGGACGAGATGGGCGAGCAGCTTGTCGCCCGGCCAGGGGCCGGGTGCGGGGGCAGCAATGAAGTCGTCGGAGAGTTCCAGGTGGTTGGTCTCGCCGATCCAGTAGGCCCAGTAGTTGAGATTCGCTACCTCACCTGCGTCGTCCGCCAGTGCGACGTCGATGAAGTGACTCATCCGGTCGTGGTCCCCTTGGCGGGCGGCGACAGCCGCCACGGAGCGGGCGTTGAGCCATTTCGTGAGCCAGTTGGTCGGCCGCTCGGTTTTCTGTTGGTGGGCAAGCCATCCCGGGGTGTCCGAGTGATGGTCGTAGCCCGCCAGGTACAGGGCCTGGCGGCGAAGCAGGAACTGCTGCTCGCTGTGGGCCTGTTCGGCAGTGTGGCGCATCCGCGTGAAGAATCGACGGCGGTCGTCCACCGAGAGTTCCGGGGCTGCCGGCACGGGGCCGCGTCGTGGTCGCGGTGGTTGGGAAAGGGCACGGATCGGCTGCGGCGCCACGCCATTGAACGGCCACGCTAGGACTTCGACGAGGTCGCGTTGCATTACCCAGGCGCCCAACGGGCTTGCCTCCACAGGGGTTTCCTCGTCCAGGGCGCTATGCAGGAGCACGTCGGCTTCCATCGCCCGCTCAAGAGCCTGCAGCAGTGGGGGAGCGGCGCCGAGCTGCATCAGCAGGTGTCGATGCACCAGCATCTGTCCGACGGGTACGGCAGTCAGCGGGCGTCTTCCCGATTCCCAGCCCGCGATGGTGTCCGGCGATACGCGGAGTTGTTCGGCGAGGGCTTCCTGAGTGAGCCCCAACTGCTCGCGCACGATCCTGAAGACGTAGCCGGAGACGACCCCGCCACGGGGTTTGGAAGGCGAACCCCGACCGCCGGTCAGAGAAGGCTTTGAACGTGACGTCATGTACCCCCCATTTCCGCTCGACGGGGTGCTCCTACCTGTACTGGCAGTCACTACGAGCCGTGGTCGCAGCTGCGTACCGTCCGAGTAGTCACCTGGAATCCGAGCGTAATGAGGACGGTGCAGGCGTGGACGCCAATATGCAGATGAATACCCGCTTGGCTGACGCAGCCGCGGGTGAAGTGATCGCCCACTGGCTGTTGCTGGCACATCCGATGCCTGCCCAGGCTCGTCAGGAGTGGACCGAGAGCAGGGTGGCCCTCTTGCCTCTGGGCGTTCTGTACTCGGCCGTCCGACTTCCGGCGCACCTTGTGCATGCTGCGGCCCGCTGCCGCGAGTTGGCCGACGTGGACGCCTTCCTCGATGAGGCTCTCGACGGAGGACCCGTCATCTGTGATCCGCGCGGACCGCGGTACTACGCGCTGGTTCCCAAAAGCATGCCCTTGACGTGGAGGGACGCGGCTGAGGAATGGCGTCCGCTGGGTGTGGACTGCCTGGGGCGCGGCACCTACCTGGGCGTGCCAAGAGTGGACATCGTGGAGTTCGACCCGCAGACGCACGTCTCGTATTGGGCGGTGCCTATGCCGTCGGATGCCGAGCTGTGTGTGCCGCTCAGCATTGCGCGGCTGATCGCGGCGGGGAAACGTGCTCTCGGGGAGGAGGCCGTGGCGGGAATCGAACCCGCGTGACTCCCCGCGAGCGGCGCTCGCTGATGGATGCAGTGCAGGCGAGTCCCTGAACCACTCGGGCACACGGCCGTGATCGATGAGTAGACCGTATGGCGGGCGAGAGGGCGGGCTCAAGGGAATCACGGGGGCTGCAACGGGACTGCCACACGCCGTTCATGAACGGGGCAGTCCGTCGGTGGTCGTACGACCAAGGTCCCGGGGTCGGAGCGACTCCCGACAGGGGTCAAACCGGGTCGTGGCCCTTACGCTGGCGACCATGACAGCCCTCGAACCGCGCGGCACCGATGCCGCGGACACCGCCCCCGACCTGGCCCCTGTCGTCGAGGAGGGGGTGCTGAGCCGGTCCTATCGGGCGCTCAGCATCGGGATCGTGTCCGTGGTGCTGCTGATCGCGTTCGAGGCGACCGCCGTGGGGACGGCGATGCCGGTCGCGGCGCGGGAGCTGGACGGGGTCTCGCTCTACGCGTTCGCGTTCTCCGGGTACTTCACGACGAGCCTGTTCGGGATGGTGCTCGCCGGACAGTGGTCCGACCGGCGCGGTCCGCTCGGGGCGTTGACCGGCGGGATCGGGGCGTTCGCCGCGGGGCTGATGCTGTCCGGGACCGCGGGCGCCATGTGGCTGTTCATCCTCGGGCGGGCCGTGCAGGGCCTGGGCGGAGGGCTGGTGATCGTCGCCCTCTACGTCGTCGTCGGGCGGGCCTATCCCGAGCGGCTGCGGCCGGCGATCATGGCGGCCTTCGCGGCGGGCTGGATCGTGCCGTCGATCGTCGGGCCGCTCGCCTCGGGCGCGGTGACCGAACACCTCGGCTGGCGCTGGGTGTTCGTCGGGATTCCGGTGCTGGTCGTGTTCCCGCTGGCGCTCGCCCTGCCGCAGATACGGCGCAGAGCCTCCGGGCCCATGGCCGGATCCGACGGGAGCGCCGCCTTCGACCGCCGCCGTATCCGGCTCGCCCTCGCCATCTCGCTCGGCGCCGGACTCCTCCAGTACGCCGCCCAGGACCTCCGCTGGCTCTCCCTCGTCCCCGGCGTCGCCGGCGCCGCGCTGCTGGTGCCGGCCGTGCTCGGGCTGCTCCCGCGCGGGACCTACCGAGCGGCGCGCGGACTGCCCTCCGTGGTGCTGCTGCGCGGGGTCGCCGCGGGCTCCTTCATCGCCGCCGAGTCCTTCGTACCGCTGATGCTGGTCACCCAGCGAGGGCTCTCCCCGACGCTCGCCGGGTTCTCCCTCGCCGCGGGCGGCGTCACCTGGGCGCTGGGCTCGTGGGTGCAGTCCCGGCCACGGGTCGAGCCCTACCGCCAGCGCCTGATGATGCTGGGCATGGTCCTGGTCGCCGCCTCGATCGCCGCCGCACCGAGCGTGCTGATCGCCGCGGTGCCCGTCTGGACGCTGGCCGTGGTCTGGGGGCTCGGCTGCTTCGGCATGGGCCTGGTGATCGCCTCCACGAGTGTGCTGCTGCTCCAGCTCTCCGCCCCGTCCCAGGCGGGCACCAACTCCGCCTCCCTGCAGATCTCCGACGCCCTGTCCAACGTCGTCCTGCTGGCGACGGGCGGTGCCGCGTTCGCGGCCCTGGGCGGTGGCACGGTGAGTCATACGGCGACGGAGGCCACCGGCTCCCACCCGGCCGCGTTCGCCGCGGTGTTCCTGCCGATGGCGGCGGTGGCCCTGGTCGGGGCGTGGGTGACGACCCGGCTCAGGGAACGGCCGACCACACCCTGAGCCCGAGCGTCACGCCCGCCCCGTGACCCGCCGTATCTCCTCGGCGAACCCCCGTACGGTCGGCTCCTCCAGCAGGGCCGCCAGCGGGATCTCCGCGCCCAGCCGCTCCCTGAGCCGGGTGACGGTCTCGACCACCTTGTACGAGTTCCCGCCCAGGTCGAAGAAGTCGTCGTCGGGCTTCACGGAGTCCAGCCCGAGGGCCTCGCACCAGACAGCGGCCACCAGGTCCTCCACTCCCAGCTCCTCGACTCCCAGCTCCTCGATCCCCGTGTCCGCCGCGGGCGCCGGGCGCGACGGTGTGGTGCGGGCCGCCCGGGACTCCAGCAGCAGGCGGTCCACCTTGCCGTTCGGCGTGAACGGGAGGGCGTCAAGGAGGTCGACCGTCGCCGGGACCATCGTGGGCGGAAGCCAGCCGCGCAGGGACTCGCGGACCGACGCCGTCAGTTCGGCGGCAGGCGCGGACGGCACCTCGGGCACCACGAACGCGGCCAGCGCCTTCTCCAGGCCCGTGCCGTGCGCCACCACGACCGCCTGACGCACCCCCGCGCAGCGCCGGGCCGTCGACTCGATCTCGCCCAGCTCGATACGGACACCGCGGACCTTCACCTGCCGGTCGACCCGGCCGAGGAACTCCAACGCGCCGCCGGGCCGGGCCCGTACGAGGTCGCCGGAGCGGTAGAGCCGCCGGCCCGGTGCCACGGGGGGCGACCGGAGGAAGCGTTCCGCGGTCAGTTCGGGCCGGTCGAGATAGCCGAGGGCCAGGCCCGCGCCGCCGATGTACAGCTCGCCGGGTTCGCCCTCGGGCACCGGGCGGCCGTCGTCGTCGAGGACCCACAGCTCGGTGTCCGGGACGGCGGAGCCGATGAGGACCTTGTCGAGGGCGGGGTCGCGCGGGCACACCCAGGCGGTGCAGTGGATCGTGCACTCGCTGGGGCCGTAGAGGTTGGTCAGGGAGGCGGTGGAGCGGGCGTGGAAGCGGTGCACCAGGTCGGCGGGGAGCGGCTCGCCGCCGGTCAGGACCTGGCGCAGACCGTCGTAGCGCTCGGTCTCGTCGCGGGCCAGCAGGAACAGTTCCAGCAGCGACACCCCGAAGTACATCGTCGTGACGCGGTGGTCGCGGATCAGCGCCGCCAGGTGGTCGGCGTCGCGCTGTCCGCCGGGGGCGGAGAGCACGAGCGTGGCGCCGCAGAGCAACGGCCAGTAGATCTCCGCGAGATACATGTCGAAGGTGCACGTGGTGTGGTGGACGAGCCGGTCGTCCTCGGTCATGGGGTGCGTGGTCTGCAGCGCGTTCATGCGGGAGACCAGGGCGCGGTGGCTGATCAGGGACGCCTTGGGGCGGCCGGTCGAGCCGGACGTGAAGATCAGCGCGACGGGGTCGTCCGGAGACCCGCTCACCGGTGCCGCCCGACCCTCGCGGTGGTCGTCGCTCGTGAGCATCGGGACCCCGCAGCCGTCGAGGCGGTCGCGCAGGGCCCGGCTCGTCAGTACCGCGCGCGGCGCGCAGTCCTCCAGCATGCCGAGCGTGCGGGCGGGCGGATCGGCCACGTCGAACGCCGCGTGCGCGGCCCCCGCGCAGGCCACGCCCAGCACCGCGGCCACGAACTCGACCGACCGCTCGTGATAGACCGCGACCCGGTCGCCGGGCCCCAGCCCCCGGGCCCCCAGCGCCGCCGCCACCGCCAGCACCCGCTCCCGCAACTCCCCGGCACTCACCACCGCGCCGTCGGCACAGACCAGCGCGGTCCGCCCCGGGTCCCGCCCCAGACGCTCCAACAACAACGCATCAACCCGGTGCACGCCACCAGCGACATCCACGCCGACGGCCGCGCCCGCCGCGCCCGCCGAACCCGTCGCGCCCGCCATACCCGCCGTACTCGTCACACGCGTCATACGAGACCCCAGTGGTCGAGGTTCTCCGCCACCGTCGTGGCCAGTGCCTGCGGCTCGTCCACGAGTAGTAGGTGGTGGCCCGGTAGCCAGACGGTGCGGGTGTGGGGGCCGAAGAGGGACCAGCCGTCGGTGCGTTCCTCCGAGCAGAGCTCGTCCTCGTCGCCGAAGACGGTCAGGAGGGGGACACCGGGGTCGAAGGGTTCGCAGACGTAGTCCTCTACGGCCCTGATGTCCGCCACGATCGCCGGCAGCAGCAGGCCGAGCATCTCCTCGTTCGCGGCCAGCGTGTCCGGGACGCCGCCGAAGTCCCGCAGGATGTCCAGGACTTCGGCACGGTCGCGGCCGGGGTCGACGTCGCGCAGCGGACGGCGGCCGGGGTCGGGCTTCTCGTTCACCGCCCACTGGGACACCACGACGAGGCCCGCGACGCCGGCGGACCCCGAACGCCGCAGCGCCTCCAGCGCGATCACGGCGCCCGAGCAGACACCGAGCACGAGCAGGGGAGCCGAGCCCGGCAGGTCCCGGATCGTGGCGGTGACATCCGCGGTGAGGGCGTCGAGGTCGCCCCCGGTCTCCCGGACGCGGGACTCACGCCCGGGCAGCCGGGCCGTCGCCACCAGCCAGTCGTCCGGCGCGTGCGCGGCGAACGGCTGCCCGCTCGCCCCGCCCGCCCCGGCGTGCGGCACGATCAGCACCCGCAGTACGGCCCGCTCGGGGTCGGCCCCCGCCAGGGTCACATTCCTCGATGACACCTTCTGCCCGCCCTCTTGTCGGTCGGCTCAGCCCGCCGAGACGAACTCCGTCAGCGCCCGGGTCAGATACCCGGGGTCGTCCGCCCCGCACAGCTCGCGCGAGGAGTGCATGGACAGTCCGGGCACGCCCACGTCCACCGTCGTCACGCCCAGCCGGGCCGCGGTGAGCGGCCCGATCGACGTACCGCAGGGCATGGCGTTGTTGGACACGAACCGCTGCCAGGGCACCTCGGCGCGGTCCGCGGCGGCGGCGAACGCGGCAAAGCCGGTGCCGTCGGTGGCGTACCGCTGATTGACGTTGACCTTGATCACCGGGCCGCCGTTGGGCAGCGGATGGTTGTCCGGGTCGTGCCGCTCGCTGTAGTTGGGGTGCACCGCGTGCGACATGTCGGCCGAGGCACAGATCGTGCCCGCCAGTGCCCGCGCCCAGTCCTCGGCGTCCCCGCCCCGCGCGGTCACCACCCGGCCCAGGACGCGTTCCAGGAGCGGGCCCTGCGCCCCGGTCTCGGAGCCGGAGCCGACCTCCTCGTGGTCGAACGCGGCGAGGACCGGGATGCGTTCGGCGGCCGCCGGCCAGGACTGTGCGACGGTGGCCAGCGTGGCGGCGCCCGCGTGGACGGAGACGAGGTTGTCCAGCCGCGCCGAGACCAGGAACTCCCGGTCGGCGCCCAGCAGTCCGGGTTTCTGCACATCGTGCAGCATCAGGTCCCAGCCGAGCACCTCACCCGGGTCGAGCCCGGCGCCGGCCGCGATCCGGCTCAGCAGCGCACCCGGCTCCGGCCGGCCCAGCGCCCACACGGGCTGGAGCTGGCGCTGCCGGTCGAGGGCGAGGCCCTCGTTCACCGTACGGTCGAGGTGGATCGCCAACTGCGGTACCCGCAACAGAGGTTCGTCGATCTTGACCAGCTTCGCCGTGCCGTCGCGCAGGGTCAGCCGGCCGGAGACACCGAGGTCGCGGTCGAGCCAGGTGTTCAGCGGGACCCCGCCGTAGATCTCCACGGCGACCTGGCGCCAGCCGGCCGAGCCGGTGTCCGGGGTCGGCTTCACCCGCAGGTTGGGGGAGTCGGTGTGCGCGCCGATGATCCGGAACGGTGTGTGCGCGGGCGCCCCCTCGGGGACGTACCAGGCGAGCAGCGCGCCGCCCCTGACGACGAACCGGCCACCGCTGTGACCGGTCCACTCCTCGGTCTCCCGCAGCTCTTCGAAGCCGGCCTTCTCCAGGCGCTGCACGGTCTGCGCCACCGCGTGATAGGGCGAGGAGGCGGCTTCCAGGAAGGCGAGCAGGTCTTCGTTGTGCAGGGGATCGATGGCCTTGGTCATGCGCTTATGCCTCTCCGGAGGTGGTGGGGGCGAGCAACTCGCCGACCGTGCGGCCGGGGTCGGTGCACAGGTCGTCGAGGACGGACAGGTAGGAGTCGAGGATTCGCTCCGCCGACTTCCTGTCCCACAGGTCCGCCGAGTATTCGACATAGGCCCGGTAGCCCAGCGCCGGATCGCGGCGCGGCGCCAGCCCGAACGTCAGCTCCGTGCGCGCCGCCGGTGGCGCCACGTCGTCCACCTCCACCCCCAGTCCGGGGATCTCGATCTCCACGTCGTCGGTGTTCTGGAAGGCCAGCAGACACGACACCACCTCGGGCACCTCGCGTACGCCCGCCTCCCGCAGCGCCTGCCACACCTCGGCCGTCGGCAGCACGTTCGCCATGGCGGCCAGCGTCTCGGCCCCGGTGCGGACGACCAGTTCGGCGCACGTCTCCTCGGACCCGACCCGTATCCGCACCGGCATGTTCGTGGAGACCAGCGACACCAGCGTCTCGGTGTCGCTGCCGTCCCGGTTGGCGTACGGCACCCCCACCAGCAGGTCCCGCTGTCCCGAGAGCCGGGCCACGGTGACGCCGAGCGCGGCGGCCGCCACGGCGAACGGCGTCACCCGGTGGGCCGCGGCGAACCTCTCGACCCTGCCCCGCAGTTCGGCCGGGGCGTGGGCGCGGACGGTGTCGCCGTCGCCGCTGAGGTGTCCGGAGCGGGGCCGGTCCGTGGGCACCTCGAGGCGGGTGGGTACGCCGGTGAGGTGGTCGACGAAGTGCGCGGCCCGCCGGGTCCGTTCGGTCCCGCCCCGGCGTTCGAGCTGACGGCGGGCGTGGTCGGCGGGCTGGGCCGAGGGCGCGGACAGGGCGGGGGAGGTGCCGGTCGCGGCGGCGGTGTACAGGGCGGCCAGCTCGGCGAGGAGTACGCCGTGGGACCAGCCGTCGGTGCAGATGTGGTGCACCACGAACATCAGCACCCACTCGTCCGGCGCGACCCGCAGCAGCCGCAGCCGGGGCAGGGTCGGGCGCGTCAGGTCGAAGGGCTCGTCGGCCGCCGTCCGGCAGGCCTGGTCCGCGCGCTGCGCGGCCCGTTCGGCGGGGAGCCGGCTGTAGTCGACGATCCGCAGGGGCGGCGGGGCGACGTCCACGACCTCCTGCCACCAGGCGCCCCCGCCGTCCTGGGCGTATCGGGTGCGCAGTGAGTGGTGGCGCCGCACCAGCTCGGTCAGGGCCGTGCGCAGGGCGTCCGTGTCGACGGGTCCGGTGAGGCGGATGCGCGTCGGCACGTTGTAGACCTGCGGCCGGGGCAGGGCGGGCTGGGCGGCCAGCATCCGGGCCTGCTGGTCGGTGACGGGGGCACGGTCCACGACGTTCTCGGTGACTCCGGTGACTCCGGTGACTTCGGTGAGTCCGGCGGCCCCGCTCCCCGTCAGCGACCGGATCAGCGCGCCCAGCGTCGGTTCGGCGAAGAAGTCCGCCAGTGAGAACTCGGCACCGAGGGCGTCCCGCACCCGGTTGTGCAACCGGATCGCGGCGATCGAACTGCCGCCCAGGTCGAAGAAGTCGGCGGTGTCGGAGACGTCGTCGGTACCGAGGACGGAGGACCACAGGGCACGCAGGGTCTCGGCCTCCCGCGGGGTGGGCGCCACCGGATGGCTCGCCGTCGCGGAGGCGGCCTGCACATCGCTCGCCGTCGCGGTGGGCGTGCCCGGGTCGCTCACTGTCGGGGTGGCGGCGGGTCCGGTGTCCGCCACCGTCACGGCCCGTCCGCCCGCCATGGCCTCCAGTACCCGGTCCAGGTCCGCCAGCAGCCCCCGTACGGTCGACGCGTCGTACAGATCGGCGTCGTAGCGGATCCGCAGCCGTAGCCCGTCGCGGGTGTCCAGGGCCGCCAACGCCAGTTCCAGCGGGGCGGATTCGGTGCCGCCGGGGATCTGCTCCGTGGTGAGTCCGGGGAGCCGGAGCCGGGACAGGGGCGCGCCGTCCAGGTCCGCCGACACCGTCACCAGGGGGCGCGGGTGGCCCGGGTCGGGGTTGACGGCGGCCAACAGGGCGTCCACATCCACGTGTTGGTGCGCGTCGGCGGCGAACAGCGCGTCCCGGGTGGCCCGTACGGCGTCCCGCAGCCCGGTCGCGTCGGTGAGCGACGCCTTCAGCGGGAGTACGGCGACGTGGAAGCCGACGGTGTGCTCGGTGCCGGGGCGGCGCCTCCCGAAGGTCGATCCGACCACGAACTCGTCCTGCCCGGACCGCTCCCGCAGCACCAGCTGCCAGGCGGTGAGCAGCGTCGCGAACAGGGTCACCCCCTGTCGCCCGCTCCACTCCCGGAGCCGGCCCGCCCGGGGCGCGTCCCAGGAGACCTCCTCGGCCGCACCCCGCCCGGCGACCCGACGCCCGCGCGGCCGGTCCGTGGGCAGGGCGGGGGTGGGCGGCAGGGGGTCGAGATACCCGCGCCACCACTCCAGGTCGGCGGGGTCATAGCCGGTCGACGGCCTGTCCGGGGTGGTGGGGTGGTGGCCGGGCTGTGGTTCGTGCAGGTGGGCGGGGGTGTGAGGGGCCTGTGGCCCGGGCGCGGTGGTTCCCTCCGGTGCCGCGAACGCCGGTTCATCCGGGTGGGCAGGGGTGTGAGCGGTCCGCGGCTCGTCCAGGGTGGTTCCCGCCGGTGCCGCGAACGCCGGGTCCCGGTCCTCCACCGACGCCCGGTACAGCTCCTCCAGGTCCGCGGCGAGCAGCCCCGCCGAGTGGGCGTCCGTGATGATGTGGTGCAGGCCGAGGACCAGTACATGGTCGTCCGCGGCGAGGCGCAGCAGCCGGGGTGTGAACAGGGGGCCCTCGGCGAGGTCGTACGGCCGTCCGCTCTCCTCGCGCAGGACGGCGGCCACCGCCCCCGTCCCGTCGACGTCGGTCACCGTCAACTCCGGCCGCAGGTCGGGTCGTACGACTTGCTCGACCGTGTCGCCCGCCGCGCGGAAGACCGTCCGCAGGCCCGCGTGCCGCTCGACGAGTCCCGCGACGGCCGCGCGCAACGCCCGCTCGGAGAGGGGGCCGCGCAGCCGTACGGACTGGATCTCGTTGTACGCGGCCGGATCGGCGATCAACCGCGCGGCGAGCCAGAGCCGACGCTGGGCGTCGGTCGCGGGCCCACGGCGGACCGTCTCCATCGGGCCGCCGGTCGCGGGCCCACCAAGACCTTCCGCGGACCCCCGGCGCCCGACGACCCGGCGGCGCGCACCCGCGGAGTCGAAGCCGACCACTCCCATCGTGCGCCCACCTGGCGGCACCGCCTTCCCCGTGCTCCCGCCCGGCAGCGCAGCCTCCATCGCGCCCACGCCCACCGGCACCGCCTCCTGCGTGCGGCGCCGTAGCGTGTCCAGGTGTTCCAGGCCCGCCCGCATCCGCTCTGCCGGCATTCCGAAGTCCACCAGGGCGGCGATCTCGTCGACGCCGGCCTCGCGCAGTGTCTCCACCAGGGGGGCGCAGCCGGCGGGCGTGCCGATGAGGGCGCGTTCGTCGCAGTAGCGGTCGTAGGCGCGGCGGAAGAGGTAGTCGAGGTCGTCCTCGCTCGCCGTCGCCACGTCCTCGGGCCCGGCGCCCACCGCGCTCGCCGCCGACCGCATCTGGAGGGAGGAACGCAGATAGCGGCTCATCGGCTCCAGCGCCTCCGCGCGGGCCGTGGCGTGGTCCGTGCCGAGGTAGGTGTGGAGCAGGACGGTGACCCGGCCGGTGTCGGGGTCGAGGCCGTGCTGTTCGCGGGCCTTGCGGAAGTGGCGGATGTTGTCGGCGAGTTCGGCGACGGTCTGCCCCATCAGGTTGGTGACGATCCCGAGTCCGCGCCGCCCCGCCTCCTCGTAAGAGGCACGCCGCCCGGAGGTGGCGAGGAACATCGGAGGCAGCTCCTGCACCGGACGTGGGTGGATCGTCACGTCGACGGGCCGGCCCTCGCCGGTGGTGCGCCGTACCGCGCCGCCGCGCCACAGCGTCGTCACGTCGTCGAGGTGGGCGAAAGCGATCTCCTTGCGGCGCTCGAAACGGTCCGGATGGAGCGCGAAGTCCTGGGCGTGCCAGCCGGTGGCGCAGCCGAGGCCGACCCGGCCGCCGGAGAGGTTGTCGACGACCGACCACTCCTCCGCGACCCGCACCGGATCGTGCAGCGGCAGCACCACGGACCCGGCGTTGAGCCGGATCCGGCTGGTCTCGCGGGCCAACGAGGCGGCCAGGACCGCAGGGTTGGGGAAGAGTCCGCCGAAGGAGTGGAAGTGCCGCTCGGGCAGCCACAGGGAGCTGAAGCCGCGCTCGTCGGCGAAGCGGGCGGTGTCGACGAGCCGGTCGTAGGCGGAGGTGCTGTCGGCGTCGGGGTAGTCGCCGAAGAAGTACACCCCGAAGTCGGGCTGTTTCGTGCGGGGTTCGGGCTGCGCTCGCCCGACGGTGGGCCGGGTCGTCGGAAAGAAGCCCGCCTCCCGCAGTTCCCGCAGGGACCCCTTCACCGCGTCCGCGATCCGCTCGGTGTCGGCGTCGGTGTGAGCGGTGGAGAGATAGAAGCTGCGCCACTCCCAGACGTAGATGCCACGCAACAGCAGGTGTTGGTAGAGCAGTTCCATGTCCGCGCGGTGGACGAAGCGGAACATCGACCCGAAGTGGGCCAGTTCCAGGGGGAACTCCTCGTCGGTGAAGAACCGGTTGAGGTCGTCGGCGAGGGCGTCCGTGCGGGCGTTGAGCCGCTTCTGGAGCCCGGGTCCCTCGGCGGCGAGATGGGTGAGGACCGCCTTGGCCGCCGCCATGGACAGCGGGTGCTGAAGGTAGGTCCCGCCGAAGAAGGTGGTCTCGGCGGTGGGGCGGCTCTCGTCGCCGTACCGCCAGAATCCGCCGTCGACGCCGTCCATGATGTCGGCCCGGCCCGCGATCGCCCCCACGGGGAAGCCGCTGCCGAGCGCCTTGCCGTAGGTGGCCAGGTCGGGCGCGACACCGAAGTGGTGCTGGGCGCCGCGCGGATGTGGGCGCAGTCCGGTGAGCATCTCGTCGAAGAGCAGCACGATGCCGCGTCGCCGGGTCAGTTCGCGCAGTTCGCGCAGGAAGGCGACCGGGCGCAGGGCGGGGTTGCGGCACTGCACGGGTTCGACGAGGACGGCGGCGATGCGGTCGCCGAGGGCGTCGATGGTGGTGAGGGCCTCCTGGCTGCCGTACTCCAGGACGATCAGCTCCGCGACGGCGCTGTCGGGGATGCCACGGGAGACGGGGACGGCGCCGTCGCCCGGTCCGGGGCGGCCGAGCACCGTGTCGATGTGACCGTGGTAGGAGCCGCGGAACATGACGATCCGGTCGCGTCCGGTGGCGGCGCGGGCGAGCCGGATCGCGGCGGAGTTGGCCTCGGTGCCGGAGGCCGCGAACGCGACGCGTTCCATGCCGGTGAACCCGGCGAGCAGTTCGGCGACCTCACCCGCCTCGACCGGGCGCGGCCCGAACCGCAGCCCGCCGTCCAGGTGTGCGCGCACGGCCTCGGTCACGCACTGCGGCTCATGGCCGAGGAGCAGGGACCCGAAGCCCATCGTGATGTCGGTGTACGTGTTCCCGTCGATGTCCGTCAGGTGCGCGCCGCGTGCGCCACGGGCCGCGAGCGGATACAGCGTCTCCTTCGTCGAACGCCGGAACCCGACCACGGCCCGGCTGTCCGCGAGCACCGAACGCCGCGACTGCGCCAGCTCCTTGGAGGTCCGGGTGCGTTCCGTGAGCCGCCGGGCGAGGTCGGCGGCGTGCGTGCGCTGGGTGTCGGTGGCGTCGGCGCCGGCCATGCCGGAGTCGTGGGGGAGGGTGACGCGGGGGCCGTGGACGGCGGGTGCCGGGGGTGCGGGATCCGCCGCGCCCTGCCGTGCCCGCGCCAGCTGCTCGTCCAGTCGGCGGGACAGCGCCGCGGCCCGGTCCGCCGCCGTGCCCGGGCTCACCGGGCGGCCCGCTCGGCGGTGAGCAGGGCGACGGCGTCGGAGAGCTGGGTGATCAACGAGGCCTGCGTCTCGGCCAGCACGTCGATCTGGCGCCGCAGCTCGGCGACTTCGCTGCGGCTGGCATACGCCGCCTGCCCGGGTGCCTCGAGTGCCTCGGGTGTTTGGGGTGTCTCGGGTGTCTCGAGTGCCTGGGGTGCCGCCTTTCGCGGCTCCGGTATCTGCCGTACGTCGATGATCTCGGCCCGTGGCTCCGGTGCCGGCCGTGCCGCGCGCTCCGTGATGAGCCGTGCTGTCAACTCCGGTGACCCCGCGTCCTCCAGCAGTTCCCGCACGGCCAGCCGTACCCCGAACTCGCCCTCCAACTGCCGCAGCATGCCGATCAGTTGCAGGGAGTCCGCGCCCAGCCCCACGTAGGTCTCCCCGGCGCGCAGCCCGTCCTGGTCGTATCCCAGATGCTGTGCGGTCAGTTCGAGTACACGCTTGAGTACTGCCTGGTCGGTCACGTCGTTCTCCCCATCGGGTTCTCTCGCGGGTTCGTGCGCGGGTACGGCCGTGGTGGGTGGCAGTGGTGGGCCGATCCAGTACGACCGGTGCTCGAAGGGGTAGGTGGGCAGCGGGATACGCCGGCCTCCGCATCCTTCGAGCAGGGCGGCCCAGTCGAGGGGCGTCCCGGCGCAGTGCAGCCGGGCCGCGGCCCGCCACACCTCGTCCGGGGTGCCGCCCGTGGGCACGCAGAGGGTGTCCGGGACCGCCCGCCGGGCAAGCCGGGTCAGGGTGGCGTCCGGGCCGAGTTCCAGCAGGGCGTCCACGGGGGCCAGGGTGCGCAGTACGGCGTGGAAGTCGGCGGTGTGCCGGGCCTGGCGGACGAGGTGGCCGGCGTCGGGCAGCCAGCCCGGGGGATGGGCGACACCGTCCAGACCACTGACGAACTCGATCTCGACAGGCCGCAGTTCGGCCTTCTCGACGGCCGCGCGCAGTTCGTCGAGGACCGGGTCGAGGAGCGCGCTGTGGAAGGCACGGTCCACCGGCAGCGGTACGCCGGTCATGCCCTGCTCGGTCAGTCGGCGGTGCGCTTCGGCGATGGCGTCGGGCGGCCCGGCCAGCACCTGGTGTCCGGGCCCGTTGGACACGGCGAGCTCCACGCGCCCGACCTCGGCGGCGAGTTCCCGGACCCGGTCCCGACCCGCGAAGACGGCGAGCATCGCGCCGGGCGCCGTGTCCTGCATCAGCCGCCCCCGCCGGCACAGCAGCCGCATGCCGTCCGCCAGCGACAGCGCCCCGGCGGCACACAGCGCCGCGAACTCCCCGACACTGTGCCCGGCGACCGACCCGGGCCGCACTCCCCAACTCCGCCACAACCGGAGCTGGGCGACTTGCAGGGCGAAGATCGCGGGTTGCGCGAAGGCGGTGTCCCAGGGGGTGGGGGGTGCGGAGACCGGACCGAGGGTTCGGGCGGCCCGGTGAGGGTCTTCGGCGACCGGGCCGGGATGACCGGGACGCCGCGCCTCTTCCGCGCCCGGGTCGCTGGGACCGCCTTGGCCTGATCCGACGGGGCGCCTCGATCTGGCGGAGGCGCCGGGCTCGTCGGAGGTGTCCGGCCGGTCGGCGGTGCTCGGCCCGCCGAAGTTCCTCGGCCCGGCGGAGACGATCGGTCGGTCGGAGGTGCCCAGTGGGTCTGAGCTGACCGGTCCGCGGGTGCTACGCGACCCGTCGGCGGCCCGGGCAGGGTCGTCCTCGCGCCCGCCCGACGGCCTTCCCGCGCCGATGATCCGGGCGAGGAAGTCCTTCTCGCCCGTCTCCTGCTCGTAGACCCGCGCGCACTCCCGCAGCACCTCGGCGACGACCGGGAAGCGGGCGGCGAGCGCCGCGGCCATACCGGGGCCGCCGGTGCCCTGGCCGCTGAAGAGGAAGGCGGGGGAGACGGGCAGGTCGGCCGTTCCGGTGAAGGCGCCCGGCACGTCGGCGAGGACGGCGGGGGCGACGGTCCGGTCGGCCGTCCCGGTCAGGGCGCCCGGCGT
Organism: Streptomyces sp. WM6386; assembly: GCF_000972385.1. Taxonomy (GTDB): domain Bacteria; phylum Actinomycetota; class Actinomycetes; order Streptomycetales; family Streptomycetaceae; genus Streptomyces. The sequence continues at coordinate 61,893 of NZ_JXTE01000020.1, forward strand.
GCCGGCGAGGAACGCGTCCAGCCCCTCGACGAAGGGCGCGGTGACGACCAGCCGGTGGGGCAGATGGCGCCGGCCGAGCGCGGTCGTCGTCAGCAGATCGGCGGGGGCGAGATCCGGGCGCCGGACCAACTCGTCCCGGAAGGCCCGGGCATACGCCGTCAGCGCCCCCGGCGTCCGCGCCGACAGCGGCAACAGCACGGGCCCGGCCCGCTCACCACGTACCGCCTCGGCAACCCTCCCCGGCGCCTCTTCCACGATCACGTGCGCATTCGTCCCGCCCATCCCGATGGAGTGCACCCCCGCCCGCCGGACCCCGGAGCCCGGCCACGGTGTCGCCCGGGTCGGTACGACGAACGGGCTGGTCTCCAACGCGAGGAGGGGATTGGCGCGGGTGAAGTTCACCAGCGGCGGTATCACCCCGTGCCGTAACACCAGGATCGTCTTGATCAGCCCCGCCAGACCCGCCGCGCTGTCCAGGTGGCCGATCGCGGGTTTGGTGGAGCCCAGCGCGCAGAAGGCCGTGCCGTCCGTGTGCGCTCTGAACGCCTCGGTGAGCGCGGCGAACTCGATCGGGTCGCCCTTGAACGTGCCGGTGCCGTGTGCCTCCAGATAGCCGAGGGAGTCGGCCGGAACGCCCGCCCGTGACAGCGCGCCGAGTACCGCGTCCCGCTGGCCCGCGACGCCGGGCGCGGCGAACCCCCCTTTGTCGTCACCGTCGTTGGTGACAGCCGAGCCGAGGATGACGGCGTGCACGGTGTCGCCGTCGGCCAGTGCCCGGGCCAGCGGCTTCAGCAGGACCGCCGCGACCCCGTTGCCGCCGACCGTGCCGTCGGCGTCCGCGTCGAAGGCCCGTACCGTGCCGCTCCGGGAGATCGTGGAGCCCTTGACGTGCCGGTGCCCGGTGATCTGGGGGAGGTGCAGGGCCGCCGAGCCCACCAGCATCAGCTCGGCATCGCCCGCCAGGAGCGCCTGGCAGGCCAGATGGACCGAGACGAGGGCGCTGGAGCAGGCGGTGGCGACATTGACCGCCGGGCCGCGCAGTCCGAGCCGGAAGGCGGCCCGGTTGGCGGCGAAGTCGGGATAGTTGCCGACCTGGGCCTGCTTCTGGGCGAGCCAGTCGTCGCCCGGCGCGTCCGCGAGGTTGTTGGCGAGATAGCTGTGCAGCGAGTACAGCCGGTATCCGACGCTGCCGTACACCCCGATACGGGCGTCGGAGCCGGCGTAGCCGCCGTCCTCCAGGGCGTGGTGGCAGCACTCCAGGAGCAGCCGCTGCTGCGGATCGGTCACCTCCGCCTCGCGCCCGGTCATCCCGAAGAACGCGGCGTCGAAGCCGTCGACCCCGTCCAGCAGCGCACTGGCGCCGACGAGGTCCGGGTCGTCGAGGAGGTCCTCGGAGGCTCCCGCGGACCGTAACTCGGCCCGGGTGAACCGTCGTACGTGTGAGACGCCCGCCTCGATGTCACGCCAGTACTGCTCGGTGGTCCCCGCTCCCGGGAACCTCAGCGCCATCCCGATGACCGCCACGCGTCGGTCGTCCGGCACCCCTTCTCCCCCTTCTGCTCCGGCTCGATGGTTCGACCTCGACGGTTCGACGTCCGGGGCCGCCTCACACCTCCGCGCGCGCCTCCGCCCCCGTGCCCGTGCCCTTGCCCTCCGCGTCCGTGCCGGCCGGCGCTGTCGAACGGCGGCGCAGCACCAGGGCCACGAAGAGCACGGCGATCACGATGGCCACACCGTGCGCGACCGCGACGACCGACAGCGGTGAGAACACGTCGAGCGCGGCGCCGACCGCGATCATCCCGGCGCCGAAGCCGAAGCTCTCCACGGTCGCCGACAGCCCGAAGGCATGGGTGCGCAGACGGTCCGGCAGGGTCTGCAGATGCTGGGTGTAGGACACCTCGGTCAGCCCGTCGGCCGCCCCCGCGACCAGCGCGATCAGCACGGTCGCGGTCCAGGGCAGCCCGGCGAAGGCCAGGATGAAGGCGCCGGACATCACGATGGTGCCGAGCCCGAACCCCAGGGCGCCCAGGGCTTGTTCCGAGCGCCGCGGCAGTCGCTGGATGACTTGCTGGGCCACGATGTTGCCGAACGCCCACACGCACCAGAACACGCTGACGAACGTGGCCGGGCTGTCGGTGTCCAGCTCGGTCGAGTACACGGGCAGCGCAGCGTTGTGCGAGGACGAGCCGAGCGCGTCGACGCCCCGCAGCAGCACCATCAGGCCGAGCACGGGCGCGCCGGCCAGGACCGTCACCGCGGCGGGCAGCCGGCGGCGCTTCTGCCCGGCCCCGGCCGGACTCGCCGCCTCCGGCGCGTCCTCCGCTGGGTCCGGCTTCGGCCGCCGGGTGACGGGCAGTTGGGCCACCGCCACCGCGCACACCAGGAACGTGGCCATGTCCAGCAGGAAGGCCGCCGTGTAGCCGAGCAGGGAGACGACCACACCGGCCGACGCGAACCCGGCCACCATCGCCAGCGAACGGCCGCTCACCATCAGCGAGTTGGCCCAGGTGCGGCGGTCCTCGGCCACCATCTCCGGGATGACCGAGCTGCGCAGCGCGACCAGGAAGACCGTGCCGGTGATCCCGCCCACCGCCGAGACCACGAACAGCACGGGCGTGCGCAGCGTGTCGGGCGCCGCGACCAGGACCGCCAGCACCGCCGCCTGCACCACGTTCACCCAGAACATGACGGACCGCGCCGACCACCGGGCCAGGATCGGCGCGGCCAGCAGCCCCGCGACGATCCCCGCGGCGAGACGTACGGCCATGAAGGCGCCGACGGCGAGCGCGCGGTCGGTGACGGCGTAGACGTACAGATTGAGCGCGACGACGTTGAGATAACTGCCGTACGACGACAGGGCGTAGCCCGCGACCAGGATGCGGTACCGGCGTTCCCGCACCGAGGCCGTGACGGGTTCCGGCATGCTCGACTTCCTTCGCGGACGGCAACAGGGCGAGGTGCGGGCAGGGTTGCCCCAGGGGCGGAACCCGTCGAACAGAACCTGTCGAACACTAGTCAGGCGGTGCGGAGTTCGGCCCGGGGGACGCGGGCGCATGAATGTAATCTGCACACTTGTGAAGCGTGATCATTTCGACCCACGCACGTGTGATTGCCATGAAACGCGTCCGACCCGCCCCTGCCCGCGAGCGCTGGCGGTGTACCGCACCGCGCTGCGCGAGGGACGGGTGCCGGCCGCCGAGGTGCCGCGCTGTCTGACGGAACTCGGACTCGTCGTCGCCGACACGGACCCGCCCGGCTGGTGTCTGCCGGTGGCGCCGGACGCCGCGCGCTTCGCCGTGCTGTCCACGATGGAGGACCGGCTGGCCGAGCAGCGCCGGGCCCTGCGGTCGGCGTCCGCACGGCTCACCGCCTTCGAGTCGCTGTACGCGCGCGAGCAGCGCTCGGCCCTGCCCGCCCTGGTCCGGCTGACCGAGAAGGCGGTGATCAGCGCGGCCCTGGAGGCGGCGGTGGGGGACTGCCGGCACGAACTGCTCACGGCCCAGCCGGGCGGCGGCCGCGCGGAGGCGACGCTGCGCGAGGCGCTCGGCCGCGATCTGCGGGCGCTGCGGCGCGGGGTCCGCCAGCGCACCCTGTACCAGCACACCGTGCACGCGCACCGGCCCACCATGGCGTACATCGAGCGGGTCACCGAGGCGGGGGCCGAGGTGCGCACCCTGGCCGAGGTCGTCGAACGGCTGATCGTCTGTGACCGCTCGGTCGCCTTCGTGTCGCTGTCGCAGGACAGCGCGGACGGTGCCCTGCAGATCCGGGACCCCGCTCTGGTCCGCTTCCTGGCCCGCGTCTTCGAGCAGACCTGGGAACGCTCCACTCCCGTGCACCCGGCGGACCCCGCCGAGCGCCGCAACCCCGCCGTCACCTCCGACCTCCAGCAGACGATCCTGCGCGCGGTCGTCGCCGGCGAGACAGACGACTCCATAGCCCGCCGCCTCGGCATGAGCCGCAGAAGCGTGGCGGAGCACATCAGGAAGGTGTCGCTACGGCTGGGCAGCGGGAGCAGGGCCCAGCTCGGCTACCTGGTGGCCACGTCGGGGTTGCTGGAGGACGACGGCGGGTGACGGTAGGCGCGGTGGCCGTGTGACCTCGATCCCACCCACGGGGGACCCGGGCCTGTCCGCACGTTGACCCCGCCGGGCCGCCGGTAGGGTGGCCCGGTTGTCATACGTAGCCGACCCGTCCGCACAGCCCAGCCGAGCCGCTCGACCCCTTTACGGAGACCGTGACTACCACCGCCGCCTCCTCCCACCACCTCTCTCCCGCCTTCCCCGGCCGCGCCCCCTGGGGCACCGCCAGCAAGCTGCGTGCCTGGCAGCAGGGTGCGATGGAGAAGTACGTCCAGGAGCAGCCGCGCGACTTCCTCGCCGTCGCCACCCCCGGCGCCGGCAAGACCACCTTCGCGCTGACCCTCGCTTCCTGGCTGCTGCACCACCACGTCGTGCAGCAGGTGACCGTGGTCGCGCCGACCGAGCATCTGAAGAAGCAGTGGGCGGAAGCGGCCGCGCGGATAGGGATCAAGCTGGACCCGGAGTACAGCGCGGGTCCGCTCGGCAAGGACTACCACGGGGTCGCCGTGACGTACGCCGGTGTCGGCGTGCGCCCCATGCTGCACCGCAACCGTGTCGAGCAGCGCAAGACGCTCGTCATCCTCGACGAGATCCACCACGCCGGTGACTCCAAGTCCTGGGGCGAGGCGTGCCTGGAGGCCTTCGAGCCGGCCACCCGCCGACTCGCCCTGACCGGTACGCCGTTCCGGTCCGACACCAACCCCATCCCCTTCGTGACGTACGAGGAGGACAACGCCGGCATCCGTCGGTCCGCCGCCGACTACACCTACGGCTACGGCAACGCGCTCGCCGACCATGTCGTGCGGCCGGTCATCTTCCTGAGCTACAGCGGTCAGATGCGCTGGCGCACCAAGGCGGGCGACGAGATCGCCGCCCGGCTCGGCGAGCCCATGACCAAGGACGCGATCAGCCAGGCCTGGCGTACGGCGCTGGATCCGCGCGGCGAGTGGATGCCGAGCGTGCTGCGCGCCGCCGACCAGCGGCTCACCGAGGTCCGCAAGGCCATCCCGGACGCCGGTGCCCTCGTCATCGCCTCCGACCAGGACTCCGCCCGCGCCTACGCCAAGCTGATCCGTGAGATCACGGGGAGCAAGGCGACCCTCGTGCTCTCCGACGAAGCCGCCGCGTCCAAGCGCATCGACGACTTCAGCGCGAGCAACGACCGCTGGATGGTCGCCGTCCGCATGGTGTCCGAAGGCGTCGACGTCCCGCGGCTGGCGGTGGGCGTCTACGCCACCACCATCTCCACGCCCCTCTTCTTCGCCCAGGCCGTCGGCCGTTTCGTGCGTTCCCGGCGCCGCGGCGAGACCGCCTCCGTCTTCCTGCCGACCATCCCCGACCTGCTCACCTTCGCCAACGAGATGGAGGTGGAACGGGACCACGCCCTCGACAAGCCGAAGAAGGAGGGCGAGGAGGACCCGTACGCCGAGTCCGAGAGGGAGATGGAGGAGGCGAACAAGGAGGAGGACGAGGACACCGGCGAGCAGGAGCAGTTCTCCTTCGAGGCGCTCGAGTCCGAGGCCGTCTTCGACCGGGTGCTGTACGACGGCGCCGAGTTCGGCATGCAGGCCCACCCCGGGAGCGAGGAGGAGCAGGACTACCTCGGTATCCCAGGGCTCCTCGAACCCGACCAGGTGCAGCTGCTGCTCCAGAAGCGGCAGGCCCGGCAGATCGCGCACAGCCGCAAGAAGCCGGACTCCGAGGCGGACCTCCTCGAACTGCCCGCCGAGCGGCGGCCCGTCGTCTCGCACAAGGAGATGATGGAGCTCCGCAAGCAGCTCAACACCACGGTCAGCGCGTACGTCCACCAGAGCGGCAAGCCGCACGGCGTCATCCACACCGAGCTGCGGCGGGTGTGCGGGGGACCGCCGAGCGCCGAGGCGACGGCCGGGCAGCTGCGGCAGCGGATCGCCAAGGTGCAGGAGTGGGCGACCCGGATGAAGTGACCTCGGGCTTGGTGGGGTGACTCCGGGCTCGGTGGGGTGTCCCCGGGCGCGGTGGGGCGCGCTTCGATCACCGAGCGCCGTACATATCAGGACAAATCGGAGTGCTCCGTACCGGCCACTGCCCGGATTCTGGACGGAGCCTTCCGCTCAGCGAACCGGCATCGCTACAGTCCCGCTACGCACACGCCCCGTGGCAGCGCCGCCGCGGAGCGCAGCCGTGAAGCGACGCGGCCCGGAAACCGCTCCGGGCCGCCGGCCGATCGGCGGCCTCTGAAGCGCGTCACCGACGGGACTCGATGACGCATCCCCGCGACAGGGCCGCCGACCTCACCACTGGAGGAGTGGGCGTCGTGACCGCGGAGACCTCTCAGACGCTCGACCGAGGACTACGTGTCCTCAAGCTGCTGGCCGATACGGACCACGGGCTGACCGTCACCGAGCTATCCAACAAACTGGGCGTCAACCGGACCGTGGTGTACCGGTTGCTCGCCACGCTGGAACAACATGCCCTCGTACGGCGTGACCTGGGCGGACGTGCCCGGGTCGGGCTCGGGGTGCTGCGCCTTGGCCGCCAGGTGCACCCTCTGGTGCGCGAGGCGGCACTGCCGGCCCTGCGCTCACTGGCCGAGGACATAGGAGCCACCGCCCATCTCACCCTGGTCGACGGGGCGGAGGCGCTCGCCGTCGCCGTGGTCGAGCCGACGTGGACGGACTACCACGTGGCGTACCGGGCCGGATTCCGTCACCCACTGGACCGCGGGGCCGCAGGCCGAGCGATCCTCTCCGCCCGCACCCAGCCGCTCCGGGACCCCGGGTACACCCTGACGCACGGGGAGCTGGAGGCGGGCGCGAGCGGCGCCGCCGCACCGCTGCTCGGCGTCACGGGCGTCGAGGGCAGCGTCGGAGTCGTGATGCTGGCCGACGCGGTGCCGGAACGCGTGGGGCCACGGGTCGTGGACGCGGCGAAGGAGGTCGCGGAGGCATTGCGCTGACCGTTCGCCGGATCCGCGAGCCATGACGGCAGGGCGGGACCACGGGGGTGGGCCGGCTCACGCTGATCGGCGTGGGCGCCACCCTCGGCATCGGCATCGGCGTCCGCGTCGCGGCGCGGACCATGGGGGTGGGCCGGCTCACGCTGTTCGGCGTGGGCGCCACCCCCGGCACCGGCGTCCGCGTCGCGGCCGGTATCGGCGTCGAGCCGCTCCCGGAGGCGCCGCGGCGCTTCGCCCGCCGCCGGGAGGATCCGCATGCCGGCTGACCGGGCCCCGGCCGGAAGTGGTCGTCGCGTTAGATTGATCCCGTGCTCTCTCGCCTCACACGCCCCCAGGCCGTAGCCGTCTGTGCCCTGCCCGTCGTGGCCCTGCTCGCCACGGCGGCCTTCGCACCGCTGCCGTTCTCGCTGGCACAGCCCGGTATGACGGCGAACGTCCTCGGTGAGAACAAGGGCACCCCGGTGATCACGATCTCGGGCGCGCCGACCCGGGACACCAGCGGACAGCTCCGGATGACGACCATCGAGGCGACGAATCCGGACACCCGGATCTCGCTCGGCGATGTGCTCGACGCGTGGTTCGACACGGACCGGGCGGTCATGCCGCGCGACTCGGTCTATCCGAGCGGTCAGTCCACCAAGGAGATCGAGCGGCACAACACCGCGCAGATGAAGGAGTCCCAGGACGCGGCGACGCAGGCGGCGCTGAACCACCTGGACCTCAAGGACGACGACATCAAGGTCTCGCTCAAGCTGGCGGACGTCGGCGGCCCCAGCGCGGGCCTGCTGTTCTCCCTGGGCATCGTCGACAAGCTGGACGGCGACGGCAGCGGCGGCGACCTCACCGGCGGCCGCACCATCGCCGGGACCGGCACGATCGACGCCGACGGCACGGTGGGCGCGGTCGGGGGAGTGCCCCTGAAGACGCAGGCCGCGAAGCGGGACGGGGCGACGGTGTTCCTGGTCCCGAAGGACGAGTGCTCGGACGCGGAGGCGGAGCTGCCGAAGGGGCTGCGGCTCGTACCGGTGACCACGCTGAAGGGCGCGGTGAGTGCGCTGGTGGCGCTGGAGACGGGGAAGGGCTCCGTCCCGAGCTGCTGAGCGCTCCGCTGGAAGTGCGGTGGACGGGATGTTGTCCGTCTGCGGCGCCGTCGCGGCTGGTCGCGCCCCGCGGCGGAGCCGCATATTGATACGGCCCCGCGCCCTTTTGGGCGCTGCCGAACCGCAGTGGACTCCACCCGGCCCGCTCAGGCCGGTCCGGCGGCACTACTTCTCCTTCACGAACCCCTCCTTCTTCATCCAGTCCAGCGCGACCTGGTGCGGATCCTGCCCGTCCACGTCCACCTTGGCGTTGAGCTCCCGCGCGACCGTGTTGTCGAGCTTCTTCGTGACCGGGTCGAGGACCTCCGCGATCGCCGGCCACTTCTTCAGCGCCTTGGAGTTGATCGCGGGCGCCGCGTTGTAGTTGGGGAAGAACTTCTTGTCGTCGGCCATCACCACGAGGTTCATGGACTTGATGCGGCCGTCGGTGGTGAAGACCTCGCCGTAGGTGCAACTGCCCTTCTTCACCTGGGTGTAGATGATCCCGGTGTCCATCTGGGTGATGTTCTTCGCCGGGACGCGCATCCCGTACGCCTTCTCCATACCCGGCAGTCCGTCCGCGCGGTTGGCGAACTCGCTCTCCACACACAGGGTCACCGCCCCGGGGTCCGACTTCGACAGCGCCGCCACGTCCGACAGCGTCTTCGTGCCGTACTTCTCGAAGTTGGCCTGGTTCATCGCGAGCGCGTACGTGTTGTTGAGGGACGCGGGCGCCAGCCACGTCAGCCCGTTCCTCAGGTCGGCCTTCCGTACCGCCTCCCACTGCTCCCGCGGGTCGGCGATCGGCTCGCTGTTGCCCTGGTACGTGATCCAGGCGGTGCCCGTGTACTCGTACATCCCGTCCGCATCACCGGACTTGACCGCTTCCCGGGACCCGATCGAGCCCTGGATGCCCGTCCGGTCCAGGACGTCGGCCCCGGCCGCCTGGAAGGCGATCCCCATGATCGCGCCGAGGATCAGCTGCTCGGTGAACTCCTTGGACGTGACGGTGAGGTCGGCTCCCTTGAGGGGCAGACCCCTGCCGATGGAGCCGGGTGTGACGTCGTCGACCATCGGCGAACCGCTGGTGAGGCCGCAGGCAGAGGCCAGGACCAGCACACCCGCCGTCACCAGTACACCTGCGCGCCTCACGTCCCCACCTCCAACCCCCGTGGTCTGAGGAACAGTTCGGCCAGCGACGCCAGCCAGTCCACCAGCAGCGCGAGGGCGACCGTGAGGATCGAGCCCAGCATCAGCACCGGCATGCGCTGGTTGGTGATGCCGGTCGTGATCAGGACGCCCAGACCCCCGCCGCCGCCGAAGGTCGCCAGCGTCGCCGTGCCGACGTTCAGCACCAGCGCCGTCCGGACGCCCGCCAGGATCAGCGGGACCGCCAACGGCAGTTCGACGCGGGCGAGCACCCCCGACGGGGACATGCCGATACCCCGGGCCGCCTCCAGCAGGGTCGGGTCGTTGGCCTTCAGGCCCGCGACGGTGTTCGCGAGCACGGGCAGCACGGCGTAGATGATGATGCCGATCAGCGCCGCCTTCATGCCCGTGCCCAGCCAGATCACCAGCAGGGCCAGCAGCCCGATCGCCGGTGTCGCCTGCCCCATGTTGGCGAACGCCATCGCCACCGGGGTCGCCGGGCGGAACATCCTGCGGGTCAGCAGGATGCCCAGCGGGATCGCGATGATCAGCACGAAGAACGTCGAGATCACCGTCAGCTTCACATGCTGCCAAAGGGCCTTCGAGACCTGCCCGTTCGACAGGGCGTTCTCGGAGATCGAGTCCAGGTCCGCCTGCTGGAACCACAGCCAGGTCGCCAGCAGCACCGCCACCAACACGGCGGGCAGAAAGGTCAGCTTCTGCCAGGTGACCCGCCGCCGGGCGGTGACCGGCGGCGGCGGCGCCTCCTGCTGCGCCGGCTCGTCCTCCTCCAGCTCGGGGATGCTCACGCCTTCTTCTCCCCTCCGTCGCCCTCCTGCTCGGCGTGCGTCTGGTGGGCGCGCGTCTCCTCCAGCTCGTGCTGGTGCTCCACGGCGTCCAGCCGGTCGGCCTCCAGCAGCTCGTGCACGGAGTTCATGAGCGTCTCCATGTCCACGACGCCGATGTACTCACCGCGCCGCCCGGTGACCGCGACCCGCCCCGCGTTGTCGGTGAGCACGGCTTCTAGGGCGTCCCGCAGGGTCGCGTCCCGGGTCACCGTGTCGTGCACCAACGTCCCGGCCCGGGCCAGTGAGCCTTTCGCCCGCATCAGGTCCCCGCGCCTGAGCCACTTGTAGGGCCGCCCCCGCTTGTCGAGCAGCAGGATCTCGTTGGTACCGCTGCCCCGGAGCCTGTTGAAGATGTCCTGGAGCGGGTCGTCGACGGTGACCGTCGGATAGTCGGTGATCTCCACGTCCCGTACGCGGGTGAGGTTGAGCCGCTTGAGAGCCGCCCCGGCCCCGACGAACCCGGACACGAAGTCGTCCGCCGGGTTGGTGAGGATCGCCTCCGGGGTGTCGAACTGTGCGATGTGCGAGCGTTCGCGCAACACAGCGATCCGGTCACCCAGCTTGATCGCCTCGTCGAAGTCGTGCGTGACGAAGACGATCGTCTTGTGCAGCTCGTGCTGGAGTCTGATCAGCTCGTCCTGGAGATGGTCACGGGTGATCGGGTCGACCGCGCCGAACGGCTCGTCCATCAGCAGGACGGGCGGGTCCGCCGCCAACGCCCGTGCGACGCCCACGCGTTGCTGCTGACCGCCGGAGAGCTGACGGGGATAGCGGCCGTGGAACTCACCGGGATCCAGGCCCACCAGGTCCAGCAGCTCCTCCACCCGGTCCTTGATCCGGCTCTTGCCCCAGCCGACCATCTTCGGCACCAGCGCGATGTTCTGGGCGACCGTCATGTGCGGGAAGAGACCGGCCGACTGGATCGCGTAGCCCACCTTGCGGCGCAGCTTCACCGGATCGATGTCGGTGACGTCCTCGCCGCCGATGCGGATCCGGCCGCCGGTCGGCTCGATCAGCCGGTTGATCATCTTGAGCGTGGTCGACTTACCGCAGCCGGAAGGGCCGACGAAGATGACGATCTCGCCCGCCTTGATCTCCATGTTGACGTTGTCGACGGAAGGCTGTGGATTACCGGGATACCTCTTGGTCAGGTTCTCCAACTCGATGGAGGCGCCGGAGGCTTCAGACACGGATCCCCCTGGGGATGGTCAGCCGTCCGATCAGGACGTACGCGGCGTCGAACAGCAGGGCCAGGACGATGATCCCGAGCGTGCCCGCGAGCACCTGGTTGAGGGCGTTCTTGCTGCCCAGGGAGGCGATGCCGCGGAAGATCTCGTTGCCGAGGCCGGGCCCGGAGGCGTAGGCGGCGATGGCGGCGATGCCCATCAGCATCTGTGTGGAGACCCGGATGCCGGTCAGGATCGGCGGCCAGGCCAGCGGCAGCTCGACCCGCACGAGCCGCATCAGCCGGGACATCCCGATGCCCTTCGCCGCGTCCACCAGCGACGGATCGACGCCGCGCAGACCGACGATCGAATTGCGCACGATCGGCAGCAGGCCGTACAGGGTCAGCGCGATCACCGTGGGCGGCACGCCGAGCCCGACGATCGGGATGAGCAGACCGATCATGGCGAGCGACGGGATGGTCAGGATGGTCGAGGTGGCCGTCGTGGCGAGGTTGCCGGCCCAGTCGCTGCGATAGGTGACCACACCGATCAGGACCCCGATCACCGTCGCCACGACCATGCACTGGAAGACGGCGCTCGCGTGTTGGTAGGCATCCGAGAGCAGCTGCTGATGGCGGTTGCCCAGGTACTCCCAGAAGTTCACGCGCGGTCACCCCACGGCAGCTAGGTCCTGTCCTCGTCCCGCGCCGCCTGCTCCACCAGCGGGATGATCCGCAGCGGAACGGGGTTCTCCATCACGATCGCCGTGGCGGCCCGGACAATGCCATCAAAACCGACAACCAGGTCGATCACCCGCTGGAGATCGGCGTTCGACCTGGCCACGAGCCGGCACAGCATGTCCCCGCTTCCGGTCGTGGTGTGCAGCTCCAGGACCTCCGGCACGGTCGCCAAGTGCGCCCGTACGTCCGCCCCTTGCCCCTGCCGGATCTCCAGCGTGGCGAACGCGGTCACCGGATAGCCGAGCGCGGCCGGATCCACCTGCGGCCCGAATCCCCGGATGACGCCATTCGACTGAAGCCGGTCCAGACGCGCCTGCACGGTCCCGCGCGCCACCCCCAGCCGCCGGGACATCTCCAGCACCCCGATCCGCGGCTCCCGCGCCAGCAGCACGATGATCCGCCCGTCCAGTCCGTCGATCCCCACGAGAGCCGCCCTTCCCCGGTGGTCATCCTGTACAGAGAGCCCGTAAGAGCGGGCCCAGCACTGGTCATATTGCACACCAGAAACGCAAACTATTGCGCACCTTGCGCCCGCGGAGAAGGCTGCGAGCATGGCTGCGACTTCTGCGAACACTCACCACACACCCGAAACCGCCCGGCAGGCCGACCCCTTCCCGGTCAAGGGAATGGACGCGGTCGTCTTCGCCGTGGGCAACGCCAAGCAGGCGGCGCACTACTACTCCACCGCCTTCGGCATGAAGCTGGTCGCCTACTCCGGACCGGAGAACGGCAGCCGCGAGACCGCCAGCTACGTCCTGGAGAACGGCTCCGCCCGCTTCGTCCTCACCTCGGTGATCAAGCCCGCCACCACCTGGGGCCACTTCCTCGCCCAGCACGTGGCCGAGCACGGCGACGGCGTGATCGACCTCGCCATCGAGGTCCCGGACGCCCGCGCCGCGTACGCCTACGCCCTGGAGCACGGCGCCCGCTCCCTCGCCGAGCCGTACGAGCTGAAGGACGAGCACGGCACCGTCGTACTCGCCGCGATCGCCACCTACGGCGAGACCCGCCACACCCTCGTCGACCGCTCCGGCTACGACGGCCCCTACCTCCCCGGCTTCACCGCGGTGGCCCCGCTCGTCCAGCCGCCCGCCCACCGCACCTTCCAGGCCATCGACCACTGCGTCGGCAACGTCGAGCTCGGCCGGATGAACGAGTGGGTCGGCTTCTACAACAAGGTCATGGGCTTCACGAACATGAAGGAGTTCGTGGGCGACGACATCGCCACCGAGTACAGCGCCCTGATGTCGAAGGTCGTCGCCGACGGCACGCTCAAGGTCAAGTTCCCGATCAACGAGCCCGCCATCGCCAAGAAGAAGTCCCAGATCGACGAGTACCTGGAGTTCTACGGCGGCGCGGGCGTCCAGCACATCGCGCTCAACACCAACGACATCGTCGAGACCGTACGGACCATGCGCGCGGCCGGAGTCCGGTTCCTCGACACCCCGGACTCCTACTACGACACCCTCGGCGAGTGGGTCGGCGACACCCGCGTGCCCGTCGACACCCTGCGCGAGCTGAAGATCCTCGCCGACCGCGACGAGGACGGCTATCTGCTGCAGATCTTCACCAAGCCGGTCCAGGACAAGCCGACCGTGTTCTTCGAACTCATCGAGCGGCACGGCTCGATGGGCTTCGGCAAGGGCAACTTCAAGGCCCTCTTCGAGGCGATCGAGCGGGAGCAGGAGCGGCGCGGAAACCTGTGAATGTCAGGTAAATCCACAAGCGCTTTCGCAGAACCTTGAAACCAGTGAACGGGAGTTGACACTCTCTGGTCCTGTGGACGTCATCCGGGCGTCCACAGGACCCTGGGGACACCGACCGTGACCGACCGCATCGACCTCGACGTACCGGCGACACGCTGGCTGAAGGAGAAGGCCCTCCACGAGGGCACGGTCCTGCAGTCCTTCGCCTTCGACGAGGTGCACCAGCATCTCTACGTCCTCCAGGTCCGCCGCGGTGGCATCGGCGCCGGCAACCTGTGCCTCAACAAGCTCGACCACGACGGCGAGTTGCTCGGCCACATGCACCTCCAGGGCTTCGGGCACGGCGTCAGCGTCGGTGTGCAGAACGCCGCCGACGGCAAGGTCTGGATCTGGACCGAGGCCGACGCCAAGCGCGGCTACGGCCAGGGCGTCACCCGCTTCCAGTTCAAGAACGGCGCCACCCGAACCGGCGAGGACGTCAAGATACGCAAGCCGATACCGGGGTCCACCAACAACCAGCCCTCGGTCTGCATGGCCTCCCAGCGCATCGCCGTCCGCTACCGCCTCAAGGGCAAGCCGCGCTACCGGATCTGGGACCTCGACGCCTTCGTCGCCCGCGAGTACGACCACCCCGTCGCCGACATCGCCCAGCCCGCCGCGCACCCCGACAAGAAGATCCCCTTCCAGGGCTTCGCCCTGCACCACAACCACCTCTACCAGCTCGCCGGGACGGCCTACGACGCCGAGACCAACCCGCCCGCCGCGCACGGCAACGCCTACCTCTCCAGCGTCGACATCACCACCGGCGAGCTGGTCCAGCGGCTGCGCACCGAGGCCGGCCGCTCCCTCACCCACCGCGAGCCGGAGGGCCTCGCCGTCCGCCGCAAGGGCGGCACGCGCCTGTATCTGGGCCTCGCCTCCGGGGCGGCCGGGGAACGCAGGTTCTCCCTCTATTACAAGCCGAAACAGTAGGGCGAACGTAGGCTGGCCGCATGGCCAGGATCAACGACGTCGGCGGCACCCAGGGCTTCGGCGCCATCGACACCACCGACGACACCGAGCCCTTCCACGCGGACTGGGAGGCGCGGGTCGTCGGCCTCTTCAACACCCTGCGCGGTCAAGGGCTCTTCAACACCAACGAGTTCCGCGACGCGATCGAGTCGATGCCGCCGGCCGAGTACCTGGCGGCGTCGTACTACGAGCGCTGGTTCACCGCGATCTGCGCGCTGCTCGAACGCAAGGGCGTGATCGGGCCGGGTGAGCTGGATGACTGACCGTTTCCCGCCCGGCACCCGGGTGCGCACCTTCCCGCACGACCCGCCGCACCACACCCGGCTGCCCCGGTACGCGCGCGGCAAGCGGGGCGTGATCGTCGAGCCGGAGGGCCCGGACGAACTGCCCGACATCAGCGCACAGGGGCGCGGGGACGCGCCGGTCGAGCAGATCTACGCGGTCCGCTTCGACGCCCGTGACCTGTGGGGCGAGGGCGACCATCACGTCGTACTGGATCTGTGGGAAAGCTATCTGGAAGAGGACCGTGCCGATGAGCGGTGACCACCACGCCGATGCGACGATCGCCCGCCGGGTCCGCCGGCTGGAGACCCTGCTGGAGGAGAGGGGCGTGATCACCGGCGAGAAGGTGGACGAGGCGATCGACGCCTTCCTCGCCGCGTCGTCGCCGGCGAACGGGGCGAAGGTCGTCGCCCGCGCCTGGACCGACGAGGCGTACAAGGCGCGGCTGCTGGCCGACGGGACCGCCGCCGTGCAGGAGTTGGGCTACATGGACGGCTCCTACCAGCGCCTGCGCGTCGTCGAGAACACGGCGACGAACCACAACGTCATCGTCTGCACCCTCTGCTCCTGCTACCCGCTGCGCCTCCTCGGCCCGTCCCCGAGCTGGTACAAGTCCGAGGCCTACCGCTCCCGCGTGGTCCGTGAACCCCGCGAGGTGCTGCGGGAGTTCGGGCTCGAACTGCCCGCCGCCATGGACATCACGGTGTGGGACTCCAGCGCCGAGTCGCGCTACATGGTGCTGCCCCGCAGGCCCGAGGGGACCGCAGGACAGGGGGAGGACGAACTGGCGGCGCTGGTCACACGCAACGCACTGATCGGCACCGCCGCGATCTAGGACTCCGTCTCCGTCTCCGTCTCCGCCTTCGCGTCCGGCACCGGCAGCTCCTCCACCGACGGCTCATCCAACGCCGTCAACGCCTCGCGAGCCGTCCGCACCTGAAGCGGCGAGAAGTACGGGTTGATCCGCAACGCCTCCTGGAGGTGGCGCCGGGCCGGCCCGTCCTTCCCCAACTCCCGCTCGATCATGCCCCGGTGATACGCGTGCAGCGCGCTGCGCACCCCGCCCCCGTGCACCTTGTCCGTCGCCCGCACCGCGTACCGCAGCGCCTCCTCGTCCTGACCGGCCCGGTGCAGCGCCCACCCCAGCGCGTCGGCCACCGCGATCCCGGGCTGGCGTCGCCACTCCGCCCGCAGCCGCCGTACCGCCGCGTGCGGATCGCCGTGGTCCGCCTCGAACACCCCGAGCACCAACTCCTCGTCGGCCCCGCCCGCCGCGGCACCGCGCACCCGCGCCCGCAACAGGTCGTACTGGACCTGGGCCGCCTGCCGCAGCCCCAGCGACTCGTACAACTCGCCCAGTTCCAGGGCGTACTGCGGATGCGGCTGCTTGGCCAGCGCCATCCGGTACGCGCTCAGCGCCTCCGAGGTCCGCCCCAGCGCCGCCAGCACCCGCCCCTGCCCGGCCTGCGCGGCCCGCTGGTCGGGGTCGATGCGCACCGCCTCCTCGAAGTGCCGCAGCGCCGGCTCACGATCGCCGCGCTCCCAGGCCAGTTGCCCCACCCGCTCCAGATACGCGGCCCGTTCGGCGGGCGCCCGCGCGCCCGCCGCCGCGTCGGAGAGCTGCGCCATCGCGTCCTCGCGCCAGCCCCGGTCCCGGAACACGGCCCCGGCGCGCGCCATCACGGCCGGCCCGCCGCGCAGCCCTTGCAGCCGCTCGAGAGTCCGCTCCGTCGCCTTCCAGTCGCCGAGGCCGGTGTAGGCGTCGATCAGCGGCGGATACGTCGTCCAGCGCTTCGGATCCAGCTTCAGTGCGGCCTCGCCCCACCTCTTCGCCGCCCGGAAGTCCCGCCGCGCGTTGGCCAGCGCGGCGAGCCCGGCGAGCGCCTCGGCGTTCCCTCTGGCCCGCACCCTCAGCGACGTACGCAACGCGTGGTCGGCCCTCGGGTAGTACGCCGGCTCCGCCGTCCGCCGCCCCTGCTCCACATACGCCGCCCCGAGCACCGCCCACGACCCGGCGTCCCGCGGATGCCTTCGCAGATGCGTCTCCCGCTCATCGATCAGCGCCGCCAGGTCCGGCAGCGCGGCCGCCACCCCCGCGGTGACCGCCGCCCGTGCCTGTGCCCCCGGGGCCGGCGGCGCGGGCGCCTCCGTGTCCGGTGGCTGCCAGGGCAGCGCCATCAGCGTCCCGCCGAGCACCAGACACCCGGTGACGGCCGCGATCAGAGCCCGCCGTGCGATGCGCGAACGCCGGGAGGCCGCCTCCTCATGGTTCTCCATGGCGATCACTGTGCGTCAATACGACGACCACACCCGGGCAGGCGACGGTTGCCGCAGACGGGGTTCACACCGATGGACCCAGGTGCGACGCTGTGATCATGAGCCGTATCGAAGCGCCTCGCGACGAACAGACAGGGAACCTGGCCGACCGTCTCCTGAGCGGTCTGCCCACCGAGGCCGTCCTGACCGACCCGGACGTCACGGCCTCCTACGCCAACGACATGGCCAGCTTCTGCCCGGCCGGCGCCCCCGCCGTGGTCGTCCTGCCCCGCACCGTCGAGCAGGTCCAGCACGTCATGCGCACCGCCACCGAACTGCGCGTCCCCGTCGTCCCACAGGGCGCCCGCACGGGCCTGTCCGGCGGCGCCAACGCCTCCGACGGCTGCATCGTGCTGTCCCTGACGAAGATGGACCGCATCCTCGAGATCAACCCCGTCGACCGCATCGCGGTGGTCGAGCCCGGCGTCATCAACGCCACCCTCTCCCGCGCGGTCAACGAGCACGGCCTCTACTACCCGCCGGACCCCTCCAGCTGGGAGATGTGCACCATCGGCGGCAACATCGGCACCGCCTCCGGCGGGCTGTGCTGTGTGAAGTACGGGGTGACGGCGGAGTACGTCCTCGGACTGGACGTGGTCCTGGCGGACGGCCGCCTGATGTCCACCGGCCGGCGGACCGCGAAGGGCGTCGCCGGATACGACCTGACCCGCCTGTTCGTCGGCTCGGAAGGCTCCCTCGGCATCGTCGTCCAGGCGACCCTGGCCCTGCGCCCGCAGCCGCCCGAGCAGCTGGTGCTGGCCGCCGAGTTCGCGTCCGGCGCGGCCGCCTGCGACGCGGTGTGCCGGATCATGGAGGGCGGGCATGTGCCGTCCCTCCTCGAACTGATGGACCGTACGACGGTCAAGGCCGTCAACGACCTCGCCCGGATGGGACTCCCGGAGACCACCGAGGCCCTGCTGCTCGCCGCCTTCGACACCACCGACCCGGCCGCCGACCTCGCCGCCCTCGGCGCGCTGTGCGAGGCGGCCGGTGCCACACAGGTCGTGCCCGCCGACGACGTCGCCGAGTCCGAACTCCTCCTCCAGGCCCGCCGGCTGTCACTCACCGCTCTGGAAGCCGTCAAGGGCACCACGATGATCGACGACGTGTGCGTGCCCCGCTCCCGGCTCGGCGAGATGCTCGAAGGGACCGAGCGGATCGCCGAGAAGTACCAGCTCACCATCGGCGTCGTCGCGCACGCCGGCGACGGCAACACCCACCCCACCGTCTGCTTCGACGCGGCCGACCCCGACGAGTCCCGGCGCGCCCGCGAGTCCTTCGACGAGATCATGGCCCTCGGCCTGGAGCTCGGCGGCACGATCACCGGCGAGCACGGCGTGGGCGTACTGAAGAAGGAGTGGCTGGCGCGCGAGATCGGCCCGGTGGGGGTGGAGATGCAGCGGCAGATCAAGCAGGTCTTCGACCCGCTGGGGATTCTGAACCCGGGCAAGCTCTTCTGACACCCGTACGCGATCACTCCCCGTCCTTCGACTCGTCGCTCGGCCACGGGTCGCGCAGCCACAGATCGTCGGCGGGCGTCGGGGCGAGCAGGTCCGCCAAAGCCTCGTCGATACCGAGCTGCTCGCCCTCGGACCCCGGGGGCACCACCCGCAGCGTCCGCTCCAGCCAGGCCGACACCTGGGCCGCGGGCGCCTCCAGGAGGGCGTCCCCGTCGGGCGAACTCAGCGCCATCAGGACGACGCTGCGGCCGTCCACCTTCGTCGGCCACACCCGCACGTCCCCGTGCCCGCACGGCCGGAACACCCCCTCCACCAGAAGCTCGCGGGCGAACGTCCAGTCCACCGGGTGGTCGGAGCCGATGTGGAAGGCGACGTGGACGGCGTACGGGTCGTCGGAGCGATAGCTGAGCCGGGCCGGGACCGGGATGCTGCGCTCGGGCGACAGGATGAGTTTGAGCTCGAGCTCGCGCTCTACCACGGTGTGCATGTCGGGTGTTCCTCTCTCGTGTCTGTCTCGTACGAGTGGAGAGAGGCGGTGCGGCCGGAACCATTACGCGGGTTCGGGAAACTTTTTTCCCGGGGGTTCACGACGTTGCCCAAAAGGAGTGGGTCCGGTGGGACTGGCGGTGGGGGTTGCGCCGGTCTGATAGATGTGGAGCCCCCCATATTCACCCCCGAGCAGATACGGGACGACGGACATGAGCGCCCCAACCCCGGCCCCCGGTGACGACAGGCCCCGCGAAGGGTATTACCCGGACCCGTCCATTCCTGGATATGTCCGGTACTGGAACGGTGCTGCCTGGGTACCGGGCACGAGCCGGCCGGCCCCGTCGGACGGCGAGGCCCCGGCGGCGCCGGCCGCCTCGTCGGTGGAGGAGACGGGCCCGCACTTCTTCGACGAGGACCCGCAGCCCGCGCCCAACCCGTCCGACGCCCAGCACGGCAGCCGTCCCGAACCCGCGTCCGCCTGGGGCGCCGACCGCTCCCGTCAGTCCGGCTTCGGCGGCGACCAGGACCGCCGGGTCTCCTGGGGCGCGGCGGCGGGCACCGACCCCCGCGTCCCGTCGGACACGACGAGCGGCGACGGCACGGCGACGATCCCGCCCGCGGAGTCCGACCGGGCGGACTCGGGCAACACCTTCGTGTTCCGCAGGCCGACAGCCGGGGGAGCCCCACCATCAGCCCCGGGCACGGCACCGCAGCCCGGCAGCGGGACAGGCGCCTCCGGCGGCCCGGCGTTCGGCAGCCCCGGCTCGGGCGGCTCGGGTGCGGGGGGCTCCAGTGGTCCTTCCGCCTCCGGTGCGGGTGTTTCCGGCGGCCCGGCTTTCGGTGGCCCCGGCTCAGGGAGCTCGGGTGCGGCGGGCTCCCACAGCCCCTCCGGTGCCGGTGATTCCGGCGGCCCGGCCTTCAGCGGTCCCGGTTCGGGCGGCGGTGCGGCACGCACCCACGGCCCCTCCGCCTCCGGGCCCGGTGCTTCCGGCGGCCCCGCCTTCGGTGCCGCGGGCTCCGCCGGTGCCGCAACTCCCGGCATTCCCGCCCCCGGTGGCCCCGTCACCGACGAGGGCACCATGACCTTCCGGGCGCTCTCCCCGCGCACGGCCCAGCAGGGTGGGGCGCAGGGCGGAGGCACGGGCGGCGCACGGTCCGACGGTGCGGCGGCGGGCGGCTTCGGCGCCCAGCCCGCGGCCACCCCCGGCTTCGGCGCGGGCAAGGCCGCCGCCGAGCGTGCCGCCTCCGCGCCGGCCGGTGTCCAGGGCGTCGTCGGACAGGCCGCGCCCGCCGGTCCCTCCGGCCCGCAGCAGGCGACTGCGCAGACCCCGCCCGCGTCCGTCCCCCAGCAGTCCACCCCCATGGCCAGTGGCGCCGGTGGCGGTCAGTCCTCCTGGGCCCAGCAGGTGCACCGCCTCGCCGCCACCCCCGGCGAGGACCAGCCCGTCACGCCCTGGAAGCCGCCCGTGGAGGACGTCTTCCAGGCCGCCGCCCGGCGTCAGGCCTCCGCCCGCCCCGCGGGCCTCGGCAAGCGGCTGACCGCCCGGCTGCTGGACACCGTCGTCCTCGTCGGCGTCACCGCCGCGGCCGCCGTCCCGCTCGGCACCAGGGCGCTGGACCACGTCAACGAGAAGATCGACGCGGCCAAGCTCTCCGGCGAGACCGTCACCGTCTGGCTCCTGGACGGCACGACCACCGCCTACCTCGGCATCGTCCTCGCCGTCCTCCTCGTCTTCGGCGTCCTCTACGAGGCGCTGCCCACCGCCAAGTGGGGCCGCACCCTGGGCAAGAAGCTGCTCGGACTGGAGGTGCGGGACATCGAGGGCGGCGAGCCCCCGACGTTCGGCGCGGCCCTGCGCCGCTGGCTCGTCTACAGCGTCCCCGGCCTGCTCGCGATCGGTGTCGTGGGCGTCGTATGGGGCCTGTTCGACAAGCCGTGGCACCAGTGCTGGCACGACAAGGCCGCACATACGTTCGTAGCGGGATAGCCGCATACGGCGCAAGGGCCACCGGATTCCGTACCCCGGACGGCCGCTCGCCGGATGCGGAGCCGTGGGGATCGCGGTCGACTCGGGCCATGAGCAGCGAACCGCCCCCCGGCTCCGGCCAGCAGCCGCCGGAAGACGACCCGTTCAGGAAGCAGCCCCCACCGCCGGGCGGCGAGGGTTCCCCGTACGGCAGTCAGCCCCCGCCCCCAGGGGACGCGGGCTCGCCGTACGGAGGCGGCAGTCCCTACGGCGGCGGCGACCCCTACGGCGGCGACCCGTACGGCGGCGGCTCGTACCCGAACGACCCGCTCGCCGGCATGCCCCCGCTCGCCGGTAGCGGCAAGCGCACGCTCGCCCGGATCATCGACATGATCCTCGTCGCGATCGTCGTCTGGCTGCTCACCTGGGGCTTCGGCGTCAACGAGTACGACGTGGACCCCGACAAGGTCGAGTACGGCAAGTCCTTCACGCAGTCGCTCATCACGGCCGTGCTCTACATCGCGTACGACACCGTCATGATCAGCCGCTCCGGGCAGACGCTCGGCAAGAAGTGGCTCGGGATGCGGGTGGCGAACCTCGAGAACGGCTCCACGCCCTCCGTGCAGACCTCGCTGACGCGTGCGGCGGTGTTGTGGATCCCGTTCGCGTTCTGCTGCGCCTGTGTCTGGACCGCGATCTCGGGCGGCTGGAGCTTCTTCGACAAGCCCTACAAGCAGGGCCTGCACGACAAGGCGGCGAAGACGGTGGTGGTCAGCCTCAACTGACCACCGGGCACCGTCAGTTCATCAGGAGGCGGCGCGCTCGTGCACCGGCTCGGTCGCCAGTACGGTGACCGACGCCGGTACGGGCGTCTGTGCCGTCTCCGCTTTCCCGGTGGCGGGCTTGCGCACCGCGACCACGCGGGCCTTGGGCATGGGGACCGTCATGGCGACGAGCAGCCCGAGGGCGAGCGCCGCGACGGCGATGACCGCGATCCCCAGACCCGAACTCGTCTGTGACAGCAGCAGCATGGCGAGCGTCGAGAAGATCACGGTGAAGGAACCGTAGGCGAGCTGTGCGGCAGTCGGACGAGGCATGGCAATCGTGTCCTCGGAAGTGGGGGTCCACGGGGGTGTCGGCCTGGCTTTCCGCCGTTTTGGGGCGTTCCGCCGAATGACTCTAATCGCGTGCATGCCCGAGCGGAACGAACGGTAAGCGTGACCTAACCAACAGTACCGGTGCATGGGGGGCGCACGGAGTCATACCGTCCACGAAGTGGACACGCGCGAGCGCCGGTCGAGGGCGGCTCAAGATCTTCTCAAGATGTTCGTAAAGCGGACGTCAGATCCGCATAGTGCAGTTGTCCTGTCCAAGTCAAGGTCTGTCTTTTCTTCTGAACCTCTAGTCAAATGCCGTCACTTGACTAGGGGAGGAAGACTCAGGTGCCCAGCAGACCCTGGACGTTCAGAGCCGCCGCGACCACCGTCGCACTGGCCGCCGCGACGGCGACCATCTCGACCTTCGCCGTGGCGCAGGCCGACACCACCGCGGCGCCGCCCGCGGCGAACCGCACCGATCCGCAGCCGGCGAAGACCACGCAGGAGCACGACTTCGACGGCCCGCTCTCCCGGACCCAGGAGGCGCAGCGCGAAGAGGCGCTGAAGCAGGTCATATCCGGCGCCGCCACGGTCAAGAACCGTGACGGCTCCAAGGTCGTCGAGCTCAAGAGCCGCAAGGGCGACAGCAAGTACGTCGAGCTGGGCCGCGAGCAGACCGACAAGATCTTCACGATCCTCGTCGAGTTCGGCGACCAGACCGACCCCCGCTACGGCGGCACGCCCGGCCCCGCGCACAACGAGATAGCCGAGCCGGACCGTGCCCAGGACAACAGCACGGCCTGGCAGGCGGATTACAACAAGGCCCACTTCGAGGACCTCTACTTCGGCGACGGCACCGCGTCGATGAAGACCTACTACGAGAAGCAGTCCTCGGGCCGCTACTCGGTCGAGGGCGAGGTCACCGACTGGGTCAAGGTCCCCTACAACGAGGCCCGTTACGGCTCCAACTCCTGTGACACCTGCGCGTGGAACGCGGTCCAGGACGGCGTCACGGCATGGGTCGCCCAGCAGAAGGCGGCGGGGCGCACCGAGGCCGAGATCAAGGCGGACCTCGCCGAGTTCGACCAGTGGGACCGCTACGACTTCGACGGCGACGGCGACTTCAACGAGTCCGACGGCTACATCGACCACTTCCAGATCGTGCACGCCGGCGAGGACGAGTCCGCGGGTGGCGGCGCGCAGGGCGAGGACGCCATCTGGGCCCACCGCTGGTACGCGTTCGGCACCGGCTCCGGCGCCACCGGCCCTTCGGGCAACCTGCTCGGCGGCACCCAGATCGGCGACACCGGCATCTGGGTCGGCGACTACACCATCCAGCCGGAGAACGGCGGACTCGGCGTCTTCGCCCACGAGTACGGCCACGACCTCGGTCTGCCGGACCACTACGACACCTCCGGCGGCGGTGAGAACTCCACCGGTTTCTGGACCCTGATGTCCTCCGGTTCCTGGCTCGGCACGGGCAGGGACACCATCGGTGATCTGCCGGGCGACATGACCGCCTGGGACAAGCTGCAACTGGGCTGGCTGGACTACGACGTGGCGAAGGCCGCGACCAGGTCGAAGCACAAGCTGGGTGTCGCCGAGTACAACACCAAGAACAAGCAGGGTCTGGTCGTCGAACTGCCCAAGAAGGCGGTCACCACCGAGATCGTGGCCCCGGCCCAGGGCGCCACACAGTGGTGGAGCGGCAGCGGCAACAGCCTCAACAACACGCTGTCCCGTTCGGTGGACCTCACCGGCAGGTCGGCGGCGACGCTGACCCTGGACGGCTGGTGGGACACCGAGGCTGCGTACGACAACGTCTACACCGAGGTTTCCACCGACGGCGGCACCAGCTTCAAGCCGATCGACGGCACCGCGGACGGCGCGGCCCTCGCGCGTGACGCCAGCGGCCAGCCCGTGCTGACCGGTTCCTCGGAGACGTACAAGAAGCTGTCGTTCCCGCTGGACGCCTACGCCGGCCAGAAGATCGACCTGCGCTTCCGCTACTCCTCCGACGGCGGTGTGGCTGGGAAGGGCTTCGCGGCCGACCGGATCTCCGTCACGGCCGACGGCGCCGCCCTGTTCGCGGACGACGCCGAGACCGCGGACGCGGCCTGGACGACGAAGGGCTTCTCCCGCGTCGGCGCGTCCTTCAGCAAGGACTACGCGCAGTACTACATCGCCGAGAACCGCCAGTACGTGTCGTACGACCGGACGTTGAAGGTCGGCCCGTACAACTTCGGCTTCTCCACGACCCGTCCGAGCTGGGTGGAGCACTTCCCGTACCAGAACGGTCTGTTGATCTGGAAGTGGGACACCTCCCAGGTCGACAACAACACCAGCGAGCACCCCGGCGTCGGTCTGCTGCTGCCGGTCGACTCGCACCCGACGGCGCTGAAGTGGTCCGACGGCACCGCGATGCGCAGCCGCATCCAGGCGTACGACTCGCCCTTCAGCCTGTTCCGCACGGACGGCATCACGCTGCACAACGCGGACGTCGCGAAGAGGATCCCGTCGTCGAAGGGGGTGTCGGTCTTCAACGATCACACCAGCACGTACTACGACGCGACGACCCCGTTCGCGGGCGTGAAGCTCACTGACACCAACACCAAGATCAAGATTGTCCAGGAGGCCCTGAACGGCTCGACGATCTCGCTCGAGGTTGGCCGCGCGGTGAAGTAGTCGACATTTGCGCAGGTCAGAAGCGAATCGGCGGTGACCCCTGGCGGGTCGCCGCCGATCGTGTTTAGGTGCGTCCTGATGGCTTTCTTATTGACACCGGCGCACACGGGGGTGTGACTGCATGGCCGCAGGAGGTTTCTGCAAGCTGCCGACAGGCAGCGTGGTGGTGGCGCTGAACCTGCCCAGACCCGCCACCGACGGCACGGGCTGCGTCCGTGTCCTCGTCCACGCCCGCAACCGCGCACGAGCCCTGACCAGGCTGCGCAACCTGGGCCTGCGGGCGGTCTACCTGCGTGGCAACGCGGCCCCGCCGACCCCGGACGAGGTGACGGCCGTCCTCCATCATCCGGACGGCCTGATATGGCGCACGGCCCCTGACAACGCTGTCGCGGCGGTGCCGGGACCAGAACTGGCCCAGGAGCTGTGGCACCCGATCAGGGCCCTGATCAGAAGGCCGGCGGCACCGGCCTAGGCGCCGGACGCCTACGCGACGACCGGCTTCCCGGAGAGTTCCACCCCGGCCTGGCGCAGCTCCTCCAGTGCCCGGTCCGTGGTCTCCGCGGCCACCCCCGCGGTGAGGTCCAGGAGCACCTGCGTACGGAAACCTTCCCGCACGGCGTCCAGCGCGGTGGCCCGTACACAGTGGTCCGTGGCGATGCCCACCACGTCCACCTCGACGACCTCCCGCGCCCGCAGCCAGTCGGCCAGCGGGATTCCGTTCTCGTCGTGGCCCTCGAAACCGCTGTAGGCCGCCGAGTACGCCCCCTTGTCGAAGACGGCGTCGATCGCGCCGGAGGCGACGGCGGGGGCGAAGTTCGGGTGGAAGCCGACCCCCTCGGTACCGGCGACGCAGTGTGCGGGCCAGGAGTGGGCGTAGTCGGGGTTGTCGGCGAAGTGGCCGCCGGGCGCGATGTGGTGGTCGCGGGTGGCCACCACATGCTGGTAGCCGGAACCGCCGGCCGCCTGTCCGATCAGCTCGGTGACGGCGGCGGCCACATCGGCGCCCCCGGCCACCGCGAGACTGCCCCCCTCGCAGAAGTCGTTCTGTACGTCGACGACGATCAAGGCGCGGCGCATGGTGGGTGTCCTTCGACTAAGAGTGAACTTACGAGCCTAGAGACTTCGACGGCGCTGCGGGAGGGCGCACCCGCGCTGGAGCCTGGTTCAGCCCCCTACTGGCTACCCGAGCGCCCGTGTACGTACTCCGTCGGAATGACGGGTTCCCCGCGCGACAGCTGGGTCGCCGACAGCGGCAGCCCGTCGCGCGCGGCCGTGTGCCTCTCCCGTACGACGTCCAGTGGCTCGCGCGCCACGACGTCGCCGCTCTTGACCAGTTCGACGAGGAGCTGCCGGTCCACGAGGTCGGCCGGGACGGCCCCGGTGCCGACGACCTCGGCCTCCGCGATCCCGTCCGCGTCCAGCCGCCGGGCCGCCCACTTGCGGCCGCCGATGGAGGTCTTGCCGCCCGAGGACTTCTTCGCGACCGGCACCAGCGGCGCCTTCACGTCGGCGGACTCGGCGCGGGCGACCAGCTTGTAGACCATCGAGCAGGTCGGGTGCCCGGAGCCGGTCACCAGCTGCGTGCCGACGCCGTAGGCGTCCACGGGCGCTGCCGCGAGCGAGGCGATGGCGTACTCGTCGAGGTCCGAGGTCACGATGATCTTCGTGTCCCGGGCGCCCAGCTCGTCCAGCTGCTGCCGCACCCGGTGGGCCACGAGCAGCAGGTCGCCCGAGTCGATACGGACCGCGCCCAGCTCCGGTCCGGCCACCTCCACCGCCGCACGGACGGCTTCCGCCACGTCGTACGTGTCCACGAGCAGCGTGGTGCCCCGGCCCAGCGAGTTCACCTGGGCCTGGAAGGCGTCGCGCTCCTGGTCGTGCAGGAGGGTGAAGGCGTGGGCGGAGGTGCCGACGGTCGGGATGTTGTAGCGGAAGCCGGCCGCGAGGTCGGAGGTGGAGGCGAAGCCGCCGAGGTAGGCGGCGCGGGAGGCGGCGACGGCGGCGAGTTCGTGGGTGCGGCGGGCGCCCATCTCGATCAGCGGGCGGCCCCCGGCGGCCGAGGACATCCGGGAGGCGGCCGCGGCGATCGCGGAGTCGTGGTTGAGGATCGAGAGGATCACGGTCTCCAGGAGCACGCACTCGGCGAAGGAGCCCTCGACCCGCATGATCGGTGAGCCCGGGAAGTAGACCTCGCCTTCCGGATAGCCCCAGATGTCACCGGAGAACCGGTACGAGGCGAGCCAGTCCAGGGTCTCCGCGTCGACGATGTTCCGTTCACCCAGGAAGCGCAGGACGTCCGCGTCGAATCGGAAGTTCTCCACGGCGTCCAGGACCCGCCCGGTGCCCGCGACGACGCCGTAGCGACGCCCGTCCGGCAGCCGCCGGGTGAAGACCTCGAAGACGCAGTGCCGCTCGGCGGTACCGGCCTTCAGCGCGGCCTGCAACATCGTGAACTCGTACTGATCCGTGAAGAGCGCCGTCGAGGGAACGTCCACCGGCAGCCCAAGGTCCGCTACATCCACGAAAGCTCTCCTCGCCGTGAATCTCCGGGTCCCCCAGGTCGGCCGGGGGTCCGGGGGTTGTCCCCCGGTATATGCGGCATGACGACAGATAGTACTCCCTTCTCGTCGGTGTGACGATTTCTGTGATGCGTGGCAGCATGGGCCATGTGACGTCACCCGCTCCCGTAGAGATCGAACGCACCGAGTCGGCGGAAGAGGTCTTCGCCGTCCCCGAGCCGGACGTCCCCTGGGTCACCATCGTCCACAACGACCCGGTCAACCTCATGAGCTACGTGACCTATGTGTTCCAGACGTACTTCGGGTACACGAAGGACAAGGCCACCAAGCTCATGATGGACGTCCACCACAAAGGCCGGGCGGTCGTCTCCAGCGGTAGTCGCGAGGAGATGGAGCGCGACGTGCAGGCGATGCACGGCTACGGTCTGTGGGCCACCCTGCAGCAGGACCGGAAGTAGCTGAACTGACCTTCATGCCTGGACACTTCGAACCGCTCCCCGGCGGCGGCGCGGCCGTCGCGCTCGACGACGTCGAGATCTCCATCATCCGCTCGCTGGCCGTCCAGCTCCTGGAACTCATCGGTCCCGGGCCCGCCGAGGACGCCTCCGACGACCCGCTCGCCGAGCTGTTCGCCGAGGGCCCGAGCGAGCCGCCCTCCGACCCGGTGCTCAAGCGACTGTTCCCGGACGCCTACAGCGACCCCGAGGGCACGCCCGGCCCCGAGGCGGCCGAGGAGCAGAAGGCGTACTCCTCGGAGTTCCGCCGCTACACCGAGAACGACCTGCGGGCCGGCAAGCGGGACAGCGCCCTCGCGGTGATCCGCTCCCTGGACGCGCTGAGTCCGGTGGACGACGGCGGGGCGGTGCTCAAGCTGTCGCCGGAGGACTCGCGCCAGTGGCTCGGCGCCCTCAACGACCTGCGCCTCGCGATCGGCTCCCGGCTGGAGATCGCCGACGAGGAGGACACCGACCTCCTCTACCGGCTGCCGGACGAGGACCCCCGTAAGCCGATGGTGATGGCGTATCTGTGGCTGGGCGGGCTCCAGGAAACCCTCGTAACGACGCTACTTCCGTAACTTCTGCCGTAGTTTGTGACCTTTTTGTGTTCGCTCAGCGGACGCTCAAATCCGGATAACGATCGCGTCACCGTGCTGATGACGTATGCCCACTCCGGTATTTGTTTGTCCGCTTCTTCCTGTGCCCTGCGCCACATCTCGCACAGGTGATCAATATTGCGGCCGTGATAGATCTTCACGACCGCCCGACGAACACCACCCGTATGTTCGGTCGGGTGCGCCACCGAGCCGGTAACCACCGGCCAGGCACAAAGCTCCAGTATCCGGGGGGATCGAGAACCGATCCGAGGCCGACGAGAGGCCCGGTTCGGTATGGAGAAAGGCGCACCACACATATGACCTCCGCTCAGGTCGACAAGGGCTCGGAGACCGCCCCGAACGAGTCGGAAGAGGGTTACGAGCGTGGCCTCGGCAGTCGCCAGGTCCAGATGATCGCGATCGGCGGCGCCATCGGCGTCGGTCTCTTCCTCAACGCCGGGGCGAACATCGCCAAGGCGGGCCCCAGCCTCATCCTGATGTACGCCGTCGCCGGCGTCATCATCTTCTTCATCATGCGCGCGCTCGGCGAACTCCTGCTCTACCGCCCCGTCTCGGGCTCGTTCGCCGAGTACTCCCGCGAGTTCCTCGGCCCGTTCTTCGGCTACTTCACCGGCTGGACGTACTGGCTGCTGTGGGTCGTCACCGGCATGGCGGAACTGACCGCCGCCGCGATCTACATCCACTACTGGTTCCCGGACGTCCCGCAGTGGGCCTCGGCGCTCGGCTTCCTGGTCGTGCTGTTCGTGGCCAACCTGATCTCGGTGAAGCTGTTCGGCGAGATCGAGTTCTGGTTCTCGATGATCAAGGTCACCGCCCTCATCGGCATGATCGTGATCGGCCTCGGCGTCCTCACCTTCGGCTTCAGCGCCGCCGGCGACACGGCCGCCGTCTCCAACCTCTGGGCCTTCGACGGCTTCTTCCCCAAGGGCATCGGCTCGTCCCTGATGACCCTCCAGGGCGTCATGTTCGCCTACCTCGCCGTCGAACTGGTCGGCGTCACCGCCGGTGAGTCGGAGAACCCGGAGAAGACCCTCCCCAAGGCGATCAACACGCTGCCCTGGCGCATCGGCCTCTTCTACGTCGGTGCCCTCACCGTCATCCTCTGCGTCGTCAAGTGGACCGAGTTCGCGCCCGGCGTCAGCCCCTTCGTGAAGGCCTTCGCGATGATCGGCATCCCGGCGGGCGCGGGCATCGTCAACTTCGTCGTGCTGACCGCGGCCCTGTCCTCCTGCAACTCCGGCATGTACTCCACGGGACGCATGCTGCGCACCCTCGCGGACAGCGGCGAGGCCCCCAAGGCCTTCAACAAGCTGTCGGCGACCAAGACGCCGGCGCTGGCCATCACGGTGTCGGTGCTCTTCATGGGCATCGGCGTGGTCCTGAACTACATCGTCCCGGAGAAGGCCTTCGGCTACGTCGTCTCCGTCGCCACCGCGGCGGGCATCTGGACCTGGCTGATGATCCTGATCAGCCACGTGCGGTACCGCCGCGCGGTCGAGGCGGGGCGCCTGCCGGCGTCCTCCTTCCCGGCACCGGGCGGCTCGAAGGGCTCCTACGTCGCCATCGTGTTCCTGCTCTTCGTGACCGGACTGATCGCGTACGACTCCGAGTCCCGGGTGTGTCTGTACGTGATGGCGGGCTGGGCCGCCGCGCTCGGGATCGGCTGGGCCGTGCTCAAGAGTCGTAACCCGGAGATTGCGGAACGCCGCGAGCCGGAGTTCGAGAAGGTCGGTTAGATCCACGGCAGGGAGACTGTCGTTCGTCTGCGGCTCGCTGTGGCTGATCGCGCCCACGCGGCGGCAGCCGCAAATCGATACAGCCCCGCGCCCCTTAGGGACGTCCAGGGCAGGGAGTTCTCGTGGTACTCCCTGCCCCGCCGCTCAGGCGTCCGGCATATGGGCCGCCCCGTACCACCTGTCGGTACGGGGCGGCCCGTCTGCTTATCCTGGCCAGCATGCTGACCATCACCCAGGTCCTCGTCGACCAGATCGTCGCGCACGCGCGCAAGGACCACCCCGACGAGGCGTGCGGCGTCGTCGCGGGGCCGGCCGGCTCGGACCGACCCGAGCGCTTCATCCCGATGCTGAACGCGGCCATGTCGCCCACGTTCTACGAGTTCGACTCAGGCGACCTCCTCAAGCTCTACCGCGAGATGGACGACCGCGACGAGGAGCCGGTGGTCATCTACCACTCCCACACCGCCACCGAGGCCTACCCGTCCCGCACCGACGTGAGCTACGCCAACGAGCCCGGAGCGCACTACGTCCTCGTCTCCACCGCGGACACCGACGGCCTCGGCGACTTCCAGTTCCGCTCGTTCCGGATCATGGACGGCGAGATCACGGAGGAAGAGGTCACGGTCGTCGAGGCATACTGATCACCGTACGCCCGACCAACTCGCCCTATCGGAGACGGTGTTGACCCGACGGCCACACGGACAGCGCCCCACGATCGAGGACGTCGCACGTCGGTCGGGGGTGTCGAGATCCACGGTCTCGCGGGTGCTCAACGGCGAGCCCAAGGTGCGCGCCGAGGTCGTCGAACAGGTCCGGCAGGTCATCGCCGAGCTGGGCTACGTCCCCAACCAGGCCGCCCGGCAACTGGTCACCCACCGCACGAACGCCGTCGCCGTCGTCGCGGACCAGCCGGACAACCGGCTCTTCCTCGACCCCTACTTCGACCGCCTCCTGCGCGGCATCCGCAGGGAGCTCGCACTCCACGGCGCCCAGGCCGTCCTGCTCTTCCTGGACGAGCCGGACGACCACGCGCGCGTGGCCGACTATCTGGGCGGTGGTCACGTCGACGGCGCGATCCTCTTCTCCCTGCACCCAGGCGGCCGGCTGCACGAGATGATCAGCCGCCTCGACATCCCCGCGGTCTTCGGCGGCCGCCCCCTCCTGCACGACGGCGACACCGTGCGCGCCCACGCCTATGTCGACGGCGACAACCGCGGCGGAGCCCGGCAGGCCGCCCGACACCTGGTCTCCCTGGGCCGCCGTCGCATCGCCACCGTCACCGGCCCCCACGACCAGGAACACTCCGCCGCCGAGCGCCTCGCCGGCTACCGGGACGTCCTCCCCGACGCCCCGCCGGAGCTGGTCGAACGCGCCGACTACACCCGCCAGGGCGGCGCCGACGCCATGGCCGCCCTGCTCGACCGGTGCCCCGACCTGGACGCCGTCTTCGTCGCCTCCGACCTGATGGCCCAGGGAGCCCTGGAGGCACTGCGCGCACGCGGACGCCGCACCCCCGAGGACGTGGCCGTCGTGGGGTTCGACGACCTCGCCGAGATCGCCGAGGCGACCGACCCGCCGCTGACCACGGTCCACCAGGACGTGGGGGAGATGGGGCGCCTGCTGGCCAGGCTGCTCTTCGACCACCCCTCGGACCTCACGTCGGTCGTCGTCCCCACCCGACTCGTTCTGCGCGCGTCCGCCTGAGCAGTGCGGTCTCAAGGGCGCGTCTGAAGCGTGTGTCCGAACAGTACGGTCTCACTCCCCGGCCGCAATCCGTCCGGAATGTGGGATCACATTCCGGGACCCGGGACGGGAATCGATACGATGAGCCCATGGTTTTTGACGACGTGAGCGAAAAGACGCCGGGCATGCTGCTCGTGGCGCGGCTGCACGTCGACCTGTGCAGGCTCGCCAGCGCCATCTGTTGACGCTGCCCCTGCCGCCGTACGGCCGTGAGCCGCGGCGTCTCACATGCACGATCTGCGAAAACGCGCCGCCGCGCGCCCACCGACCAGACACTTCCGACAGGAGCCCGCAACCATGGCCATCGAGGTCCGCATCCCCACCATCCTCCGCACCTACACCGACGGCCAGAAGGCTGTGGAGGGCAACGGGGACACCCTCGCCGAGCTCTTCACCGACCTCGAGACCCGGCACACGGGCATCCTCGCCCGCATCGTGGACGGCGGCGAGCTGCGCCGCTTCGTCAACGTCTACCTCAACGACGAGGACGTCCGCTTCCTCGACGGCATCACCACGAAGCTGTCGGACGGCGACAACGTCACGATCCTGCCGGCCGTCGCCGGCGGCATGGCCTGATCCCGATGCGCTACGACTCCCCGCTGGCCGCGGTGGGCAACACCCCTCTGGTGCGCCTGCCGCGGCTGTCGCCGTCCGACGACGTCCGCATCTGGGCCAAGCTGGAGGACCGCAACCCCACCGGCTCGGTCAAGGACCGCCCGGCCCTGCACATGATCGAGCAGGCGGAGAAGGACGGCCGCCTCACCCCGGGCTGCACCATCCTGGAGCCCACCAGCGGCAACACGGGCATCTCCCTCGCCATGGCCGCCAAGCTCAAGGGCTACCGCATGGTCTGCGTGATGCCCGAGAACACCTCGCAGGAGCGCCGGGAGCTGCTCGGCATGTGGGGCGCGGAGATCATCCCGTCGCCCGCCGCGGGCGGCTCCAACACGGCCGTACGCGTCGCCAAGGAACTGTCCGCCGAGCACCCCGACTGGGTGATGCTCTACCAGTACGGCAACCCGGACAACGCGGGCGCCCACTACGCCACGACCGGCCCGGAGATCCTCACCGACCTCCCCTCCATCACCCACTTCGTGGCCGGCCTCGGCACCACCGGCACCCTGATGGGCGTCGGCCGCTACCTGCGCGAACACAAGCCGGACGTCAAGATCGTCGCCGCCGAGCCGCGCTACGACGACCTCGTGTACGGCCTGCGCAACCTCGACGAGGGCTTCGTGCCCGAGCTCTACGACGCCTCGGTCCTGACGACCCGCTTCTCGGTCGGCTCCGCGGACGCGGTCACCCGCACCCGCGAACTCCTCCAGCAGGAGGGCATCTTCGCGGGCGTCTCCACGGGCGCCGCCCTGCACGCCGCGATCGGCGTCGGCCACAAGGCGCTGAAGGCGGGGGAGAGCGCGGACATCGTGTTCGTCGTCGCGGACGGCGGCTGGAAGTACCTGTCGACGGGGGTCTACACGGCGGCGACGACGGAGGAAGCGATCGAGACGCTGCAGGGCCAGCTCTGGGCGTAAGCCCTCGTCACCCTCTTCGAGGCCTTACGTCGCCAGGTGACGGACCTGGTCCCACAGGACCGGGTCCACCACCCCCACCCTGCGCCGGAAGTCCCACACCGGCACCTCGCGCAACTCGTCCGTCTCCAGGAAGCTCGCGCGGCCGTGGGCATCGCCCACCGAACCCGGCGGCAACGGGATCACTCCGGCCCGCTCGTCGTGGTACTTGCTGGTGATCTTCGCGACGACCGCGCGCCTGCCGCGCACCGCGAGCACCAGACACGGCCGGTCCTTCGCCCCCGGCCCGTCCTCGAAGGGCACGTTCGCCCACCAGATCTCCGCGGGCTGCGGACGCGCTGCGCCGGTCCGCGGCCCGGGACGCCCCGGCGGCCGCGTCCTGCGACCCTCCGGTCTGCGCCCCCGTCCCCACCCGTCCACGAGCGTGGCGACCAGCGCGAGCAGTACCACCGCCGCGAGCGCCAGCCACCAGGACGTGTCCATACGGACGACGTTACCGGCGCGCGATCCGCATCGCGCGCCTTCTGCGCTGTACCAATAAGCGGCTCCGCCGCGGGCTTACGCGCCCCTGGTCCAGCCGAACCGGTGACAGCACAGGTGAGTTCGCCCACAACGGCCCTTGGCGGAGGAGCGACAAGGGGTTTTGCGCCTTACGCTCGACGGACCGCAAGACCCTCGAGTCCCCTCTCCCGATCTTCTGGATTCCTGGATCTCCTGGATTACCGCCAGCGGAGGTTTCTGCTTTATGAAGCTCACCGTCGTCGGCTGCTCGGGGTCGTTCCCGTCCGCGGAATCGGCCTGCTCGAGCTACCTCGTAGAGGCCGACGGCTTCCGGCTGCTTCTCGACATGGGCAACGGTGCCCTTGGCGAGCTGCAGCGCCACTGCGGTCTCTACGACCTCGACGCGATCTTCCTCAGCCATCTGCACGCCGACCACTGCATCGACATGTGCGCGTACTTCGTCGCACGCTACTACCGCCATGACGGCGGCCGCTGCGATCCGATCCCGGTCTACGGACCCGAGGGCACGGAACACCGGCTGACCACCGCCTACGCGGACACCCCGACCGCCTCCTCCATGAGCGAGGTCTTCGACTTCCACACGGTCAAGCCGTCCACCTTCGAGGTCGGCCCCTTCACCGTCCACACCGAGCGCGTGGCGCACCCGGTCGAGGCGTACGGCATCCGCGTCGAACACGGCGGCAAGTCGCTCACGTACTCCGGCGACACCGGTATCACCCCGGCGCTGGACGAACTCGCCCGGGACACCGACCTGTTCCTGTGCGAGGCCGCCTTCACGCACGGCAAGGAAGACATCCCCGACCTGCATCTCAACGGCCGCGAGGCGGGTGAGACGGCGGCCCGGGCAGGCGCCCGCCGCCTGCTCCTCACCCACATCCCCCCGTGGACCGACCCGCAGGCCAACCTCACCGACGCCCGCGCGGTCTACGACGGCCCGGTGGAGCTGGCGACGCCGAGGGTGTCGTACGACATCTGAGTCCCCGTACGCACACGAAGGCCCCGGAACCTTCCCGGTCCCGGGGCCTTCGTCATGCCGTACGGCGGTCGGAACTCACGCCTTCGTGAGGTCCTCGACCTCCTCCTCGGGCTCGCGGCCCGGGGTGGCGATGTTGAACCTGATGATGGCGAAGCGGAACGTGAAGTAGTAGATCGCCGCGAAGACCAGACCGATCGGGATGATCATCCAGGGCTTGGTGGCCAGGTTCCAGTTGAGGAAGTAGTCGATCGCGCCGGCCGAGAAACTGAAGCCGTGGTGGACGCCCAGGCCCCAGGTGACGGCCATGGAGACGGCGGTCAGGACCGCGTGGATGACGTAGAGCACCGGCGCGATGAACATGAACGCGAACTCGATCGGCTCGGTGATGCCGGTGACGAACGAGGTCAGCGCGAGCGAGAGCATCATGCCGCCGACGGCCTTGCGGCGCTCGGGACGGGCGGTGTGCGTGATCGCCAGGGCGGCCGCCGGGAGGGCGAACATCATGATCGGGAAGAAGCCGGTCATGAACTGGCCGGCGGTCGGGTCGCCGTGGAAGAAGCGGGGCAGGTCGCCGTGCCAGACGGCACCGGTGGAGTCCTTGAAGGAGCCGATCTCCTGCCAGGCCACCGTGTTGACGAACTGGTGCATGCCGACGGGGAGAAGGGCGCGGTTGATCGCGCCGAAGATGCCCGCGCCGACGGCGCCGAGGCCGGTCATCCACTCGCCGAAGTTGGTGATCACATCACCGATGGGCTCCCAGACCAGGCCGAAGAAGACGCCGACGGCGGTGCCGATGAAAGCCATCAGGATCGGCACCAGACGGCGGCCGTTGAAGAAGCCCAGCCAGTCGGGGAGCTTGGTGCGGTGGAAGCGCTGCCAGGTGACGGCGGCTATCAGGCCCATGATGATGCCGCCGAAGACCTTGGGGTCGTTGTATGTGG
Organism: Streptomyces sp. WM6386; assembly: GCF_000972385.1. Lineage (GTDB taxonomy): Bacteria > Actinomycetota > Actinomycetes > Streptomycetales > Streptomycetaceae > Streptomyces. The sequence goes on from NZ_JXTE01000020.1 coordinate 97,988, forward strand.
CGGCGACGTCGGCACCCTTGGTGACCTTGGCGTCGGTGATCGGGAACGCGGTGAGGACGTTCTTGTAGACGAGGAAGCCCACCAGCGCGGCGAGTGCGGTCGAGCCGTCGGCCTTCTTGGCGAAGCCGATGGCGATGCCCACGCAGAACAGCAGGGGGAGGTTGGCGAACACGGCGTCGCCGGCGGTGGCGAACACATCCGCCACCTTGCCCCAGCCCAGACCGTCCTTGCCGAAGACATCGGGCTGGCCGAGACGGAGCAGGATGCCCGCCGCCGGCAACACCGCGATGGGCAGCTGCAAACTGCGGCCGACCTTCTGCAGGCCCTGGAAAAGACCGGATCCCCGCTTCTTCGCGGGGGCCGCCGTGTCGGTGGCGGTGCTCATACGTCCTCCATCGGGTGGTGGTCTACACCACTCAGTGGTGTAGACCTGTTGTACACGATGGAGGCCGATATAAGGAACCCGTCAATTCCGCAACCGGAGGGCTACGTACGGTCAGACCTTGGTGACGTCCTCGACCTCTTCCTCCGGCTCCCTACCCGGAGTCTTCAGATCGAACTTCGTGATCGCGAAACGGAAGATCACGTAATAGACGACCGCGAAGCACAAGCCGATCGGAATGATCGCCCACGGTCTCGTCGCCAGATTCCAGTTGATGATGTAGTCGATCAACCCGGCCGAGAAACTGAACCCGTCGTGCACCCCGAGCCCCCACGTCACCGCCATCGACACACCCGTCAGCAGCGCGTGGACCGCGTACAGCAGCGGCGCGATGAAGAGGAACGAGTACTCGATCGGCTCGGTGATCCCCGTGACGAACGAGGTCAGCGCGACGGACAGCATGAGACCGCCGACCTCCTTGCGGCGGCTCGGCTTGGCGCAGTGCGTGATCGCCAGGGCCGCGGCCGGAAGGGCGAACATCATGATGGGGAAGAACCCGGACGTGAACTGACCCGCGTTCGGGTCGCCCGCCAGGAACATGCTGATGTCACCGTGCACCTCGCTGCCGTCCGGCTTGGTGTACGTGCCGAACTGGAACCAGATGGGCACGTTGAGGAACTGGTGCAACCCGATCACCAGCAAAGCCCGGTTCGCGATACCGAAGATGCCCGCACCCCAGGCGCCCGCGTCGGTCAGCCAGTCACTGAAGCTCTCAAGGCCGTCACCGATCGGCGGCCAGATCCACAGACACAGCGCCGCGAACACGATCGCCACGAACGCCATGATGATCGGGACAAGCCGGCGCCCGTTGAAGAAGCCGAGCCAGTCCACCAGCTTCGTACGGTGATAACGCGCCCAGAAGAACGCCGCCAGCAGACCCATCACGATGCCGCCGAAGACACCCGGATTCTGGAACGTGAACGCCACCACCGTGCCGTCCGCCGACGCCTGGCAACCGATGCCGGTCACCGCCTTCGCCCCGTCGGGACAGTCCTCCGGGAACTGGCGCAGCACCGAGTAGTAGACGAGGAAGCCCGTCACCGCCGCCAGCGCCGTCGAACCGTCCGACTTCTTAGCCATCCCGATCGCCACGCCGATGCAGAACAGCAGCGGCAGCCCCAGCTGGCCGTCGAGCAGCGCGCCGCCCGCACCCGCCATCACCTTGGCGACGTTCGTCCACCCCAGCCCGTCGTCCCCGAACACGTCCGGCTGTCCGAGCCGGTTGAGGATGCCCGCGGCCGGCAGGACGGCGATGGGGAGCTGAAGACTGCGGCCCATCTTCTGCAGGCCCTGGAACACCGACTGCCACCGCCGGCGTGCGGGAGAGATCTCGGTCTCGGAACTCATGAGTTGGCGACCGCCTGTCAGGTGGTGTAGACCAGTTACGGACGATTGGTTGCTGTGACGTCATCTTTCGGTACATACAGCGCAATCGCTCGCGAAGTTGGGCCAACTGTGCATGAGGAGACCGACATGGCCACCAAAGCTGAGAAAATCGTTGCCGGACTCGGCGGCATCGACAACATCGAAGAGGTCGAGGGCTGCATCACCCGCCTCCGCACCGAGGTCCACAACGCAACACTCGTCGACGAAGCCGCCCTCAAGGCCGCCGGCGCCCATGGAGTCGTCAAGATGGGCACCGCGATCCAGGTCGTCATCGGCACCGACGCCGACCCCATCGCCGCCGAGATCGAAGACATGATGTGAACCCCTGAGCCCACCCCGAAAGGGGCTCCACCCACCGGGGGAGGAGCCCCTTCCGTATGTGCCGCTAGGCTCAGCGCCATGTCTCGAATCGACGGCCGCACCCCCGAACAGCTCCGCCCCGTCACCATCGAACGTGGCTGGAGCAAGCACGCCGAGGGCTCCGTCCTCGTCTCCTTCGGCGACACGAAGGTCTTCTGCACCGCCTCCGTCACCGAAGGCGTCCCCCGCTGGCGCAAAGGCAGCGGCGAGGGCTGGGTGACCGGCGAATACTCCATGCTCCCCCGCGCCACCAACACCCGCGGCGACCGCGAATCCGTCCGCGGCAAGATCGGCGGCCGCACCCACGAGATCTCCCGCCTCATCGGCCGCTCCCTGCGCGCGGTCATCGACTACAAGGCGCTCGGCGAGAACACCATCGTCCTCGACTGCGACGTCCTTCAGGCCGACGGCGGTACCCGCACCGCCGCCATCACCGGCGCCTACGTGGCACTGGCGGACGCGATCTCATGGGCCCAGGGCAAGAAGCTGATCAAAGCCGGCCGCCAGCCCCTGACGGGAACCGTCTCAGCGGTCTCCGTAGGCATCGTCGGCGGAGTCCCGCTCCTGGACCTCTGCTACGAGGAAGACGTCCGCGCCGAGACCGACATGAACGTCGTCTGCACCGGCGACGGCCGCTTCGTCGAGGTCCAGGGCACCGCGGAGGCCGAGCCCTTCGCCCGCGACGAGCTGAACTCCCTTCTGGACCTGGCGGTTTCGGGCTGCACGGAACTCACTGTCCTCCAGCTCAAGGCGCTTGATACCGTCCTCGAAAAGTAAAGGTCGCGCCAAGAAAAGCGGGCAGAACGGGCAACCCGCCCGACCGCGCTCGCGTCACTACGGGTACGGGCGTACGGCACACCACCGTACGCCCGGCCAGTACACGGGGGCCCTTGGGGCTGAGCAAGGGAGGACCATCACCATGGCCGAGAGCCGACGCCGTCGAGGTACCGCCATCGCCGCAGTAGTGGCGGCCGTTGGATTGACGGTGGGACTCACGACCGGCTGCGACGCGGTCAACAAGGCCCTGGACTGTGTCCAGACCGCCGAGGCCGTCGCCGACAGCGTGACCGACCTCCAGCAGGCCGTCGAGAACGCGTCCAACGACCCCACCCAGATCGACGAGGCCCTCGCCTCCATCGACCAGAACCTCGACGACATCGGCGACAAGACCGACAACGCCGACGTCAACACCGCCGTCGACAACCTCAACGAGGCCGTCAACAACGTCCGTACGGCGGTGAAGAACGGCGACGAGACGCCCGACCTCAGCCCCATCACGGACGCGGCGGGCGAGTTGACGAAGGTCTGCACGTCGTAGGTCAGCGGTCGCTGAGGCCGGGATACTGGACCCCATGACCCGCCTGATCCTCGCCACACGCAACGCCGGAAAAATCACCGAACTCCGCGCCATCCTCGCCGACGCAGGCCTGCCCCACGACCTGGTCGGCGCGGACGCGTACCCGGACGTACCCGACGTCAAGGAGACGGGGGTGACGTTCGCGGAAAACGCCCTACTGAAGGCCCACGCCCTGGCCCAGGCAACGGGATTGCCGGCGATCGCCGACGACTCGGGCCTGTGCGTAGACGTACTGAACGGCGCCCCGGGCATCTTCTCGGCCCGCTGGGCGGGCAGCCATGGGGATGATCGCGCGAACCTGAACCTCCTCCTGGCCCAGCTCTCGGACATCGCGGACGAACACCGCGGCGCCCACTTCGCCTGCGCGGCAGCCCTGGCATTGCCGGACGGCACGGAGAGGGTGGTCGAGGGCCGACTGAGGGGCGTACTGCGGCACGCTCCCGTGGGCACGAACGGCTTCGGCTACGACCCGATCCTCCAGCCGGAGGGGGAGTCGCGGACCTGCGCCGAGCTGACGGCGGAGGAGAAGAACGCGATCAGCCATCGGGGGCAGGCGTTCCGGGCGTTGGTGCCGGTGGTGCGGGAGCTGTTGGGCTGAGCTTATGGAAGAGCCCCGCACCTTTGAATTGCAGGTGCGGGGCTCGATCTCATGTACGCCCGGTCGGATTCGAACCGACAGACACGATTCCCTAAAAATCGCCGCTCAGCCGTTGGCGTACGGGCGCCCAGCTGTTCTTACTCTACCGAGAGAGTATGCCGTCTCTGCCCCCCTCGGCACCAGGTGCTGGTGATCGCGTGGCAGTTAGGGCAGAGCAACCGCAGGTTCTCCCGCCGGTCGTCGCTCCAGTCCCCGTTGATGTGATCGACCTCAAGTGTCATGGGCTTACCGAGCCACTCGGGGCCGACCCCGCAGTCTGCGCATGCTTCGGGTACACCGACTTCGCCCAGAGCGCGGCGTAGCAGATAGGTCCTAGTACGGCGTTTGCCGTCGTGCTGCACCAGGACAGCCTCCGGCCGCTTGAGGATGTCAGGCCGACGCTTCCCTCGCTGATGGGCCTGTCCCAAGAAGTGCGCAGTGTCGAGCCCCTCCTCGGCGACCCACTGACGCAGGAATGCGCGCTGCCTGCCGTTGTCCGGGCGTTCCAGGCGTCGCAGCGTCTCTGCAATGGATGCCGATCTGGCGACCGCAGCACGCAGCTCATCGTGGGCGGGGCGTTGTCGCCTGCCGTAGGGGTTGAAGTGCGAGATGTCGATGCCGAAGTGGGCGAACCGTCGGATGAGGTAGCGCCGTAGCGTGGCATATGGCTGAGTGCCGAAGAAGTCGATGACCTCGTCGACGTTGGAACAGCTTGTGGCGGCTTCGTTCAACCGCTCCTGCGTGTACTGCACGCTGCTGCTCATGAAGCCCTGCCCTTGCCGCGCCCCCGGTAACTGTCCGTCATCGAGTGGCAGTTGGGGCAGAGGAGTCGCAAGTTCTCGATGCGATTGTCACGCCAGTTGCCGTCGACGTGGTCGACTTCGAGAGGCAGCGGATACCCCCGCCAGATTGCTTCGATTCCGCACAGTGCGCACCGCTCGCTTACGCCTACGCTCATCATCGCCCGTCTGAGGCGATCACTCTGGATACGCCGGGCGTTCTCCACGGGCTGCTCGACGAGTAGCTCGTCTGGCGTTCGGCGGCGCAGCGCCTCGCCTCGTTGGGTCGGCACCTGGAAGTGCGAGGTGTCGAGGCCGTACGCCTTGATCCGGCGGCTGATGTGAGTGTGCTGCCCTCCGACGACCTCAACCCCGAGGCGACGCAGAACCTCGCACATGTTCGTCGAAGCCGAAACCGCAGCTTCGAGGACCTCCCTCGTCCACCGGCCCCCCTCCCGTTCGAAGTGCGAGACATCCACTCCTAGCTTCTTCATCCGCTCCCGGATGTAGTGCCGTGCTGAGCTCTTCGGGTCCACCCCCAACCACACACACGCCTCCGTCAACGTCCGAGCCCCCCGAGCCGCCTCCTCAAGCCGCTCCCTCGGATACGCGCTGACCCCCATACCGTTCCCCTCCGTTCCCGGCCACCCGTTCGTGGCTCGTACGGAGTAACGAACCGCTAATCAGACAGTCACGCCCGACGAGAAAACCGGCCCGCACCAGGTCATCCCGGTGCGGGCCGCTCGGTCTACGGAAGTGGGGTGTCAGATACCCAGGTCCTTGATGATCTTCGCCACATGGCCCGTCGCCCGGACGTTGTAGAAGGCGTGTTCGACCTTGCCCTCCTCGTCCACCACGATCGTGGAGCGGATGACGCCCATGTAGGTCTTGCCGTAGTTCTTCTTCTCGCCGAAGGCGGCGTAGGCGTCCAGGGTCTGCTTGTCCTCGTCCGCCAGCAAGGTGACCTTGAGGGACTCCTTCTCGCGGAACTTCGCCAGCTTCTCCGGCTTGTCCGGGGAGATGCCGATGACGTCGTAACCCGCGCCGGCCAGCACCTCCAGGTTGTCCGTGAAGTCGCAGGCCTGCTTCGTGCAGCCGGGGGTCAGGGCCGCGGGGTAGAAGTAGACGATGACCTTGCGGCCTTTGTGGTCCGAGAGGGACACGTCATTGCCGTCGGCGTCGGGGAGGGTGAAGGCGGGGGCCACGTCCCCGGGCTGGAGTCGCTCGCTCATCGGACCAGCCTAACCGGGGGTGCTGACAGTGCGGCTGCCCGGCGAACTGACAGACTGTCCAGAACAGCATCAGCAGACACCTCGGAGGCCGTACGGTGGCGGACACGTCGGACACCAGATCCCCGGCGCAGATCGAGGCGGACATCAAGCGCCGCCGCGAGAACCTGGCCGAGACGCTCGACGAGATCGGGGTGCGGGTGCACCCGAAGACGATCGTCGGCGACGCCAAGGCCAAGGTCGTGTCGAACATCGACCACACGCTCGGGCGGGCCTACGTCGGCGTCAATCGAGCCGTCAGCAATACCAAGGCCCAGTTCGTCGACGGTGACGGCGCCCCGCGCCTGGAGCGCATCGTTCCCGTCGCGCTCGTCGCCGTCGGACTCGTGGGGCTGCTCGCCCTGGGCACCCGGCGTCGTAGGGCGTAAGGGCCGACCCGGGCGCGGACGTAACCCCTTCAGGCAGGTAGGTTCTCAGCCGTGAGCGCCAACAGAGACAACACCCCGCACGACAAGCTGCCCATCCGGATGCTGCACGACCGTGTACTCGTGCGGCAGGACGCCGGTGAGGGCGAGCGGCGTTCCGGGGGCGGCATCCTCATCCCCGCCACCGCGGCCGTGGGCCGGCGGCTGGCGTGGGCGGATGTCGTCGCGGTCGGGCAGAACGTACGGACCGTCGAGCCGGGGGACCGGGTTCTGTACGACCCCGAGGACCGTGCCGAGGTCGAGGTGCGCGGTGTCGCCTATGTGCTCATGCGCGAGCGTGATCTGCACGCGGTGGCCGCGGACCGGTTCGAGGGGTCCGAGGACTCGACCGGGCTGTACCTGTAGATCGAAGCCGAAAGGGGCCGGTGACCATCGCCACCGGCCCCTTTTCGCTGCCCTTTTGCTACCTTTGAAGGACGACCCGACGAGACGCGCCGTACCGGGCTGTAAGGCAAAGACGACGCACCCCGTGAAGAAATCCGCGTCTCGGAGGTGCCTGTCATGGCCTGGGTTCTGCTCGTCGTCGCCGGTCTGCTCGAGGTCGGCTGGTCCATCGGCATGAAGTACACCGACGGTTTCACCCGGCTGGTCCCCAGTCTGCTCACGGGTGCCGGGATCGTCGCGAGCATGGTGCTGCTGTCTCACGCCGCCAAGACCCTTCCCATCGGTACCGCCTATGGCGTGTGGGTGGGAATCGGGGCCGCCGGGGCGGCGGTGCTCGGCATGGTGGTGCTGGGGGAGCCGGCGACCGCCGCCCGGATCTTCTTCGTGTGCCTGCTGCTCGTCGCCGTCGTGGGGCTGAAGGCGACCTCGGGTCACTGAGTCGTCGGTGGGCCTCCGCCGGCCGTCGTGCCGCCTGTCGTGCCGGTCGTCGTGCCGCCTGTGGTCGTGTCTCCCGTGGTGCCGCCCGTCGTGGTCGTGTCCCCTGTGGTGCCGCCCGTCGTGGTGGTGTCGCCGGTCGTCCCGCCCGTGGTGGTCGTGTCTCCCGTCGTACCGCCCGTGGTGGTGTCGCCCGTCGTGCCGCCGGTCGTCGTGGTGTCACCCGTCGTGCCGCCGTCGGTCTCACCGCCGGTGTCCTGGCCACCGTCGGTCGTGCCGCCGTTGTCCTCGCCCTCGGTGTCCTCCGGGGGGACGAAGCTCGGCTCCTGCGTCGGCGTCTCGACCACGTCGGCGCCCTCCTGGAGTTCGAGGTCGAACTCGCCGGCGGGCTTGCCCTTCAGGGCGGCCTCGGTGAACTGGGCCCAGATCTCGGTGGGCGCCCCGCCGCCGTTGATGCGCGGCAGGCCCATCACGTTGTAGAGGGACTTGTGCTTGGCGGTGACCGGGTCCTGGCCCATCACCGCGACGACGGTGGCGAGGTCGGGGGTGTAGCCGGCGAACCAGGCGGCCTGGTCCTCCTCGGCCGTGCCGGTCTTGCCGGCCGCCGGGCGGCCCGCGGCCTGGGCGGCGGTGGCGGTGCCGTTCTCCACGACGCTCTGGAGGATCGACGTCGTGGTGTCGGCGGCCTGGCGGGTGACGACCTGGGAGCTCTTGTGCTCCGGCAGCTCCACGACGTCCTTGCCGTCCCTGGTGATGGTCTTGATCAACGTGTACGTGCCGTGCTTGCCGTGGTTGGCGAGTGTGGCGTACGACTCGGCCATGTCGAGGACGCTGGCGGTGTTCACGCCGAGCGCGATGGAGGGCGAGGCGTTCAGGTCGGGGGTGTTGGAGGGGATGCCGAGGGCGACCGCGGTGTCCTTGACCTTGTCGGAGCCCACGTCCACGGCCATCTGTGCGTACACCGAGTTCACCGACTTGTCGGTGGCGGTGCGCACGGTGATGTCGCCGTACGACACGTCGTCCTCGTTGGCCGGGTCGTAGCTGCCGCCGGTCCAGCCCTGGACGGGGCGCTTGTTGGTGCCGTCGTAGAGGGTGTTCGGGGTGATGGTGCGGCCGTCCTGCGTGGTGGACTCGTTCTGTACGGCCGAGGTGAACACGAAGGGCTTGAAGGTCGAGCCGACCTGGAAGTCCCGGCGGGTGGCGTTGTTCGTGTACTGCTTGACGTAGTCGATGCCGCCGTACATGGCGACGACCTGCCCGGTCTTGGGGTCGACGGCTGCGCCGCCCGCTCGGACGTAGGTGTCGACCTTGCGGTTCTTCTTGTCGAGCTTGTCCATCAGCTTGTCGTTGACGGCGTCGACGAAGGCGTCCTGCTTGCTCTTCTGGAAGGTGGTGGTGATGCGGTATCCGCCGGCGTCGAGCTCGTCGGCGGTGAGGATCTTGTTTTCGCTCAGGTAGTCGTTGACGGCGTTGACGAGGTAGCCGCGCTGCCCGGACATGCCGGTGGAGACGGTGGCCTCCTTCGGCATCGGGAACTTCAGGCCGGTGCGCTCGGACTGCTCCAGCCAGCCCTCCTTGACCATGCCGTCGAGGACGTAGTTCCAGCGGGCCACTGCGGCCGACTTGTTCTGGGGGTGGGCGACGACGTCGTACTCGCTGGGCGCGTTGAGCAGGGCGGCGAGATAGGCGCCCTCGGCCGCGGAGAGGTCGGTGGCGTCCTTGCCGTAATAGGCCTGGGCGGCGGCCTGGATGCCGTAGGAATTGCGGCCGAAGTAGCTGGTGTTGAGGTAGCCCTCGAGGATCTCGGCCTTGGACTTCTCCCGGTCCAGCTTGATCGAGATGAAGAACTCCTTCACCTTGCGGGTGACGGTCTGCTCCTGCGCCAGGTAGTAGTTCTTCACGTACTGCTGGGTGATCGTGGAGCCGGACTGGGTGCCCTTGCCGGTGGCGGTGTTCCAGCCGGCGCGCACCATCGCCTTGGGGTCGATCGCCGACTCGGAGTAGAAGTCGCGGTCCTCGGCGGCGAGTACGGCGTGCTGGGCGGCTTTGGAGACCTGGGAGAGGCTGACGTTCTCGCGGTTGACCTCGCCGTCGCGGGCGAGTTGGCTGCCGTCCGCGTAGAGGTAGACGTTGGACTGCTTGGTGGCGAGGGCGTTGGCGGGCGGGATCTTCACCAGCGAGTAGCCGAGGAAGAACAGGCCGATCAGCAGCAGTATCCCGACGACGAAGGTGCCGAGCACCATGCGCCAGGTGGGGATGATCCGTCGCCATCCGGTCCGCTTGGGCCGCTTCGGCTTCTTCCCGCCGGGCTCTTCAGCCGCCTGAGGTTCTCTGGGTGCCCAGCCCTGGTTCGGCTGCTGCGGCTCGTCGCTCATGTCGTGCACGGACTCCTGTTTCACGCTTTTACGTCGTACGTCGCCGTACGCCCTCGTACGTCTTCTGCGCCCCCGGATGAAGACTGTCGCACCATGCGTTCCGTTCCCGATGAGCGGCGCGCGTCCGCCCGGAAAATGGGTGGCATGCGTCACCATCAGCGGGCTAGGCTCCTGCGCTTCGGTGTCCGGGCGGGCCGAGGAGGGCTGGGACTGATGGGTTCGGGACGGTTGTACCTGGCCGTCGCGGCGGGCGGATTCAGACGGTACGCGACCTATCGGGCGGCCACCGCGGCCGGGGTGTTCACCAACACGGTGTTCGGGTTGATTCTCGTGTACACCTACACCGCGCTGTGGGACGAGAAGCCGCACCTGGGCGGGTACGACCTGGCGCAGGCCGTCACCTATGTGTGGATCGGCCAGTCGCTGTTCAAGACGCTCGCCAACGGTGGCGGGGGCGTCGAGAGCGAGTTCATGGAGCGTATCCGTACGGGTGACATCGCGATCGATCTGTACCGTCCGGCTGATCTCCAACTGTGGTGGCTGGCCGCCGACTTGGGCCGGGCGGGGTTCGAGCTGCTGGGGCGCGGGGTGATCCCCTTCGTGTTCGGTGCACTGGTCTTCGACCTCGCGCTGCCGACGGACGTGTCCTCGTGGGTGGCGTTCTTCGGGGCGGTGCTGCTGGCGATGCTGGTCAGTTTCGGGATCCGGTATCTGGTGGCGTTGAGCGCGTTCTGGCTGCTCGACGGCACCGGGGTGGCGCAGATGGTGATGTTCGTCGGGTGGTTCTGCTCGGGGATGATCCTGCCGCTGAACGTCTTCCCGGGCACGCTCGGCGAGGTCGTACGGGCCCTGCCGTGGTCGTCGCTGCTCCAGGCGCCCGCGGATGTGCTGATGGGGCACGCCGATCCGCTGGGGACCTATGCCTTCCAGGCGATGTGGGCGGTGGTGCTGCTGGCGGCCGGGCGGATGGTGCAGGGGGCGGCGACGCGGCGGGTGGTGGTGCAGGGTGGTTGACACCGGCAGGGTGGCCGAGAGCGTCGGGAGCGGGAGGGCGACCGGGAGCGGCAGGGTCGCCGGGAGCGGCAGGGTTGTCGACGGGCTGCGTGCCTATCGGATGATCTCCGCGATGTGGATCCGCTCCACGATGGCCTACCGGGCCTCCTTCCTCATGACCACGTTGGGGAACTTCACGGCGACCGCGCTCGACTTCGTCGCGATCATGCTGATGTTCTCCCGTGTCGACGCGCTCGGCGGTTATGCGCTGCCCCAAGTCGCCTTCCTGTACGGGCTGTCCAGTACCGCGTTCGGTCTCGCCGATCTGCTGCTCGGCTCGATGGAGAAGCTGGGCCGGCGGGTGCGTGACGGCACGCTGGACACGCTGCTGGTGCGTCCGGCGCCGGTGCTCGCGCAGATGGCGGCGGACCAGTTCGGGCTGCGGCGCCTGGGCCGGATCACCCAGGGTGTGATGGTGCTGGTCTACGGGCTGGCCACCGTCGACATCGACTGGACGCCGCTGAAGCTGCTGCTGATGCCGGTGATGATCCTGAGCGGCGCCGGGATCTTCGGTGCGGTGTTCGTCGCGGGCGCGGCCTTCCAGTTCGTGGCGAAGGACGCCTCCGAGGTGCAGAACGCGTTCACGTACGGCGGTACGACGATGCTGCAGTACCCGCCGACGGTGTTCGCGACGGAGCTGGTGCGCGGGGTGACGTTCGTGTTCCCGCTGGCCTTCGTCAACTGGCTGCCGGCGACGTATGTGCTGGGCGTGCCGCTGCCGCTCGGGCTGCCCCAGTGGGTGGCGTTCCTGTCGCCGATGGTGGCGGTGGCGTGTTGTGCGCTGGCGGGGCTGGCGTGGCGGGCCGGGTTGCGGACGTATCAGAGCACAGGGAACTGAGGGGTCATGGTCGAGGTCGTGGATGAGGCTTTCATCGAGTTGGACCGCGTCGAGAAGGTCTTCGACGTGCGTAAGAAGACCGGGTTCCTGAAGCGGGAGCGGCGTGAGGTGCGGGCCGTCGACTCGATCTCCTTCCGGGTGGCGCGGGGCGAGATGGTCGGGTACATCGGGCCGAACGGCGCCGGGAAGTCGACCACGATCAAGATGCTGACGGGCATCCTGACGCCGAGCGGGGGCCGGCTGCGGGTGGCGGGCATCGACCCGTCCCGGGAGCGGTCGCGGCTCGCGCACCGGATCGGGGTGGTGTTCGGGCAGCGGACGACGCTGTGGTGGGATCTGCCGCTGATCGACTCGTACAAGCTGATGCACCGCATGTACCGGATCCCGGACGCCCGGTACCGCGAGAACCTCGACCGCTGTGTCGAACTCCTCGAACTGGCCGATCTGTTGGACGTACCCGTGCGCCAGCTCTCGCTGGGCCAGCGGATGCGCGGCGACATCGCGGCGGCGCTGCTGCACGACCCCGAGGTGCTGTACCTGGACGAGCCGACGATCGGCCTCGATGTCATCTCCAAGGCCAAGGTGCGTGGTTTTCTGCGGGAGTTGAACTCCGAGAACGGCACGACCGTCCTGCTGACCACGCATGATCTCCAGGACATCGAGCAGCTCTGCTCACGGGTGATGGTGATCGACCACGGTCGTCTGGTGTACGACGGCCCGCTCGCCGGTCTGCACGAGGCGGGGGAGAGCGAGCGGATCCTGGTGGTGGACCTGGAGCGGGAGCTGCCGCCGATCGAGGCGGCGCCCGCCCGGGTGGTGAAGGTGGAGGGGCCGCGGCAGTGGCTGGCGTTCCCGGCGGGGGAGTCGGCGGCGCCGTTGGTGGCGCGGATCGCGGCGGAGTATCCGCTGGTGGATCTGTCGGTGCGGGAGCCGGACATCGAAGCGGTCATCGCCAAGATGCTGCATTCATTGGGGGAAACCCCCAAACCCCCGCCCGAGCGGGCGACCGCATAGTGCGGGGACGTTCGAACTCGTAGGCTTCTGTGCATGACGGACGACGAACTCCCGGACCTTCGCGCAGCCGACGCCGACCGTGAGCGAGTGGCCGAGATCCTGCGGGACGCCCTCGCGGAGGGCCGGCTCGACATGGAGGAGTTCGAGGAGCGGCTGGACGCGACGTTCAAGGCGCGGACCTACGGTGAGCTGACGCCGATCACCCGGGATCTGCCGACCGCGTCGGGCCCGGCGGTGAGCCTGCTCAAGGAGCCGGTCGCGGACGGGAGTTGGGCGTCGAGGATCACGGGCGGCGAGGGCTCGTCGACGTGGGGGGTCGCGGTCATGGCCGGGTTCCAGCGCAAGGGGCGCTGGACCGTGCCGAAGCGGTTCACCGGCTTCGCCTTCTGGGGCGGTGGCGAGATCGATCTGCGGGAGGCGAACTTCGCGGACCGCGAGGTCGAGATCAACTGCGTGGCGATCATGGGCGGTATCGAGGTGATCGTGCCGCCGGGTGTCGAGGTCGTCGTGCGCGGGCTCGGGATCATGGGCGGTTTCGACGAGCGCGCGCACGACGAGCCGGACGATCCGCAGGCCCCGCGGGTGATCGTCACCGGGCTCGCGCTGATGGGTGGCGTCGAGGTGTACCGGAAGCTGCCGAGGGCGGAGCGGCAGCGGCTGAAGGAGGAGCGGCGGCAGGAGCGGCTGGAGCGGAAGAACGCGCGCCGGGAGCTGGGCTCTTCCCGCCATGATCCGCTCGACCTGCACGATGTCCACCGTGACGCCATGGATCAGGTCCGCGAGGCGATGGAGGAGCACCGAGAGCACCGAGAGCTGCGCCGGGAGAGGCGGGACCGGCGGCGGTACGAGGACTGACGGGCAGGCCGGCGGTACGAGGCTGACGCCCAGCCCTGCCCTGCCCTACAGCTCCGCCGGCGGCGAGCCCTTCAGGTCCTCCAGGTCGAAGGTCTCCGCCATCCGCGCGTACCCCTTGTCGCTCGGGTGGAGACGGTCCCCCGAGTCGTAGTCGGACCGCAGTCTCCTGGGGTTGTACGGGTCCCTGAGCGCCTCGTCGAAGTCCACGACCGCGTCGTAGACCTTGCCGTCGCGGATCGCGGCGTTGATCCGCTGCCGGACGTCCTCCCTGGCACCCGTGTATCCCCGGTGGCCCTGGAAGGGCATCAGGGTCGCGCCGACGACCTTGATGCCGCGGGCGTGGGCCTGGCGGACCATCGTGCGCAGGCCGTCGAGGATCTTGTCGGGGTCGGCGAGGTTCGGGTTGCGGAGGATGTCGTTGACGCCGAGGTCGATGACGACGACCTTCACGTTCGTCCGGCCGAGCACGTCCCGGCCGAAGCGGCCCAGACCGCTCTGGTTGTCGGCGGGGCGGCCGAGGCCGTTGGCGAGGACCTGGTTGCCGCTGATGCCCTGGTTGACGACGCTGTAGCGGGGCAGGTCGCGGCCGGCCTCGATCGCGGTGCGCAGCCGGTCCGAAAGGACGTCGGTCCAGCGGTGGTTGGCGCCCTCGGTGGAGGTGATGCCGTCGGTCAGCGAGTCGCCGAGGACGACGACCGTGCCGTCGGACTCGTTGCTCAGCACGTCCAGCGCGGTCAGGTAGCGCCAGTACGGGGTCTGTTCGGTGTACGCCGCCCCCGTCACGTCCTCGGTGAGGTCGCCGGCGGCGACGTAGGAGATCTGGCGGGCGTGCGGGTGGTAGGTGACCGGCCCGGACCGCGTGGGGGAGTACGTGGTGACCAGGACGTCACTGCCGTACGCGATGGCGATGCGGACCGCGTCGCTCATGACCTGGCCGCCGGCCGGGACGACGACCGTGGTGTTGCCGCCGAAGGTCAGGCGCCGCATCGTCTGCACGGTCGCGGCGGCCGTGTCGCTGCCCGCGGCGACGGCGATCGACGCGTGGGTGATGGTCAGCGGCGACTGGCCGTAGAGGTTGGAGAGCGTGATGCGGGCACTCGTACCGCCTATGGAGGCGTGCACGACATTGCGCACCGAGCGGCCCGCCATGCCCTCGGCCTCGGTGCCGGGCTCGGCGCCCGCCGGGGAGGTGGACCACGCGCCGACCCAGGTGCCGGTGGAGGCGGGGGCGGCGGGGTTGTGCGGGGCGGCGCCCTGGGCGACGGTGTTGCGCTGGTCGGTGCTGCCGTCGTCGGCGGCGACACCGACGTATATGGCGGCGGAGACCGCCACGATCAGGGCGACCATCGCAGAAAGCAGGGCATAACCACTTCTTCTGGTCATGCGGTGCATATCTCCTCGGGCAGACGGGAGCCCGAGGCTCCGATGTGATCACCTCATGATGCGTCATGTGGTGAGGGGTGTGTGAACAGACCCCCCATTGGGCCACCGGAGTTCAGGAGTGAGCTCCCCCCTACCTGACAGACGCCGGGAACTCCTGTTCCGTTCCAGGAGTCGGTCAGGAAGGGACAATGTGTACCGGGGATCACGAACGGGTGGAGTGGATGGAACGCACGAAACCAGACGAATCGGATACCGCTGACGTAGAGCAGCATGCCCGTCCGGTCGCCGCCGGTAACCGGGCGATGACCGCGTTCAGCGCCGCCGACGAGGAGAAGCAGCGCGGCGTGCGCCGGATGAAGCTCACGGCGGCCGGGCTGCTGCTGTTCGTGGCGGTCGTCTACGTGCTCGCCAAGGTGGCCTCCGGGCAGGGGGCGGGTCCGTGGGCGGAGTACGTCGCCGCGGCCGCCGAGGCGGGAATGGTGGGTGCGCTGGCGGACTGGTTCGCGGTCACGGCTCTCTTCCGTCACCCGCTCGGTCTGCCCATCCCGCACACCGCGATCATCCCGAACAAGAAGGACCAGCTCGGTGTCTCCCTGGGCGAGTTC
This sequence comes from Streptomyces sp. WM6386, assembly GCF_000972385.1. Taxonomy (GTDB): domain Bacteria; phylum Actinomycetota; class Actinomycetes; order Streptomycetales; family Streptomycetaceae; genus Streptomyces. The sequence continues at coordinate 113,605 of NZ_JXTE01000020.1, forward strand.
GTCGGCGAGAACTTCCTCTCCGAGGACGTCGTACGCCAACGGCTGCGGGCGGTGGGCATCGGCAGCCGGCTGGGCGCGTGGCTGGCGGAGCCCGAGCATGCCGACCGGGTGACGGCGGAGCTCTCGGCGGCACTGCGCGGGGCGCTGACCGTGCTGCGGGACTCCGATGTGCAGGCGGTCGTCGGGGAGGCGATCACCCGGCGGGCCGACGCGCAGGAGATCGCGCCGGGCATCGGGAAGATGCTGGAGAAGATCGTCGTGGACGGCGGCCACCGGCGGGTCGTGGACCTGGTGGTGACGCGGGCGCACGACTGGCTGGTGCTCCACGACGAACAGGTCATGGACGCGGTGCAGGGCGGCGCGCCCGGCTGGACCCCCCGTTTCGTCGACAAGAAGGTCGGCGAGCGGGTCTACAAGGAACTGCTGCGGTTCGTGACGGAGATGCGGGACATGCCGTCGCATCCGGCGCGGGGTGCGCTGGACCGCTTCCTGACGGACTTCGCGTCGGATCTGCAGTCCGACACGGACACGCGGGCGCGTGTCGAGCGGCTCAAGGGCGAGGTCCTCGGGCGCGGCGAGGTCCAGGACCTGATCGCGTCCGCCTGGACCGCCGTACGGTCGATGATCGTCTCCGCCGCCGAGGACGAGCGCAGTGAGCTACGGCTGCGGGTGCGGGCGTCGCTGCTGTCGCTGGGGGCGCGGATGGCGGTGGAGCCCCGGTTGCAGGCCAAGGTCGACGGGTGGGTCGAGGGGGCGGCGGTGTACGTGGTGACCACGTACCGCCGGGAGATCACCCTGCTCATCACGGACACGGTGGCGGGCTGGGACGCCGAGCACACGACGAGGAAGATCGAGGCTCATATCGGACGGGACCTGCAGTTCATCCGGATCAACGGCACGGTGGTGGGTTCGCTGGCGGGGCTGCTGATCTATACGGTGTCGCGGGCGCTGGGGGCGTAGGGGCGGGCGCGGGGCAAGCACAGGGC
>NZ_JXTE01000200.1 GCF_000972385.1 Streptomyces sp. WM6386
GCCGAAGGCCGACAGCTGCCGCGCCTTCGCGCCGATGGCCGGGTCGGTGGCGATGAAGGCGCCGCCCTCGCCGCTGGTGGCGCCCTTGCGTCCGTGGAAGGACAGGCAGGCCACCTCGGCCAGCGAGCCCGCCTCGCGTCCCTGGTAGGTGGCGCCGACCGCGCAGGCGGCGTCCTCGATGAGGAACAGCCCGTGCCGGTCGGCGATGGCCTGAAGTTCCGTGTAGTCGGCGGGCAGGCCGACGGTGTCGACGGCGATGATGCCCACGGTCTTGGAGGTGACGAGGTCCGCCACCGACTGCGGGTCCACGGTGCCGGTGTCGGCGCGGACGTCGGCGAAGACCGGGGTCCCGCCGACGTAGCGGACCGCGTGAGCGGGGGCGGGGAACGTGTAGTCGGCGACGATGACCTCGTCGCCCGGCTGCACGCCGAACGCGAGCATCGCCAGGTGCAGGGCGGCGCCGCAGTTGCTCACCGCGACCGCGTCACCGGCCCCGTAACGTTCCTTCAGCTGGGCCTCGAGGGCCTGTCCCTTGGGTCCCTGGCCCGCCGCCCAGCCGGAGGCGAACACCTCGGCGACGGCGGCCAGTTCCTGCTCCCCGAGGCTCGCGAAGACCAGGGGGATCTTTTCGATGTCGCTCATCTCTGATTACGCTCCGCGCGGTTCGGAGGACTGGGGATCGAGAAGGGCAGGCGGCTGGTAGCGCTGCGGGGTGATCTGGCTGACGTCGTAGCGCTTGCGCATCTCGTCGATGGCGTCGGGGTTGATGCCCCCGGCCGCCCAGATCTCCGCGATCTCCTCGAAGTACAGCTCGTGAACGGGAGACGGGTAGCACTGGAACAACATGCGCGCCGGTTCGTCGGAGGCGTTCCTGAAGGCGTGCGGGGTGCCGGAGGGCACGAACATGGAGGCACCCTCGGTGGCACGGACGGCCTTGTCCCCGTCGGGGGACTCCCATTCGTGCCAGTCCTGTTCGGTGCGCCGGGTCGGCTCGAAAGCCAGGAGCTGGAGCTCCCCTTCCAGGACGTAGAAGAATTCCTGCGCATCGCTGTGGACATGCGCCCCGACATCGAATCCGGGCGGTACGACCACCTCGAAGATCGATATCGCGGAGCCGTGTTCCTTTGTGGCCTTGAAGGTCACTTCCTGCGCCTTGGTGATCAGCTTTCGCCCCTGACC
>NZ_JXTE01000201.1 GCF_000972385.1 Streptomyces sp. WM6386
CTTCCCGCAGATCGCCGAGCAGTTCACCGACGCCCGCGCGGTCCGCCCCTGGGTGGCCACGGGCCGCCTGCAGTACTCCTCCTCCAGCACGGTCGGCGAGCGGTACTGCCTGACCGCGCACGCCGCCGGCTTCATCGACGCGCTGTACTCGCGCGGCCTGACCAACACCCTGGAGGTCGTCAACTCCCTGGCCTGGCGCCTGATCGAAGCGTCCCGTGACGGCGACTGGTCCACCGAGCGCTTCGAGTACATCGACCGGCTCCAGCAGGGCCTGTACGACGTCCACGACGACCTCGTCTACAGCTCCTTCGTCGGCTTCAAGCACTACGACCTGTGGAACGCGGTCACCCGGGTGTGGGAGTCGACCAGCATCATGCCGACGATGACCGTCGAGCGGGCGTACCGCCGCTTCATGGAGAACCGCGACGAGCAGATCCTCAAAGACCTGGAGCACACCACCACCCCCGGTCTGCCCGCGCCGGTCGGCGAGGACATCAGCTCCCTGCTCACCTTGACCCGCAGCACCTGCCAGGCCGTCGAGGCCGGGGGACTGGAGCCGGGCGAGGCCGCCGAGCTGCTCTTCGAGCAGTTGCGGGAGTCCAAGTTCCTGCCGGAGCCGTTCGCGCTCGGCGACCCGGACAACAAGTGCTTCGAGGCGACGCCGGAACTGCTCGGCCAGGCCCTGGAATGGGGCCGTACCAAGGCGCCGGAGCACATCGCCGGACTGTTCGGCTGACCAGCACTCACGAGTAGGGGAGAGGAGAGACCATGGACGCCGACGTCATCATCGTCGGGGCCGGCCCGACCGGTCTGATGCTCGCCGGGGAACTGCGCCTGGGCGGCGCCCACGTCGTCGTGGTGGAACGCCTGGAGCAGCCCACCGGTCAGTCCCGCGGGCTCGGCTTCACCGCACGCGCCATGGAGGTCTTCGAACAGCGCGGCCTGCTGCCGTGGTTCGGGAACCTGGAGAAGGCCCCCATGGGCCACTTCGGCGGCGTGCAGTTCGACTACACCGTCCTTCAGGACGCCCACTTCGGGGCGCGCGGTGTTCCGCAGTCGCACACCGAGGACGTCCTGGAGCGGTGGGCGATCTCGCTGGAGGCGGACATCCGGCGCGGCTGGGAGTTCCTCGACCTCGACGAGAAGGGCGACCACGTCGAGATCACCGTCGCC
>NZ_JXTE01000202.1 GCF_000972385.1 Streptomyces sp. WM6386
GCGACGCACCGTCTTCTGACAGCATTTCAGCTCGTCGCCGATCTGCGGGACCACCCATCCGTCCCAGCCCAGCTCCACCATCCGGCACCGCTCCACCACATCCTTCGGCGCCTTTCTGGCCGACGCCAGGCGGTGGATCACCGCTTGCTCGCCCTCGTCACGGCCCGGCCGTGCCCTCAGCACCATGACCCAGCACCCGCCCCCGAGTACCCGAAACCGCCCCGCTATCAGCAGCTATACCCATCGAAAGAGGAATCGAGCACTAGGTGCGAGGAGTGGCGGTCATGCAGGCCACCCGATTCCCGGGCCCGACAAAAGGTGCCGGGCGCCTACGACCCTAGGGATTCCCCCGAAGCGAACCACCGCGCGGCGGACGGACACCCACCGCAAGCGCGCCAGCGGGGCGGGCGGACGGGGGAACAGCCATGCCGATGAGCCCGAAGCCGTACGGACTCCCGTGGGGGATGCGTAATCGCGACCCCGGGGCGCCCAGCCTGGCCGCGGTGCCCGGCCCTCAGGACCCGAGTGCGCTTGGCAGCCCGTGGCCGTTCAAGGCGGCCGCAGGGATTCTCGCGGCTCCGGCCATCGACTATGCCGGTCATTTGTACGTCACCACTGAGGCTGGCCTGCTCCACCGGGTCCAACCCACCGGTGAAGGCACGGAGATCTACGACGCGGGTTCCCCGGTGAGGACGAGTCCCGCGCTGGTGCTGGGTAGTTCGGGGACGGGGAACGAGGGAGAGCCACCCGGGATCGGCGCTGTCTATCTGGGGGACGACGCAGGCTTCCTGCACTGCGTGCAAGGGGACGGCACACTGCTCTGGACGCTCAGCCCGGGGATCGGCCAGGACGCGCAGGGCGTTCCGCTGCGCTCCGACCCCGTGGTCCACCGTGCCGCGGGCAGCAGCCGGTCACGGATCTTCGTCGGCTGCGACGACGGACGGCTGTTCGCGGTGTCGGAGACGACCGCTGCCGCTGCCGCCACGGACTGGGAGTATTCGGTCCTGGCGCCCCTGCGCACGTCCCCAGTGCTCAGCGCCGACGGAATGTCGGTGCACCTCGCCACCGCTGATGGATTTCTGCACACACTGGACGCCCTAAGTGGTCAACTGCGCCACTCACCAGTGAAGTTGAGCGGCACGCAGCTGCACACACCGGCGCTGGAC
>NZ_JXTE01000203.1 GCF_000972385.1 Streptomyces sp. WM6386
CCTCCAGGTACTCCAGTACGCCGTCCAGTTCACGGGCGACGTACCGCGATGTCTCCACCGTCCAGGCCGTGTTGGGGTCCAGGCGCAGCGGCTGGCCGGGGAAGGCCTCGGCCAGTGCCTTGATCGCGGCGATCTCCTCGTCGGGAGGGAAGACACCGCCCTTGAGCTTGAACGAACGGAAACCGTACCGCTCCTGCATCAGCCGGGCCTGCCCCACGATCCCGGCCGGGTCCAGGGCCTCGCCCCAGTCGTCGCCGATCGCCACCCGCCCGTCGAGGGCGGGGTGCTCGGCCCACTTGTAGAAGAGGTACGCCGCGAAGGGCACCGCGTCCCGGACCTTCCCGCCCAGCAGGTCGCTGACCGGGCGGCCGAGCAGCTTGCCCTGGGCGTCGAGGCAGGCGACCTCCACGGCCGACGTGGTCCAGCCGCGTTCGTGGGAGCTGGGGACGGTGGGGAGGAGATCGGCGTCGATCGCCGCCGAGATGGCCGTCGGGTCGAAGACGTCCATGCCGGGGACCACCTTCGCGGCCGCCTCAAGGCGTGCCAGACGGGCCGTTCCGCCGGGGGACTCACCCAGGCCCACCGTGCCGTCCTCCAGGACGAGTTGGAGGATGATCCGCAGGGCGAGGGGCTCATGGACGCCGTTGGAGTTGAGCAGCGGCGGGTCACTGAAGGCGATCGGGGTGACGATCAGTTCCCTGATCCTGGTGGGATTCATGCGCCGGCCACCTCCAGGCCGTGGTCGATGAGTTGCGCGAGGCGGGCCACGTGTTCCGGGGTGGGGTCCAGAAGGGGGGCCCGCACGCCGCCCACGTCCAGCGAGCCGTCCGTGGCGAACGGCGTGACCGGGAAGAACAGCACTCCTTGGAACTTCATGTCTCCCTCGTGACTACGGTGTGCTCAGCCCTTGGTGGCACCGGCGGCGATGCCGGTGACCAGCGAGCGCTGGAGGAGCAGATAGACGATCAGGCTGGGGATGAGGGCGATGACCGCACCGGCAAGGACCACCCCGGAGCCGACCTCGGGGTCGGTGCGCAGGATGGACAGGGCGACGGTGACCGTGTAGTCGGTGGGGTCCTTGGAGGCGATCAGTGGCAGCAGGTACTGGTCCTAGATCATGATGAAGCCGAGCACGCCGGCCACACCGAGCGCGGGCTTGCAC
>NZ_JXTE01000204.1 GCF_000972385.1 Streptomyces sp. WM6386
GGTGAAGGCACTCGGGTCGAAGGACACCCCGGTCACGAGTCAGATGCTCTACCGCTTCGACTCCGCCGGCACCAAGAGCCAGATCGCCGCCCACCGGAAGAAGCTCGCAGCCGCCGTGCCGTCCGGTGCGCTCCTGGGCAGCCAGTCCTACCTGGACACCAAGCGCGCCGCCGACCGGAACGCCGCCCCGACCATCCCGTTCCTCATCGCCTTCGGCGTGCTAGGCATCGTCATGTCGGTGATCATCGTCGGCAGCGTCATCAGCGGCGCGGTCGGGACCAGTCTGCGCAGGATCGGCATCCTCAAGGCCATCGGCTTCACTCCGCGTGAAGTCGTCCGGGCCTACATCGCCCAGGCACTCCTCCCGGCCGGTGCCGGTATCGCGCTGGGCGTCGTCCTGGGCAACCTCATGGCCCTGCCGCTCCTGGAGGACACCGAGACGGTCTACGGCACGGTCTCGCTGACGGTCGCCTGGTGGGTGGACGTCCTGGTGGCGGCCGTCGCCCTGCTCGTCGTCGGGATCGCGGCGCTGGTCCCCGCGCTGCGGGCCGGAAGGCTGCGGACCGTCGAGGCCATCGCCGTCGGCCGGGCACCCCGGACGGGACGCGGCCAGTGGGCACACCGGGCGGCGGGCCGGCTGCCGCTGCCCCGCGCGGTGACCTACGGTCTGGCGAGCCCCTTCGCCCACCCGGTCCGTACCCTCGCGATGCTCCTCGCCGTGGCCTTCGGCACGGTCGCGGCGACCTTCGCGCTGGGGCTGACCTCGTCGCTGAACGAGGTGGCGGCGGCCGGGGACCCCGATCGCCGCAACGACGTGAGCGTCTTCGCGGGCGGTCCCACCATCGGCAAGGGCGAACACGTCCCCGCACCGGGCACGAGCGTCCCCCCACCGGCCGACCCGGCGAAGGTGAGCGCCGCCATCAAGGCACAGTCGGGCACCGCCCTATACTACGGCGTGGCCCAGGAGGAAGCCACCGTGCCCGGAGTCTCCGGCACCGTCCGGGTCACCCTCTACGACGGTGATTCGAGCTCCGGCAGCTACGCGATGATCTCCGGCCACTGGATCACAGGGCCCGGCCAGGTCATCGTCTCCTCCCACTTCCTGGAGACCACCGGCACCGAGATCGGCGACACCGTGCGGGTGACCGCCGGCAAGGAC
>NZ_JXTE01000205.1 GCF_000972385.1 Streptomyces sp. WM6386
CGGCGCGGCTGGCGGGGGCGTTGACGCCCGAGGTGGACGCGGTGCTGGCGCGGTATCCGCTGCGGGATCTGGTGACCGTCTCCGAGGTGCTGCCGCTGCTGGTGGAGCGGGAGCGGGCGCTGTACGGGGCCTGGTACGAGTTCTTCCCGCGGTCCGAGGGCACGCCGGAGCGCCCGCACGGCACCTTCCGCACGGCGGCGCGGCGGTTCGGGGCGATCGCGGCGATGGGCTTCGACGTGGTCTACCTGCCGCCGATCCATCCGATCGGGTCGACGTTCCGCAAGGGCCCCAACAACACCCTGTCGGCGGCTGCGGAGGATGTCGGGGTGCCGTGGGCGATCGGCTCCCCGGAGGGCGGGCACGACGCGATCCACCCGGATCTGGGCACGATCGAGGACTTCGACTGGTTCGTGTCCCGGGCCCGCGAGCACCATCTTGAGATCGCTCTGGACTTCGCCCTGCAGTGTTCTCCCGACCATCCCTGGGTGCAGAAGCATCCGGAGTGGTTCCACCACCGCCCCGACGGCACCATCGCGTATGCGGAGAACCCGCCGAAGAAGTACCAGGACATCTACCCGATCGCCTTCGACGCCGACATGGACGGCCTGATCGCGGAGACCGTGCGGGTGCTGCGGTACTGGATGGACCACGGTGTGCGGATCTTCCGGGTCGACAACCCGCACACCAAACCGGTCGTGTTCTGGCAGCGGGTGATCGCGGACATCAACGCCGGCGACCCGGACGTGATCTTCCTGGCCGAGGCGTTCACCCGCCCGGCGATGATGCACACCCTGGGCCAGATCGGCTTCCAGCAGTCCTACACCTACTTCACCTGGCGCAACACCAAGGAAGAACTCACCGAGTACCTGCGGGAGCTGTCCGGTGAGGCGGCCGCCTACATGCGGCCCAACTTCTTCGCCAACACCCCCGACATCCTGCACGCCTACCTCCAGCACGGCGGCCGGCCCGCCTTCGAGATCCGCGCCATCCTGGCCGCCACCCTCTCCCCCACCTGGGGCATCTACAGCGGCTACGAACTGTGCGAGAACACCCCCCTGCGCGACGGCAGCGAGGAATACCTCGACTCCGAGAAGTACCAACTCCGCCCCCGCGACTGGGACACAGCCGACAGCATCACCCCCCTGATCACAC
>NZ_JXTE01000206.1 GCF_000972385.1 Streptomyces sp. WM6386
GCGGTGATGGAGGCCCAGGGCTCGGTCCTGACGAACAAGTACGCCGAGGGCTATCCGGGCCGGCGCTACTACGGCGGCTGCGAGCACGTCGACGTCGCCGAGCAGATCGCCATCGACCGGGTCAAGGCCCTGTTCGGCGCCGAGTACGCCAACGTCCAGCCGCACTCCGGTGCCTCCGCCAACCAGGCCGCACTGTTCGCGCTGGCCTCCCCCGGCGACACCATCCTGGGCCTGGACCTGGCCCACGGCGGCCACCTCACCCACGGCATGCGGCTCAACTTCTCCGGCAAGCAGTTCCACGTGGTCGCCTACCACGTGGACGACGCCGGCCTGGTCGACATGGCCGAGGTCGAACGCCTCGCCAAGGAACACCGCCCCAAGGTCATCATCGCCGGCTGGTCCGCCTACCCCCGGCAGCTGGACTTCGCCGAGTTCCGCCGGATCGCCGACGAGGTCGAGGCGTTCCTGTGGGTGGACATGGCGCACTTCGCCGGCCTGGTCGCCGCAGGACTGCACCCCAACCCGGTCGAGCACGCGGACGTGGTCACCTCCACCACCCACAAGACCCTCGGCGGGCCGCGCGGCGGCATCATCCTGGCCAAGCAGGCCTTCGCCAAGAAGCTGAACTCGTCCGTCTTCCCGGGCTTCCAGGGCGGCCCGCTGGAGCATGTGATCGCCGCGCGAAGGCGGTGTCCTTCAAGGTCGCCGCGAGCGAGGAGTTCAAGGAGCGCCAGGCGCGTACCGTGGAAGGCGCGCGGATCCTCGCCGAGCGGCTGACGGCCGCGGACGCCCGCGAGGCCGGTGTCAACGTGCTGTCCGGCGGCACCGACGTCCACCTGATCCTGGTGGATCTGCGTGAGTCGGAGCTGGACGGACAGCAGGCCGAGGACCGGCTGCACGAGGTCGGCATCACGGTCAACCGCAACGCCGTCCCCAACGACCCGCGCCCGCCCATGGTGACGTCGGGCCTGCGCATCGGCACCCCCGCGCTGGCGACCCGCGGCTTCACCGCCGAGGACTTCACCGAGGTCGCCGACGTGATCGCCGCCGCGCTGAAGCCGTCCTACGACGTCGAAGCCCTCAAGACCCGGGTCAAGACGCTGGCCGACAAGCACCCGCTGTACCCCGGCCT
>NZ_JXTE01000207.1 GCF_000972385.1 Streptomyces sp. WM6386
CCGTCGATCCGGTACATGATCTGCAGGGGTTCACCGCTGACCGTGCGGTTCGCCCTGAGCCGGTCACCCAGCCACCTGCGGAACGCGGGCACCTCCTCGAGATAGCCGAGCCCCAGCAGCGCACCGACCGACATCGAGCCGTCCCGGACCCACGTGTAACGGTAGTCCCAGTTGCGTCCGCCGCCGATCTGCTCCGGCAGCCCCATCGTGGGGGCCGCGACGGGCGCTCCGGTGGGCGCGTAAGTGAGCAGCTTGAGAGTGATGGCCGCTCGGTTCACCATGTCCTGCCAGCGTCCCCGGTACCGGCTGCGGCGGACCCAGGCGTGCCAGAAGTCCCGGGTCTGCTCGAACAGCATCGTCACGTCCGCCCGGCTCAGCGGTGGTTGCGGGGCATCATCCGAGTCCCCGATCGTCAGGACGACGGCAGCGAAGTCGTCCGGCTCCAGGAACACTTCCCCTCGGGCGTCGTCGCCCTCCCCGTTCCATATCACCGGGCCGACCGTCTGCAGCGTGGCCCGGACGGCGGGCCCGTCGAAACGGACGGCGTCCTCGGCGAGGTCGAGCCGGTGGCCGGCACGGCCGTAGTCGAAGCGAGGGCGGCACTGAAGGATGAAGCGGACCCGGCCGCGCGTCGCCCGCAGGATGCGGACCAGCCGATGCCGCCCCGCCGATCGCTCCGGGTTCTCCACCGGCATGAAATCGACCACCTCACCCACGCCGTCCTCCGCGAGGAAGCGGGTCATCAGCACAGCGGTGTCCTGCAGGTACAGCTGGATCGGAGGCCGTGGAGTGTCAGCCCAGATGCCGAAGTGGCCGCCGCGGTCGTGGTCGAGCAGCGAGGCAAACACGCTAGGCGAGTCGAACCTGGGCGCGCACAGCCAGTCGATCGTGCCGGCGGAGGAGACCAGTGCGGCGGTCTGCAAGTCGCCGACCATCCCGTGATCGGCGATCGGAGGATAGCGTCGCATGATCGGTGCTCCTTCCTGCGCCACGTCCCGGTCGCCATGGAGCGCCCGTGTATGCCCACCATGACCACGCCGGACCGTGTCAGCCTCCCCCGCTGCGGGTGAGTCCGCCCGAGGGCTGCCGCCCTCCGGCCACGGCTCGCGCCCGCGGTGCAGCGGCCCTGCG
>NZ_JXTE01000208.1 GCF_000972385.1 Streptomyces sp. WM6386
GACCAGTTCTGGTCGGCCGTCGGCCGGGTGGGGCTCTTCCTGGCGATCCAGGTGCCGATCATGCTGGGCATCGCCCTGCTGGTGGCGCTGGCGCTGGACAGCGGCCGGCTCTACGGCAAGAACTTCTTCCGGATCACGATCTTCCTGCCGTACGCCGTGCCCGCCGTGGTGGCCACCCTGATGTGGGGCTTCATGTACGGCACCAAGTACGGCCTGGTGGGCGACATCAACTCCGCGTTCGGCACCACACTGCCCGACCTGCTCTCCCCCGACTGGGTGCTCGCCTCCATCGGCAACATCGTGACCTGGGAGTTCGTCGGGTACAACATGCTGATCTTCTACTCCGCGCTGCGCGTCATCCCCACCTCGCTGTACGAGGCCGCGGAGATCGACGGCGCCGGCCAGTGGCGGATCATCAGCTCGATCAAGCTGCCCGCGATCCGGGGCGCGATCGTCATCGCGACGATCTTCTCGATCATCGGCAGCTTCCAGCTCTTCAACGAGCCGAGCATCCTGCGTCCGCTGGCACTGAACTCCATCACCACGGACTACACGCCGAACTTCTACACGTACTCGCTGTCCTTCAACGGCCAGCAGCACAACTACTCCGCGACGGTCGCCATCATCATGGGCGTCATCACGATGATCGTCGCCTACGCCGTCCAGCTGCGCGGCATGCGCAAGGGAGCGTGACCCGATGAGCACCTCTGTCACCGCTCCCCCCGCGAAGAACACCGCCCCCAGGCTGCGGACCCCCCGCAAGAAGCACGCCTCGGGCAAGCCGAAGCGCAATGTGCTGCTGACGGCGCTGATGGCCCTGATGGTCCTCTACACCGTGGTGCCGCTCATCTGGCTGGTCATCAACTCCACGAAGACCCAGGCGGGCCTGGCCGACTCCAACGGCCTGTGGTTCGCCCACGACTTCGCCCTGTGGGACAACATCCGGGACACCTTCACCTACCACGACGGCATTTTCGGCCGCTGGCTGCTCAACACCCTGCTGTACGTGGTACTCGGCGCGGGCGGCGCGACGCTGCTGGCGGTGCTGGGCGGCTACGCGCTGGCGAAGTTCGACCTCCCCGGCAAGCGCGCGATCTTCGCCGTCGTCATCGGCGCGGTGGC
>NZ_JXTE01000209.1 GCF_000972385.1 Streptomyces sp. WM6386
CACCTGCCCCGCAGCGATCCCGCGTTACATCGTCCAGTGGAACAGCCTCAACGCCGACGCCCAGCTCTGGAAGATCGTCCACGTCAACTGACGCGACCAAGGGCGCGGTGGCCGGCATCCCGCCGGCCGGGCTCGCCCGACCGAGCCGACGAGCCCGGCCATCCCTGTTCCGTACGCGTCCACTCCGGCGCCGCAATCCGGGAGCAACGCCGGTGGGACGCCAGGTCCGACGCGGCAACCCTCTCGGTTGCTTCGCGCAGGAAACCTTCTACTTCACCTCTACGGAAGTGAGTTCTGAAAATGACAGGTTCCCCTTCTCGCCGACAGGTTCTTACAGTCACGGCCGGAGGAGTGGCGGCCTCGTTGACGGGTGTTGCGACGGCCGGCGCCGCGGCCACGGCTGGGCCGGACGCCGCGCCGAATCCTCGTGTCTGGATCCATATCAACAACGGGTGGCGATTCGTCAGGGCAGACGTCACAGGCGCGGAAGCGCCCGGCTTCGACGACTCCGGATGGGCGTCGGTCAACACGCCCCACACCTGGAACGCCGTCGACGGAGCCGACGGCGGCAACGACTACTACCGCGGAGTGGGCTGGTACCGCCGCCATTACACCGTGCCGTCCGAGCTGGCGGGGAAGCGGCTGTACCTGCAGTTCGCCGGCGTCAACCAGGTCGCCGACGTCTGGGTCAACGGCACGTACCTCGGGCAGCACAAAGGCGGATACTCCCGGTTCAGGTTCGACGTCACCGCCGTACTCGTCCCGGGCGGGGACAACGTGATCGCGGTGAAGGTGACCAACGCCCGCGGCACCGACATCGCGGCGGTGAGCGCCGACTACACCTTCGAGGGCGGCATCTACCGCAACGGGAGCCTGTGGGCCATCGACAACCTTCACGTGCGGATGACGGACTACGCGGGTCCCGGCGTCTACCTGCGGCAGAGCGATGTGAGCGCGGCGTCGGCCACGGTGACGGCGACCACGAAGCTGTGGAACGACACCAGCACCACCAGATCGGTGGTGGTCCGCACCGTCATGGCCGACGGCAGCGGGAACGTCGTCGCGGACACCAGCACCGCTGCACGCTCCCTTGCCGCGGCCACCGGCACAG
>NZ_JXTE01000021.1 GCF_000972385.1 Streptomyces sp. WM6386
ACACCCGGCCGTGCGCGCGCAGCACCAGCCGGGACGCCCAGACGAAGGAGTCCCGGATGCTCGCCCCCATCACCTCGACGACCGCCCTCAAAAACGCCCCCCGGCAGACCCGACCCGGCCACGGCCCCCGCCGAACCACTCCCCCTCTTCACCCAGTGGTTCGCGGAGGCGGTGGCGGCCGGCCAGTCCGAACCGCACACGATGTCCCTGGCCACCTCGGACGAGGCCGGCCACCCGGACGTACGCACCGTGATGCTGCACGGCGCCGACACCACGGGCTGGACCTTCGCCACCCACGTCACCAGCCGCAAGGGCCACCACCTCGCGGCCCGCCCCTACGCGGCCCTCGGCTTCTACTGGCCCACCCTGGGCCGCCAGGTCCGCGTCCGGGGCCCGGTCACCGCGGCCCCCTCCCAGGAGGGCCAGGCCGACCTCCACGCCCGCTCGACAGGCGCCCTGGCCGCCGCGCTCACCGGCCGCCAGAGCGAAGTCCTTGGCTCACTGGAGGAGTTGGCCGAGGCCTCCGGGACAGCCTGGACCGAGGCCCAGTCACGACCCGACGCCCCGGTCCCGACGTGGACCCTGTACCGCCTGACCCCGCAGGAGGTGGAGTTCTTCCAGGGGGACGCCCGGCGGCGCCATGTGCGGCTGGCGTATCGCCGTACGGGGGAGGAGGAGTGGACGTCGACGCTGCTCTGGCCCTGACGGGACGGGCCCACGTCTGCCGATCACCGCCGCGACCCGCCCACCCGACCGACGTTCACCTGCTTCTTGCGTGGAGGCCCTGGCGTTCACGCCGGGGAGGAGTCGTATCCGGTTGTCGCGACGCGGAGCGTCGCCGCATCCGGTGCAGGGCGCGGAGCGCCCGTCGGCAGTCGGCCCTTGCCGAGGTGATGCGAACGCGTGTGCCTGTGATCGCTGGTCGGGGTGGTGGCTGTGGGAACGGGGGCGTTTGTGCTGCTGTCGTACGTATGGTCCATCCAAGAGTTCGGGACGGCACGGTGTCCCGGACGGGGACCGTGGGGGCGAGATGACGCAGGTGAGGGTGGCTGCGGAGGTCGGGCATGCCCGGTACACCCACCGGCTGCGTGTGTCGCCCGCTGCTCGCACCGCCCTGGCGGCGGAGTGGGACCGATGCCGCTGGGTGTGGAACGAATGCGTCGCCAAGTCCAGGGCCGTACACCTGCACAACAAGGCCACCGGCCAGAAGGCCACGTGCGGCCCCCGCACCCGCAGCGTCTCGGTCACCGTCAGCGGGACGGTGTGCAGCACCGGCCGCGAGTGCAGGAAGGTTCCGGCAACGTCGAGAAACTCACCGGGATCCTCGATCACCACCCACCTCATCGCGCACCCCCGCCCACCGCGCCGCTCCCCCTTGCCACGCCCCTTCCCCTCATCGGCCCGCCACCTCCGGATCCGTGGCCAACCGGGCATGCAGATGCACATCCCGGAAGGCGTCCTGCCGCCCCGCCTCGAACATCGCGCCCCGGAGCGTCCCCTCGTAGGGGAATCCGCAGCGCTCGGCTATCCGGCAGGACGCGTCGTGGCCGAGTGCGTGGCCGAGTTCGAGGCGGTGGAGGCGGAGGTCGGTGAAGGTCCAGCGGGCGACGAGGGTGAGGGCGCGGGCGGCGACGCGGTGGCCGCGGGCCTCGGGGAGGACCCAGTAGCCGACGCGGGCGACGCGTACGACGTGGTCGATCTCGTGGACGCCGACGTGCCCCAGTGTCGTGTCGCTGACCGCGTCCGTGACGCGGAAGGAGACGCTGACGCCGTCCGCCGCGGCCGCCGCGCCCGCGCGGAGCGAGGCGCGGGCGTCGTCGAGGTCGGCGATCGCCTTCAGGGGGGTGTTCCAGCGCCGGAACTCGGGGTCGGAGCGGCCGCGCAGCCAGGTCTCGGCATCGGCGTCGGAGTCCGCGTCCCAGTGGCGCAGGCGCAGCCCGTGGCCGAGCAGTTCGGGAGCGGGGTGGCTCGGGGACCGTTCACGTGTATGGGCCATCGGGCCATTGAATACGGAAGGAGGGCCGCCGATCACCCCTCTCCGGCGGAACATCTCATCGTCTCGGCCGGAACACCGGGATTCCCTGCCGGAAATCGACCTCCAGCGCCATGCCGGCCCGCAGTGTCTCCGGCGGGACGCCCACGAGCTCCGTCATCATCCGTGGCCCTTCGGCGAGTTGGACGACCGCGGCGACGTAGGGCGTGCGCTCCCCGAAGGGCGGCAGATCGTTGCGGTGGACGACGGACCAGGTGTAGAGCTCGGCCCGGCCGCTCGCCGGCTCCCACGTCACGTCCTCGCTCCAGCAGTGCGGGCAGAACTCGCGGGGGTAGTGGTGGGTACGTCCGCACGCCCCGCAGCGGCGTACGAGCAGCCGCCCTTCTTCGGCCGCCTCCCAGTACGTGCGCGTGAAAGCGTCGGCCTCCGGCAGATCGAAGCGCGCGTCCATGAGGAGCCCCTCCCTCAGAAAAGCCCCAGCGCCGCGTCCAGCGACCAGCTCTGCCAGGACATCCCGAACAGCGCGACCACCGATATCAGCCCCATCATGGCGTTCTGCCCCTGCTCGGCCCAGTCGTGGATCATCAGCGTGAAGTAGAGGACGTTGAGCAGCAGCCCGCCCACCAGAGCCACCGGTGTCAGCAGGCCGGCCACCAATCCCAGCCCCACCGCCAACTCCGCGTACACGACGACGTACGCCATCGTCCGCGGCCGTGGCGCGACCACCACCTCGAATCCCGAACGGACCGCGTTCCAGCGGTGCTTCGCGGCGACGTCGGCCGCCCACGCGATGCCGGTCCCCCGCTCGAACCAGCCCTTCTTGTCCTTGTGCCGCCAGCTCTCCAGCCACCACAGCCCGAGCCCGATCCGCAGCAGGGCCAGCCATTGCGCGCCGGTGAGCCAGATGGAGTCCATGGATCTGACGGTACGTCAGATAAGGCCTCGCGGGGAAGACCGTGTGTTTCGCGTGGGGGAAACCTGTGCGGCGGCCCCGAAGCTGTGCGTCCACAATGAATACGACGAGATTGTTGGCAATCTTGTCAGCACTCGCCTACGTTCGCAGACGCAAGGAGAAATCACAGCGATCCCGGGATCGTGCGAGCGAGAGGCATCACCGTGAAGCACAGGGCAGTCAAGCGCAGGAGCGTCGTGGTGGGCATCGGCGCGACCGCCGGTGTCGCGGCAATCGGCGGCATCGCCCTGAACGCGCAGGCGTCGGACACCGACAGCGGCTCGTCCTCCTCGGACACCCTGGTCTTCGACAAGGACGCCTACACGGAGCTGACGACGACCGTCACCGACACGGAGGGCACCGAGCACTCGGTGACCTACCACTTCTGGAAGGCGATCACCTACGTCGCCAAGCCGGTGGACGAGAAGTACCAGAGCCTGATCGTCAGCGTCCCCGTCAAGATCGACGGCACGACGGTCGACGCCTCGAACGCGCCGATCCTGTTCGCGAACTCCGTCGGCGGGTACATGCCGTCCTCCGTGGCGGACGCCACCGGGATCGGGGCCGGGGGCATGACCGGAGGCGGCATGCCCGGCGGCGGCGCTCCCAGCGGCGCTCCCAGCGCCTCGGCCTCCACCGGCACCGCCCCCAACGCGAACACCAACGCCACTGGCGGTGCCACCGCGAGCAACCAGCTCCTCGCCCTCGCCGCCGGCTACGTCGTCATCGAGCCCGGCGCCCGCGGCCGTACCCTCAAGAACTCCTCCGGCGAGTACTACGGCACCGCCCCCACCGTGATCGTCGACCTGAAGGCGGCGGTCCGGTACATCCGCTTCAACAAGGGCCGCATCCCCGGCAACACCGACCGGATCGTCTCCGCCGGCACCAGCGCGGGCGGCGCCGTCTCCGCGCTGCTCGGTGCCTCCGGCGACAGCAAGCTCTACGACAAGGACCTCAAGGCGCTCGGCGCCGCCGACACCTCCGACGCGATCTTCGCGACCGGCGCCTGGTGCCCGATCACCGACCTCGAGCACGCCGACGGCGCCTACGAGTGGAACTGGGGCACCAACGAGCTCAGCACCGGCAAGCAGGTCGACCAGGCGGTCTCGAAGGAGCTCCAGGCACAGTTCGCCGAGTACCAGGCGTCCCTGAAGCTGGGGGGCCTGGGCCGCTTCGGCACGCTGACCGCCCGGAACTACGACGCGTACCTGCTCAAGCAGTACATGGAGCCGGCCGCGACGGCCTACCTCGCCGCCCTCTCGGCCTCCGACCGTGAGACGTACCTGGCCAAGAACACCTTCATCACCTGGTCCGGCGGCAAGGCGACCTTCTCCTGGGCCGACTTCCTCACCCACGTCGGCGCCCGCAAGAAGAGCGTTCCGGCCTTCGACGCCTTCGACCTGTCGGCCGGCGAGAACAACGAGTTCGGCGCGGGCACCACCGTGAGCCGCCACTTCACGGCGTACGGCGCCAAGAACGACTCCACGGGCCTCAGCAGCAAGCGGGTCGCGAGCGACATCCCCGAGAAGCTGAACCAGATGAACCCGATGTACCACCTGGAGCGGAAGAACCCGGGCCGCTCGAAGCACTGGTGGATCCGCCTCGGCACCAGTGACACCGACACCTCGCACGTCGTCTCCGCCAACCTCGCCGCCGCCGCGAACGGCCTCGGGGACGACGTCGACCACCTCTACTACTGGGACCAGGGCCACGGCGCGAACACCGACCCGGGCGACTTCATCACCTGGATCGCCAAGGTGACGGGCCACAAGAAGCGGTAGCCCCCGGCCGTACAGGCCCCCAGGACGCGGTGCCGGTTTCCCGTCATAAGTTCCCGGCCACCGCCCACCACGGCGCCGAGCCTCCGCGTACGCGGACTCGGCGCCGTGGCTTTTCCACACTCCTTCAGCACAACCAGGTGACGTACGCCACGAGCCCCACCCACTCCTCCTACAGGCGTGATCAATCCGAAACCAATTCCGGTCTTGACCGAGACCCATCAACCGGAACCCTGATTACGCTCGCGCACATGGCCGACTCCGCAGCGCCCTCCGCGTCCTCCACCGCCCGCCCCGTGTACGTCATCGGTGGCGGTCCGGGCGGGCTCGCCGTCGCCCACGCGCTGCGGGCCCAGGGCATACGTGCCGTGGTGCTGGAGAAGTCCGACCGCGTCGGGGCGTCCTGGCGGCGCCACTACGACCGGCTCCACCTGCACACCACCCGCCGCCTCTCGGCCCTCCCGGGGCTCGCGATGCCGCGCCGGTTCGGGCGCTGGGTCTCACGCGACGACGTCGTCCGCTATCTGGAGAAGTACGCCGAGCACCACGAGCTGGAGATCGTCACCGGCGTGGAGGTCTCCCGCGTCGAACGCTCCCCCGACGGCACCGGCTGGCTCCTGCACGCCACCGGCGGCCGCGAACTGACCGGCGCCGCGGTGGTCGTGGCGACCGGCTACAACCACACGCCGCTGGTGCCGGACTGGGCCGGCCTCTCCTCGTACCCCGGCGAGGTCGTGCACGCCGCCGACTACCGCAACCCCAAGCCCTACGCCGGCCGGGACGTCCTGGTCGTCGGTGTCGGCAACACCGGTGCCGAGATCGCCGTGGACCTGGTGGAGGGCGGGGCGAAGCGTGTCCGGCTGTCCGTGCGCACCGCCCCGCACATCGTCCGCCGCTCGACCGCGGGCTGGGCCGCCCAGTACACGGGGGTGCTCGTACGACGGCTGCCGGTCGGGCTCGTCGACCGGCTCGCCCGGCCCATGGCGAAGCTCAGCGTGCCCGACCTGTCCGAGCACGGCCTGCCCCGCCCCGACACCGGCCTCTACACCCGGGTCCACGAGGGCGCCATCCCCGTCCAGGACGTCGGCCTCATCGACGCCGTACGCAAGGGCAAGGTCGAGGTCGTGGCCGCCGTCGACGGCTTCGAGAAGGACGAGGTGCTCCTCGCCGACGGCACCCGCATCACCCCGGACACCGTGATCGCGGCCACCGGATACGCCCGCTCCCTGGAGGACCTCGTCGGCCACCTCGACGTCCTCGACACAAGGGGGTTGCCGGTGGTCAACGGCGCCCGCAGCCCGAAGGACGCGCCGGGCCTCTTCTTCAGCGGCTACGTCACTCCCATAAGCGGCACCTTCCGGGAACTGTCGATCGACGCGGAGAAGATCGCGAAGGCGATCGCCAAGGACGGGGCCCGGCAGGTCTCCAGACTGCCCGTCTGACGCAGGAACCCTCAACTCGCTGACGTACTCCTCTCGTTACTCCTGGGTCAGAAGTGGCGAGAGTGCTGTACGGCGCCACCGCATGGGGCCAGAATGTGAGCACTGTTCATGTTCTGGCTCCACTCCAACCTCTCGCACCTGACGGAGGATGCACGTGGCACGCGAAAGACAGCTCCCCCAACTCCCCCAGCCCTCCCGGCTCTCCCGCCGCACCCTGCTGGGCGGTGCCGCCGCCACAGCCGGTGCCGCCGCCCTCGCCGGCACCGCGGCCTCGCCCGCCGCCGCGGCCACCCGTGAGGCCGACGTGGTCGTCATCGGCGCCGGGCTCGCCGGCCTCACCGCGGCCCGCGACCTGGTGGCGGCCGGCAAGTCCGTGGTCGTCCTGGAGGCCCGTGACCGCGTCGGCGGCCGGGTCGTGAACCTCCCGCTCGCGAACGGCGGGGTCACCGAGGGCGGCGGCGAGTTCATCGGCCCCACCCAGGACCGCATCAAGGCCCTCGCGGACTCCCTCGGCGTGGGAACCTTCGCCACCTACAACACCGGCAAGAACCTCCTCTACAAGGACGGCAAGAAGACCGCGTACGCCACCGACGGCCTCCTCGGTTCGGTCCCGCCCATCGACGCGGCCGGCCTCGCCAACGCCGCGATCGTGCAGGCCACCCTGGACGACCTGGCCAAGCAGATACCGGTCGACGCGCCCTGGACCGCCGCCAAGGCCGACGAGTGGGACCGGCAGACCTTCGAGACCTGGCTGCGCGCCAACGCCGTCGTCCCGTCGGCCAAGTTTCTCTTCGACGTGGCCTGCACCTCGATCTTCTCGGCCGAACCCCGCGAACTCTCCTTCCTGTTCGTGCTCTTCTACATCGCCGCCGCCGGCAACGAGACCAACGTCGGCACCCTGGAACGCCTCACCGAGACCGCGAACGGCGCCCAGGAACTGCGCTTCGTCGGCGGCTCCCAGCTGGTGCCGATCAAGCTCGCCGCCACCCTCGGCGACCGGGTGGTGCTGAACGCCCCGGTGCGCACCATCGCCAAGTCCGGCGCCAAGTACGTCGTGACGGCCGACGGAACCACCGTCACCGCCAAGAAGGTCGTCGTCGCCGTGCCCCCGCCGATCGCCGCCCGCATCACCTACGACCCGCTGCTCCCGGCCTCCCGCGACCAGCTCACCCAGCGGCTGCCGATGGCCTCGGTCGGCAAGGCCATCGCGATCTACGACACCCCCTTCTGGCGGGCCGACGGCCTCAACGGCCAGGTCGTCAGCGACACCGGCGTCGTCAGCTCCACCTTCGACAACTCCCCGCCCGACGCCTCCTACGGCGCCCTGATGGGCTTCATCGAGGCCGACGAGGCCCGCAAGTACGACGGGGCGAGCGAGGCGGAGGTCAAGGCGGCCGTCCTGAAGGACTACACGACCTACTTCGGCGCGAAAGCGGCCTCCCCCACCTCCTTCGTCCTGCAACGCTGGAACAACGAGACCTACACCCGCGGCGGCCCCGTCTCCATCGCCGCCCCGGGCGTCCTGACCCAGTACGGCCCCTCCCTGCGCACTCCCGTCGGCGGCATCCACTGGGCCGGCACGGAGACCTCCATCCACTGGATGGGGTTCATGGACGGTGCGGTGCGGTCGGGCGAGCGGGTGGCGAAGGAGGTGCTGGCGGTGCTGTGAGCGATGCCGCCGGCGTGCTCTGCCCAACTTTGTGTGCACAGCCATTCCTGACACCGTGTCAGTTCCTTTAATCTGACACTGCGTCAGTTAATCGCTGTCACACAGGAGCGGGCGGACCGATGCTTGGATCAACCCACGGCACCCTCACCACCGACTCCCGCCGGGCCCGGGTCATCGCTTGCGGCGAGCAACCCGGGCCCGCCGTCCACGGCAGGCCGGCCGAGGTCGACGACCTCGACGTCAGCGGCCGGCCGCTGTACTGCGACGTCCCCGATCTGGACCGGTTCTTCCGGCCGGAGTCGGTCGCCGTGATCGGCGCCTCCGACGCCGAGGGGCGCCCGAACACCGGTGTCACCCGGCAGTTGGTGGCCTGGGCCGAGCGGGTCGGAGCCCGTCTGCACCCGGTGCACCCCACTCGTCCGTCCGTCTTCGGCATCCCCTGTTCTCCTTGCGTCGCCGACCTGCCCGAACAGGTCGATCTCGCCGTGCTGCTGGTCGCCGACCCCCTGCCCGTGGTCGAGGAACTGGCCGAAGCCAAGGTGAAGTTCGCCGTCGTCTTCGCCTCCGGGTTCGCGGAGACCGGCGAGGCGGGCGCCGCCGCCCAGGCCCGGCTCTCCGCGGCCGTGCGACGGTCGGGGATGCGGCTGCTCGGGCCCAACACCAACCTCAACGCCTTCGAGCGGTTCCGCGCCGACCTCGACGGACCGGCGATCGCCCTCATCACCCAGTCCGGGCACCAGGGCCGTCCCGTCTTCGCCCTCCAGGAACTCGGCATCCGCCTCTCGCACTGGGCGCCGACCGGCAACGAGGCCGACCTGGAGACCGCCGACTTCCTCTCCTACTTCGCCGAGCGGCCCGAGGTCGGCGCCATCGCCTGCTACGTCGAGGGGCTGAAGGACGGCCGCTCCTTCCTGCTCGCCGCCGACCGGGCCGCCCGCCGCAAGGTGCCGGTGGTCGCGGTCAAGGTGGGCCGCACCGAGACCGGCGCCCGCACGGCCGCCTCCCACACCGGCAAGCTGACCGGCGCGGACGCGGTGGTGGACGCGGCGATGCGGCAGTACGGCGTGATCCGGGTCGACGGTCTCGACGAACTCCAGGACACCGCCGCCCTGTTGGCCCGCGCCCGCCCGCCGCACGCCGAAGGGGTCGTCGTCTATTCGATCTCGGGCGGCACGGGCGCGCACTTCGCCGACCTGGCGACGGAGGCGGGGCTGAGGCTGCCCACGCTCTCGGACACCAAGCAGGCCGAGCTGCACCAGTGGATACCCGAGTACCTGAACGTGGCCAACCCCGTGGACAACGGCGGCCATCCCGTCGGCGACTGGCGCGGCCGGAAGATCATCGACGCGATCCTCGACGACCCGGCGGTCGGGGTGCTGATCTGCCCGGTCACCGGCCCGTTCCCACCCCTGAGCGACAAGCTCGTCCAGGACCTGGTGGACGCGGCCGAGCGGACGGACAAGCTGGTCTGCGTGGTGTGGGGCTCCCCGGTCGGCACCGAGCCGGCCTACCGCGAGGTCCTCCTCGGCTCCTCCCGGGTGGCCACCTTCCGCACGGTCGGGAACTGCATCACCGCGGTCCGCGCCTACCTCGACCACCACCGCTTCGTCACCGGCTACCACTCCCCCCTCGACGAGGCCCCGCGCACCACGTCCCCCTCCTTCCGCAAGGCGCAGGCCCTGATGCGCCCGGGCCAACAGCTGAGCGAGCACGCGGCGAAGCAACTGCTGCGGGCGTACGGCATCCGCGTACCGCGCGAGCAGCTGGTGACCAGTGCCGCGGCGGCCGTACGGGCGGCGGGCCAGGTGGGCTACCCGGTGGTGATGAAGGCGTCCGGCGCGCAGATCGCCCACAAGACCGAGCTCGGCCTCGTGAAGATCGAGCTCACGTCCGCCAGCCAGGTCCGGGACGCCTACCGGGAGTTGACCGACATCGCACGCTACGAGGGTGTCTCCCTGGACGGGGTCCTGGTCTGCCAGATGGTCGAGCGAGGTGTCGAGATGGTCGTCGGCGTCACCCACGACGACCTCTTCGGGCCGACCGTCACGGTCGGGCTCGGCGGGGTGCTGGTCGAGGTCCTGCGCGACACCGCCGTACGCGTGCCCCCCTTCGGGGAGGAACAGGCCCGGGACATGTGCGGTGAGCTGCGCGGGCGGGCCCTGCTGGACGGGGTCCGGGGGCGCCCCCCGGCGGACCTCGACGCGCTCGTCGAGGTCATCCTGCGGGTGCAGCGCATGGCGCTGGAGCTCGGGGACGAGCTGGCCGAGCTGGACATCAATCCGCTGATGGTGCTGCCCCGTGGGCAGGGCGCCGTGGCACTGGACGCGCTGGCGGTGTGTCGCTGAGATGAACATGCCCGATTCCCCCCAAGAGCCGGAAAACTCCGCTGAGTCATGGATACGGCACACCACTGACAATCACGTCTGCCGCATCACCCTCAACCGCCCCGAAGCACTCAACGCCATCACCCCTGACCAGCGGGAACGCCTCATCCGGCTGCTCGGCGACGCCTCCGGCGACCCGGATGTGCGGGCCGTCGTGCTGACCGGCACGGGGCGGGGGTTCTGTGCGGGCGCGGATCTACGAGGGGCGCCCACGGCGGGCGACCGTGTCCCCGGTGACGTCGCCCGCACGATCCGGCTCGGTGCCCAGCGGCTGATCACGGCCGTCCTCGACTGCGAGAAGCCCGTGATCGCCGCGGTGAACGGGACGGCGGCGGGCATCGGCGCGCACCTCGCGTTCGCCTGCGACCTCGTCCTCGCGGCCGAATCGGCCCGGTTCATCGAGGTGTTCGTGCGCCGGGGACTCGTGCCGGACGGAGGCGGGGCGTATCTGCTGACCCGGCTGATCGGCCCGCAGCGCGCCAAGGAACTGATGCTCTTCGGCGACGCGCTGAGCGCCGCCGACGCCGAGCGCCTCGGCCTGGTCAACCGGGTCGTGCCGGACGGGGAGCTGGACAAGACGGCCCGTGAATGGGCGGCCCGCCTCGCCGCGGGGCCGACCCGCGCCCTCGTCCTGACCAAGCAGCTCGTCAACGCCTCCCTCGACAGTGACCGCGCCACCGCGTTCGCCGCGGAGGCTGCCGCGCAGGAGATCAACATGACGACCGCGGACGCCCAGGAGGGGGTGGCGAGCTTCGTGGAGCGGCGCAGCCCGGAGTTCCGGGGGCGGTGACTCAGTCCCGCGTGAGGATCCGCAGGGCCCCCGCGTCCGGGTCGCCGAACAGGACGAACAGCTCGGGCTCGCGCTCGGTGCCACCGATCGTCCAGAGCGTCGGCGTCCCGCATCCCCCGTCGATGCGCAGGCCGACGCCGTCACGGTCCGCGTCCTCGCCCTTGTCCCCCCGCAGCACTTCCCAGGCGCCGGTTCCCTCGCACACGGTGTAGGGCGGGTCGGCGAACCAGTCGTCGTGCTCCGACACGGTGGGCAGCGCGGTGAGTCCGGCCCGTCCGCCCGGGTCCAGCCGCAGGACCGCGCCGTCCCTGCCACGCCATACGCCGGTGAGCTGCCCGTCGGACAGCGTCGGGGGCTCGTACTCCTTGACGATCCCGGTCTCGGTGGCCAGTACGGCGCCCCCGAAGACGACCATGAACAGCACGAAGGAGACGCCCGCCGACAGGATCCAGGTCCCCGCACACCCCCATGCCCGCTCGCGGGACCGGCCGCCGCGCCTGAAGTACGCCACACCGAGCACCGGGAGGATCCCGAGGGCCACGAGGACGGCGGCCGTGGCGGCGAACGGCAGGCCGCTCGGCACGGCGACAGCGCCCGCCCAGACCGCTCCGAGCACCGTCGCCCACGCCAGGTGCCACGCCCACTCGGGTCCGCGGGCGCGGCGGACGCCGATCCGGGCGAGCACGGCGGCCGGCAGGGTCTGCGCACACGCGTGCAGCAGCCCCGCGAACGGCAGCCACAGCGGCGCGAGGAGGAACAGACAGACCAGCCCGAACGCGGAGCCCGAGCCGCCGTAGTCATCGCCCGTCGTGATGCCGACGTACCCGATCAGAAGGGCGGCCGGCAGCTGTGCCGCCCCCACCGCCGCGGCCGCGTTGACCGCGACCGAGTCCCCGGCCCGCCGGGCACGCCCGAGCTCCCGCCGTATGTCTCCCCACCCCATGCGCGCAGCGTACGCAGTCGCCTTCGCCGCCTTCGCAGACCCCTTCCTATCTGACGAACCGTCAGCTTCAATGGGAGGTGTGATGGGACAAGCAGGTATGGCCGAGGCCGCCGTCCGCTACCTCCGGTCGGCCGGCGCGGCGCCCGTGGAGACACTGCCGCGGCCCGAGCTGCGCTGTGTCCGCGAGGACGAGCGTGCGCCGGTCGGACCGACCGAGTTCCGGCGGGTGCTCGGGAACTTCGCCTCCGGCGTGGCCGTCGTCACCTCACCCGCCGCCGACGGCGAGGACGGCCCCGCCGGCTTCGCCTGCCAGTCCTTCGCCGCCCTGTCCCTCGACCCGCCCCTCGTCGCCTTCATGGTCGGCCGTACGTCGACGACCTGGCCCCGCATCGCCCGCGCCGGGGTCTTCTGCGTCAACGTCCTCGCCGACCACCAGGGCGAGCTGTGCCGTGGCTTCGCGGTGAGCGGCGCGGACAAGTTCGCGGGCGTCGCCTTCGACCCGGCACCGGCGTCCGGCTCACCGCGCCTGGCGGACACGCTCGCGTGGATCGACTGCACGATCCACGCGGTGCACACGGGCGGCGACCACCTCATCGTGGTGGGCCGGGTGGACGCGCTGGGGACGGGCGACGAGGACCGGGCACCCCTGCTGTTCCACAAGGGGCGGTTCGTCTAGGACCTGACCTAGGCCACGGCCGGGACCAGCGCGGTCGGCCTCCGCCGGATCACCAGCGCCATCAGCGCCGCCGCCGCGCACAGCGCCCCGGACGCGTACCAGATCATGTCGTACTCACCGAAGACGTCCCGCACCACTCCGCCGACGAAGGCCACGAGCGCCGCCCCGACCTGGTGCGAGGCGAGGACCCAGCCGAAGACGATCGCGCTGTCGTCGCCGTAGTGCTCGCGGCACAGGGCGACGGTGGGCGGGACGGTGGCGACCCAGTCGAGGCCGTAGAAGACGATGAAGAAGAGCATCGGGGGGTGGACGCTCGGCCCGAGCAGCATGGGGAGGAACAGCAGCGAGACGCCGCGCAGGGCGTAGTACACCGCGAGCAGCCGGCGCGCGTCGAAGCGGTCGGTGAACCAGCCCGAGGCGATCGTGCCGACCACGTCGAACACCCCGATGACCGCGAGCAGCGAGGCCGCCGCCGTGATGGGCATGCCGTGGTCGTGGGCGGCGGGCACGAAGTGGGTCTGGATCAGGCCGTTGGTGGAGGCGCCGCAGATCGCGAAAGTGCCGGCGAGCAGCCAGAACGGGCCGGTGCGGGCGGCCTTGAAGAGCACGCTGACCGCGCGGCGGGCGGCGCCCGGCACGGGCTCCGGCTTGGGCACGAACTCCGTCGCCCCGTACGGCTTCAGGCCCACGTCGGCCGGGTGGTCGCGCAGCAGCAGCCAGACGAAGGGGACGACCGCGAGGGCGGCCAGGGACACCGTGACGGCCGCCGGGCGCCAGTCGTGCTTCTCGACCATCCAGGACAGCACGGGCAGGAAAATCAGCTGGCCGGAGGCGGAGGCGGCGGTCAGGATGCCGGTGACCAGGCCGCGCCGTTCGGTGAACCAGCGGTTGGTGACCGTCGCCGCGAACGCCAGCGCCATCGAGCCGGAGCCCAGACCGACCAGCAGGCCCCAGCACAGCAGCAGCTGCCAGGCCGCCGTCATCCACACCGTCAGCCCCGAGCCGACCGCGATCACGGTCAGCGCCACGGCGACGACCCGGCGGATGCCGTAGCGGTCCATCAGCGCGGCCGCGAAGGGGGCGGTGAGCCCGTACAGCGCGAGGTTGATCGAGACGGCCGCGCCGATCGTGCCGCGCGACCAGCCGAAGTCCTCGTGCAACGGGTCGATGAGCAGTCCGGGCAACGAACGGAAGGCGGCCGCGCCGATGATCGTCACGAAGGTGACGGCGGCGACGAACCACGCACGGTGGATGCGGCGCGGCTTCTTTCCGGTGCGGGGTGCCTGTTCGGCGGCTTCGGTTGTCTGGGTCACGACATAGAGCTTCCGGCCTGGCCGCCCGCGGATCCACTGGCCCGAAGGACAGCATTCGTTAGGATCGGGCCATGGCCATCTCCGAGGAAGCGTTCCGCCCGCACCGCGTCGTCGTCCTCGCCATGGACGGCCTGCTCCCCTTCGAGCTCGGCATCCCGCACCGCATCTTCGACCGCCCCAGGGACCACCTGCGGCGGCCTCTGTACGAGGTCGTCACCTGCTCGATCCGGCCACCGGGCCCGGTCCGCACGGACTCCGACTTCGACGTCATGGTCGCCAACGGCCCGGAGACCCTCGCCACCGCCGACACCGTGATCGTCCCGGCGTCCTACGAGTTCGGCCCGGTCTACGAGGACGGTGTCCTCACCCCCGAGCTGGCCGCCGCGCTCGCCCACATCCGCCCCGGCACCCGGCTCGCCTCCATCTGCACCGGCGTCTACGTCCTCGCCGCCGCGGGCTTCCTCGACGGCCGCCCCGCCACCACGCACTGGGCCGACGCCGAGCACCTCCAGCGGCTCTTCCCGCAGATCAAGGTCGACCCGGACGTCCTGTACGTCGACGACGGCGACGTCCTCACCTCCGCGGGCGTCGCCGCCGGCATCGACCTGTGCCTGCACATGCTCCGCCGCGACCACGGCAGCGCCGTCGCCAACGCGGTGGCCCGGCGCACGGTCGTACCGCCGCACCGCGAGGGCGGCCAGGCCCAGTACATCCGGCGCCCCGTACCGGAGCCCCAGCTGGCCACCACGACCACCGCCCGCGCCTGGGCACTGGGCCGCCTCCACGAGCCGATCCAGCTGCGGGACATGGCCGAGCAGGAGTCGATGTCGGTACGGACCTTCACGCGCCGCTTCCGCGAGGAGGTCGGCATCAGCCCCGGACAGTGGCTCACCCAGCAGCGGGTGGAGCACGCCCGGCACCTGCTGGAGTCCACCGACCTCTCCGTCGACCAGATCGCCCGCGACGCCGGCTTCGGCACGGCCCAGTCGATGCGCCAGCACCTACAGGCGGCGCTCGGCGTCACCCCCACCAGCTACCGGCGCACCTTCCGCACGGGGAGCGGGATCAACGGGTAGGTCCGCGACGGGTCCTGAGCCATCACGGACGGCATCGACGGACAGGCCGGCACCGGCATGCGAGCCCAGCAGGACGCCCTCGAGGGGCAGGCCCGCGGCGGCACGCGAGCCCTGCAGGACGGCGTCAGCGGCAGCAGCCGGTCCAGCGGGATCGACGGGCGGGTCCGCCACGGCCCCTGAGCCCGCGGCGGGGCTTGAGCCATCGCGGACGGCATGACCGGCAACAGCCGGCCCAGCGGGATCGACGGGCAGGTCCGCCACGGCCCCGGAGCCCGCGACAGCGTCAGGAGCGGCCGACCCGGCGATCCCGACAGCTGGGCCCGCCACGGCACCCGAGCTCACGGCATCGGCCACCGACCCCGCACCCTCCCGCCGTATCCCTGCTCTCCCCGCACCCTCCCGCCGTACCTCTCCCCACCACCCGAGCGCTGTCAACAGCAACGTCAGCACCACGCCCGCCAGGATCGCCGTGGACGGCGTCACCACCTGGAGCAGCCCGCCGGCCAGGGACCCGGTCGCCGCGTACCCCGCGCCCGCGGCCGCGTACATCACGGAGTATCCCGCGGCCAGCGCGCCAGGCGGCACCGCCTCCCGCAGCGACAGGTTGCGGGTGATCAGAGCACCCGACTGGAGCGTGCCCGCCAGGGCGAGGGCGACCGCGATCCCGGCCGCCCCCGGTATCAGCGCGGCGAGGCTCACGAAGACCGACATCCCACACATCAGCACCACACTGCGCCCCCGGAGCCGCCCCGGCCACGACCGCAGCCCGTACAGGAACGCCCCGAGCCCCGCCCCGATCGCCATGCCCGCCAGCATCGGCCCGGACCAGCCGACCCCGATGCCGCGCTGTTCCAACAAGGCAGGCAACGTCAGTTCCGCCAGACCGAGCAGCGTGAGACTCGCCGCACCCGTGACATACACCGGCCAGGCCCGCAGCAGGACTCCGATCCGGCCCGACTCCCCGCCCCGCTCGCCCGTGTCCCAACCGGCCGGCAACCACCATTGCCCCACGATCGACAGCGCCATCAACGCGGCCCCGAGCAGCAGCGGGAGACGCGGCGCGACCCCGAGGGCGAGCCCGGCGACCGCGACCGGGGAGACGGCCCACACCCCGGACATCAGCATCGACTCGGCGGACAGCGCCTGTGCCACGGATCGCTCCGGGACCAGCGAGGTCAGCAGGGCCCGCTGCCCTCCGGCGGCCGCGGCCGGAGCCGCCCCGGCCAGGAACGCGAACACCCCGAGCACCACGGGATGCGCCCCGGCCAGCACCCCGAGCCCCGCGAACCCGACCGCCCCGCCCGCGAGCCCGAGCACCAGATGCCGACGGCCCCGAGCCGGGTCCATCCGCATCCCGAGCACCGGCGCCCCGATGATCTCGCCGATCACATACGCCGCCGCGAGCGCCGCGCCCAGCGTGTAGCCACCGGGCCGCTCGCGCACCAGGAAGACCAGCGCCAACGGGGCCATGGCGACCGGCATACGGGCGGCGGTGGCGGTCCAGGCCCAGATGAGGACCTGTTTGGTGGCGACGTCTCGGTAGGTCATGAGTCGAAGCTACGGCCCGGCACCGACAGCGCCCCAGGGGTTTTCCGGCACCTGTGGAAAACCCCTGGCATGTCCATAACGCCAGCGCCCCTCAGCGGACCAGCACCCCCTCAGAAGGTCAGCACCCCTCTGGCCACCTTCCCCGCCTCCGCGTCCGCCACCGCCCGCTCGAACTCCTCGACCGGATACGTCTGCGTCACCAACTCGTCCAGCAGCAGCCGTCCTTCCCGATACAGCTCGGCGTACAGCGCGATGTCCCGCTGGGGCCTGGACGACCCGTACCGGCATCCCAGGATCGACTTGTCCAGGAACATGGACGCCACGACGAAGGACGCCTCGGCCCCGGCCGCCGGCATCCCGAGCAGCACGGCCTGACCGTGCCGGTCCAGCAGATCGACGGCCTGCCGGACGAGTTCCACCCGCCCGACGCACTCGAAGACATGGTCCGCCCCCGTCGGCAGCAGCTCCCGCACGCCCTCCGTGGAGGTCAGGAAGTCGCTCGCCCCGAACTGCCGCGCCACCGCCTCCTTGGCGGGGTTGGCGTCGACGGCGACGATCCGCAGCGCCCCCGCGATCCGTGCTCCCTGGAGGACGTTGAGCCCGATGCCCCCGGTACCGATCACGACGACGCTGTCCCCGCGATCCACCTTCGCCCGGTTGAGCACGGCTCCGACCCCGGTCAGCACCCCGCACCCGATGAGCGCGGCGGAGGGCAGCGGGATGTCCTGGGGGATACGCACCACCTGCACGGCCTTCACCACGGTCCGTTCGGCGAAGGCGGAGTTGGACGCGAACTGGAAGACCGGCTGCCCACCCCGCGTGAACGGCTGCCCCGGCCGCCCGATCGCCTTGCGGCACATGGTCGGCCGCCCTCGGTCGCAGTCCGCGCAGGTGCCGCAGTTGGCCAGCGTGGACAGGGACACATGGTCCCCGGCCGAGACATGCGAAACCCCGTCCCCCACGGCTTCGACGACCCCTGCCCCCTCATGTCCCAGCACCACGGGCACCGGAAAGGGAATCGTCCCGTCCACCACGGACAGATCGCTGTGACACAGCCCCGCCGCCGCGATGGCGACCAGCACCTCTCCCGGCCCCGGTCCCCGTACCTCCAGGTCGTCGACGACCTCGACCCGCTTTCCGTCGAACACCACGCCGCGCATCACCGGGTTCCTCCGAGGACACCCTGGCCGTCAGGCCAGGGAGGAATCGAAGCCCTGCAGAGGGAGGCAGGAAAAGCCGAGTCGCGGTCAGGACGATTCGGCGCCTGCCTCGACGGCGGCTCGCTTGACCTCCAGGCAGTAGACGATCTCGGAGTTGAGAGACCTGCGGGCAGATTTGGCCTGTTCGACCAGCCACTCGTGCAGATCAGCGGGCAGGCGGAGGGTGATGCGCTTCTCTTCATCCATGACTCCAGAGTAGTGTCTTCCCGACTTTTCAATGGTGGTAAAGCGACACCATGTCGACACGGCAGAAAGCAGAGCAGAGTGCCGGGCACGCTCGGTACACCTACCGGCTCCGCGTGTCGTCGACCGCGCGCAGCGCCCTGCTCGTCGAATGGGACCGCTGCCGGTGGATCTGGAACGAATGCGTCGCCAAGTCCCGCTGGACACACGGCCATAACCACGCCCATCCAGCAGATCAGTTGACGTGCGGCCCGGCCCAGCTCGACAAGATGCTGACCGACGCCCGCGCCCGCACGCCTTGGCTCCGCAACGGCGCGAGCGTGCCCACAGCAGCAGATCATTCGGGACTTCGCCAAGTCCCGCTCCAAAGCCCTGAAAGACATCGACAACCGGCTGCCCATCAAGCAGCGCGCAGGCATGCCCCGGCATAAGAAGAAGCGCGAAGCGACCCCGACACTGAACTACACCACCCGGGGTTTCCGCTTGAAGGACGGCCGGCTGCACCTCGCCGGGGGCATCGCCCTGACGGTGGTGTGGTCCCGCAAACTCCCCGCCGCTCCTTCCTCGGTCCGGGTGTACCAGGATGCGGGGGGGCACTGGTACGCCTCCTTCGTTGTCGCGACCGAGGTGCAGCCGCTGCCCGCCTCGGGAAGAGTGCTCGGCGTGGACTGGGGCATCAAGGAAACCGCTACTACCACCAGCGACGCTCACGACCTCCCCCACCCGCAGCACGGCAGGAAGGCCCAGGCGACGTTGACCCGGTACGACCGGATGGTGGCCCGCCGCAAGCCGAAGAAGGGACAGGCGTCGTCGAAGGGTCACCGCGAGGCGAAGAAAGAGCGCGCAAAAACCCACGCCAAGATCGCCCGACAGCGACAGGACACCAGCCGCAAATGGGCCAAGCGCGTCGTGCGCGATCACGACGCCGTCGCAGTGGAGGACTTCCGGCCTAAGTTCCTCGCGAAGACCACCATGGCCCGCAAGGCCGCTGACGCGGCGATCGGCGCCACAAAGCAGGCCCTGATCGAAATGGGCCGTAAGCACGGGCGGGACATTCGCCTCGTGCATCCCGCGCACACCACCAGGGACTGCGCGTCGTGCGGAGCGAGAACCAAGCACGCACTTCCTCTTTCTGAACGTACCTACACCTGCACCACGTGCGGAGCGGTGTCCTCGAGGGACAAGAACTCTGCCCGCGTGATGCTCGTCCGGGCTGGTCTCAACCCGGCTGGTGCTGAGGGTGCAAGTCCTTCGGGGGCGCTGCTCCCGGAGGCAGCCTGAGCCAGGAATCCCCTTCCTGCCGGGGAGGGGAGGATGTCAAACAACCCCCTTGGGTTCCTTCGGCAGCCCGAGCATCCGCTCGGCGATGATCGTGCGCTGAACCTGGTCCGAGCCGCCGTAGATCGTGTCGGCCCGGGAGAACAGGAACAGATGCTGAAACACGTCGAGTTCGTACGGCGCCGTGACCGACCAGTCGGCGGGCCCGACCCCCGCCGCCGCCCCCCGCACCTGCATGGCCAGCTCCCCGAGCCGCTGATGCCATCCGCCCCACAGCAGCTTGGCGACACTGGAGGCGCCGGCGTCCCCCGAAGTCCCCAGCGTCCGCAGGGCGTTCCACCGCATCACCCGCAGCTCGGCCCACTGCCGGACCAGCCGGTCCCGTACGACGGGATCACCCACCGCCCCACTGTCGACGGCCGCCCGCACCACCCGCCCCAACTCGGCGGCGAACCCGACCTGCTGGGCGAGTGTGGACACTCCCCGCTCGAACCCGAGCAGACTCATCGCGACCCGCCACCCGGCCCCCTCACCTGCGACGACATGCTCCACGCGCGCGTGCGCACCATCGAAGAACACCTCGTTGAACTCACTGGTGCCGGTCATCTGCCGGATGGGCCGCACCTCGATCCGCCCCGGCTGATCCATGGGAACGAGCAGGAAGGACAGGCCACGATGGCGGCTGGACCCCGGGTCGGTGCGGGCCAGCACGAAACACCAGTCGGCCTCCCGCGCCAGGGACGTCCAGATCTTCTGCCCGGTGACGCGATACGTACCGTCCCCGGCACGCTCGGCCCTCGTCCGGATCCCGGCGAGATCGGACCCCGCCCCGGGTTCGCTGTACCCCTGACACCACAGTTCGTCGCCGGCGGCGATCGCCGGAAGAAAGCGCCCCTTCTGCTCGGGCGAGCCATGTGCGAGCAGAGTGGGCGCCAGCAGGTTCTCCCCGATGTGCCCGGAACGAGGCGGCGCACAGGACCGCGCGTACTCCTCGGCCCAGGCGACCTGTTGGGTGAGCGTGGCGGTCCGATTGCCGTACCCGCCCTCGCCCCATCCCAGCCCGATCCACCCGGCTTTCCCGAGGGTTCGCTCCCAACCGCGACGGTCCAGACCAGCCGAGGCATGTTCGCTGAGCCAAGCCCGAGCTTCCGCGCGGAAGGCCTCATCCTCAGCGGCAATTCCGAAGTCCACAGACCTCTCCTCCCAAACGCCGGATGTGCCGACCCACCCAGGGGCGCGGGGAACTGCGCGACAAGCCACAACGAGCCCGCAGCCGCCAACACACAGATCCACCCACCCCATCAGGCGTTAGGACGTTCCCCCTCACGCGCGGCCCTCTCCATGGCAGCGAGCCGCTCCAGCAAAGGCATCGGATCCACCCCCACCGCCCCCGGCAAGAACTTCGCGATCCGCTCCGGCGTCCAGGAACCCTCCGCATACGCCGCGCGCAGCTCCCGCGGCTGAGCCCACACCGCGATCTTCGGCCCGGCGATCGTGTACACCTGCCCG
Source organism: Streptomyces sp. WM6386 (assembly GCF_000972385.1). Classification (GTDB taxonomy): domain Bacteria; phylum Actinomycetota; class Actinomycetes; order Streptomycetales; family Streptomycetaceae; genus Streptomyces. The sequence continues at coordinate 20,755 of NZ_JXTE01000021.1, forward strand.
GTGACCTCCCGAGCCCGCTCCGACAGCAGATACACGACGAGCGCGGCCACATCCTCCGGCTCCCCGATCTCCGCCAACTCCATGGGCACTCCGGCGGACATCCGCGTACGAGCCACCGGCGCCACCGCGTTCGCGGTCACCCCGTACTTGTTCAACCCCAGCGCCGCACTGCGGACCAGCGAGATGATCCCGCCCTTCGCGGCGCTGTAGTTGGCCTGCGAGACGGACCCTTGGTGGTTCCCGCTGGTGAACCCGATCAGGGTCCCGGCCTGCTGCTTGCGCATGACGGCGGAGGCCGCCCGGAACACGGTGAACGTCCCCTTGAGGTGGGTGGCGACCACCGGGTCCCACTCCTCCTCGGTCATGTTGAACAGCATCCGCTCGCGCAGGATCCCGGCGACGCACACGACGCCGTCCAGCCGCCCGTACGACGACAGGGCCACGTCGACGACCCGCTGCCCGCCCGCCATGGTCGATACGTCGTCGGCGACCGCGACGGCCTGCCCGCCGGCCGCCTCGATCTCCTTGACCACGCCCGAGGCGACCTCGCTCGTCGGCGACCCACCGTCCACCGACACCCCGTAGTCATTGACGACGACGGACGCCCCCTCGGCCGCCGCGCCGAGCGCCACCGCCCGACCGATTCCGCGCCCCGCCCCCGTCACGGCGACCACCTTGCCTGCCAAGAAGTTCCCCACGCCCGGCCCCTTCCCGCGGTTTCTGACGGACCGTTAGATTTTATGACCCGTCAGACACCCGTAGACAAGCCCCGGGGGAGCACCGATGACACTGCCCGCGATGCATCCGGCGTTTCACGACATCGCCAAGCGCGTGAACAATTGGGGCCGTTGGGGCGCCGACGACGAGATCGGCACCCTCAACCTGATCACCGACGAGGTCGTACGCCAGGCCGCGACGGAGGTCAGGTCCGGCCGCCGCGTCCCGCTCTCCCTCCCACTGAAGGAGGACGGCGTACAGACGGGCCTGATACCGGGCCGGGTCAATCCCCTGCACGCGATGGTGCAGATCAACCAGGAGATCTTCGGCCCGGGCACGGTCGCGTGCAGCGACGACGCCGTGACGATGGGGCTACAGGCGGCCACCCACTGGGACGCGCTCACCCATGTCTCGCACTCGGGCGTGCTCTACAACGGCCGCCCCGCCGGCACCATCACCGCGCACGGCGGCGCCCGCTTCAGCGGCATCGACAAGGCACGGCACATCGTCTCGCGCGGCGTACTGCTGGACGTGGCCCGCGCACACGGTACGGCACGGCTGGACGGTGCGTACGCCGTCACACCGGAGGATCTGGACGCCGCCGAGGAACTCGCGGGCACGCGCGTGCGGGCCGGCGACATCGTGCTCGTACGGACGGGGCAGATCCAGGCGTATCTGGCGGGCGACAAGCACGCGTACGGCTATCCGTCGCCGGGCTTGTCGATCCGTACGCCGGAGTGGTTCCACGCACGCGATGTCGCGGCGGTCGCGAACGACACGCTGACCTTCGAGATCTTTCCGCCCGAGATCGAGGATCTGTGGCTGCCCGTGCACGCGCTCGACCTCGTGGAGATGGGGATGCTGCAAGGCCAGAACTGGAATCTCGAAGAGTTGTCCACAGCCTGTGGAGAAGCGGGCCGCTACACGTTCCTGCTGTCGGCGATGCCCGAGCCGTTCGTCGGGGCGACGGGCACTCCGGTGGCTCCGGTCGCCATTCTCTGACACGGCGGACACGGGCAAGGTCGGACGGCGGCGCCCCAACGCCCGCCCCGAGCACGGCATCGCGCCCCGCCGTCCGACTCGGCGCACCCTCCCCCAACGGTTCCTCTTGCCCCGGAGAGAACCGGCACCGAATCACGACCCACACTCGCCGAGGGCTCCCGTCACCGGAACCCACGTCGTCCCCTCGCGGCGAATCGCTGACCACAAGCGTGAGCAAGCGGACACACGGCGTCAACACCTGTTCGGGGATTTATTACTTACGCACCATTTGCTACGGGCGCGCACGGAAGCACATCGCGGCGCACCACCCGTCGATCGACAGGGAGGACCGGGGCGCCCTGCAACCGCGCTCCGACCGCGCCACCTCGGACAGCGGCCTCAGACCGCCTCGTACGCCAGCCCCTCGTACCCCTCGAACGCCGAGGCGCCGCCGCCGAAGGACGCGGCACCCTCACGGCCCTTCGCCGCACAGCGGTCGAGTTCGCACCAGATGCGCTTACCGGCCCCTTCGGGGCTCCAGCCCCACCGGTCGGCGAGGCCGTCGACCAGGGCGAGTCCGCGTCCGCCCGTGGCGTCACCGTCGACGCAGCGCGGCACGGGGGCACGGCCACTGGCGTCGGCCACCTCGAGGCGGACGGTGGCCTGTTCGGCCGCGGCACAGGGCAGCGACAGACGCAGGACGGCCGGACAGCCGGTGTGCACCACGGCGTTGGTGACCAGTTCGGACACGAGCAGGATCAGGGTCTCGGCGAGCGCCTCGTCGGCCCCTATCCCGGACCCGGCAAGCCGCGAGCGGGCCCACCGCCGGGCTCGCCCCACCTCTGCGGGGTCGGGCCGGATCTCCAGCTGCACTTGAAGCACCTGCACCGCTCACACCATCCGAACCGGCAGACACATAGCCTCGCGCCTCACGAGGGCCACGATCGTAGCCATTTTTTGCATGGCCAGAACAATGGCCACAGCCGGGATCACAGAACGTGAATCCCTTACGAGACAGCATGGTTGACGTACAGTCACCTCAACAAGCGCTTCGGGCATATTCCAGCGCGAAGGAGTACCCGGGTGGCATACTGTGCGACGCTCGTTGCGGGGAGTCGAACAGGTGGAGGCCAAGGACCCGCCGACCGTGCGAGAAGCGGCGCGCACCGCCGCATCCGGAGCCGCCACAGAGGCAACACCGGCATGGCTCGTGCTCGGAACCACTCGCATCCCACAGAAGGTACCGGAGCGACTCCCCGACTCCAGGCCGTGACGGGTCACGCATAGGACACAACCCGATATCAACACTCCGTAATTCCGGTATGCCACAATCCGCGACATTCGCGGGAGCGCTCCCGCCGCCCCCGCGGCCGACTCCCTGTCAGGCCGTCAGCTCGGCCGCGAGCAGCTCCTCACTCTCCGTGCGTCCACCGCCACGCTGTGCCCGCACCCAGGCCCGCTTCAGATGCAGATGCACCTCGGACTCCCAGGTGAAGCCCATGCCGCCGTGCACCTGGAGGCAGTCGCGGGCGCCGCGTACGGCGGCCTCGTCGGCGAGCAGCCGGGCCGCGGCGATGTCGGCCGGGTCCTCGGTGACGGCGGCCGCGTAGACCGCCGCACGGGCCACCTCGGCCCGCACCAGCAGCTGGGCGCAGAGATGCTTGACGGCCTGGAACGCCCCGATCGGCTGCCCGAACTGCTCACGCGTCCGGGCGTGTTGCACCGCCAGCTCGCACGCGCGCGTGGCGGTGCCGAGCTGCTCGGCGGCGGTGAGGAGCACGGCGACGTGGTCGGTCACGGCGGCCCCGGATGTGCGATGCAGAGGAGTCAACGGGTCGACCGACCGCAGCGCCACGGCGTCGGCGGCATCGCCTAGTACGACGTCGGCGGCCTCCAGCCACTCCACCAGCCCGCCGTCCACGCCCGCCACGACCACCGACCCGTCGGCCGCCCCGGGCACCGCGCCCGCCGCGAGATGCGTGGCCACCAGCGGCCCGGGCAGCAGCACCCGCCCCGCCTCCTCGAAGGCCAACACGGCCTCGGAGAGCCCGAGTCCGACCCCTCCGCCGTCCTCCGGCACCCTGAGCGCGAAGAACCCGGCCTCCCCCAGCTCCCGCCACAGCGCCCGGTCCAGGCGGCCGGGCGAGCCGACGGCGGCCCACAGCGCCTCGCGGTCGAAACGCCGGGCCAGCAGCCCTCGTACGCCGTCCCGCAACGCGCGTTGATCATCGGTGAGTTGGAAACGCACGGGAACAGTCACCGCCCCTTCGGCAGCCCCAGGATCCGTTCGGCCACGATGTTCTGCTGGATCTGCGAGGTGCCGGCGGCGATGGTGTACGACAGCGAGGACAGCCGGTCCAGGACCCACGGCCGGTCGAGGTCGAGGGCGTCGGGACCCAGGACGTCGGCGGCGGCGTCGTAGAGCTCCTGCCGCGCCTGCGAATACCTCAGTTTGAAAACCGAACCCCCGACACCGGGGACTCCCCCGGAGGCCTCCGCCTCGCTCACGTTCCACTGCGTGAGGCGCCACAGCGCCCGGAACTCGGCGTTGAGCCGCCCGAGCCGCCGTCTGAGCTCCGGCTCGTCCCACCGGCCGTTCTTGCGCGCCTCACCGGCGAGTTCGCGCAACACCCGCCTGCACGCGACCACTTCGCCCACGAAGGCCGTGCCGCGCTCGAAGGACAGCGTCACCATGGTCACGCGCCAGCCGTCGTTCTCGTCCCCGACCCGGTTGCCGACCGGCACCCGGACCTCGTCGAGGAACACCTCGGCGAACTCGGCGGACCCGACGAGGGTCCTCAGCGGCCGTACGGTGATCCCCGGAGCGTCCATGGGCAGGGCGAGCCACGTGATGCCCCGGTGTTTCGCGGCCGCCGGGTCGGTGCGCACCAACAGTTCGCACCAGTCGGCGACTTCGGCGTGCGAGGTCCAGATCTTGGACCCGCTCACCACGTACTCGTCGCCGTCCCTGCGCGCGCGTGTCCGCAACGCGGCGAGGTCGGACCCGGCGTCGGGCTCGCTGAACCCCTGACACCAGACCTCCTCCCCGCGCAGGATCGGCGGCAGCCACCGCGCCCGCTGCTCGACGGAGCCCTCCGCGGCGATCGTGGGCCCGGCGTGCAGCAGGCCGACGAACCCCGCGCCCACATAGGGCGCCCCCGCCTCCTCGGTCTCCTCCAGGAAGATCAGCCGCGTGGTCGGCGAGGCGTCCCAGTGCACGTCCGCGTACCCGGCGTCGTACAGCATCCGCTGCCAGCCCATGTCGTAGGCGCGGCGCCCGGGCCAGTCGTCCGGGGGCGGCTTGGGCGGGAGCGTGGGCAGCACCCGGTCGAGCCACTGCCTCAACCGCGCCCGGAACTCCTCCTCTTCGGGAGAGTGGGAGAGGTCCACGGGCTCGCCTACCGGTCCCGGTCCAGATCTAGGTCGAGCATGCGGATGGCGTTGCCCCGCATCAGCTTGTAGACGGTCTCGTCGTCGAGGCCCTTCACATGGTCGAGGGCGACCTCCTTGGTGTGCGGGAAGGTCGAGTCGACGTGCGGGTAGTCGGTCTCGAAGGTGGCGTTGTCACGGCCCACCACGTCCAGCGAGGCGACGCCGTGCTTGTCACGGAAGAAACAGCAGAAGATCTGCCGGTAGTAGTACGTCGACGGCGGCTCCGGGATGATGTCGCGCACCCCGCCCCAGGCGCGGTGCTCCTCCCACACGTCGTCGGCGCGTTCGAGGGCGTACGGGATCCAGCCCATCTGGCCCTCGCTGTAGGCCAGTTTGAGGCGCGGGAACTTCACCAGCACCCCGCTGAAGAGGAAGTCCATCATCGAGGCCATGGCGTTGTTGAAGCTGAGCGCGGCCTGGACGGCGGGCGGGGCGTCGGGGGAGGCGGCCGGCATCTGGGAGCTGCTGCCGATGTGCATGTTGACGACCGTGCCGGTCTCCTGGCAGACCGCGAAGAACGGGTCCCAGTGGCCGGAGTGGATGGAGGGCAGGCCGAGGTGGGTGGGGATCTCGGAGAAGGTCACGGCCCGCACCCCGCGTGCGGCGTTGCGCCGGATCTCCGCGACCGCCAGCTCCACGTCCCACAGGGGGATCAGGCACAGCGGGATGAGCCGGCCGCCGCTGTCGCCGCACCACTCCTCGACCATCCAGTCGTTGTAGGCCCGCACACAGGCCAGCGCGACCTCTTTGTCCTGCGCCTCGGCGAAGGTCTGCCCGCAGAAGCGCGGGAAGGTCGGGAAGCACAGGCTGCCCTCGACGTGGTTGAGATCCATGTCCTTGAGCCGCGCGACGGGGTCCCAGCAGCCGCGCCGCATCTCCTCGCGGGTGATGCCCTCCAGGGTCATCTCGTCGCGGTCGAAGCCGACGGCGGCGATGTTGCGCTTGTACGGGAACTTCAGGTCCTCGTAGATCCACCAGTCGGTGGGCGGACCGTCCGGGTCCATCGTGATCTGGTACTTGCCGGCGACGTAGGCGAGTTCACCGATCCCGGCGGTGAGTGGCTGCGGTCCGCGGTCCTGGTACTTGGCGGGCAGCCAGGTCTTGAACAGGTGCGCGGGCTCGATCACATGGTCGTCGACGCTGATGATGCGGGGCAGTTCGGTCGGCATGATCTCCTCCGCCGGACGGTGTTCACCTGACAGGCACGATCTGATGGGGCGTCAGATAGCATGTCACCTGACGAGTCGTCAGCCAAGCAGGGGGCACCCATGAACGAGACCCCGCACTCCCTGAGCTCCTCCCGCACCCTCTGGGAACTGGTCACCCGCCGCGCCGACCTCACCCCCGACCGTCCGGTCCTTCTCCAGGACGACCGCTCCCTGAGCTTCGGCGAGCTGCACGCGCGTGCCGAGCGGGTGGCGGCGGGGCTGTACGACATGGGCGTACGCCCCGGCACGGTGGTCGCCTGGCAGCTGCCCACCCGGATCGAGACGGCGGTGCTGTCCTTCGCGCTGGCCCGCCTGGGTGCGGTCCAGTCGCCGGTCATCCCGTTCTACCGGGATCGTGAAGTCGGCTTCGCGCTACGGGAGTCGAAGGCCGAGTACTTCGCGGTACCCGGCGAGTGGCGGGGCTTCGACTACACCGGGATGGCGCGGCGGCTCGGCGCGAAGGGCGTCTTCGAGGCGTACGACCGGCTGCCCGACGGCGATCCCGGCCTGCTGCCCGCGCCGCCCTCCTCGGGCACCTCGGTCCGCTGGATCTACTGGACCTCGGGCACGACCTCCGACCCCAAGGGCGTGCTGCACACGGACCGTTCACTGATCGCGGGCGGCTCGTGCCTGGCCCACGCGCTGCGGCTGAGGCCCGACGACGTGGGCTCGATGGCCTTCCCGTATGCCCACATCGCCGGCCCCGACTACACGGTGATGCTGCTCCTGTACGGCTTCCCGGCGGTGATGTTCGAGCAGTTCGCGCTGCCGGACGCGCTGGAGGGCTATCGCCGGCACGGGGTGACGGTCGCGGGCGGATCGACGGCGTTCTACTCGATGTTCCTGGCCGAGCAGCGCAAGCGGCCGGAGACCAAGGTGATACCCACCCTGCGGCTGCTGGCCGGTGGGGGCGCGCCCAAGCCGCCGGAGGTGTACCACGCGGTCGTCCGGGAGATGGGGGTGCAGCTCACGCACGGGTACGGCATGACCGAGGTGCCGATGATCACCATGGGGTCGCCGGACGACACCGTGGAGAACCTCGCGACGACCGAGGGGCGGCCGCCGGACGGGATGGAGATACGGATCGTGGACGGGGAGGTGCGGCTGCGCGGGGAGGCCGTGTGCCAGGGGTATCTGGACGCGGGGCAGACGGCGGGGGCCTTCGACGAGGACGGGTTCCTGCGCACCGGTGACCTCGGGATGCTCAGGGACACCGGGCATCTGGTGCTCACCGGACGGCTCAAGGACGTGATCATCCGCAAGGGCGAGAACATCTCGGCGAAGGAGATCGAGGACCTGCTGGCCGCGCACCCGGCGGTCGGGGACGTGGCGGTGATCGGGCTGCCGGACGAGGAGCGCGGGGAGCGGGTGTGCGCGGTGGTGGAACAGCCCCCCGGGACCGAGGAGTTGACCCTGGCGGCGATGACGTCCTATCTCCGCACGGAAGGGCTCTCGGTCCACAAGCTGCCGGAGCGGCTGGAGGTGGTGGACGCCCTTCCGCGCAACGAGACGCTCCGCAAGGTGCTCAAGTACAAGCTGCGGGAGCGCTATTCGGGGACGGTGAAGTAACGGGCGAAGGCGGAGACGATCTCCTCCTCGCCGATCCTGCCGTCGCCGTCGGTGTCGAGCGCGGTGGCGGCGGTGTCGGCGATCCCCTGCGCGACACCGAGGATCCGGAGCACGCGCGCGATGTCCTCGACGGTGGCCGCTCCGTCGCCGTCCGGGTCGGCGACGGCGAGGGCCGCGTGCAGGAAGGGGCGGGCGATCTCGGCGAACCGGTCGGGATTGTCGCGCAACCGCTTCACGGCGCCGTTGACGAACTCCTCGCGGGTGATGCGCTGGTCGCCGTCCCGGTCCGCGATGCCCGCCATGCCCTGCCAGAACGCCTCCGCGCCGACATACAGGGCCTGCCCCTTGTCGGACCGTGCCGCCGTACCGAACTCCGCGAGCAGCGCCTTGGCCGCCACGCTGAAGTCCGCCCGGTCGATGTAGCCGTTGCCGTCCTGGTCGAAGGTGGCGAACCGGCCGGCGATCCTGCGCTCGTACTCGCTGCTGACCATGTCTTCTCGGGCCGCCTTACGTCACGTGGGGTGCATCTGGTTCGGAGCGTACGACGCCGGGGCGGGGCGGGGAGCGGGAAAGCGGCGGTTGTGCCAAGACCGGGGGAATTTTGGGACAACGGTGTGGCAGAAGCGGCAGTGCCCCCGGTTCACGCCGACAGGGGCCCCGCTTCGTCCTCCGTCGCCGAATCGACGTCCACGTGGACGTCGAACAGCCGCCGCACTCCGAGCGCCCCCAGCACCCTGTTGACGTGGGAGCCGTCCACCGCGCCCTGGGCCGGCAGTATCAGCCGCAGCTGTCCCTGGCAGGAGCGGATGAGGCGGCGGGAGGCTATGAGGACGCCGACGCCGCTGGAGTCGCAGAAGAAGACCTCGGAGAGGTCGAGGACAAGACTGTGGCGGCCCTCGGCCACCACGTCGTGCACCCGCTGCCGCAGCACCGGCGACGTCACCAGATCCAGTTCGCCCGACACATGGAGCACGGCCCAGTCGCCGTGCTCGCCGCCGGTCACGTTGAACCCCACCACCACGCCCTTCGCTCGCCGGGACTTCCCGGAACGGCCCGCAAACGGAAGCCGTTCCTACGCTTCCTTGCAGCGCGGCTGCCCAGCGGCGGTTCCCTGAAACACAAGCCAGGAAACGGAAACCGATCGGAAGAGGCTTGTTTTAGTCGCCTTCGATCCTGTTCGATCGTGAATGGACGCAGAGTGGAAGGAAGACGAAGGTCCACTATCATCGACCGCTCTCTCGGGGGCGCACATTGCTACAAAGGGGCGTGCGCTGTCAGACGTGCCGACTACATTCGAGGAGACGGTGGGTCCAGGCTTGACGAGTCGCGAACGACGGTGAGGGGGCGGCATGGCGAAGAAGGACGCACCTCCCCGCTGGGACCGCAAGATGCAGCAGCGGCTCGCACGCGGTGAGGCGGCCGCCCTCGGCGAGCTCTACGACCGGTTCGCCTCGCTGGTGCACGGCCTCGCCCACCGCGTGCTCGGCGACGAGCGCGCCGCCGACGGCATCACCCGCGAGGTCTTCGCCCACGTCTGGGAACACCCCGACGCCTACGACCCCAAACAGGGCCCCCTGCGCTCCTGGGTCGCCACGCTGACCCACCGCCTCGCCGTGCAGCGCCTGCGTGCCACCGAGACCGCGGCCCTCGCCCAGGGCGGCCGCGGCACCACCGAGGAACTGGAGCGCAAGGTCCGCCACGCCTCCGTCGCCGCCCGCGCCGACTACATCGTCCAGTCCATGCCGTCCCCGCTGCGCGCCGCCCTTGAGCTGGCGTACTTCCAGCGCCGCGACTACCGCCAGACCGCCGCCGACCTCGGAGTCACCGAGGACGAGGCCCGCCGCCGCCTCCGTCTGGGCCTGCAGCTCCTCGCCACGGCCCATGACACCGGCGCCGCCCCCGGAGCGCCTCCCGGCTACGGAGGTGCGGCGTGAACGAGGCGAACCGCTTCGAGGCGTACGACGAGCACGAAGGCCGGGAGGGACAGGAGGACCCGGAAGGCCAGGAGGACCGGGAAGGCCAGGAGGACGAGTCCCTCAGCGGTGCGCACCAGCAGGGCGAGCTCCCGCCCCCGGCAGACGACGGCGCCGGCGGCCCGACCGACGGCGACGGCCCCGGCCCCGCCGCCGAGCCGCCCCGCATACCGCTCCCGCGCGCGTCCGTCGAGGACACCGGGCACCCCCTGCCCCCGCTGGAGACACCGCCGCCCCCGCCGCCCCTCGCCCTGGAGCACCCCGTACTGAAGGCGCTCCTCGGCGCCTGGGCGCTGGCCGCCTGCTCGCCCGCGGAGACGGCGGCCGTCGAGGAGCACCTCGGCGACTGCGGCTCCTGCGCGGACGAGGCGCTGCGGCTGCGCGGGGCGGTCGGCCTGCTCCACCCGCAGGAGAGCCTCGACCTCGATCCCGGGCTGCGCACCCGCGTCCTGGAGGGCTGCCTGGGCCGCCGCCCGCCGCGCATCCCGGTACCCGACTGGGCGGCGCCCTACGACGCCGAGACCGCGCGCCTGGACGCGCTGCTGCGGGACATGGGCGATGCCGAGTGGCACGCGCCCGTGCGGCTGCGCTGGTTCGAGGCCGACGAGGCGACGAGCCGCCGTACGACGGTCGCCGGCGTCATCGCCCACCTGCTCACGGTCGACGGCCTGGTCGCCCTCGCGCTGGGCCTGGACGACCCGCTCGGCGACATCACCGCGGGCTCACCGACCCCCGCGGCCCGCACCGAGGCGTTCTGGCGCGGCTCCCACTTCCCGCCGACCCGCTCCGTCCGGGGCCCCTGGCGCGAACAGAGCCACGACCTGGTGCGCACGGTCTCCTTCACCGGCGGCGGTTCCGGCAAGCTCTCGGTGTCGTACGGCGACTTCGAACTCCCCCTGCACGACGCCATGCTGGACCGGGCCTTCGAGTGCTGGGTCCACGCGGAGGACATCGCCGAGGCGGTCGACTACCCGTACGGCCCCCCGTCCCCCCGCCATCTGAACCGCATGATCGACCTGGCCGCCCGCATGCTCCCCGCGGCGCTGGCCGTGCGGCGCCGGACCGGGTTGGCCGGGCCGCTCCGTGGGCGCCACCTCGTCCCGGCGGGCGAGCCGGGGCGCAGCCTGCGGCTGGAGATCGAGGGTTCGGGTGGCGGCGAGTGGCTGATCCCGCTGGACTCCCCGGCGGCGGTGGGCTCCGCGGAGTACGAGGTGGCGCACGTGGCCCTGGACGGCGTGGAGTTCTGCCAGCTGGCCGCGGGCCATGTGCCTCCGGCGGAGGCGGCGGCGGGACAGGTGGGTGACCGGGAGGCGATCAGGGACGTGCTGTTCGCGGTCGCGTCGTTGAGCCGGATCTAGGGGCGGGTTGCGGATTCGTCGGCGGCTGCGGGCCGGGTGTGGCTGGTCGCGCAGTTCCCCGCGCCCCTAAAAGCAGGCCGGTTCACTGGACGCACCTCCAGGGGCGCGGGGAACTGCGCGACCAGCCCCCACGCATCCGCAGCCGCCCTGCGACCGAACCCCCCGAGCTCCTAGGCGAACACGACCGTCCGCCGCCCGTTCAGCAGAATCCGCCGCTCCGCATGCCACTTCACGGCCCGCGCCAGCGCCTGGCACTCCACGTCACGCCCGATCGCGACCAGCTGGTCCGGGGTCACGTCATGCCCGACCCGCTCGACCTCCTGCTCGATGATCGGCCCCTCGTCGAGGTCAGCCGTCACATAGTGCGCGGTCGCACCGATCAGCTTGACCCCCCGGGCGTGAGCCTGGTGGTACGGCTTCGCACCCTTGAAGCTCGGCAGGAACGAGTGGTGGATGTTGATGATCCGCCCGCTGAGCTGCTTGCAGAGGTCGTCCGAGAGCACCTGCATGTACCGGGCGAGGACAACGAGCTCCACGCCCTGCTCACGCACCAGCTCGAGCAGCTGCGCCTCGGCCTCGGCCTTGTTCTCCCGCGTCACCGGAATGTGGTGGAAGGGAACGTCGTAGGACCCCACGAGTTCGGCGAAGTCGGTGTGGTTGGAGACCACGGCGGCGATGTCCACCGGCAGCGCACCGATACGGGCCCGGAACAGCAGGTCGTTCAGGCAGTGCCCGAACTTGCTGACCATGAGGACGACCCGCATCTTCTCCTCGGGCTGGTGGATCTGCCAGTCCATGTGGAAGGCGTCACCGATCGCCGCGAAGCTGGCCCGCAGCTTCTCCACCGTCACCGGCGCTTCCGCCGAGAAGTGGACGCGCATGAAGAACAGACCCGTGTCGTGGTCGCCGAACTGCTGGCTGTCCTCGATGTTGCAGCCGGTCATGAAGAGATAGCTCGACACGGCGTGCACGATGCCCTGCTTGTCGGGGCAGGACAGGATGAGGACGTACTGCTCGGCGGGCGCCGCGGCTCGGGTGGACTGCTCGTTCATGCAGGACAGGGTCCCATACCCACCGGCACCGCAGAGAACGCGTCCGTCACGCGGACCGGGTCATGATCTGCAGCGCGTGCAGCGAGCGCGGCGGCTGGTCCGGGTCGTCCCCGTCGGCCGTCGCCATCCGCACATGGGCGTCGTGCGCGGCCCGTACCGCCTCCGGCCAACCGGGGTGGTCGAGGTAGGCGGAGACGGGTGCGTCCGGGCCGACCTGGTGCATGATCCGCAGCACCCGCAGGACCGCGGTGTCGACGAGGGCCGACTCCTGGGAGTCCCGGAAGATCGTGCCGACGTATTTCTCGGCGGACCAGTTGTCCAGCCAGGTGTCCTCGACGAGGCGGTACACGGCGTCGGTGACGTCCCCGTACCCCTCGACACCGGCCAGCCAGACGTCCCGCTGGAACCCTGGGTCGGAGAGCATGTGCAGCGCGGAGCGCACATTGCTGCGCCAGCGCCACCACGGCATGTCGTTCAGTGGCATGCCGCCCATGGTGGATGAGCGACGGCCGCGACGGGAAGAGTTCTCCGAACCTTGCACGGTCATCGATCGTACGTTCCTCGTCACACGCGCCTCACCGGCCCCCGCAATTCACCTTCGCGTCACCGACTGTTGACCGTAAGTCACTCCCGGGTTGGCCATGTGGCGGAAGCGTGTGTGCCCATGACCGGCAGGCGACGCATCCGCAGCACCTTCCTCCCCAGGCTCCACCCGGCCGTCAGAGCCACCGCCCTCGCGGCGACGGCACTGGCCGCGTGTGCGTCACTGACCGTCGGTTGCGGGGTCATCCCCGGTGCCACGGGGGGCTCCGGGGATGACCCGATCAAGGTCATGACCTGGGCCCCGATGAAAACCGGCGCCACCAACAAGCCCGGTATGCCCGCCTTCGCGCAGGCGTACGCCCGTTGGATCAACTCGCACGGCGGCATCAACGGCCGCGAGCTCTCCGTCCTGGTCTGCAACGACCACAACGACGCCGTCTCCGCCGCCAAGTGCGCCCAGCGCGCGGTCGACGAGGAGGCCGTCGCGGTGGTCGGCTCCTACAGCCAGTACGGCGACGCGTTCTTCCCGACGCTCGAGGGCGCCGACATCCCCTACATAGGCGGCTACGGCATCACCAACGCCGAGTTCGACAGCGTGACCTCCTACCCGGTCAACGGCGGCCAGCCCAGCCTTCTCGCCGGCCTCGGCAAGGAACTCGGCGGCAGCTGCGGGCCCGTGGCACTGGTCCGCCCCGACAGCATCGCGGGCGACGAACTCCACGTCATGCTCGACTCCGGCCTGAAGGCCGCCGGCCACCCCGTGGCGGACGACCAGCTGGCCGCGGAGGACGCCACCGAGTACTCGGCGCAGTCCGAGCGCGCCCTCGCCCACACGACCGGCGACCCGGCGCAGAAGGGGTGTGTGCTGCCCGCGCTCGGGGACCGCACCAGCACCTTCATGGACTCCTTCCGCCGCGCCCGTGAGGACTTTCCCGACGTCCGCACCGGCACGGTCCTCGGCAGCGTCGACCAGACGGTGATAGACGCCTCCGGCGGGGCGTCTGGGCCCTACGAGGGGTCGTACATCACCGGCTGGTACCCGGTCGCGACCGACCAGCGCTGGGACCCGATGAAGAAGGTCATCAAGGAGCAGGCCTTCGACGACAACCGCATCGATCCCGCGGACGCCGGAGTGCAGACCACCTGGCTCGCGTACACCGTGTTCAAGGCCGCCGTCGAGTCGCTCGGCGACGGCGAGCTGACGTCGACCGCCGTACGCAAGGCGCTCGACGCCGGTCTGAAGGTCAACACGGGCGGACTGACGCCGACCCTCAACTGGGAGTACGAGAACGGCCTCGGGGCCATCGGCCTGCCGCGCCTGGTCAACACCGAGGTGACGCTGCAGGCCGTACGCAAGGGCCGGCTGGTGGCGGCGCGCAAGGGCTTCACGGACGTACGCAGGACGCTGGCGAACGCCGACGTGAGCTAGGTCCGGGACCGGGCACCGGGGGCCGCGAGAGGGCGGCCCCCGTCGGTCACAGCTGGGTGCGGTTGCGTTCGGTCAGGCCGTACGTCTTCGCGATCGCGTTCCACAGCTTGGCCGCGGTGATCTTCTGCGTGCTGGCCTCGCCGCTCGCGGTGTTGCCGGCCTGGGTCTGGCCGGTGGTGCGCGCCTGGCCCTTCTTGCAGCCCTTCTTGCCGGCGGTCTGGTCGGCCCACGTCGCGTAGTGGTTGTCGGCCGACGCGGACGCCTGCCACGCCTTGGTGAGGGCGGTGGTCAGCTGGGCGTGGTTCGGGAGCCGGTCGACGGAGAGGGTGGACAGGCGGGTCACCAGGTCGTTGCGCTGGGTGGCCGCGTCCCGCAGGTCCTTGGCCGCCTGGCCGAGGTTCTTGCAGGCCTTCACGTCCTCCACCGCGCTGATCACCGAGGCCCGGCTGTCACCGCTGTCGGCCAGCAGCTTGTCAAGCTCGACGGCCTGCGCCTTTGCCGGGTCGGCGGACGGCGAGGCGGACTCGCTCGCCGGCGCGGTCGCGGCGACGGTCTTGTTGCCGTCACCGTCGTCCCCGCCGCCACCGGCCAGCAGCGCGCCCGCGCCGATGCCGAGGACGGCGATACCGATGCCGACAGCGGCGATGAGCGGCACGCGCGAGCGGTTTCGGCCTCCGCGGCCACCGCCGTCGTCGTGGTGGTCACGGTGTCCGTACGACGGCTGCTGCTGCCCCGTGTGCGGCGGCTGCGCCCGCTCGAAGCGCGGCAACTGCTGCGTGGCCCCTGCCGGGCTCTCGCCGCCCGGCCCGCTGCGGAAGAGGTTGTCGAACTCGGCGGGCGGCTGCCGCTCCCCGCCGTGCTGCCCGGGCACGGGCGCGATGTACTGCGTGGCCTCGGCGTCGGGCCCGGACACGGGCGGCAGCGGCCCGCCGCTCTGCGGGGCACGCCCCAGGAACTGCGTCTGCTCCGAGACCCCCTGCGCGGGCACCTCGGGCGGCAGCGCCCCGGGCGCGACCGGCGGGATGTACTGCGTTGCGCCCTCGTCCGGGGACGCGGCGACCGGCGGGATGTACTGCGTGGCGCCCTCGTCCGCCGGGGGCAGGGGTACGCCGGTGGCGCCGCCGTGTCCGGCGGGCGTGCCGTACGCGTCGGTGGCGGGCGGCAGCGGGGCGCCGGGAACGCCGTACCCTCCCCCGGCGTCCGGGTTCACCGGCGGCAGGTAGTACGAGGTGGGCTGGTCGCTGTCGTGACCGGCGGGCGGCAGAGGCGCACCCGGGCCGGCGCCGTGCTGGGGGTTCTGGTCCACCGGCGGCAGGTAGTACGACGTGGGCTGGTCGTTGTCGTAGCCGCCGGGCTGCGGCAGCGGCTGCGAGGCGTCCTGGGCGCCCCACTGCTGGGCCTGTGCCTGGTACGGGTCGGGCGCCCCCCACTGCTGTTCCTGCGGCGCACCCCAGCCCTCGCCCTGCTGCGGGGCGGGCGTCTGCTGCTCGGGTCCCCACGGGGTGCCCCAGGCCTGGCCGCCGGGCGGGGGCGCGGGGGTCGGGTTCGGGACGTGCGGGGCGGACTGGTAGCCGCCGGGTCCGCCCGTCTGGCCCGGCAGCAGCGGTTCGCCGCCGTCGGAGGGCAGCACGATGCCTTCGCGCGCCACGCGCGGCGAGGGCTCCTCGCCCTGTCCACTCTGCGTCACCGGGACTCCTACGAATGGGGGACCTTGTGAATCGTCGGCTCACGCTACCGGGTCCCCCGAGCCCGGTGCCACGCAGCACAGGACTGGACCGGTGTCCCTGTGACCGCGGTAACAAAACCGGGCCCGCATCCGCTATACAGACGCTCCTTTCGCCTCCGGAGCCTTCGTTTCCTGCGCGTTCACGCCCTCGTACCCCGGGGTTTCACGCCGCCGCCTGCAACTCCAGTCGCGCCCCGAACTCCCGTACCACGGCCTCGTCCTGGAACGGCTCCAGCCGCTGCTGGAAGTCCTCCAGGTAATCGGCGCCCCGGTTGGAACGGACGGTCTCCAGCAACTCCACGGCCTTCAGCCCGGTGTGGCAGGCCTGTTCGATCTCCCGTTGCTGCACCTGCGCGGTGGCGAGCAGCACATAGCCGATGGCCCGGCGCCGCGCCTTCGTCTCGGGAAGCCCGTCCAGCGACTCCTGCGCCCGCCGTGCCGCCGCCTCGGCCTGCCCGAGGTCCCGGTGGCAGTGCGCCAACTCGTCGGCGAGATAGGCCTCGTCGAAGTGCGCGATCCACGCCGGGTCGTCCCCGGAGGAAGGATCCGCCGCCTCCAGCGCGCCCACCGCCCGCCCGGACGCCAGCTGCGCCGCCCGCGCATCGCCCATCAACGCGTGCCCGCGTGCCTCGGCCGCGTGGAACATCGCCTCCGCGCGCGGCGTCACGCGCCCCCGCGCCCCTTCCTGTGCCGCACGCGCCAACTGCGCGATCTCGCGCGGGTTTCCTAGCTGCGCGGCGAGATGGCTCATGGACGCGGCGAGCACATATCCACCGTAGCCACGGTCCCCCGCCGCCTGCGCGAGCCGCAGCGCCTGGATGTAGTACCGCTGCGCCAGCCCCGGCTGGCCGGTGTCGATCGCCATGTACCCGGCGAGCTCCGTCAACCGCGCGACCGTGGCGAACAGTTCACGCCCCACGGCCTCCCGGTACGAACCGGCGAGCAGTCCGCTGACGACACTGTTGAGGTAGTGCACGACGACCGGACGCACATGCCCGCTGCCGTACTGGTGATCAAGGTCGACGAGCGCCTGGGTCATCGCCCGCACGGCCGCCACATCGGACTGGCCCACCCGCGGTCCCGCCTGCCGGGCCACCTGCGAGTCCGGCGAGGAGATCAGCCAGTCGCGGCTCGGCTCGACGAGCGCGGACGCGGCGACCGAGGAGCCGGACAGGAAGTCCCGGCGGCCCACGTCACTGCGCCACAGTTCACAGACCTGCTCGATGGCCCCCAGCACGGTCGGCGAGAACTGGAGACCGACGCCCGACGCGAGGTTCTTGCCGTTGGCCATGCCGATCTCGTCGATCGTGACCGTACGCCCGAGTTTGCGGCCCAGCGCCTCCGCGATGATCGCCGGGGCGCGTCCCCTCGGCTGCTGCCCGCGCAGCCAGCGTGCCACGGACGTCTTGTCGTAGCGCAGGTCGAGACCGTGCTCGGCGCCGCACATGTTGACCCGGCGGGCCAGCCCGGCGTTCGAGCAACCCGCTTCCTGGATGAGCGCCTGCAACCGTTCGTTCGGCTGTCGCGCGACGAGAGGCCTTGCGGCCATGGCATACCCCCTGGGAACAACCCCTGAAGCGAAAAGATCCGGCCGTGAAGATCAATGCCCCACGGACATACCGAAAATGCGAGGCATGTGAGGATTGCCGGGGTAAAAGACGGAAGCCACCCCACATGTGGCTACCCACCTCCCCCCACAGATCCTCCTGCGCGCCCCCACACATGCATCCATGCGCCCCAGATGCGGAATCGATGCGCTTCCCCCGCGCGCGGTACAGCCGTAACCCGAGGTGGGCGCGGGAGTTGTGTTGGGCGTGGAAGAGACGATCGCGAGCACCGAAGCCGCACAGATTCCGAAGCAGCGCGGGGAATCGCTGCTGGAGACCGCCGTACGCTACGCCGAGGAGCGCCACTGGGACGTGTTCCCCGGCACCTGGCTGGAAGCCGTCGACGGGGTGCAGCACTGCTCCTGCGGCGACGCGGCGTGCGCCGCGCCCGGCGCGCACCCCTCGCGCGAGGACTGGGCGACGCAGGCCACGGGCAGTGCGACCGTCGCGCGCCGGTTGTGGTCGAAGCAGCCGCTCGCGTCGATCCTGCTGCCGACCGGGCGGACCTTCGACGCGATCTCCGTTCCGGAGACCGCCGGGTTCCTGGCGCTGGCGCGAATGGAGCGGATGGAGTTGACACTGGGGCCGGTGACCCTGTCGCCGGATCGCCGGATGCACTTCCTCGTACTGCCGGGTGCTTCGGTGAAGGTGCCGGACCTGGTGCGCAAGCTCGGCTGGACGCCGTCGTCGCTCGATCTGGTCGCGCTGGGCGAGGGCGCGTTCGTGGCAGCGCCTCCCACGCGGTACGGGTCCAGCGGGGCCGTGCAGTGGGCCTGCAGGCCCACGCCGGCGAACCGGTGGCTGCCGGACGCGGAGGAGTTGATCTCTCCGCTCGCCTACGCGTGCGGGCGGGACCGCTGAAAGTTCTCCGCGCCCCGTAGGTTGGCTTCCATGACGTCGGCAGTGAGTGTGCGCGGGCTCTGGAAGCGGTTCGGCCAGCAGGTCGCCGTCGCCGGGATCGATCTGGAGTTGCCCGCCGGGAAGTTCATCGGGCTCGTCGGACCCAACGGGGCCGGGAAGACCACCACCCTCTCCATGATCACCGGGCTGTTGCGGCCCGATCAGGGCTCTGTCGAGGTCGTCGGACACGATGTCTGGCGGGATCCCGTCGAGGTGAAGGCCCGGATCGGCGTCCTCCCCGAAGGACTGCGCCTCTTCGAACGCCTCTCCGGGCGGGAACTGCTCGCCTACTCCGGGCGGTTGCGCGGGCTGCCCGGCGCCGAGGTCGACAAGCGGGCCACCCAGCTCCTCGACGTCCTGGACCTGGCGGGCGCGCAGCACAAACTGGTCGTCGACTACTCGACCGGCATGCGGAAGAAGATCGGACTCGCGGCGGCCCTGCTCCACAACCCCGAAGTGCTGTTCCTGGACGAGCCGTTCGAGGGCGTCGACCCCGTCTCCGCACAGACCATCCGGGGGGTGCTGGAGCGGTACACGGGGTCGGGCGCGACCGTCGTCTTCTCCTCCCACGTCATGGAGCTCGTCGAGTCGCTGTGCGACTGGGTGGCCGTGATGGCCGCGGGACGCATCCGGGCGCACGGCCCCCTGGCCGACGTACGCGGTGCCGCGCCCTCGCTCCAACATGCCTTCCTGGAACTCGTCGGGGCGGGCGCGCGGAACACCGGGTCCGATCTCGACTGGCTGGGCGGCGGGGCGCCGCGATGAGCGCCGACGTCACCGCCGTCGTCGTACGGCTGAAACTGTCACTGTTGCGGAACGGGCTGAAGCAGTCCGGTGGGCGACGTGCCGCGTACATCGCGTCGGCGGTCGTCACCCTGCTGTTCGCCGCGCTCCAGCTCCTCGGGCTGATCGCGCTGCGCGGGAACGAGCACGCCGTGTCCGTCGTCGTGCCGCTGGTGGCGGTGCTGGCGCTGGGGTGGGCGGTGATGCCGCTCTTCTTCCCCAGCGGGGACGAGACGCTCGATCCCACGCGCCTGGTGATGCTGCCGCTGCGCCCCCGGCCCCTGGTGCGGGCGCTCCTCGCGGCCTCGCTGGTGGGGATCGGGCCGCTGTTCACCCTGTGCCTGCTCGTCGGGTCCGCGATCTCGGTGGCGCACGGCGGACTCGCGTACGCCGTCGGCGTCGTCGCGGTCGTGCTGGCGCTGTTGGTGTGCGTGGCTCTCGCGCGGGCCGTCGCCGCCGCCAACGTCCGGCTGCTGACCAGCCGTAAGGGCCGGGATCTGGCCGTACTGAGCGGGCTGGTCATCGCGATCGGGGCGCAGCTCGTCAACTTCGGTGCGCAGCGGCTGGGTTCCAGCGGGCTCGCGGAGCTCGATCCGGCGGGCGAGGTGTTGACGTGGGTGCCGCCGGCTTCCGCGATCGGGGCGGTGGAGTCGGTGAGCGAGGGGTCGTACGGGGCCGCGGTCGTCCAACTCGCGCTGAGCGCGGGGGCGCTGGCGGGCCTGATCGCCGTATGGGCCCGGCATCTGACCCGGCTGATGACCGCCCCCGACGGGTCCACCCTCCAGTCCGCCGGCGAGCCGGCCTCGCGCGAGCGGACGTCGACCGGGCTCGGGCGGCTGCTGCCCTCCCCCAGTGCCAAAAGCCTGGGAGGTACCCCCAGCCGCACGGTGACGGTCGTGGAGCGCAGCCTGCGGTACATCTGGCGCGACCCGAAGACCAAGGCGGCGTGGGTGACCTCGCTCGCGATCGGCCTGATCGTGCCCGTGTTCAACGCGCTGCAGGGCACCGGCTCGATCTACTTCGCCTGCTTCGCCGCGGGGATGCTCGGCATCCAGATGTACAACCAGTTCGGCCAGGACACCTCCGCGTTCTGGATGGTCGCCCTGACCATCTCCTCGACCCGGGACGCCTACGTCGAACTGCGCGGCCGTGCGCTGGCCCTGCTGCTGATCACCCTGCCGTACGCCACCCTCGTGACCGTCCTGACCACGGCGCTGCTCGGCGACTGGGCGCGGCTTCCCGAGGCGCTCGGCCTGTCCTTCGCCCTGCTCGGCGCGATGCTGGCGACGGGCGCGTGGGCATCCGCCCGCTTCCCGTACTCCATCCCGCAGGAGGGCTACAAGAACGTGGCCCCCGGCCAGGCCGGACTCGCCTGGATCTCGATCTTCGGCGGCATGGTCGGCGCGGCCCTGCTGTGCGCCCCGGTCATCGTCCTGACGATCTGGCTGAACGTCAGCGCGGGCGGGGACGACTGGACCTGGCTGCTGCTGCCGACGGGCGCCGCGTACGGGGCGGCCGTCGCACTGGCGGGCCTGCACCTGGCGGCACCGAGGACGGCGGCAAGACTCCCGGAGATCCTGGCAGCGGTGAGCAAGGGCTGAAGCGTCTTTCGGGCCGACTGCTCGGGCGAGCCATGTGGCGCAGGATGCCTGCAACCCCCCAAGGGGCGCGGGGAACTGCGCGAGCAACCACAACCGGCCCGCACCCGCCACACGACAGAACCCCCCGAGCTCTTAGGCGCCAAATCACCCCGTGAGCCCATCAATGAACGGCTCGATCGCAGCCCGCCAAGCCTCCGGCTGGTCATAGTGCACAAGATGCCCCGCGTCAGCGACCTCCGCATACTCCCCCCGCGGCAGCACCCGCACCATCTCCTGCGCCTCCGCCCGCCCCAACTCCCCGTCAAGCCCGCGCACGACCAACGCGGGGCACCGCACCTGCGCCAACTCCTCCCAGTGCGCGTCGAACACCCACGGCTCCCGGGACTTCAGCATCTGCTCATGCTCGAACACCGGCCGCCACCCGTCCGGCGACTCGGCCATCACCTCGGCGTAGAACTCCCCCCGCGCCGGATTGGGCCGCTCCACCCACGGATCGTCCTCCCCGAACCACTTGCGTACGTCGGCGAGGGTGGCGAAGGGCACGGGCCAGGCCTTGAACCAGTCCGCCCACTCCCGCTGCGAGGCCGTACCGAGCGCGGAGGCCCGCATGTCGCAGATGATCACTCCGGACACCAGGTCCGGCCGCTTCGCGGCGAGCTGCCAGGCGGTCAGCGCACCCATGGCGTGGCCGATCAGGACGGCCGGGCCGAGGCCGAGCTGTTCGAGGGCCGCTTCGGCGTCCTCGACGTAGGCCTCGCGGGTGAAGGAGGCCTGCGGGGGCTTGTCGCTGCGGCCGTGGCCGCGCTGGTCGAGGGCGACGGCCCGGTGGCGTTCGGAGAGCCAGCGGGCGGTGGAGGCCCAGTGGGAGGCGCGGCCCATGAGGCCGTGCAGTAAGAGCACGCCGGGCGAGGGGTCGAGGGCGCCCTGTGCGGTCCGCTGACCGACGTGCCGCCCGGCGGTCTCACCGCTCTCCCGGACGCCGTGCTCCGTCGCGTCCCTCGCCGGGTCGGGCTTGGGAGGGTCGCCGAACTCCCAGGCCGCGAGACGTACGCCGCCCGCCCCGGTCACGTCGATGCGCCGCGCCATTGGTCCTGGCACCCCCTCAACGGGTTCGTCGAAGTCCGTTCCGGCACCGCACCCCGAGGGACGCCGAGTCGGCCGGTCCTGTGAACCGTGTGCTGCCTGCCCTGTCTGACGTGCCTGCTGTCGTGCCGCCCCCTCCCTGAAGCGCACGTTCCGCCCGACGTGTCACCCGAAGGCTATCGAAAGCCCATTCGAGAATGCGGTTTCCGCCGACAACACCCCTCGTTTGAGTGACCTTGTTCAGGGATTGATCGTCGGCGCCGAGGGGAGATCTTCAGCGGGAGGCGGACCGGCCGGGGAAACCGGTCCGAGGGGAATGACCCTGGGAGCTCGGGGCTCCGGGTCAGCACAGGGGAGGACAGGCCCCGGCGCCACATGGCGCCGGGGCCCTCCACACGTCTGCGGCACATCCTCCCCGCCCCCTCAGGTCATATGCCTCACGCGACAGCCTCGCACGCGGGGCGTCCGAGCGCTGCGATTCGGCACAGTGAATCTTGGAATCGACGAGATCACCGGGATGCCACAACTGCCTCTGATGTCCCGGCAGTTGAACACCCGACAGAAGGTGTACGACAGTCAGCGCTTGGCGACGAACACATGCGAGGCGACGTCCGACTCCAGCTCGGCCGCCTCACCCCCGCTGCCCACCAGCACCCCGCCGGCCGACTCCGTCACGCTCACCACCGAACCGGGCTGCACACCCGCCCGGCGCAGCGTGTACATCAGCTGCGCGTCGGTCTGGATCGGCTCGCCGATACGCCGGACGACGACTGTCTTGCCCTCCAGCCCCGGGTCCAGGTCGGCCAGCGACACCATGCCCTCGTCCAGGAACGGGTCGGCGCCGTCCTTCTCGCCGAGCTCCTCCAGACCGGGGATGGGATTGCCGTACGGCGACTCGGTGGGATGGCGGAGCAGCTCGAGCACCCTCCGCTCCACGGCTTCGCTCATCACATGCTCCCAGCGACACGCCTCGGCGTGCACCTGCTCCCACTCCAGCCCGATGACGTCGACGAGCAGGCATTCCGCGAGCCGGTGCTTGCGCATCACGCGCGTCGCCAGCCGACGCCCCTCGTCGGTCAGCTCCAGGTGCCGGTCGCTCGCCACGGACACCAGCCCGTCGCGCTCCATCCGCGCCACCGTCTGGCTGACGGTCGGCCCGCTCTGGTCGAGCCGCTCGGCGATCCGGGCGCGCATGGGGACCACACCTTCCTCCTCCAGCTCGAGGATGGTGCGGAGATACATCTCCGTGGTGTCGATCAGTCCGGACATACGTGCCCCTCGATGAGATCTGCCGGAAGCGCAACGACTTCGCGGCGCGTGCGCTGGCCCTGGCTTCAATTCTGACGCATAGCACTGACAACCGTGCCGCGCCGGTGAAACGAGCTGGTTTCGGCAGCGATCCGAGGCGCGCTCCGGGGCCGGGCGGGGGCTGTCCGGGGACCGCGCGGGGGGCTGTACGGCGGTGCGGCGGGCTTGGTGTCGGCGATCCGATGGCGTCGGTGCCGGGCGGAGGCGGGTTCGCGCACGGGCCGTGACGGCTCGGCCCCGCCGTATTGACACCGCAGTGGTCCAGACCGCACGGTGATCCGCGACACAGCCGACCCGAAGGGGCCCGTATGAGCGACGGCACGCCCGCCGACCGGTTCTTCGACGCTGCGATCGGCCTGCTGCAGCGGGTCCGCGAGGAGGAGGCCGAGCACATCGACGCGGCCGGGGCGCTCCTCGCCGACACCGTCGCCGCCGGGGGCCGGCTGTTCGCCTTCGGCGCCGGGCACTCCTCGCTCGCCGCGCAGGACGTCGTCTACCGCGCCGGCGGCCTCGCGCTGATGAACCTGCTCACCGTCCCCGGTGTCGTCGGCGTCGACGTCATGCCCGCCACGCTCGGCTCCGCCCTGGAGCGCGTCGATGGCCTCGCGACCGCCGTCCTCGACTCCTCCCCGCTCCGCGCGGGCGACACCCTCGTGATCATCTCCCTCTCCGGCCGTAACGCCCTACCCGTCGAGATGGCGATGAGCGCACGCGCGCGTGGCGTGAAAGTCATCGGCGTGACCTCGGTGGCGTACGCCACCGAGACGACCCCCCGCCACTCCTCCGGCACCTACCTCAAGGACCACTGCGACGTCGTCCTCGACTCCAAGATCGCCATCGGCGACGCGGAACTTACCCTCGACACCGTCCCCGCCCCCTTCGCCCCCGCCTCCACGGTCGTCACCTCGGCACTCCTCCAGGCCGCCGTGGCCACGGCTGCGGCCGGCCTGGCGGCACGGGGCATCGAGCCGCCGATGCTGCGGTCGGGGAACGTGGACGGGGGGCTGGCGTGGAACGCGCGGGTGTTCGAGGAGTACGGGGACCGGATCTTCTACCGGCAATAGAGCCCCTCAGAGCTTGCTCGTCCGCCCCTCCTCGAAGTAGTGCCCGTCCGCCAGGTCCGCGAGCAGCCCCGCCTCCTCCGGCTTCCAACCCAGCCGCTGCTGCGTGAGGGTGCTGGACGCCCGCAGGCTCAGGGAGACGAAGTGGCCGATCCAGCCGAAGTGGGCGGCGGCTTCGGCGTGGGGTATCCGGACGACCGGGAGGTCCAGTCCGTGGCCTATGGCGGTCGCTATGGCGTGGAGAGGCACGCCCTCGTCGCCGATCGCGTGCAGGCGGACGCCCGCCGGGGCCTTCTCCAGGGCCAGCCGGAACAGGCGGGCCGCGTCGAGGCGGTGGACGGCGGGCCAGTGGTTCGCGCCGTCGCCGACCATGGCCGACATGCCCCGGTCGCGGGCGATGTCGATCAGCTGGGGGACGAAGGCGCCGTCGCCGCGGCCGTGGACGGACGGGGGGAGGCGGACGAGCGTGGCGCGTACGCCGCGTTCGGCGAGGGCGAGGGTGGCCTCCTCGGAGGGGACGCGGAAGGGTGCCACGGATGCCGGGTCGGCCGGGTCCTCCTCCGTGGCGTACGTGCCCGGCGGGACCAGGAACACCGAGGTCGTCACAAGGGGTTTGCCGGTGCCTTCGAGTGCCGCGCCCATCGCCTGGATGGCGTGCAGGTCGATCGCGCCCGAGGCGGCGATGTCGGAGAAGTCGTGCTTGAAGGCCGTGTGGATGACGCCGTCCGCCGCCGCGGCGCCACGGCGAAGGCTGTCGAGGTCGTCGAGGTCGCCGCGGTGCACCTCGGCCCCGGCGGCCGTCAGCGCCGCGGCGGAGGAGTCGGAGCGGGCGAGGCCCACGACCTCGTGTCCCGCGTCGATGAGTTCGCGCACGACGGCGGAACCGACGAACCCGCTGCCTCCGGTGACGAAAACGCGCATGGTGATGCCTCCGAACAGAGGGATGGTGTCTGGGGTGCCCTCATCGTCCGGAGCAGGTGCCGTCCGCGTCCAAAGCCTGTTTCTCATCGGGCAATACGGTTTGGGCATCACCGCAGTTCAAGCCTGAGTAGGCTCCCCATATGACCGACCTCGACCTCCGCCTGGTCCGGTACTTCACGGTCGTCGCCGAGCATCGGCACTTCGGCCGCGCGGCCACGGCCCTGCACATCACCCAGCCGTCACTGAGCCGGCAGGTGCAGCGGCTGGAGCGGCAGCTGGGCGCCCGACTCCTCGACCGGACCCCGCAGGGGACGCGGCTGACGGAGGCGGGGGAGGTCTTCCTGCCCCATGCCGAAGCGCTGCTCCGCGCGGCGGCGCAGGCGGCCACACACGCGCGTGCCGCCGCCCGGCCGAACCGCATGACGGTCGGCTTCACGTCGGGCCTCATCGTCACTCCGGCCGTACGGGCGGTTCGCCACCGCTACCCGGACGCCGACGTGCAGACCACACACCTGAACTGGGGCGACGTATGCGAGGCCCTCCTCGACCACCGGGTCGACGCGGTGGTGACCCGGCTGCCGTTCCCCACCGACGGCCTGCATGTGACGGTCCTCTACGACGAGCCGCGTGTCCTCGTCGTCCCGCTGGACCATCGGCTGGCCGGCAAGGACTCCGTCACCCTCGACGACATCGCCGACGAGCCGCTGCCCCGGACGGCTGATCCGGTGCGCAGCGCCTTCTGGCGGTTCGAGCCCCGGCCGGACGGGCGCCCGGCACCCGACGGGCCGCTCATCGAGGCGATCGAGGACAAACTGGAACTCGTCGCCGCCGGCGAGACCCTGGCGGTCTCCGTCGTCTCCGTCGGGAGGGCCCTGCGCCACGATCTCACCACGGTCCCCCTGGACGGCGTCGAGCCGAGCCACGTCGTCGTCGCGACCCGGGCCGGGGACCGCGGCCGTGTGGTGACAGCCTTCCGCAAGGCGGCGAGGGAGCAGCTCACGGCCCCGACATCGCAATGGACGGATCAACGGCGCGACTCCTGGCGTTCGTCCCATGACAGAGATCGAGATTGAGGTGTACGCGCGGCGGGGAAGTGGATCTCGTGTCTGATGTTCGAATAGAGCCCGCCGTGGGCGACGCCATGCTGGAGCAGTGGCGATACGTCCACAACGTGATCGTTCCGGCCGACGAGCTGGACCTCGCCACGGTGCGGGAGCGCGGCGCGCGGTACCGGCTGGAGAACGCGTACGTCGATGACGTGCTCGTCGGCTGCTCCACGGTGCGGCCCCCGGAGGGCGGGGCGGCGACGGTCATCGCGCGCGTGCTGCCCGAGCACCGGCGGCAGGGGGTCGGGACGGCGCTGTACGAGAACGGGCTCGCCCACGCACGCGTGCTGGGCGCCACCACGATCGAGACCTGTGTCCTGGCCGTCAACGAGGACGGTCTGCGCTTCGCCGAGAAGCACGGATTCACCGAGGTCGAACGCTATGTGCTGCCGCCCGAGACCGACCTGTGGGTCGACCTCCGGCTGGATCGGGCACCGTAGAGACAGAAGCGGCGTACAACGATTCCCCCAACTTGCGGGAACCCGGTGTGTGCTGCGTCACGTTCCAGTTAGATGATTGCAAGTGAGCGAACCGACGTGCCGTACGGACGGACGCAGCCTGCAGGGGGTCCAGGTGAGTGCTTCGCGGCGTAGTGGGACCACCGACGAGCTGGGGCCGAACGAGCCCGAACAGCCCGACGGCGCGGATCTGCTCGCCGCCCTGCTCGACGGCATGGACGCGGCACTGTGTGCCTTCGACGCCGACGGCGTCGTCACCCACTGGAACCGCGAGGCCGAACGGATCCTGGGCTGGACCGCGGCGGAGGCGGTGGGGCGTCAGGGGTTCGCCGGGTGGGCGGTGCGCAGCGCGGACGCCCAGGAGGTCGAGGGGTGGCTGCTGTCCGCCATGCGGGCTCCCGGGCGGCAGGTGCACGAGTTCGCCCTGCTGACCAAGGAGGGCGGGCGGGTCCTCGTACGGACCCAGTCGGCCGCCGTACGCGGACCCGACGGGAAGCCGGCCGGGGTGTACTGCGCCTTCAGCGAGGTGCACGCGCAGATCGACCTGGAGCGGTCGATCGCGCTGAGCGAGGCCCTGTTCGACGACGCCAGCTGGGGTGTCGTGCTGGTCGACGCCGATCTACGGCCGGCCGTGGTCAACGCGCACGCGGCCCGGGCCCTCGGTGTCGGCCGTACGTCCGTCCTGGGCCGACCCCTCGGGGAGCTGCTCGCGCAGGGCGTGGAGGAGCTGGAGAGCGCCCTCACCCATGTGCTGGCCGAGGGCGCGCCGCCCGCACCCGCCGAGATCTGGGTGAGCGTACGCACACCCGAGGGCGATCAGCGGCGCTGCTGGCGCTGCGGCTTCGTACGCCTGGCCTCGCCGCTCGCCGAGGAGCCGGTGCCGCTGGGCGTCGGATGGCTCTTCAACGACGTCACCGAGGCCAAGCAGGCCGAGCAGGAAGCGTCCCTGCTCCGCTTCCGCACCAACCAGCTGCACCGCGCGGCCCGCGCCGCCGCCGAGTGCGAGGACCCGGCCGAGGCCGCCACGATCCACCTCGACTTCGCCCTCGCCGGCTTCGCCGACCACGCGCTCATCGACCGGGTGGCGGGGGAACCGGCCGCCGAGTCGGACACACCGGTACGGCTGGTACGGGTCGCCTCGACGCCTTCCGGGGCGCCCGGCCCGAGCCTGCTGACCGGACAGGCCGGATTGCCCGTGCGCTACGCCGAGGGACATCCGGCGCTCCAGTGCGTGGACCGTACGGGCGCCGTACGGGCCAGCGTGGGGGCGGTACCGCCCGAGAAGGCACGGGAGTGGGCCCTGGCCCGGCAGTGGCCGGGAGACGCCGTACACGCGCTGTGCGCGGTCCTGCGGAGCCGGGGGCGGACGCTCGGGGTCGTGACGTTCCTGCGGGGGGCCGGGCGCAGCCAGTTCGAGCGGTCCGACGCGGTGTACGCGGAGGACGTGGCGGTGCGGATCGCTTCGGCGCTGGATCTGGCGGGGGCTCTACGCCGGTGAGGTGAGCGTCGGTTCGGTGGGGCGAGGCTGACGTGCTTCCTGTAGCAGCAAGATCGGTTGCGCGTTCGAGGATTTGGGGTTCTTCGCACGAATGAGCGCAGCTCGTCCGCATATACCTCCTGGACGGATCTTGGTTAGTAATTTCGGTCCTGTACTTCAGAGAGGAGGTCAGTCGCTCCCCGACCGCAAGGTCGTCGGCTGACCAGCCCAAGTCATCGCGATCCGAGAGGTCAGGGAGGTGCCCCGATGACTACGTTTCCTGCAGGCGAGCAGACCCACCAGGCTGTGCTTTGTCAGCAGCCTGCTCTGGAATCCGTGGGAGCAGACACCCCTGGGAGCAGGGACGAAACGGCTCACGGACACCCCGCCATCGCGCGGGGCACCGGCAGGGAACATGGGCGAGGGGAGACCGACGGGCCCGGCACCGAAGCCCGTCGGCGTCACGCCAAGGCAGAGAACGGGAGCGGTGACGCTCCTGCGCAAGACGAGTCGTACACGGGTGGTGTCGGCGCGAGCAGGGTTTTCGTCCTCTCCAAGGACGGGCAGCCGCTCATGCCCTGCCACCCGGCCCGCGCCCGCGAACTCCTGGGCAAGGGAAGGGCGGTTGTCGCCCGGCAAGTGCCTTTCACCATCCGGCTGAAGGACCGCACGTTCGCCGAGTCGGAAGTCGACGGCGTACAACTGCGCATCGACCCGGGCTCCAAAGGCACGGGCCTCGCTCTCACCGACGAGAAGAAGGAAGTCGACGGACAAGGCGCCGTAATCACCGTCAGGCGAGGGCTGATCTCGGTCGAACTCCAGCACCGTGGCGACCAGATCCACCTGTGCATGCAACAGCGCGCCGGTTACCGACATAGACGGCGCTCCGCCAACTGCCGTTACCGAGCACCACGCTCGAACAACCGAACTCGCCCCACAGGGTGGCTCCCACCCTCCTTACGCCACCGCGTCGACACCACCGCCTCCTGGACAGCCCGGCTGTGCCGCTACGCGCCGATCGCCGAGATCCACCTAGAAAGCGTCGCCTTCGACACCCACGCCATGAGCGCGGGCCGAGCCCTCACCGCGGTGGAGTACCAGCAAGGAACCCTGGCCGGTACCGAAACCCGGGCCTACCTACACGCCAAGTGGAACAGCGCCTGCGCCTACTGCGGCGCAACCGGCGTACCCCTGAACATCGATCACGTCAGACCACGCAGCCGAGGGGGCTCGAACCGCATCTCCAACCTCGTCCTGGCCTGTGTCCCCTGCAACAAGGTCAAGGGCAACACCCCCGTCGAAGCCTTCCTCGCCCACCAACCCGACCGCCTCACAAAGATCCTCCAGCAAGCAAAAACCCCGCTCCATGACGCAGCCGCCATGAACGCGACCCGCTGGCAGCTCACGGAAGCGCTGAGTGGCCTCGGCCGCCCGGTTCACACT
This sequence comes from Streptomyces sp. WM6386, assembly GCF_000972385.1. Lineage (GTDB taxonomy): Bacteria > Actinomycetota > Actinomycetes > Streptomycetales > Streptomycetaceae > Streptomyces. Next base: position 50,491 of record NZ_JXTE01000021.1, read on the forward strand.
TGGTCGGGCGGCCGTACGAAGTGGAACCGCAGTGCCATGGGGCTGGCCAAGACCCACACCTTGGACGCGCTCTCTGTCGGGCGTCTGGACCACGAGAGTGGCGACACAATCGTGCGCTTCCCCGCGCAGATTCTCCTCGCCAAAGCGGCTGGGCGCGGCTCATACTCTCGTACCACGCCGGACCGATTCGGCTTCCCTCGCCTGCGGCGGGCTCGCGTCAAGCAACACTTCGGGTACGTCACAGGAGATCTCGTACGAGCCACCATGCCCACCGGGAAGTGGGCGGGCACCTGGACCGGCCGTATCTCGGTGCGGGCCAGAGGGCAGCACAGCCTCACAACGCCGGAGGGACGGATCAACGTCTCCTACTGGAATCTGCGGCTGCTGCAACGCGGCGACGGATACGGCTACAGCGTCCGTGCCGAAGGGACACCGTCAACATCCCGGAAAATCGGTTGATCGGTCGCCGATCGCTTCCTAGTGTGTGCCTCACGCCGAGAGGAGGTGATCGGGTACATGAGTGAAACCCGGACGCGCGAGGTGGCTGCGGGCTAGCGGCCCGCCATCCCACCCAGTGTGGTGTCGGACCAGCGTGTGAGCGAAACACGCAGCCGGCCCAGACCCACGCAGCCGGCCCAGACCAACGCAGTCACCCGACCCGCAAGCTCGCCGGTACGTCCGGCCGGCTCCCCCGCTCAGGCGGTGGAACCCGAGCTTGCGGGTCGTCTGCGTTCCTGGAGGATTTTCGGGAGTGATCTGCGACACCCGCGTTTCTTGCGGCGCGCAGTACTCTGACCTCATGCTTTCGCTCGTTCGACGCCGCCACGTGGACTACGTCCGCGTCACGAGCATGGGCTGTCGACGCTCCATCTGAGCTTCCGGCCCCTTTCTGACGCAGCCACCCGCTGCCGTTCCCTGCTTTGCTCCCTCTCCTCCTTCTGTGGACGAACTCCATGACGAACGTGTCGACGAACCCGTCGTACCAGCAGCTCCCGATCATCGATCTCTCCGCCGCCGATCGCGGTCCCCAAGCGCGTGCGCTGCTCCGTGCCCAGTTGCACAGTGCCGCCCATGACGTGGGGTTCTTCCAGCTCGTCGGCCATGGGGTCGGTCGGGAGGAGGTCAGCTCCCTGCTCTCCGCCATGCGGAAGTTCTTCGCCCTTCCCGAAGCGGAGCGACTCGCCATCGACAACGTCCGCTCGCCGCACTTCCGCGGGTACACGCGGACCGGGGATGAGCGGACGGGGGGCAGCAGGGACTGGCGGGATCAGCTCGACATCGGGGCCGAGCGGGAGGCTCGGATATTGGGGGCCGACGAGCCTGCCTACTGGTGGCTCCAGGGGCCCAACCAGTGGCCCGACTCACTGCCCGAGCTGCGGACCGCCGCGCTGGGGTGGGTCGAACGGCTCAGCTCCGTCGCCGAGCGGCTTCTGCACGAGCTGCTCGCCTCGATCGGGGCGCCCGCCGACTTCTACGACCCGATCTTCGGGGCGCACGCCCATCCGCATCTGAAGCTCGTGCGCTATCCGGGGAGTGCCGGGGACGGGGCTGATCAGGGGGTCGGTGCCCACAAGGACTACGGGTTCCTGACCCTGCTGCTTCAGGACCAGGTCGGCGGGCTCCAGGTGCAGCGTGAGGACGGGCGGTTCCACGATGTGCCGCCGCTGGACGGGGCGTTCGTCGTGAATCTTGGTGAGCTGTTGGAGGTGGCCACCAATGGGTATCTCGTCGCCACCAATCACCGGGTCGTCTCCCCGCCCGGGGCGACCGAGCGGTTCTCCGTCCCGTTCTTCTACAACCCGCGTCTCGACGCGCGCGTGGAGCCCCTGACCTTCCCGTACGCCTCGGCCGCGCCCGGTGTCTCCGACGACCCCACCAACCCGCTGTTCGCGGAGTACGGCTACAACGAGCTCAAGGGCAAGCTGCGGGCGCACCCGCTGGTGGCGGAGCGGCACCACGGCACCTTGCTGACTCCGGCCTAGATCAACGCCCCAAGGGGCGCGAAGAACTGCGCGATCGGCCACATACGGCCCGCAGTCGCCCGCGCCCCTCAGGCACCCCTCTCAGTGGGCGATGTCCTCGTACCCCAAGACATCCTGCGGGCTGCGCGAACCCGGCCCCACATACCGCGCGGACGGCCGCACCAGCCGCCCCGTCCGCTTCTGCTCCAGGATGTGCGCCGACCAGCCCGCCGTACGCGCGCACGTGAACATCGACGTGAACATGTGGGCCGGCACCTCGGCGAAGTCGAGGACGATGGCCGCCCAGAACTCGACGTTGGTCGCGAGCACCCGGTCGGGACGGCGGGCGTGCAGCTCGGCCAGGGCCGCCTTCTCCAGCGCCTCGGCGACCTCGAAGCGCGGCGCGCCCAGCTCACGGGCCGTGCGGCGCAGCACGCGCGCGCGGGGGTCCTCGGCGCGGTAGACGCGGTGGCCGAAGCCCATCAGGCGCTCGCCCTTGTCGAGGGCCTGCTTGACGTACGCGTCGGCGTCCCCGGTGCGCTCGATCTCCTCGATCATGTGCAGGACGCGGGAGGGGGCGCCGCCGTGCAGCGGGCCGGACATGGCTCCCACGGCGCCCGAGAGGGCGGCGGCGACGTCCGCGCCGGTGGAGGCGATGACCCGGGCCGTGAACGTGGACGCGTTCATGCCGTGCTCGGCGGCGGACGTCCAGTACGCGTCGACCGCGGCGATGTGCTTGGGGTCGGGTTCGCCGCGCCAGCGGATCATGAAGCGTTCGACGACGGACTGGGCCTTGTCGATCTCGTGCTGGGGGACCATGGGGCGGCCCTGGCCGCGGGCGGACTGGGCGACGTACGACAGGGCCATGACGGCCGCCCTCGCGAGGTCGTCGCGGGCCTGCGCCTCGTCGATGTCGAGGAGGGGTTTCAGGCCCCAGACGGGCGCCAGCATCGCGAGTGCGGACTGGACGTCCACTCGGATGTCGCCGGAGTGCACGGGGATCGGGAAGGGCTCGGCGGGCGGCAGGCCGGGGCGGAAGGCGCCGTCGACGAGCAGGCCCCAGACGTTGCCGAACGAGACGTTGCCGACCAGGTCCTCGATGTCGACGCCCCGGTACCGCAGGGCGCCGCCTTCCTTGTCCGGTTCGGCGATCTCCGTCTCGAACGCGACGACTCCTTCGAGGCCAGGTACGAAACCGGGGTCAAAGCCGGGGTCGAGGTCGGACATCAGGCGGCTCCTCATGATGTGTGCGACAGGTCCTGTCGGGGGCGGTGTGGGGGCAACTTGCGGAGGGGACGGCTCCGGATGGTCGGTTGGCCCTGTGATGCCCCGTACGGCGGGTGGTCACCCCACCGCGGCGGCATCTGCACCATATCCCCGAGTGCCACCCTTGGGGAGTCCTTGCGGCACTGAGTGCCACCCTGGTGCGGTGGGCCCCGACCGGCTCTCCGGCGGATTCCATACGGCAAGATGACGGCGTGACCGACGCAGACGCCGTCTCCCGCGAACCCGTTCCCTTCCCCGATCCCGCCGCCATGCGCAAGCAGTACCGGGCCGAGGGACTTGCCGAGAGCGATCTCTCCGCCACGCCCGTGGGGCAGTTCGCGCGCTGGTTCAAGCAGGCCGCGACGGAGGCCCAGCTGTTCGAGCCGAACGCCATGGTGGTCTCCACGGCGGACGCGGAGGGCCGGCCCACCTCTCGTACGGTGCTGCTGAAGCAGTTCGACGAGCAGGGGTTCGTCTTCTACACGAACTACGACTCCCGCAAGGCGCGCGACCTCTCCGAGAATCCGTACGTCTCGCTGCTCTTTCCGTGGCATCCGATGGCCCGGCAGGTCGTCGTCACGGGTGTCGCGCGCCGTACCGGGCGGGACGAGACCGCCGCGTACTTCCGGACCCGCCCGCACGGTTCGCAGCTCGGGGCGTGGGCCAGTGCCCAGTCGTCGGTGATCGCCACACGGGCGGACCTGGAGGCGTCGTACGCCGAGCTCGCGGCCCGGTATCCGGAGGGCGAGCAGGTGCCGGTGCCGCCGAACTGGGGTGGTTTCCGGGTGGCTCCGCAGGCGGTGGAGTTCTGGCAGGGCCGGGAGAACCGGCTGCACGACCGGCTGCGGTATGTGGCGGAGCCGGACGGGAGTTGGCGGGTGGAGCGGCTCAGTCCCTGAGGGCGATCTCCACCAGTGCCGTCCATTGGGCGACCACTTTGTCCCGCCGTGTCCCGTCGTCCGTGAGCAGGTTGGCCAGGCCCAGACCGCGAGCCATGTCCAGCAGGCCCTGGACCGTCTCCCGTACCCCCGGCGCGGACTCGTCCGCGCCCAGCAGCTCGACCGCGATCCGGTGCGTTTCCCTGCCTACGCGGGCCTCCAGTTCCGTCACGCGCGGGCGGAGTTGCTCCTCGTTGGAGGCGGCGACCCACAGGTGGAGGGCGGCCCGGAACAGCGGACCGGTGTAGAGGTCGACGAGCGCCGAGACGACCGCTCGCCGGTCGCCGGCCGCGCCTTCGGGGAACAGGGCCCTGAGCGCCGTGGAGCGTTCCTCGGCGACGTACTCCACCGCCGCCGTGAACAGGTCCTCCCGGGTCGGGAAGTGGTGCTGGGCGGCGCCCCGGGAGACGCCCGCGCGTTCGGCGACCACCGACACCGTGGAGCCCGCCCAGCCGTGTTCGGCGAGGCAGGACACGGCGGCTTCCAGGAGGCGCTGCCGGGTGGCCCGGCTGCGGTCCTGTTTGGGAGTACGTTCCACACGGTCGCCGACCGTGCTCACAGCGCCCATGCGGGGTCCCGTCGTTCCAGAAAGGCCGTGATGCCCTCGCGGGCCTGTGCGGAGGCGAACAGGCGGGCCGAGAGTGCGGTGAGGTCGGCCGCGTCCCGGTCGAAGGCTTCCAGCACCCTAGCGGTGAGCAGCTGTTTCGTCTCCGCCAGGCCTTCGGGGGCCGCCTTGCGCAGGCCGTCCAGGATGGGTTCCAGTACGTCGTCCACGGCGTCGCCGGTCGCCGTCAGGAGGCCGATGCGGGCGGCCTCGGCGGCGTCGAAGCGTTCGCCGGTGAGGTAGTAGCGGGCGAGGGCGCGGGGGTCGGTGCGGGGCAGCAGCGGCAGGGAGATCACCGCAGGGGCCACCCCGATCCGTACCTCCGTGAAGGCGAAGCTCGACTCGTTGGCCGCCACCCCGATGTCACAGGCCGCCAGCAGGCCCAGTCCGCCCGCGCGGACGTGGCCGGTGACCCGGGCGAGCACCGGTTTGGGCAGCTCGATGATCTGCCGGAGCAGTCCCACCAGGGCATGGGGGTCCGGTGGGTCCTTGAGGTCGGCGCCCGCGCTGAACGCGTTCCCGGTGTGGGTGAGGACGATCGCGCGGACGTCGCCGTCCTTCCCCCCTTCGGCCAGGGCGGTCGCCAGCTCGCCCACCAGCGCGGCCGACAGGGCGTTGCGGTTGTGCGGTGAGTCGAGGGTGAGGGTCTCGATTCCCCGCGCGCGTGCGCGGCCGATCAGTGTCACTGGAGCTCCCTCAGTCGGCGGCGCAGGATCTTCCCGGAGGCGGCCCGCGGTACCCCGTCGATGAAGGTGACCTGGCGGACGCGTTTGTAGGGGGCGACGCGTTCGGCGACGTACATCATGACCTCTCCTTCGGAGAGGTCGGTGACGGTGGGTCGGCGGACCACGTACGCGTGCGGGACCTCGTTGCCGTCGTCGTTGTAGACGCCGATGACGGCGGCGTCGGCGATGCCGGGGTGGGTGAGGAGGAGGGCTTCGAGCTCGGCCGGGGCGACCTGGAAGCCCTTGTACTTGATGAGTTCCTTGACGCGGTCGACGACGAACAGCCAGCCGTCGGCGTCGGCATGGCCGACGTCGCCGGTGTGCAGCCAGCCGTCGGGGTCGATCATGGCGGCGGTGGCGTCGGGACGGCCCAGGTAGCCCTTCATGACCTGGGGGCCGCGGATGAGGATCTCGCCGTCCTCGGCGACGCCGACGTCCTTGTCGGGGTCGTCGAGGGAGACGATGCGCATCTCGGTGCCGGCGACGAGGCGGCCGACCGTGCCGGGGGGTGCGTGGCGCATGGCGGCCAGGGGGACGACGTGGGTGCCGGGCGAGAGTTCCGTCATGCCGTACGCCTGGCCCACGGGCGGCAGGTTCAGGCGCTGCGAGCAGGCCTCGGCGAGCTTGGCGTCCAGGGGGGCGGCGGCGCTGAGGATGTAGCGCAGCGTCGACAGGTCGTACTGGGTGACCAGCGGGTGCTTGGCGAGGGCCAGGACGATGGGCGGGGCGACGTACAGGCCGGTGATGCGGTGGTTCTGGATGGCCGCGAGGAAGGTCTCCAGGTCGAAGCGGGGCAGGACGACGACGGTGGCACCGTTGCGCAGGGGCCCGTTCATGAGGGCTGTCAGACCGTAGATGTGGAAGAAGGGCAGCACGGCGAGGATGCGGTCGCCGGGGCCTACCGCGAGGGCGGGTGAGAGCTGCGCGAGGTTGGTGGCCAGCTGGCGGTGGGTGAGCATGACGCCCTTGGGAAGGCCGGTCGTGCCCGAGGAGTACGGCAGTGCCGCCACGTCCTCCACGGGGTCGATGTCGATGACCGGTTCCGGGGCCGTCGAGCCCAGCATGTCGATGAGCGAGCGGTGTCCGGGGGCGCTGTCGCAGACGAAGATCTCCTCGACGCCGCCCGCGAGTTCGGCCGCCCGGCGGGCCGTCTCCAGCAGTGGGGAGACGGTGACGATCCAGCGGGACGCGGAGTCCCGCAGCTGCTTGGCGAACTCCTCGGGTGTGGCCAGCGGGTGCACGGTGGTGACGGTCGCTCCCGCGCGCGTGGCGGCGTAGAACGCGGTGGGGTACGCGATCGTGTTGGGGCTGTGCAGCGCGAGCACGTCCCCCTTGGCGACCCCGGCCTCGGCGAGACCGGCGGCTACGCGTCGGTGGAACGCGTCCAGTTGGGCGTACGTGAGGGTGGTGCCGTCCGTGCCGTCGATCAGTGCGGGGTTCTCCCCGAACTCGGCCGCCCGGCCCAGGACGGCCTCGTGGATGGGGAGTTCGACCGGCGGGACGTCTGCGTACTCGCTGCGGAACACGGTTCCTCCAAGACGGCCTAGTACGACTTGGGCAGGCCCAGGGTCTGGTGGGAGACGTAGTTGAGAATCATCTCCCGGCTCACCGGGGCAATACGAGCCACGCGCGAGGCCGTTATCAACGAGGCGAGCCCGAATTCCCGGGTGAGGCCGTTTCCGCCGAGGGTGTGCACGGCCTGGTCGACCGCCTTCACGCAGGCCTCCCCCGCCGCGTACTTCGCCATGTTGGCGGCCTCGCCCGCGCCGACGTCGTCGCCGGTGTCGTAGAGACGGGCCGCCTTCTGCATCATCAGGCGGGCCAGTTCGAGGTCGATGTGCGCCTGCGCCAAGGGGTGCGCGATGGCCTGATGGGCGCCGATGGGGGCGTTCCAGACGGTGCGGTCGCGGGCGTACTCGATGGCTTTGGCGAGCGCGTACCGGCCCATGCCGATCGCGAAGGCGGCCGTCATGATGCGTTCGGGGTTCAGGCCGGCGAAGAGCTGGAGCAGGCCCGCGTCCTCGTCTCCGACGAGTGCGTCGGCGGGGAGGCGTACGTCGTCGAGGGTCAGCTCGAACTGCTTCTCCACGGCGTGGAGTTCCATGTCGATCTGGTGGCGGGTGAAGCCTTCCGCGTCCCGGGGGACGATGAAGAGGCAGGGCTTGAGGCTGCCGGTGCGGCCCTCTCTATGGGACACGGTTTCGGCGCGGCCGACTATGAGGGTGGCGTCGGCTATGTCGACGCCGGAGATGAAGACCTTGCGGCCGGTGAGGAGCCAGTCGGTGCCGTCTTTGCGGGCCGTGGTGGTGATGCGGTGGCTGTTGGAGCCGGCGTCGGGTTCGGTGATGCCGAAGGCCATGGTGCGGGTGCCGTCCGCGAGGGCGGGGAGCCACTCGCTCTTCTGGGCGTCGGTTCCGAAGCGGGCGATGACTGTGCCGCAGATGGCCGGGGAGACGACCATCATGAGGAGGGGGCATCCTGCGGCGCCCAACTCCTCCAGGACTATGGAGAGTTCGGAGATGCCGCCGCCCCCACCGCCGTATGCCTCCGGCAGGTTGACGCCGAGATAGCCGAGCTTGGCTGCTTCGGACCAGAGGTCTTCTCGGTTGTAGGTGCGGCCGTGGCGTTTGCCGAGGGCGGCTACGGCTTTGCGGAGGGCCGTGTGTTCTTCGGATTCGATCGTGGGTGGCATGGGACTCCTTCCGGGTGCGGGTGGTCCGTGGCTGGTCGCGCAGTTCCCCGCGCCCCTTTAGGTGGGTTCGACTACCGCCAATAGAGAGCCGACTGTGACCTGCTGGCCCAAGGTCACGTGGAGCGCCGTCAGCGTTCCTGCTGCCGGGGCCGAAATGCGGTGTTGCATCTTCATCGCTTCGAGCCAGACGATCGGTTCACCGGCCTCGACCTCGGCCCCCTCGGCGAGGCCTTCCGCGATCCTGACCACCGTTCCCGGCATCGGGGCCACCAAGGAACCCGGGGCCAGCTGGGCCGTGGGGTCCGAGAAGCGGGGCAGTGCCCTGAGCCGGGTCGCGTTGACGTAGACCTCGTCGCCGTACCTCGTCACGTCGAACTTGCGCTGCACCCCCTCCACTTCGAGTACGGCCAGAGCAGCGTCCGCGTGCACGACCCGCACGCCGTCCGCGTCCAGGCCGTCGCGTGTGTGGCGGTAGCGGACCTCGTGCTCCTCTCCTGCCAGTTCGTAGCGCCTGGTCTGGGGCTGGGAGGGGACGTTGCGCCAGCCTCCGCCGAAGCGGGAGCGGCGGCTGTGGGCGTCGGACAGGGCGGCGGCCAAGGGGGCGTACGGGTCCGGGGACGGGGACGTCAACGCGGTCAGGTGGCGGTCGTAGAACGCCGTCGTCATCGCCGCCGACGTGAACTCCTCGTGCCGCAGGCTCCGTACCAGCAGGTCCCTGTTGGTCCTCGGGCCGTGGATCGTGGCCCGTTCCAGCGCGCCCGCCAGTTTGCGGAGCGCCTCCGCGCGCGTGGGGGCGTGGGCGATGACCTTGGCGAGCAGGGGGTCGTAGTGGACGCCGATCTCGGTGCCGTCGTCGTAGCCGGTGTCGAGGCGGACGGAGCCCGGGACGGTCAGGCGGTGGAGAGTGCCCGTCTGGGGGGTCCAGTCGGTCGACGGGTCCTCGGCGTAGAGGCGGGCCTCGATGGCGTGGCCACGCGCGCGTGGAGGTTCGCCCGCGTCCAGCGCGCGGCCTTCCGCCACCGCGATCTGGAGAGCCACCAGGTCCACGTCGAACACCGCCTCCGTCACCGGATGTTCGACCTGGAGGCGGGTGTTCATCTCCAGGAACTGCGCCTTGCCGTCGGCGACCAGGAACTCGACCGTACCGGCGCCCACGTAGTCGACCGCGCGGGCGGCCCGTACGGACAGCGCGTGCAGCTCGGCCACGAGCCCCTCGGAGAGTCCGGGTGCCGGGGACTCCTCGATGACCTTCTGGTGGCGGCGCTGGAGGGAGCAGTCGCGGGTGCCGAGCGCCCAGACCGTGCCGTGCGTGTCGGCGAGGATCTGGACCTCGACGTGGCGGCCGTTCTCGATGTACGGCTCCAGGAAGACCTCGCCGTCCCCGAAGGCACTCGCGGCCTCGGCGCGCGCTCCCTCCAGTGCGGCGCCCAGCTCCTCCATGCGGCGCACGATCCGCATCCCGCGCCCCCCGCCGCCCGCGGCCGCCTTCACCAGCAGGGGCAGATCGGCCTCCGTGGGCTCGCCCAGCGGCGCGAGGCCCATCAGCTCCTTCGCGCGCGTCTTGGACGCCATCGCCTCGATCGACGACGGATTCGGGCCGATCCACACCAGCCCCGCGTCCAGGACGGCGCGTGCGAAGTCCGCGTTCTCGGAGAGGAAGCCGTAGCCGGGGTGCACGGCGTCCGCGCCGGCCGCGACCGCCGCCTTCACGATCAGGTCGCCGCGCAGATACGTCTCCGCCGGGGTCGCCCCCGGCAGCCGTACCGCCGTGTCGGCCACGCGCGCGTGGAGGGCGTTCGCGTCGGCGTCCGAGTGCACGGCGACCGTCCGGATTCCCGACTCACGGCAGGTGCGGAAGACGCGGCAGGCGATCTCGCCCCGGTTGGCGACCAGAACGGTTCCGATCACGAAAGATTCTCTTTCCACTAGATCACCGCAACCATCAATTGAGGAACCACGACGGCGAGCAACCAGGTCCGCGAGAGCGGCGCCGGTTTAGGCGCACTAGGGGCGAAAGATGCCGAAGCCACCGCGCGCGCCCTCGTACGGCGCCGTGTGGATGGCCGACAGGCACAGGCCGAGGACGGTGCGGGTGTCGCGGGGGTCGATGACGCCGTCGTCGTAGAGCCGCCCGGACAGGAACATCGGCAGCGACTCGGACTCGATCTGCCGCTCCACCATGGCCCGCAGCGCCGCGTCCCCCTCCTCGTCGTACGGCTGCCCCTTCGCCGCCGCCGACTGGCGGGCCACGATCGACAGGACGCCGGCGAGTTGCTGCGGGCCCATGACGGCCGACTTGGCGCTGGGCCAGGCGAAGAGGAAGCGGGGGTCGTAGGCGCGCCCGCACATGCCGTAGTGCCCGGCGCCGTACGAGGCTCCCATCAGTACGGACAGGTGTGGGACGCGGGAGTTGGACACCGCGTTGATCATCATCGCGCCGTGCTTGATGATGCCGCCCTGCTCGTACTCCTTGCCGACCATGTAGCCGGTGGTGTTGTGCAGGAAGAGGAGCGGGATGTCGCGCTGGTTCGCCAACTGGATGAACTGGGCCGCCTTCTGGGACTCCTCGCTGAACAGGACCCCCTGTGCGTTCGCCAGCACGCCGACCGGATAGCCGTGCAGCGAGGCCCACCCCGTCGTCAGGCTGGTCCCGTACAGCGGCTTGAACTCGTCGAAGTCGGAGGCGTCGACGATCCGGGCGATGACCTCGCGGGGGTCGAAGGGCACCTTCAGATCGCCGGGGACGATCCCCAGCAGCTCCTCCGCGTCGTACTTGGGCGGCTCGGCCGGGTCCGGATCGCCGTACGCCTTGCGGTGGTTGAGACGTGCCACGACCCGGCGTGCCTGCCGTAGCGCGTCCTGCTCGTCGACGGCGAAGTAGTCGGCGAGTCCCGACACGCGTGCGTGCATCTCGGCACCGCCGAGGGACTCGTCGTCGCTCTCCTCCCCCGTGGCCATTTTCACCAGCGGCGGACCGCCCAGGAACACCTTCGCGCGCTCCTTGACCATGATCACGTGGTCGGACATGCCCGGGATGTACGCGCCCCCGGCGGTGGAGTTCCCGAAGACGACGGCGACCGTCGGAATCCCGGCGGCGGAGAGGCGGGTCAGATCCCGGAAGATGGCCCCGCCGGGAATGAAGATCTCCTTCTGGGACGGCAGGTCGGCGCCCCCGGACTCCACCAGGCTGATGCAGGGCAGCCGGTTGGCGAGCGCGATGTCGTTGGCGCGCAACGCCTTCTTCAGCGACCAGGGGTTGCTGGCGCCCCCGCGCACGGTCGGGTCGTTCGCGGTGATCAGGCACTCCACGCCCTCGACGACCCCGATTCCGGTGACCAGGGAGGCGCCGACGGTGTAGTCGCTGCCCCAGGCGGCGAGCGGGGACAGTTCCAGGAAGGGCGTGTCGGGGTCGAGGAGCAGTTCGATGCGCTCACGGGCGAGCAACTTGCCGCGTTTCCAATGCCGTTGAACGTACTTCTCGCCGCCGCCCGCGAGGGCCTTGGCGTGCTCGGCATCCAGTGCGGTGAGCTTGGCGAGCATGGTCTCGCGGTGGGCGCGGTAATCGGGGCCGTTGGTGTCCAGCGCCGACGACAGGACGGTCACAGCAGCTCCTCCGGGATGTCCAGGTGGCGGGAGCGCAGCCATTCGCCGAGGGCCTTGGCCTGCGGGTCGAAGCGGTGCTGGGCGGCGACGCCGGCGCCGAGGATGCCCTCGACGACGAAGTTGAGGGCGCGCAGGCCCGGAAGGGTGCGGCGGGTGACGGGCAGGTCTGCGGTCTCCGGGAGGAGTTCGCGCAGCCGGTCGACGGTCAGCGCGTGGGCGAGCCAGCTCCAGGCCTCGTCGGTCCGGGCCCAGACACCCACATTGGCGTTCCCGCCCTTGTCGCCGCTGCGGGCGCCGACGACGAGCCCGAGAGGGGCCCGTCGCGTGGGCCCCGACGGGAGCGGCTCGGGCAGGGACGGTTCCGGCACGTCGTCGAGTACGAGGGTGTCCTGGGCCGGCGCCACGGCCAGCCGCCGTCCGTCGTGGAGGACGGCCACATGGGAGACGGTGTCATGGGGGACGTACACATCCTCGAAGACCCCATAAGGCGCGCCCTTTCCAGGTGGCGCCAGCACATGGAAGCCGGGGTAGCTCGCGAGCGCGAGCTCGATGGCGGCCCCGCTGAGCGCCCGCCCCACGGCCTCCTGGTCCGGGTCCCGTACGACGAGCCGCAGCAGCGCGCTCGCGGTCTCCTCGGTGCCGGCGTCGGGGCGGTCGGTGCGGGCCAGATCCCAGCGGACGTCGGCGGCCTTGGCGAGTACGGGATCCATCTGCTGCCGCACCAGGGCCGCCTTGGCCTCGATGTCGAGCCCGGTCAGCACGAAGGCGACCTCGTTGCGGAAGCCGCCGAGCCGGTTGAGGCCGACCTTGAGGGTGGGGGGCGGGGGTTCGCCGTGGACGCCGTCGATGCGGACGCGGTCGGGGCCGTCCTGGGTGAGGCGGACCGTGTCGAGGCGGGCGGTGACGTCGGGGCCCGCGTACCGGGCACCGCCCGTCTCGTACAGGAGCTGCGCGGTCACCGTGCCGACGTCGACGAAGCCGCCGGTGCCGGGGTGTTTGGTGATGACCGCCGTGCCGTCCTCGTGGAGCTCGGCGAGGGGGAAGCCGGGGCGTCGGACGTCCCCCTCCTGGAAGAACGAGTAGTTCCCGCCGCTCGCCTGCGTCCCGCACTCCAGCACATGCCCGGCGACGACGGCCCCCGCCAGCCGGTCGTACTCCCCGGGCCCCCACCCGAAGTGCGCGGCGGCGGGCCCGGTGACCAGGGCCGCGTCCGTCACGCGCCCGGTGACCACGATCTCGGCGCCCTCGCGCAGACAGGCGGCGATGCCGAAGCCGCCGAGATAGGCGTGGGCGGCGAGGCTGCCGGGGTGCTGTGCGGTGAGGTCGTCGCCCTCGACGTGGGCGACGCGGACGGGGATGCCGAGCCGGTCGGCCAACTCCCGCACCCGGTCGGCGAGTCCGGCGGGGTTGAGGCCGCCGGCGTTGGTCACGAGGCGCACACCCCGCTCGTGCGCCAGGCCCAGGCACTCCTCCAGCTGCCGCAGGAAGGTGCGGGCGTAACCGGCGCCGGGGTCCTTCAGGCGGTCGCGGCCGAGGATCAGCATGGTCAGTTCGGCGAGGTAGTCGCCGGTGAGGACGTCGAGTTCGCCGCCGGTGAGCATCTCGCGCAGGGCGTCGAACCGGTCGCCGTAGAAACCGGAGGCGTTCCCGATCCGGAGGATGTTCACCTGGCCTCCCCCTTCGGCTCCCGCCCGTCCCCCGGCGGCCCCGCGAAGGCCTGGGCGATGTCGAGCCAGCGGTCGGCGTCGGAGCCTTCGGCGCGCAGGGCGAGGTCGGTGCGGTGGGTGCGCTGGGTGACGAGGAGGCAGAAGTCGAGGGCGGGGCCGGTGACGCGGTCGGTGGCGTTCTCGGGGCCGTACACCCACAACTTGCCTGAAGGGGCGGTGAGTTCGACGCGGAACTCCTCGAACGGCGGGGTCAGTCCGTGCACGCCGAAGGAGTAGTCGCGGGTGCGGACGCCGAGGCGGGCGATGTGGCTCAGCCGGTCGGTGGGGGTACGGGTCACGCCCAGCGCGTCCGCCACGTCCAGGCCGTGGGCCCAGGTCTCCATGAGACGGGCGGTGGCCATGGAGGCGGTGGACATGGGCGGGCCGTACCAGGGGAAGCGGGCGCCGTCGGGGGCGGCCCGCAGCGCGTCGGCCAGGTCCTCACGTCCCGCACGCCAGTACGCGAGCAGCCGCGCCGGAGGCTTCCCGGCCCCCTCCTCGGCACCGTTGTCCACGAAGTCCCCGGGCGCGGCGAGCGCCTTCTCGATCTCGCGGGAGAAGGCGTCCTGATCGGTCACCGCCAGCAGGGAGGAGTGGTCGGTCCAGGCGAGGTGGGCGATCTGGTGGGCGATGCTCCAGCCGGGGGCGGGCGTCGCGAGCTGCCACTGCTCGGGGCTCAACTCGGCCACGAGCAGATCGAGTTCCTCGCTCTCGGCACACAGATCATCGATGACGGGCGTGGGATCGGCCATGAGGCGAGGATGTCAGCGCCCCCAGAAACAAGCAAGCATGCTTGCATGAAAACCCCACCGCCCCTCTCAGCCATCAGGCAGAAGATCGGGGATTGGCAGATCTGTCCCCGATGTGTCCCCCGTCGGGCCTCTGCCACCTGCGGTTTTGCTCTTCGGAGGTGGGACAGATCTGCCAATCGCGGCGCGGGGCGCTGCTGGGGGACGCGATCCGGGGCAGGGGGCCCGGCGCTGTGGGTTCCACGGCTGGTTCGCCGCCGGGGTCCTCTCCGTCACTCCGGGAGCCTTCGCTCGCTTCGTGACGGCAGCCGGTGGCGGTGGCCTCCGCTGAGGCGTGACGGGGGGACGGCCGGAGGTGGTGGTGGCTGCGTCTCGGCGAGGCCGTCGAGGAGGCGTTGGCGGATCGGGCGGAGGCGCGGCGCGCGGCGGTAGTTGAGGTGGCGTTCCAGTGGCCAGAAGACGGGTTGACCCTCGGTGCGTCCTGGTTCCGCCGTGGCGGGCTCGGTTGCCGGGTCCACCCCGTCCTTCCACTCGATGTCCTCGACTCCGCCGTTCTCCACCGCGTCCCCGACGACGGGTCCCGCCAGTACGTCGGTCGTGCGGTGGATGTTGATCCAGGCGTGCAGGGTCTCCAGGGCGTGGATCGAGTCGGCGGGCGCGTAGCCGGGGTAGTGGCGCCGGAACACCACACCGACCGGACTGCCCGTGGTCAGCAGGGCGATGCGCCGGCGCAGTTCGGGCCGTACCTGCCACAGGGCCGCCACGGCGATGACGGATCCCATGGAGTGCGCCTGGATCAGCAGGCGGCGGCGGTCGTTCTCGTCCAGCAGGTACTCGATCCGGTGCACGAGTTCGGGGACGGTGCGCACCGCCCAGGCCGCCGGGGTGAACGGGTGCGCCGCACGCGGCCAGAACGCGCCGAACGCCCAGGCCAGCCCCGCGTTCCGGCGCATCTCCGGCCGCAGCACGATGGCTCGTACGGCGAACACGGCCACCGCGACGAGACCCACGAGGATGACGGCCCCGAGTGTCGTCAACTGCTGGAGTACGTCGACCATGACGTCCCGTACGCCCGCCAGCCAGGAACCGTCGCCGACCCAGTAAGCCCCGTACATGGCGCAGGTCAGGAGGACGACCAGGACCGCGAGGGTGGCCAGGCCACGGTCGTACCAGACCAGGGCGCGGCCTCCGGCGTGCTCCGCGAACCGCAGCCTTCTCCACTGGCGTTGGTTGTCGAGGTGGTCGTCGCGGTCCGTGCCGGGTTCGGGGCCGGGGGGCGTGAGGTCGCGTCGCCAGGGGTGGCGCAGGGCCGTGCAGGCGGCGGCGATCGCGCCCACCGCCACGCCGATCAGCACGACCAGCGGGAAGGCCGCCGCGACCACCTGGACGGCCCGCGGGATGAGGGCCGCGTACGGGTCACCGTCGGGGGTGAGCCAGCCCTGGAGCCACAGGGAGAACGCGGCGGTGTACAGCCAGCCCACGAAGCAGGCCAGCACGCCCACCACGGGTCCCAGCAGCCCGTACAGGGTCGTCCTCGACGCCGAACCGGTCTCTGAGCGGACCATGGCGAGACAGGCGATGACCATGAGCGCGAGGCCGATGCCCTGGGCGATCACCACGTAGTTCGCCTCCGCGCCCATGCCGGGCAGCATCGTGGAGCGCGCGCGGGCGGCGTCCCAGTCCCGGGACGGAAGCGCGCAGCACAGCATGGCGGCGATCGTCACGAGTGAGCAGGCGCCGACAGCGGACTTCGCGTACCGCAGGGGCCATCGGAGCCTGCGCCGTGGACGGCCCATGGTTCCGTCGCGCTGGACGTAGGTGGCGCGGAAGTACGGGCCGTCGATCACCACGAGGAGGGCCATCACCAAGGTCAGCACGAACAGGGTCAGGGCCAGGCCGGCGTCGCTCTCACGCAGGTCGTACTGGAGCGGCGGCACGATGAGCAGCATGGCCACCGTGAGTAGTCCCGCGCACAGGTGCCGTGTGGTGAGGCCCTTCGCCCGGGTGTTGTGCTCCCAGAAGCCGCGGACCTCCAGGGGCCGCCGGGTGCGGTGTCCGTTGCGCCGGTGCCGGTCCTCCTCCTCGGCCCGCTCGTAGTTCTCACGCGAAGCGGTCCTGAGCACCGGGCGGTACTCACGTTTGGCGTCCCGGGCGCTGAACGCCATCAGGGTGCCGACGATCAGCGGCGCGAGGGACGCGAGGGCCAGGCCCGCCCCGGTGTCCGGCTTGCGGGCCGCGGTCACCGCGAAGTTGCCCGAGACGCACTCGGCGGTCTCGGCTCCGCACTGCCAGACGACCTGGTCCATGGCCGCCTGTCCGAAGACACCGACCAGCATCACCGTCAGGGAGAGTCCGAGCAGCCGCGCTCCGAAGCTGTACAGGGAGCCCTGCCATGAGCGCTCAGGTAAGCGTGGCTGCATCCACGTCACCAGGTTGATCACGAGAAACGGCAGGAGGAAGAGCCAGGCGGCCCGGCCGGCCCCGCCGATCAGCAGCCGGGGCCAGTCGTACACCTCCCGCAGAGTGCGCGGCCCGTCCGTGTCCTCCTCCGCGGGCCGGTACCAGCCCGCGCTGTCGTCCCCGCTCACCTGGCGTACACCGGGCGGCCGGAGAACCTCCTCGCGGTCCACGACGCCGGTGCCGGGTATGACCAGTTCGACCAGTTCGATCGGCCCCGGCGGGGATGGTTCGCCGACGAGCGCGCCCGGTGTTCCGTTGTCCATGAGAGCTCAGGGTGAGGCTGCCGACGGCTGCTGACAATGCGCAGAATGTACGAGAAGTCGACTGTCCGGGAGGCGGCCCGGGCTTCCCGCGACCCTCAGGAAGCGTCGTCCTGAACCTTGGCCTTCCCCCGCCCCACCTGAGTCCGCACCGCCCCCATGCTCGCCGCGATGACCAGGGCGATCGCGGCGGCCTCGGTCACGGAAAGGGCCTGGTTCAGGATGAGGAAGCCGGCGGTCGCGGCGATGGCCGGTTCCAGGCTCATCATGATCGCGAAGGTGGAGGCGGGGAGGCGGCGCAGGGCGACGAGTTCGAGGGTGTAGGGCAGGACCGAGGAGAGGACCGCCACGGCCGAGCCGAGGGCGATCGTCGTGGGGTCGAGGAGCTTCGAGCCGGATTCGGCGATGCCGAGCGGGAGGAACACCAGCGCCGCGACCACCATGGCGAGGGCGAGCCCGTCGGCCTGCGGGAAGCGGCGGCCCGTACGGGCGCTGAAGACGA
This sequence comes from Streptomyces sp. WM6386, assembly GCF_000972385.1. GTDB lineage: Bacteria > Actinomycetota > Actinomycetes > Streptomycetales > Streptomycetaceae > Streptomyces. The sequence continues at coordinate 67,957 of NZ_JXTE01000021.1, forward strand.
TGTACGCCGCCCACATGGCACCGGCGCCCAGGGCGAACAGGACGCCGACGGGGTCGAGGCCGCCGAAGCCACCGCCGCTGAGGAGGAAGACGCCTGCGAGGGCGAGAGCCGCCCAGACGAGGTTGACCGCCCGTCGGGAGGCGACGACGGAGAGCGCCAGGGGACCGAGCACCTCCAGGGCGACCGCCGGGCCCAGCGGGATGCGGTCGATGGACTGGTAGAAGAGCCCGTTCATCCCGGCCATCGTGATGCCGAAGACGACGACCGTGCCCCAGTCCGCACGCGTGTACCCGCGCAGCCTCGGCCGGCAGACCACGAGCAGGACCAGCGCGGCCGCCACCAGCCGCAGGGTCACCACACCGGACGCCCCGGCCCGCGGCATCAGGCTCGCCGCGAGGGCGCCGCCGAACTGCACCGAGATACCCGCGGACAGCACCAGCCCGATGGAACCGAGGGAACCCCAGCGGTGCGGGACTCCGGCCGGGGCGGCCTGGGTGACAGGGGTCTCGGAAACCGGGGTCGGCGTGGTCACGGGGCCTTCCAGAGGACTTGGAGCGAGTTCGTTCATCTTGATGGACTTACGAGTCCACAGTAATGGACTACGTCAGGCACGTGAACCCCTTTTGCCACTGTTCTGGATGACTCAGCTCACGCCCCGGTCCAGCCCCTCCGCCAGCACCTCCGCCAGATGCCGCCCGCGCACCCCCGCCAGCTGCCCCAACTGCGTCCGGCAGGAGAAACCGTCCGCCAGGACCACCGTCCCGTCGGTCGCCCCCCGCACCGCCGGCAGGAGTTGCTCCTCGGCGCAGGCACGCGACACCTCGAAGTGGCCCTTCTCGAAGCCGAAGTTGCCCGCGAGCCCGCAGCAGCCACCCGCCAGATCACCGGTCAGGCCCGCGGCTTCCCGCAGCCGCCGCTCGGCCGCGTCGCCGAGGACCGCGTGCTGGTGGCAGTGGGTCTGGCCGACCGCCGGACGGTCCACGCGAGGCGGCCGCCAATCCGGCGCCAGGCGCTCCAGCGCCTCCGCGAAGGTCACCACCCGCGAGGCGAGACGCGCGGCCCGCTCGTCGTCGTGAAGCAGTTCCGGCAGGTCCGTGCGGAGCGCCGCCGCGCAGCTCGGTTCCAGGACCACCACCAGGAGGTCCGTCTCCAGTACCGGTGCCATCAGGTCGAGGGTGCGGCGCAGGACCGTACGGGCCCGGTCGAGCTGGCCCGTGGAGACGTACGTCAGACCGCAGCAGACCCGGCCGCGGCGCGCCGCGAGCGGATGGAAGCCCTCGGGCGCCGTGCGCAGGGTCGGCGGCAGCACGGTCCCGATCCCCGCCGCCTCCAGGACCCGTACCGCCGCCTGCCCGACCTCGGGCGACAGATGCTCGGTGAAGGTGTCCGGCCACAGCACGACCTTCCCGCGCGGCCCATCGCCGGCCGTCCAACCGGCCCCGCCGCGAACCCTCCCGCGCGCCCCGCCACCCGCCATCCCGCGCGATCCCTCGGAACCCGCCCCACGCAGCCCACCACCCGCCGCCCCGCGCGACCCTTTGCCGCCCGGCCCGCGCGACCCGCCGCCCACCGCCCCGTGCGCGCCCTCGACGCCCGCCGACCGCCGCCCCCACCACCGGCTGAACGTCTCCACCGCCACCCGCGGGATCGCGCGCTCGGGAGCGACTCCCCCGAGCCTCTTCGCGACCGCCGCCAGCGGCCGCACCGCAGCGAGCGCGTTGACCATCCGCGCCGCGCGCGTACGGGCCACCGCCCGCAGCCACACCGGCAGCCACCCCATCGCGTAGTGCGCGGCCGGACGGCGCCGCCCCTCGTAGTGGTGGTGCAGGAACTCCGCCTTGTACGTGGCCATGTCGACCCCGACCGGGCAGTCGGACCGGCACCCCTTGCAGGACAGGCACAGATCCAGCGCGTCCCGCACCTCCTCCGAGCGCCACCCGTCGGTCACCAGTTCCCCGGCGAGCATCTCGTGCAGCAGCCGGGCCCGCCCGCGCGTGGAGTGCTCCTCCTCGCCGGTCGCGCGGAAGGACGGGCACATGACGGAGGACCAGGGCGCGGACGTCGTACGGCATTTCGCCACGCCCACGCACCTGCGTACCGCCGCCGAGAAGTCGCCGCCGTCGGCGGGGTAGCCGAAGGCCACGTCGACCGGCTCACGGGGCAGGACGGAGAAGCGGAGGTTCGAGTCCAGCGGCGCCGGGCGCACCAGCATCCCGGGGTTCAGCAGGTCGTCCGGGTCCCAGACACCCTTCGCCCGCTCGAAGAGGCCCACCAGCTCCGCGCCGTACATCCGGGGCAGCAGCTCCGCCCGCGCCTGCCCGTCCCCGTGCTCGCCGGACAGCGAGCCGCCGTGCGCCGCGACCAGGTCGGCGAGCTCCTCCGAGAAGCGCCGGAAGCGGCCGACCCCCGCGTCCGTCAGCAGATCGAAGTCGATACGGACGTGGATGCAGCCGTCCCCGAAATGGCCGTACGGCGTCCCGCGCAGCCCGTGCTCGCCCAGCAGCCCCCTGAAGTCCCGCAGATACGCGCCCAGCCGGGCCGGCGGCACCGCGCAGTCCTCCCAGCCGGGCCAGGCCTCGGAGCCGTCCGGCATCCGGGTCGCCGTACCGCTGGCGTCCTCGCGGATGCGCCACAGGACGCGCTGACCGGCCGGGTCCGTCACGACCACCGCGTCCATGACATCGGCGGCCCGCACGATCGTCTCCGCACGCGCGCGTGCCTCGGCCGGTGTGTCGCCGCCCGTCTCCACGAACAGCCACGCCCCGCCACGGGGCAGCGCGACCGCCGCGGGCACCAGGTCGGCCGCCATGCCCTCCACCGTCAGCGGGCCGTACGGCAGCAGTCCGGCCGCGGCCTCGGCGGCCGCGCCTTCGTCCGGGTATCCCAGCACCGCGAGGGCACGCGCGCGTGGTGACTCGACGAGTCGTACGACGGCTTCGGTGAGGATCCCCAGAGTGCCCTCGCTCCCGCAGAAGGAACGGGCGACATCCGCACCCCGCTCCGGCAGCAGCGCGTCCAGCGCGTACCCGGAGATCCGGCGGGGCAGCTCCGGGAAACCGGTCCGCAGCCGCGCCAGGTCCCCCTCCACCAACGCCCGCAGTCCCTCGGGCGCCCCGGTCCACCCCTGCCCGAGCCGCGGCCGCTCCCCACGCGCGGTGACGACGTCCAGTTCGGCCACGCTGTCCGCGGTCGTCCCCCACGCCACCGAGTGCGACCCGCACGAGTTGTTGCCGATCATCCCGCCGAGCGTGCAGCGGCTGTGGGTGGAGGGGTCGGGCCCGAAGCGGAGCCCGTGCGGGGCGGCGGCGTCCTGGAGGCGGTCGAGGACGAGCCCGGGCTGGACCACGGCGGTGCGCGACGAAGGGTCGAGGGAGAGCAGCCGGTTCATGTGCCGGGTGAAGTCCAGCACCACTCCGGCGCCGGTCGCCTGCCCGGCGATGGAGGTACCGCCGCCCCGCGCGACGACCGGTACCGAGTGTTCCCGGCACACGGCGAGGACGGCGGCGACGTCATCGGCGTCGCGTGGGGCCACGACACCGAGCGGGACCCGCCGGTAGTTGGACGCGTCCATGGTGGTCAGCGCGCGGGAGGTGACGTCGAAGCGGACGTCACCTCGCACGCCCCTGCGCAGATCGGCCTCTAGATCCGTCATGCCTCCAGAATGCACGCGCCCACTGACACTGAAGTGGCGGGCGGCATCCAGGGCCGCCGGCCGGAGCAAGTCTGGCCGATTGGCAGATCCGTCCCACCTCTGATCAGCAAAACCCCAGGTGCCCAACGCATCCAGTGGTACAGATCCGCCACTCCCTCCCTGCCCCGACCCGAGACCCCGGCCCGTCTCAGCCGACGGACTGCGTTTCGACCAGGTTTCCCGCACCGGCTAACCTCACTGCGTGGCTGAGATCCAGATTCCCGCTGACATCAAGCCCGCCGACGGTCGATTCGGCGCGGGCCCCTCCAAGGTGCGGACGGAAGCGCTGGACGCGCTGGCCGCAACCGGTACCTCCCTCCTCGGCACCTCCCACCGCCAGGCCCCGGTCAAGAACCTGGTCGGCCAGGTGCGCGAGGGCATCAGTGAGCTGTTCTCCCTGCCCGAGGGGTACGAGGTCGTCCTCGGCAACGGCGGCTCCACCGCGTTCTGGGACGTCGCGACCCACGGCCTGATCGAGAACAAGTCGCAGCACCTGAACTTCGGTGAGTTCAGCTCGAAGTTCGCCAAGGCCGCCAAGCTGGCTCCCTGGCTGGCCGACCCGACCGTCATCGCCTCCGACCCCGGCACCCACCCGGAGCCGCAGGCCGAGGCGGGCGTCGACGTGTACGCCCTCACGCACAACGAGACCTCCACCGGTGTCGCCGCCCCCGTCAAGCGCGTGGCCGGTGCCGACGAGGGCGCCCTGGTCCTCGTGGACGCGACGAGCGGCGCCGGCGGTCTGCCCGTCGACATCGCCGAGACGGACGTCTACTACTTCGCACCGCAGAAATCCTTCGCCTCCGACGGCGGCCTGTGGATCGCCGTCTTCTCCCCCGCCGCGATCGAGCGCGCCGAACGCATCCACGCGAGCGGCCGCCACGTGCCGGAGTTCTTCTCGCTCCCCACAGCGATCGACAACTCCCGCAAGAACCAGACGTACAACACCCCGGCCCTCGCCACCCTCTTCCTGCTCAAGGAGCAGCTGGAGTGGTTCAACGGCCAGGGCGGTCTCGCCTGGTCCACGGCCCGCACCAAGGACTCCTCGACGCGTCTGTACAGCTGGGCGGAGGAGTCGAAGCACGCGACCCCGTTCGTCACCGACGCCGCCAAGCGCTCCCAGGTCATCGGCACGATCGACTTCTCCGACGAGATCGACGCCGCCGCGATCGCCAAGGTCCTGCGCGCCAACGGCATCGTCGACACCGAGCCCTACCGCAAGCTGGGCCGCAACCAGCTCCGCGTCGCGATGTTCCCGGCGATCGACCCGGCGGACGTCGAGGCGCTGACGAAGTGCATCGACTACGTGATCGAGAAGCTGTAGTCGTACGGGATACGACGACAAAGGGCGCCCGGCGAAGAGCCGGGCGCCCTTTGTCGTAGGAACGGTCACGGCACCAGCACGAGCTTTCCGGTCGTCCGCTTCTCCTCGATCGCCCGATGGGCCGCGGCAGCCTCGGCCAGCGGATAGGTCCGCTCGACGGCGACCCGCAGCCGCCCCGCCTCGATCCGCTCGGTGATCGCCGACATCAGCTCACCCGAGGGCTCGGCCGTCACCCACACATAGCGCAGCCCCCGCTCGGCGGCCTGCCGCTCGTCCACCCCCGGATCGATGGCCGCACCGACCAACAGCCCGCCCGGTCGCAGTACATCGAGGGACCGCGCTCCATAGGAGCCCCCGACCAGATCCAGCACCACGTCCACCGGTGCCACGGCGTCCCGGAAGTCCACGGCCGTGTAGTCGACCACCTCGTCGGCGCCCAGCCCCCGCAGCCACTCGTGCTTGGCCTCCCGCGCGGTGCCGATGACAAACGCGCCCAGCTCCTTTGCCAGCTGCACCGCGACATGCCCGACCCCGCCTGCCGCCGCGTGGATCAGCACCCGGTCGCCGGGCCGGACCCGGGCCGACACGGCCAGCGCCGTCCAGGCGGTGACCGCGACCAGCGGAACGGCGGCGGCATGCGGCAGGTCGAGGTTCTTGGGCTTCGGCGCCAGCACAGCGGCGGGTACGGCGGTGTACTCGGCGTACGCACCACGTCGGGACACCGGCAGCAGCCCGTACACCTCGTCCCCGGCCACGAACCCTGTCACCCCCGCCCCGACCCGCTCCACGACGCCGGCCACGTCGTTGCCCGGCGTCCAGGGCAGCTCGACCAGCTCCGGCACCCGCCCGGCCCGCAACACCGTGTCCCCCGGATTCACCCCGGCCCCGCCGACCCGCACCAGCACCTCCCCGGGGCCGGGCTCCGGCACGTCGGTCTCGACGTGGGCGAGTACCTCGGGACCACCGAACGCCGACTGGACAACGGCTCGCATACGACTCATGCGCTCCATCCTCCGGCCGCCGATACCCGGGCGGAAGAAGGCACTTATCTGATATCGAGGTTCCTCATGGATACCGGCTTCGACCTCAGAGAACACGGCGGCGTGGATGTCTTCCTGCGCGACTGCCCCACCCGTGCCGTGCTGGAACTGATCGCGAGCAAGTGGACCATGCTGGTGCTGGTGGCGCTGGAGGACGGCCGCCCCATGCGCTTCGGCGAGCTCCGCCGCCGCCTCGACGGAGTCACCCAGAAGGTCCTGACCCAGACACTGCGCGCCCTGGAACGCGAGGGCCTGCTCACCCGCAGCGTGTATCCGACGGTGCCACCGCGCGTGGAGTACCGACTGACCGCCCTCGGTCTGGAGTTGGGCGGCCTTCTGCAGACCATCACCGACTGGTCGCAGACGAACATCACGGCCATCCGGTCCGCCCGCCGGGACTTCGAGGACCGGGCCGCGAGCGAGAGCGATCCCGTACGACGATGAGAGCGCCCGGCACGAGCACCGGGCGCCCCGCGCTCATGCCGCCGTACAGCTCACACTCGGCACACCTCCGCCCCCGGGCGCGCCCCCGAACCCGAGACTCGCCGAACCGCCCGCCGCGATCGAGCCGTTGTGCGCGGCGTTGGTCGCCGTCACGTCGACCCGCTCTGCGTGTACGACGCGTTCCACATGCTTGTCACCTTCTGCGACCCGCTGAAGGTCCAGGTCACCTTCCACGAACTGATCGCGGTCGTGCCGGTGTTGGTCACCTTCACCTCGGCGTTGAAGCCGCCGCCCCAGTCGCTGCTGACGGTGTAGGCGGCGGTGCAGGCCGCCGTGCCGCCACCGGGGTCGCCGGGATCACCGGGGTCGCTGCCGCCGCCGGCCGGGAAGCCCGGCGCCTTCACGCTCGCCAGGTAGCCGTCCTTCACGGTGTCCACGGTCTGCCAGTCGTCCTTGAGGATCCCGCCGGTGTCACCGGAGTTGGGGTTCCAGGACCAGAAGGTCCAGTGGAAGGAGTCCGAGCCGTACGTCGACGTCGGCCGCAGATAGTCCACCAGCGCGGCCAGCCACCGCTGGTCCACGCTCGCCTGGAGGGTCGTACCGAACTCGCCCACCCACACGGGCGCGATGTTCTGCTTGAAGATGTAGCCCCAGTACTTGTCCCAGATGCCGGGCATGTTGGCGGGGAAGCTGGGATCGCTGAACCAGCTCTGCTGGGCCACGGACGTGGCGTAGTCGTGCGCCGAGTAGACGACCCGGTTCGCCACGTTCAGCTGGACCGGGTAGTCGGCCACGCCCATCAGGTTGCCGCCCCACCAGCCGGAGACGCCGTTGTACGTCTGGACTCCCTCGACGAAGATCAGCAGCTCGGGGTTGACGGCGAGGATCGCGTTGCCGGCCCGTTGGGCGGCCAGGCGCCAGTCCCTCGTCGTGTCACCGCAGCCCCAACAGGCGGGATCGTGGGGCTCGTTGTGGATGTCGATGCCCACGACGGTGTTCTTGCCGAGGTAACGGGTCGCCAGTGCGCGGAGGTTGGCGATCCAGGTCGATTCCGGGACCGCCGAGGTGTACCAGAGCGCCGACTGGCCGCCGGCGTCCGGGCGGTGCCGGTCGAGGATGACCTTGAGGCCGTCCTGACCGGCGTACGAGACGATCTTGTCCAGGATCTGGAGGGAGTTGAGTCCTTGCAGGTCGGCGTTCTTGCCGCTGGAGAAGTCGATGCTGTTGGGGACGGTCCCCGACTTGAAGATGTCGTCGCTGAACGGGATGCGGATCGTGTTGTAGCCCAGCGACTTCATCTGGTCGATCATGGACTTGTAGTCGCGTGACCAGAGGCCGTGGACGACATAGTTGCCGGTCTCGAAGCCGAACCAGTTGATGCCGGCGACACGGACCGACTGCCCGGCCTCGTCCAGGATCTGGCGGCCGCTGGTGTGCCAGTAACCGGCGCCGGCCGCGGCCTCGGCGGCCTGGGCGGTCTGGGCCGTCTGTGCGCCCAGCGGCAGGAGCAGGGCCGCGGCCACCGCGCACAGCGCTCTTCGCAAGCTGCGGAACATGTAGCTGCTTCCTCTCGGGGGAGGGGGCGCGGGTCCGGAACAAGGGTGGGAGCGCTCCCACACCCGCTCCCCCCATGGAAGTCAGGTCACATGAACACGTCAAGACACTGGACGCTACCGGCTCAGCTTCTGGAACCTGCGTACCGCGAGCGGCAGGAAGATCGCCGTCAGGATCAGGGGCCACACGTATGCCATGAGCAGGGCGTGTTCCTCGATCCAGGAGTCCCCGGCGCCGACCGGGGTGCCGAAGAGCTCGCGGGTGGCGGCGGAGGTGGAGGAGATCGGGTTCCAGGCGGCCACGGCGCCGAGCCAGTCGGGCATCAGCTGGGGTGCGACGAAGATGCTGGAGATCATCGTGAGGGGGAAGGCCACCGCGAACAGACCGCCCGCCGCCTCCGGGTTGGGCACGATCAGCCCCAGCCACACACCGATCCAGATCAGCGCGAACCGCAGCCACAGCAGCAGCCCGAACGCGGCGAGGAACCCCAGGCCCCCGTCCGGCCGCCAGCCCATGGTCATCGCGGTCAGCATCATGATGGCCAACTCGGCGCAGGCGACCAGCAGATCGGTGACCCCGCGCCCGGCCACGACCGCCGAGGACGCCATCGGCATCGAGCGGAACCGGTCGATCACGCCCTTCGTGGCGTCGTACACCACGAGCGTCGCGGTGTTGATGAACCCGAAGGCCATCGTCATCACGAACATCCCGGGCATCAGGAAGTCCTTGTAGTCCCCGCCGCCCGGCACCTGCATGGCGCTGCCGAAGACATAGCCGTAGAGCAGGACGGAGAGGATCGGGAAGCCCAACTGCCAGGCGATGTTGATGGGTTGGCGCTGGTAGTGGGTGAGGCCGCGGCGGACGATGTTCCAGACGTCGGCGAGGATCCAGTACGTACGGCCGTGGGTGGCGGGGCCGGTCAGGTCTACGGCGCTCATGCGGCTGTCTCCTCCTTCTCCGTGCGGTGTCCGGTCAGGCGCAGGAACACGTCGTCGAGGCTGGGCCTGCGCAGCCCGATGTCCTCGACGCGGACACCCTCGTCCTGGAGGGTGCGGGCCACCTCGGTGAGCGCCGAGACGCGGTCGAGGACCGGGGCGTGGACACGCAACTCACCTTCCTCCGCCTCGGGTTCGCCGTCGGAGACCCGGGCGACGACCTTCACCACCTGCGGGATGTCGGACCGCTCGGCGACCACGACCTCGATACGGTCGCCGCCGACCCGGCTCTTCAGCCCGTCCGGGGTGTCGTCGGCGATGGAGCGCCCCTGGTCGATGACGGTGATGCGGGAGGCCAGCTTGTCGGCCTCCTCCAGATACTGCGTGGTCAGCAGCACGGTGGTGCCGCTCGCCACCAACGCCCGCACGGACTCCCAGACTTCGCCCCGGCTGCGGGGGTCGAGTCCCGTGGTCGGCTCGTCCAGGAAGAGGACGGCCGGGGCGAGGATCATCGAGGCGGCGAGGTCGAGGCGGCGCCGCATGCCGCCGCTGTACTTGCCGACGCCCTTGTCCGCGGCGTCGGTGAGGTCGAACTGCTCCAGCAGTTCGGTGGCGCGCGCCCTGGCCCGCCGACCGCCGAGGTGGAAGAGCCGGCCGAACATCTCCAGGTTCTGCCGGCCGGTGAGCACCTCGTCCACGGCCGCGTACTGCCCGGTCAGCCCGATGCGGGCACGCACCGCGCGCGCCTGCCGGGCCACGTCCAGACCCGCCACCGTCGCATGTCCGCCGTCCAGCCGCAGCAGCGTGGCCAGGATGCGGACGGCCGTGGTCTTGCCGGCGCCGTTCGGCCCGAGCAGTCCGTGCACGGTGCCCTCGCGGACGGCCAGGTCGAAGCCGTCGAGGGCGCGCTTCTCGCCGTACCGCTTCTCCAGCGCTTCGGCGCGAACGGCGTATCCGTCGGTCATGGGTCCCCCTTGACTCGGTAACTGAGTACACCGTACCCGATTACGCGTACGCCGTACCCAATTAATTTCCGGGGAACTAAGCTGCACCCATGACGAGCAGTTCGGAGACCAGCGGCAGCGGCGACATCGTCCGCACCCTTGAGCTGCTGTGGGACACGGGCCGACGCCCCAGCCGTGGGCCCAAGCCGGCACTGACCCTGGACCGGATCGTGGAAGCGGCCGTCCAGGTGGCGGACGCCGACGGTCTGGAAGCGGTGTCGATGCGCCGCGTCGCCGCCGAGCTCGGCACCGGCGCGATGTCGCTGTACCGGTACGTCCCCGGCAAGGGCGAGCTGCTCGACCTGATGCTGGACCGGGTGCAGAAACCGTCCGAGAACCCGGCCGACCTCGGCGCCGGGGACTGGCGCTCGGCCCTGGAGGCCCTGGGCCGCGCGACCCTCGCCCTCTACCGCCGTCACCCCTGGCTGCTCCAGGTCAACCAGTCCCGCCCGATCCTCGGCCCGAGCGCCCTGGACGGCATGGAGAAGGTCCTCACCCTCATCAAGCCGATGGGCCTGACCGACCCCGAGCTGGTCTCGGCGATCATCATGATCGACGGTTACGTCGTCGGCGCCGCCCGCACCCAGCTCTACGCCCAGGAGGTGGAGCGCCGCACGGGCCTGACGGACGCGGAGTTCTGGCAGGCACAGGTGCCGACGCTGGAGAAGGCCATGGCGACGGGCCGCTACCCGGTGCTCGCCGCCCTCTCGGACGACGCGTTCGGCACCGACTTCGACCACTTCGAGTTCGGCCTGCAGCGGATCCTGGACGGCCTGGAAGTGACCGTGTCACGGCGCCGGACGGGCAACTGAGCCCCCAGCCCGGCGCCTCACCTCCGGTGGCTCACCTCCGGCGCAGCACCCGCCGGAACCCGAACACGACGGCGGCGACGGCAGCCACGGCGAGGGCGCCGACCTTGACGTTCTTGTCGTCGGAGCCGCCGTCACCGCCGTCGGCCTGGCTCGAACCCCCGCTTCCGGACGGCGAGTCGGACCCCTGGTCGCCGGGCGCGTCCTCCGCCACCACCCCGCTGCCGGCACCCTCGCTGCCGAGCATCAGCTTCGTACCGTCGGTGGAGTAACTGACGGACTCCCCCTGCCCGATGGGCACGCTGATCCGGCCGCCGCGCTTGAGGTCGCCGCCGTTCCAGTCGTACCAGATGCCACCGAAGTAGCCGCGTACGGCGAGCTGTTGGCCGTCGGGCGAGAAGGCGGCATCCGTGGCCCAGAGGTCGACGGCCTTGGTGGGCTTGAAGACATTGGCGCCGGAGGTGGAGAGCTTGGCGGGCCCCTCGTACAGATGCCCGCCGTCCTCCTGCTTGTCGATGATGTAGACGCGCCCGGTCTTCGGGTGGACGATCATCGACTCGGCGTCACGGGAGCCGTCGGAGTACTTCACGACGTACTGCTTGGCCCGGATGGTCTGGTCCTTGAGCTCCTTGGGCTCGGGCAGCTGATAGATCCAGACATAAGGCCAGGTCACACCATCATTGTCGCCGATGTCCCCGACATAGATCTGGTTGTCGGGCCCCATGGCGATCGCCTCGACGTCCCGCTGTGTGCCGACCCCTTTCAGGGTGATCCGCGCGACGGTCTTCCCGGTGGAGCTGTCGACGGCGTAGAGGTAGGTGCCGGTGTCCTGGTCGTTGTGGGTCCAGTAGATGCCCGGGTGCTGACGGGACGCGGCGAGCCCGCTGGACTCGGTGATGCGCGGGTCCTCGATGGTGAACCCCTGGTCACCGTCCCCGTCGGCGGCGGCCGCGGGGCTCGCGCCCGTGAGAACGAGCAGGGCAGTGACTCCGACGACACCGAGTAGCGCACGCATGGCCTCAAGCTTGCCATCCCGGAAGGCACACAGGCCGGGCACCGGACGGCCACACACGTGGCCAGCCTCACACCCCACCACTCCCGGTGATCGTTCATCATGAGCGGATGCTCAGGTTCATGCCCGTCGGCGACTCCATGACGATCGGAAGCACGGGCGAACACACTTGGCGTTACCGGATGTGGCAGCACCTGCGCGACACCTACGGCAGTCCATTCACCCTCGTCGGCCCACGCGAGACCCTCCACGACAAGGCGACCGACACACCCACGTCGTACGACTACGCCGACCCGGACTTCCCCCGCGCCCACCTCGCCGGCTGGGGCGAGGGCTGGCTGCACATGACCCCGCTCATCGGCGAGGCGATCCGCACCTGCCGCGCCGACGTCCTCCTGGTCTCCCTCGGCCTGATCGACCTGGGCTTCTACACGAACGCGGAACAGACGGCGCAGAACGTACGGTCCTTCGTCACGGAGGCCCGCTCGGCGCATCCCCACGTCCGCATGGTCGTCCTCCCGGTCATCCCCAACGTCCGCGCCCAGGACGACCCGCCCTTCGGCGCGCAGGTCACCCTCTTCAACGAACTCCTCGCGAAGGCGGTGGCCGACCTCGACGAGCCGCGCTCGCCGCTGCTGCTGGCGTCGCCGCCGGTGTCGTACGACATCAACCACGACACCTACGACGGCACGCATCCCAACGCGAGCGGCGAGCACAGGATCGCGGCGGCTTTCGCGGAGGCGATGTACCAGGGGTGGGATGTGGGCGAGCCGTACCCGGCCGGAACAGCCTGAACGAATCACGGCGTGTCATGGTCACCGTGCGTATCGTTGTACTGCGCGGCTGCGCTCGTCCATGGGGCAGCCGGGGAGGAACGCCACGATGACCGTCCTTGAAGACAGGATCGCGATGGCCGACGCGAACACCGAGCGTCTGGACGACTGGTTCGAACGCCTTGAGCGGATGCCCGTCCCCGAAGGATTCAGGGTCGAGATCGTCGGGGGCAACGTTCACATGACGCCGCAGCTGGACACTCACTGGGAAATCATCCGCCGAATCGTGCGGGCGCTGGAGGACAAGTTCGGGATGGACGTCAAGGCGTTCTCGGATGTCCGCATCGACTTCCCCGGACACGAGAACGGCTTCTGTCCGGACATCGCCCTGATCAGCGACTCGGCGACCAAGGACGCCGAAGGCCGCTGGCGCTACCAGGACGTCGAGTTCGTCGCCGAGGTCATCTCGGCGGGCACGGCCGCGAACGACTACGGCCCGAAGAAGGCCGCGTACGCGGTCGCCGAGGTGCCCGTCTACGTCATCGCCGACCCCTACCAGGGACGCTGCCACATCTACACCGAGCCCAAGGGAAGCGAGTACGAGATCGAGACCAGGGTCCCCTTCGGCAAGGACCTGGACCTGACCGGCACCGTCGTCGACCTCACCCTCAAGACCGACGAGTTCCCCCGCGACTGAGCTCCACCACCTCCCACAGCAACTCCCCCGCCACGAACGGCGTCCCCGCCGACGGCACCGAACGCCACCCCAGCGGCCACGTCATCCCGGTCAGCGCGGGTACGCCCACGTACGCCAGCCCCCGGTCACTCCGCGTCAGCGCACGCACTCCGGACGGCCACTGGAAGGACGCGGCGGTTTGCGGGGGCAACAGGAAGTACATGTTCCGGTCGCCCGTCGCTTCGGCCACGATCGGGCCGGCCTCGAAGTCCGTACAACGCATCAGCTCCGAGGCGACGCGTTCGGCCAGCGGTTCCTTCATGCGTACGGCGTCGAAGTGGATACCGGCGTGACGCAGGGCGTGGCCGGAGGCGGGGATCCAGCTCGGGATCCAGGGGGCGGCGATTCTCTCGTTCATGCCGCAAAGCGTTGCGGACCCTCACATACTGTGACCAGGGTGAAGCAACGTCCGTGCGGGGTTGTGTACTTGGGGAGGCGGTTGTGCACTCCGGTGATCGCGGGTCGGAGTCGTTCGGGGCGCTGTTGAGGTTCTTCCGCGAGCGGGCCGGGATGACGCAGGAAACTCTGGGCAAGCATGTCGGGTACTCCAAGTCGCAGGTGGCGATGGTGGAGCGGGGGGAGCGTTCGCCCAAGGGGCGGCTGGTGGAGGTCGCGGACGAGACGCTCGGTGCACAAGGTGCACTGGTGCTCCTGGCGGAGAAGGAGTTCGGGCGGAACGGGCTGCGCCCGTGGACCGAGGACTACCTGGCGGAGGAGAAGAAGGCCGCCGCGCTGCACGTGTACCAGACGCATCTGGTCCCCGGTTCGATCCAGACCGAGGCCTACGCTCGCGCGGTGTTCACCTCCAACCGATGCCCGACCCTCGACGAGGAGGAGATCGACAAGCGAGTCACGGCCCGGCTGGAACGCCAGCAGCTCTTCACTCGCAAGCCCGCGCCGACCGTCAGTTATGTACTCGAAGAGACCGTACTGACACGCCCGTTGGGCGGCGCGGCGACGCTCAAGGAGCAGTTGCACCACATCCTCGCCATCGGCGAACTGCGCCACGTCGAGATTCAGGTGATGCCACATGGCCGGGAAACCCACGCCGGGCTCGCCGGTCGCATGAGCCTCCTGGAGACCGCCGAACGTCATCAGCTCGCTTACGTCGAGGGCCATCGAGGCGGCTACTTCGTGAGCGAACAGCCCGACGTGGGAGACCTGTTCGGCAAATATGGCATTCTGCGAGCGCAGGCTCTCTCACCCGAGGAGTCCGCGAAGTTGATCGAAGAGGTGGCGCGGGACCTATGAGCACGGACCTTCACTGGAGCAAGAGCAGCTACAGCGACGGTGAGGGCGAGTGCCTGGAGATCGCCCTCACCCCCACCACCATCCACATCCGTGACTCCAAATCCCCCACCACCCCGACCGTCCAAGTAACCCCCACCACCTGGACGGCCTTCCTCAACACCCTCCCCTAGAACATCCCGTTCTCATTCGCCGAGCTCTCCGGAACGTCCTGGACCACATCCCAGTGCTCCACGATCTTCCCGCCCCGCACCCGGAACAGGTCCACGATGGCCTGCCCCCGTTCCCCCGGCGCCGGAATGTAGTGACTGTGGACGGCGACCAGGTCCCCCTCGGCGATGACCCGCTTGGGCTCCACCTTCAGCTGGGGGAAAGCGGAGAAGTACGCGCCCAGGCCTGACTTGACGCCCGCCACGCCGTCCTCGATCCCGGGGTTGTGCTGGTGGTACTCGGTACCCCAGTAACGGTCGATCGCCGACAGGTCCTTCTTCACGAGCAGTTGGTCGAAGGCGGCGGTCACCAGCTTCTTGTTGTACGCGGTGAGGAACCCGGGTCCCGGCTGCGAGGTCTGCGGCCAACTCACCGTGGAGAACATGTCGTTGCCGTTGACGGAGGACTCCGGCACCGCCTGTCCCACATCCCAGTGCTCGGCGATCTTCCCGTCCTGGAACCGGAAGATGTCGAACACGGCGGAGCCGCGCGTCCCCGGCGTCGTCACGACGTTGGAGTGGACGAGGACGAGGTCGCCCTCGGAGATGACCCGCTGGATGTCGTACTTGGCGTCCGGGAACTGCTGGTGGACCGAGACGGCCAGCCCCTTCAGCGTCTCCGCCCCGTCCGGCGCGAACGGGTTGTGCTGGATGTAGTCCGGTCGTACGAAACGGTCCACGACCCGCGTGTCACCGCGCTCGAAGACGCCCTTGAGGACGCGCGAGGCGACGGCCTTCTGGTAGCCGAGGCGGGCGGCATCGCCGTAGCCGGCGTACCCGGCGCCGGCGGACGCGACGCTCGGTGACGCGACGGCCGGGACGACGGCCGCGCCCAGCAAAACCGTGGAGGCCGCGAGGGCGATGAAGGCCCTGCGGGCAGGCGTGGTGGGGGTCACGAGGCTTCCTCTCCGAGACATCACAATAGATATTGAAAGTTCAAGCTGACACTCACCGAAGGAAAGCACTAACTTGCAGATAGCGTCAAGGGCAAGATCACGGGATCGACTGAACTCCCTTGCCTAGAGCGCACTCCACGACGTTGGCTAAGGAGTCATGAAGTACACGCAGCTCGGACGCACCGGACTCAAGGTCAGCCGACTCGTCCTCGGCACCATGAACTTCGGCCCGCAGACCGACGAAGCCGACTCCCACGCGATCATGGACTCGGCACTCGACGCGGGCATCAACTACTTCGATACCGCCAACGTGTATGGCTGGGGCGAGAACAAGGGCCGTACCGAGGAGATCATCGGCACCTGGTTCGCGAAGAGCCCCGCGCACCGCGACAGGACCGTCCTCGCCACCAAGGTCTACGGCAACATGGGCGCGGACGGGCCCGCCTGGCCCAACCACGACAAGCTGTCCGCCCTCAACATCCGGCGGGCGGTGGACGCCAGCCTGAAGCGGCTCCAGACGGACTACATCGACGTCTACCAGTTCCACCACGTCGACCGCGCCACCCCCTTCGAGGAGATCTGGCAGGCCATCGACGTCCTCGTCCAGCAGGGCAAGATCCTCTACGTCGGGTCCTCCAACTTCCCCGGGTACAAGATCGCCCAGGCCAACGAGATCGCCGCCCGGCGTGGCGGCACCATCGGGCTGGTCAGCGAGCAGTGCCTCTACAACCTCTACGAGCGGCGCGCCGAGATGGAGGTCATCCCGGCCGCCGAGGAGTACGGGCTCGGCGTCATCCCGTGGTCGCCGCTGCACGGCGGTCTGCTGGGCGGGATCGTCAAGAAGGAGGTCGAGGGTGGCCGACGGGCCTCCGGACGGGCCGCTGAGACGCTTGCCGACCCGGCCGCACGCGCCAGGCTCCAGTCGTACGAGGATCTGCTCGACAAGCACGGGATCGCCCCCGGCGAGGCCGCCCTGGCCTGGCTCCTGACCCGCCCCGGCGTCACCGGCCCGATCGTCGGCCCGCGCACGGCCGAGCAGTTGGAGTCGGCGATCCGGGCCGTGGAGCTGGAACTGAGCGAGGAGCTTCTGACGTCCCTGGACGAGATCTTCCCGGGCCCGGGCCCTTCCCCGGAGGCCTTCGCCTGGTAGCGCCCCGAAGCGAGGCGCCCCCTCAGGGGCGCGGGGCGGAGTCGATATGGGGCTCCGCCCCGGGGCGCGACCAGCCACACACGGCCCGCGGCCAACAGACGGCCGACCGCAGTTCCCCGGCCCTACCTGCCGAGCACTGACGCCAACGCCACCACGACGAACATCAGCACCAGCACAACGGCCATGATCCGGTTCCGCGTCTTCGGGTCCACCCCCCGAGCCTAACCGGCCCCGCCGAGCGCCCACCGGGCGACCACCTCGTACCGCGGCTGCTCCCCCGGCACCCCCGACCTCGGCAGGTCGCTGCGCACCAGCGCCAGCTCGCCCACGGTCCACGTACGGCTCGTGAACTCCTCAAGCGCACTGACGTACGGCCGTACGTCCACGTCCGACCGGCTGCGCGCCACCGTCAGGTGGGCCTTGTACCGCCGGTGCTCCCCCATCGGCACCCCCGCCTTCCGCGCCGCCGCCTCCGCACGGTCGGCGAGCAGCCGCAGCGCCGGCACGTCCCCGGCGGCCCCGGCCCACAGGGCCCGCCCGTGCCCGAACTGCCCGCCGCCGCGCACCGCCAGCGCAAAGGGGGCGCTGCGTCCGGCCGCCCGCTCCAGCCGGGCCGACAGTTCCGGTATGACGTCGTCGTCGACCTCGCCGTAGAACGCCAGCGTGAAGTGCCACCCCGGGCGGCCGGTCCAGCGCAGAGCGTCCGCGCCGGGGAGCTTCTTCAGCCGGTCCACTTCGGTGGCGAGTTCATGAGCGACGCCCTCGGGTGGCAGTACGGCGGCGAAGAGTCTCATGCGCCCAGCCTGCCAGCCCGCCGGGCGGCGTCACGCGGCCGTGGCCAGCCGTTCCCGCTCGCGCGGGACCAGGCCCACCCGCGGATGCCCGTGGTGCCAGCCCACCGACAGGCGCAGGTTGCCGACGCGGGCCAGGAACAGGCCGATCGTCACGGCTGCCGAGGCGGCGATCACACCGCCGACCGCGAGGCCCGCCCGGACGCCGTACGCGTCGGTGATCCAGCCGGCGATCGGGGCGCCCAGGGGGGCGCCGCCCATGAACACCATCATGTAGAGGGACATCACCCGGCCCCGCATCGCCGGGTCGGTGCTCAGCTGGACGCTGGTGTTGGCGGTGACGTTGACCGTCATGCCGAACATGCCGATCGGGACCATGAGCAGGGCGAAGAGCCACAGGGACGGGGCGAGCGCGGCCACGATCTCCAGCGTGCCGAAGGCTACCGCGCCCGCGACCAGCACCCGCATCCGGGCGGTGCCGCGCCGGGCGGCGAGCAGGGCGCCGGCGAGGGAGCCGACCGCCATCAGGGTGTTGAAGAGGCTGTAGGAGCCGGCTCCGGCGTGGAAGACGTCGTCGGCGAAGGCCGACAAGTACACCGGGAAGTTGAAGCCGAAGGTGCTGACGAACCCGACCAGGACGATGGTCCAGATCAGGTCCGGGCGGCCCGCGACGTACTGGAGTCCCTCCCGCAGCTGGCCCTTGCCGCGCGGGGCCCGCTCGACGACATGCAGGTCGCGGGCGCGCATCAGCAGCAGGCCCGTGATGGGCGCGACGAACGACAGCCCGTTGGCGAGGAACGCCCAGCCGGTGCCGACGCCGGTGATCATGAGGCCCGCGACGGCGGGGCCGATCAGACGGGCGGACTGGAAGTTCGCGGAGTTCAGGCTGACCGCGTTCTGCAGCTGGTCGGGGCCGACCATCTCGGAGACGAAGGTCTGACGGGCCGGGTTGTCGACGACGGTCGCGAGTCCGACGGCGAAGGCCGCCAGATAGACGTGCCAGACCTCCACATGCCCGGACAGGGTCAGGAAGGCGAGCGCGAGACCGGTGACGGCCATCGCGGACTGGGTGACCAGGAGTGTGGGGCGCTTGGGGAGACGGTCGACGAGTACGCCGCCGTAGAGCCCGAAGAGCAGCATCGGCAGGAACTGGAGCGCGGTCGTGACGCCGACGGCGGTCGAGGAGCCGGTGAGGCTCAGGACCAGCCAGTCCTGGGCGATGCGCTGCATCCAGGTGCCGGTGTTGGAGACGACCTGGCCGGCGAAGAAGAGCCGGTAGTTCCGGCTCTTCAGGGAGCTGAACATCGAGGACTTCGAGGACCTGGCGGGATCCTCGGGGGTAGAGGTGGACGGTGCGGGGGCGGAGTCTGCTCCGGATCCCGTACTCAAAAGGGTTCGCCTCCTCAAGACGGATTACAGGTGTGCGAGCTTCTCCAGCACGGGGGCGGCGGCGCGCAGTTTGGCCCACTCGTCCTCGTCCAGTCCGTCGACCAGGGTGGCCAGGAAGGCGTTGCGCTTGGCGCGGCTCTCGGCGAGCATCGCCTCGGCCTGTTCCGTCTTCGTGACGACCTTCTGGCGTCGGTCCTCGGGATGCGGCTCGAGACGGACCAGTCCCTTGCCCTCGAGCAACGCCACGATGCGGGTCATCGAGGGCGGCTGCACATGTTCCTTGCGGGCGAGCTCGCCCGGGGTGGCCTTGCCGCAGATGGAGAGGGTGCCCAGGACCGACATCTCGGTGGGGCTCAGCGACTCGTCGACCCGCTGGTGCTTGAGCCGACGGGACAGTCGCATCACGGCGGAGCGTAGGGAGTTCACGGCGGCAGCGTCGTCGCCATGCGTAAGGTCCGGCATCTCTTTAGAGTAACTCATTACTCTCGCTAAACAAGCTGGCGCGCGCGAGGATTCCCGTGAGGCGGGCCACTAAAACAGGATCATCACCCGTACGAGTGAGAGGGCAGCGGAATGTGAACGCCGCCCGTCGACGCCCGCGACCCTCGTGTTCATGGGGACCAGCGTGCTCAGCCTGCGGATAGACGGGGAGCTGCTCGAACGGCTCCGGGACCATGCGGCGAAAAGGGGAATGAGCGTCCAGGACTACGTGGTCCGGACGCTCATTCGAGACGACTTCGACGAGCGGTTCCAGACCGCCGTCGAGGAGACGGAGAAGTTCTACGGCGTTACGTGAGACCGAGCGCCGGCATCAGGTAGTAGAAGCCGAAGACGGCGGCGACCACGTACATCGCGGCGGGGACGTCCTTGCCTCGCCCGGCCGCCAGCCGCAGCACCACGAAGGTGACGAAGCCCATGCCGATGCCGTTGGTGATCGAGTACGTGAACGGCATCATCACCATGGTCACGAACGCCGGGATGGCGATCGTGTAGTCCGCCCAGTCGATCTCCCTGACCGAGTTGGACAGGATCAGGAAGCCCACCGCGAGCAGCGCCGGGGTCGCCGCCTGGGACGGGACCATCGTGGCCACGGGGGTCAGGAACAGCGCCACGGCGAAGAGGCCGCCGGTGATGACGTTCGCGAAACCGGTGCGCGCGCCCTCGCCGACACCCGCCGTGGACTCCACGAAGGCGGTGGTGGCCGACGAGGAGCTGGCACCGCCCGCCGCGACGGCCAGGCCGTCCACGAAGAGGACCTTGTTGATGCCCGGCATCTGGCCCTGGGCGTCGGTCAGCTTGGCCTCGTCGCTGACGCCCATGATCGTGCCCATCGCGTCGAAGAAGCACGACAGCAGGACCGTGAAGACGAAGAGGACGCCGGTCAGCACGCCGACCTTCTCGAAGCCGCCGAAGAGGCTGAAGTCGCCGATCAGACCGAAATCGGGACTCGCGACCGGGTTGCCGGGCCACTTCGGCGTCGTCAGACCCCAGGACGGGACCTTGGCGACGGCCTCGATGATCATCGCTACGACGGTCATGGCGACGATCGAGATGAGGATCGCGCCGGAGACCTTGCGGACGATGAGCGCCAGGGTGAGCAGGGCGCCCAGGATGAAGACCAGGACCGGCCAGCCGTCGAGGTGGCCGTTACCGCCGAGCTGGAGCGGGACGGTGGTCTGGGCGACGTCCGGGATGCGGGAGACGAAGCCGGAGTCGACGAGGCCGATCAGCATGATGAACAGGCCGATACCGATGCTGATGGCCTTGCGCAGACCGAAGGGGACCGCGTTCATGACGCGCTCGCGCAGACCCGTGGCGACCAGCAGCATCACGATGAAGCCGGCGAGCACCACCATGCCCATGGCGTCCGGCCAGGACATGCGGGGCGCGAGCTGGAGCGCGACGACCGAGTTCACACCGAGGCCGGCGGCCAGCGCGATCGGGACGTTGCCGATGACGCCCATGAGGAGCGTGGTGAACGCCGCCGTCACACAGGTGGCCGTCACCAGCTGACCGTTGTCGAGCTGGTTGCCGTACATGTCCTTCGCGCTGCCCAGGATGATCGGGTTCAGCACGATGATGTAGGCCATCGCGAAGAAGGTGGCGAAACCGCCGCGGACCTCGCGGGGGAGCGTGCTGCCCCGCTCGGAGATCTTGAAGTAACGGTCGAGGGCGCCGTATGCGGGCGCACCACCCGGCTGATCGGGCGCGGGGACCTTGGCGGGGGCCGAGGTGGACATGTTTTGGTGTTTCCTACGATGAGAAGTGGTCAGAGGCAAACCGTTTCAGTATGAACATATAAGGCGGCACTCCACCATCTCCGCGCGTAGAACTGATCGCCTCGTAAGCTGTGCCCCATGGCGAAGTGGACCCCCAAGCACGAGGCACCGGAGCCCCTGGAGGGGCCCATCGTGCCGACCATCATCGGCGGCACGATCCTCTGGTTCGTCCTCTTCCTCGTCCAGCTCCCCTTCTACGGCTGGTTCGACGACCGCGGACACGCCTGGTGGGTGTGGACCTGCCTGGCCGGCACCGGGCTGGGGCTGTACGGCGTCTACTTCGTCAAGAAGCGCGACACCGCCATCAAGCGGGCGGCGGCGGCGGCCGAGGACACCGAGGCTCCTGCCGCGGAGTGAGGGGTATCCCGTACAACCACGGCACCACTCCCCCCGCCGGTCCGTCCTCCCCAGGTCGGATCTTCCGCCCACTCGGCGTGTGAAGCCGTAAATCCGCACGTACCGTCGAACGCATGACGCACATCGACGCGGGCGCCGAACTCGATCCTGTGCATCCCGTTCCCGCCCCCGCCACGGCGGCGACCGGGCTCTCCGCGGCCGAGGTGGCCGAACGGATCGCTAACGGTCAGGTCAACGACGTCCCGGTGCGCAGCAGCCGGTCGATGGCCGACATCGTCCGCGCCAATGTCTTCACCCGGTTCAACGCGATCATCGGTGTGCTCTGGCTGATCATGCTGTTCGTCGCGCCGTTCCAGGACAGCCTGTTCGGGTACGTGATCATCGCCAACACCGGTATCGGCATCATCCAGGAGTGGCGGGCGAAGAAGACCCTCGACTCCCTCGCGGTGATCGGCGAGGCCAGGCCGACGGTACGGCGGGACGGGGTGGCCCTGGAGGTCAGCACGTCCGACATCGTGCTGGACGACCTCATCGAGATCGGGCCCGGCGACAAGGCCGTCGTGGACGGGGTGTGCGTCGAGGCCGACGGTCTCGAGATCGACGAGTCGCTGCTCACCGGCGAGGCCGACCCCGTGGTCAAGCAGCCCGGGGACGAGGTCATGTCCGGCAGCTTCGTCGTCGCGGGCGGCGGGGCGTTCCGGGCGACCAAGGTGGGGCGTGAGGCGTACGCCGCCCAACTGGCCGAGGAGGCCTCCCGGTTCACGCTCGTCCACTCCGAGCTGCGCTCCGGTATCTCCACGATCCTCAAGTACGTGACCTGGATGATGGTCCCGGCCGCGACCGGCCTGGTCATCACCCAACTCGTCGTCAAGAGCAACGATCTCAAGGACTCCATCGCCCGCACGGTCGGCGGCATCGTCCCGATGGTGCCCGAGGGGCTCGTCCTGCTGACGTCGGTCGCCTTCGCGATAGGGGTCATCCGACTTGGCCGAAAACAGTGCCTCGTCCAGGAGCTGCCGGCCATCGAGGGTCTCGCCCGCGTCGACACGGTCTGCCTCGACAAGACGGGCACGCTGACCGAGGGCGGCATGGACGTCACGGAGCTGCGGCCGCTGAACGGCAGCGACGAGTCGTACGTCCGCAAGGTGCTGGGCGCCCTGGGCGAGTCGGATCCGCGGCCGAACGCGTCCCTGAAGGCGATCATCGACGCCTACCCGGACGCCGAGGACTGGCGCTGCACCGAGTCGCTGCCCTTTTCCTCCGCCCGCAAGTACAGCGGGGCGACCCTCAGCGAGGGCAACGGGGAGTCCAGTACCTGGCTGCTGGGGGCGCCCGACGTGCTGCTCGCGGCGGACGACCCCGCCCTCGCCGAGACCGAGCGGCTCAACGAGCAGGGCCTGCGGGTGCTGCTGCTGACGCGGACCGTGCGGGACCTGGACGAGCCGGAGGTGGCCCAGGGCTCGCGGGCCACCGCCCTCGTCGTCCTGGAGCAGCGGCTGCGGCCCGACGCGGCCGACACCCTGCGGTACTTCGCCGAGCAGAACGTGCGGGCCAAGGTCATCTCCGGCGACAACGCGGTGTCGGTGGGCGCGGTGGCCGGGAAGCTCGGGCTGACCGGGGCGACGGTCGACGCGCGCGCCCTGCCCACCGACAAGGAGGGCATGGCGAAGGCCCTCGACGAGGGCACGGTCTTCGGGCGGGTCACCCCGCAGCAGAAGCGGGACATGGTGGGCGCGCTGCAGTCCCACGGGCACACGGTCGCGATGACGGGCGACGGGGTCAATGACGTCCTGGCGTTGAAGGACGCCGACATCGGGGTGTCGATGGGCTCCGGCTCCGAGGCGACCCGGGCGGTGGCGCAGATCGTGCTGCTCAACAACAGCTTCGCGACGCTGCCCTCGGTGGTCGCGGAGGGGCGCCGGGTCATCGGGAACATCACGCGGGTGGCGACGCTGTTCCTGGTGAAGACGGTGTACTCGGTGCTGCTGGCGGTGCTGGTGGTGTGCTGGCAGGTGGAGTACCCCTTCCTGCCGAGGCATCTGACGCTGCTGTCCACCCTGACGATCGGCGTCCCGGCCTTCTTCCTCGCCCTCGCTCCCAACAAGGAGCGGGCCAGGCCCCACTTCGTGCGGCGGGTCATGCGGTACGCCATCCCCGGCGGGCTGCTGGCCGGGATCGCGACCTTCGTGACCTATCTCATCGCCCGTCACCACTACACGGGCGAGGGCGCGTTGGACGCGGAGACCAGCGTCGCCACGCTGACCCTGTTCCTGATCTCGATGTGGGTGCTCGCCATCATCGCCCGGCCCTACACCTGGTGGCGGGTGGCGCTGGTGGCGTCGATGGGCGCGGGGTTCCTGCTGGTGCTGGTGGTGCCGTGGCTCCAGGACTTCTTCGCGCTGAAGCTGGTGGGGGTGACGATGCCGTGGATCGCGGTGGGCATCTCGGTGGTGGCGGCGGCCGTCCTGGAACTGACGTGGAAGTGGATCGACCGCCGCGTGCCCGCTTAGCGCTTGGCTGGAGCCGGGGGGTGGGTGAGGGGTCCTGTCGGGTGCCGGGTGCGGCACCGTTGGGGCTGGTCGCGCAGTTCCCCGCGCCCCTTAGGTGGGTTTACTGGACGTCTATGTAGTCGCCCGTTGCGCTCACTGCCGGGGTCGTTGTCGTGCCGGCGAAGCTGTAGCGGTAGTAGCCGTCGGTCGAGGCCGTCACCGTCGTGCTGAGGTTGCCTGTCGAGTTCGACTTGATGGTCTTGACCGTGGTGTAGGTGGTCGAGCCCTTCTTGCGGAACTGGAGCTTCACGGGCTGGGTCGCGTAGCCCGCGTACTTGTTGGTCTCCCAGTTCGCGCGGGACAGCTTGCCGGTGACCGTGATGGTCTTGCCCTTCTTCACCGGCTCGGGGGAGGCGTTGGCGGTGAGGGTGGACTTGCGCTGGAGCTTGGTGGTGCCGAAGCCCGCCTGCCAGGTGAGCCCGCCCTTGTCGTCGGCCGCGAGCGCGCCCAGCTTCCAGGTGCCCGCCTGGGAGTTGGTGAGGGTGTCCTCGGAGGAGGACTCCGGGCGGAACTGGACCTTCGCCGTGCAGTTCAGGACGGTCGAGGAGGATGCCGTGCAGGTACCGGGGTTGTCGCCGAGGAGGAGGTCGTCGGAGTTCATTCCGAGAGTGTCGCCACGGTAGAGGACGGGGCCGGTCTGGAAGGAGCTCGCGGCCAGGCTCGCGGGCTTGGTCACGGTGTACGTCGCGGTGACGGTGACCGTGGTCGTGGTGCCGACCACGATGTTCTTGCCGCTGTTCACCTTGAGCGCGGAGAAGGTGACGGCGGGCCCGGCCGTGGTGGCGGCCTGTGCGGCCGGGACGGCGAGGGCGGTGAGGGCCAGGGCGCCGGTCACGGCGGAGACGGCGGCAAGGGCGGTTCTGTTGCGCATGTGCGTTTCCCCAGGGGGAGAAGTGATCTAGGAGTCTGTTGACTCACGCGATCAGATTCGTGACGCCTGGGAGGGGTTGTACGGGTGGGTCCGGATTTTGTCCTAGCCTGCACAATGCTTGAATCTTGGAGAGATTCCGAGGGAATCCGTTGGGCTCCGCATGACCAAGCACGAACGCCGGCCCCGGACGGCTTCCGGGACCGGCGTGTCGTAGGGGCTCTGCTTACTTCACGTCGACGAAGTCACCCGTGGCGCTGACCGCCGGGGTGGTCGTGGTGCCCGCGAAGGAGTAGCGGAAGTAGCCGTCGACCGACGCCTTGACGGTGGTGCTCAGGTTGCCCGTCGAGTTCGACTTGATGGTCTTGACGGTGGTGTAGGTGCTGGAGCTCTTCTTGCGGAACTGCAGCTTCACCGACTGGGTCGCGTAGCCCGCGTACTTGTCGGTGTCCCAGTTCGCGCGGGACAGCTTGCCGGTGACCGTGATGGTCTTGCCCTTCTTCACCGGCTCCGGCGAGGCGTTGACCGTGAGCTTGGACAGGCGCTGCACCTTGGGGGCGGCGGCCTTGTCGGTCACGGCGACACCGACGTTGTCCAGGTTCGGGTTCTCCGGGTCCTCGTTGTTGAATGCGACCGCGAAGCCGGCCGCCTTCCAGGAGCCCGCGTCCGAGTTCAGCAGGCCCCACTCGTCGTCGCCCGGAGCCGGGTCGACGGCAATGGTGGCCGTGCAGGAGGCGACGGTCGCGGACGCATCCGTGCAGGTCGCGTTGGAGCTGTCGTACCAGAACTCGGAGGTGTAGAAGTCCGTGCCCTTGTACAGCTCGACGCCGGCGAAGAAGTCGACGGCGTGGATGTCGACGTCCGCGCCGTGGGTCAGCGTGAAGGAGACCGGGACCTTCACCACGCTGGTGGTGCCGACCACGATGTTCTTGCCCTTGTTGACCTTCACGTTGGAGAACGAGGCGTCGAGGGCGTAGGGGGTGCCGTCCACGGCGGTGGCGAACGCGGCCTTGCCGGAGGCGGCCTGGGCGGCGGCGTGGACGTCGGAGGTGTCGGGGGTCCGCGACGTGTCGGCCTGCGCGGCCGGTACGGCGAGGGCGGACAGGGCCAGGGCGCCGGAGACGGCGGCCACGGTGGCGCGAATACGCATGTGTTTCCTCAAGGAAGAGAATGTGGGAGGTACTGGGCCCCGGACACGCCGGGGCCTGGTGAGGTGGTGCAGGGACCGCTGTCGCCTACTTCACGTCGATGAGGTCACCGGTGGCGTTGACCGCCACGGTGGTCGTGGTGCCCGCGAAGGAGTAGCGGTAGTAGCCGTCGACCGACGCCTTGACCGTGGTGCTCAGGTTGCCCGACGCGTTCGACTTGATGGTCTTGACCGTGGTGTACGTGCTGGAGCTCTTCTTGCGGAACTGCAGCTTCACGGACTGGCCGGCGTAGTTGACGTACTTGGGAAGCGGGTAGGCCTCCCAGTCGGCGCGGGTCAGTTTGCCGGTGACCGTGATGGTCTTGCCCTTCTTCACCGGCTCCGGCGAGGCGTTCGCCGTGAGCTTGGCGGCACGCTGGAACTTGAAGGACCCGGCCTTCTCCTGCCATACGTAGTCGTCGTCGTTGGCGTCGATCCACGCGTTGACGTACCACGTGCCGGCGCTGGCGTTGCTCAGGTAGTCCGTCTGCGGGTCCACCAACACCGACGCGGTGCAGGTCGACGTGGTGGCGCTGGCGGCCGTGCAGGTCGGCTTTCCGGTCGACAGGTAGCCGGTGCCGGGGCCGATCAGGTCGAACCCATCGGCGCCTGCGATACCGGAGTCGTCCGTGGCCGTGACGCTGACCTTGATGGTCTTCGCGGCCGAGGTGCCGATGGACACCTTGTTGTCACCGTCGACGACAACCTTGGTGATCTCGATGTCACCCTGGCTGCCGTCCGCCTGCGCGGCAGGCACAGCGAAGGCGGAAAGGGCCAGGGCGCCGGTGACGGCAGCCCCGATGGCTCGAATACGCATGCGATCCCCGTATGGAGAAAGGGCCCCGACGGTCGTCGTCCCCCACGGCGATCGCCTACACGTCGGGGCCCAAGTGATCAAGGAGTCTGTTGACTCACGTGATCAGATTCGTGACGCGAGTGAATGGTTGTACGGGTGGTGAGAAATTTGTGCGAGCTTTTCAAAGATCACCTGCACAGTCAGTCGAACCACCGGTCGCGGGCCAACTCCGCCGTCCGTGAGGGGTCTTCCATCAGTGCCGCGACCTCGAAACGACGCGGCCACTGACCGGCCGCCCAGGCGAGTCCGGCGGCGACACCTTCGAGCGTCGAGGCGTGCAGGACACCGTCGTTGGTCAGCCGCCAGTCCAACTCCACTCCGTCCACGACGAGTTCCTCGTGCTCGACGTACGTCGTCGGCGTCCGCGACCCGAGCAGCACCCGCACCGACTCCGGTACGTCGTGCTCGGCGCCCTCGGAGTCCACCGACCCGGTGACCGACTCGCTCAGCCGCCGCACCTGGAACAGTTCCGCCAGCTCGGCGGCGCGCGCCGGCCGCACCGGCAGCAGCGGCATGCCCCCGGTGAAGGGCAGCAGGTCGGGTGAGTCGACGACCACGGCGTCGGCCGCGTCCACCACCTCGACCCGCCCGTCGACGACGGCCCGCAGCTCGTCGGGCAGGGTCACCTGCTCGGGATCCAGCTCGGCCAACGCGCCGTAGAGGGCGTGCAGCTGGGCCCCCGTCACCTCACGCGAAGGATCGGCGAGGCGGTCGAGCAGCTCCGCCGCCCCACCCGGCTCGTCCAGCAGCGCGGCCACCGACGTCCGCACGCCGAGCGCCCGCAGCACCTGCTCGTCGTCGAATCCGGCCGCGTCCGCCTCGTCGTACAGGCCCCGCAGCAGCGGGTCCCCGCCGGCCGCGAGCAGACCGGCCGGGCGTCGGCCGTCGAGCACCGGGTGACCCCGCAACCACCATGCGGTGTAGGGCCGTACGACGTCATGGGTGCCGTCCGGCAGCAGGATCCGCACCGGCTGGGTGAGCGCGTCCCGCAGCGGCGGCCGGGCGAGCAGGGCGAGCGCCTGCGGCCAGCACTCCTCGTCCACCAGGTCCAGATCGCGTACGGCGATCAGTTCCGTGGCGACCGGCGGGACCGGCGAGTCGGGGAAGCGGTCGAGGATGTCCTCGCTCCACACGTCCACGGCGTCCAGCAGGCCCGCGTCGTCCGGTTCGGCGAAGTCCCCGTCGCGCGGCTCCAGTTCGTCCGGGTCCAGGACCACGTCGGTGGCGCGGACCAGCGCGAAGGTGGCGAGCACGCCACAGGCGGCCAGCGGCTGTTCGCCCCAGCGCTCGGCCAGCTCGGCGTCCACGGTGGCGAGTTCCCCCTCGCGCATGATCTGCGCGAACGGGCTGCCGGGGAGGACGAGTTCACCGGCGGGCGCCGGTTCGCCGTCCTCGTCGGGCAGGGCGAGCGCACCGAGCCAGGGCTCGTCGCCGGGCTCCAGGCCCGCGTCGCGGACGAGGGCGAGGACCGTGTCGGCCAGCTCCTCCGCGTCCAGGGTGTCCTCCTCCCACGCCCCGCCGTCGTCGTCCAGCGACGCGGCGACCGCGGCCCGCACCTGTGGGGTGGTCAGCACCGCGCGCGGGGAGGCGGGGAGCGCGCCGAGCTTCTCCAGCAGGGGGTGCGCGGCGTCCGGGTGGGCGACCTTGAGGCCGAGCCGGGCGAGCACCTCCGGGTCGATGACGGCGCTGTCGGCGGTGGGCAGGAGGACCTGCCGGGGGCCGATGGTCGTCCGGCCTCCCCCAGAGCCGAAAGCCTGGGAGGTGCCCCCAGCGAGCGGGACGGGGAGGCCGGACAGCCGGTCCGGGTCCACCCCCGCGAGGCTGTCGTACAGGCTGCGCCACCAGCCCGGCTCCTTCTCCAGCCCGGCCAGCCGGTCGACGGCGTCGGTGAGCGGGAGGCGGGCGACGCCGAGGGTGCGCAATTCGACACGGCGTTCGAGTCCGGCGGGGAGGAGTGTGGGGAGGACTTCGGCGAGGACGCGCACGGTGTCGGCGCCGGCGCCCTCCACCACCTCCGCGTCCCTGGGGCGCAGGGCCTCGGGCAGGTCGTCGTCGTCCTGGCCGGGGGTCAGGGCCGGCGGCAGGAAGGCGGTCCGGGGCAGCCGCTCCAGGATCGCCTGCCGCAGGGCCCCGTCCAGCTCGCCCTTGCCGAGCGGGCCGGGCACGAGGTCGATGATGCCGGCGGTCACCGGCCGCCACGCGGCGAGCAGTTCGACGTAGGCGTCCGCCGCGCGCTGCACCACGAAGTCGGTCAGCGGACCGGGCGCCGCGTGCCGGCGGGTGGGGTCCAGCGGGAAGGAGGCGATGAGCAGCGCGGGCACACCGAGCGGCTCGTCGCTGGGCGTGGGGGCGTGCACGACGGGGTTGGTGCGGGGGCGGGCCGGGGTGCCGTCGGCGTCGGCGGGGACGGCCCAGGTGACCGACCAGTGCGGCCGCAGCCGCTCCTCGACGGGACGGTCGGCGAGGAGGTCCCCGGTCAGCGGCCCGTGCGAGGCGGCGACCCGCCACCGGGTCGCGCCCTCCCGCGAGTCCTCCACGACGGTGAAGGCGTCCTCGGTGCGGCGGCGCAGGGTCCGGGTGGTGTCCGTCTCGATCACGACCTCCTCCAGCCCGGGGAGGGCGAGGAGCAGGGCGTCGTCGACGGCGTTCAGAAGGCGCTCGGCGAGGTCGGTGGCGGCCGGGTCGCGCAGGGGCAGGATGACGGCCGTGTCGTACGGGTCGGGGGCGGTGCCCTCGGCGGCGAACGGGAGACGCAGGAGCGGGATGTGACCGTCGCGCCGACGGATCTCGTCGTCCAGCCCCGGGCTGTGGCGGGCGGCGTCGGCGGCCCGCTCCCGGCCCTCGGCGAGGGACCAGCGGACCCCTCCGTGGCGGCCGACGACCGCGGGCTCGTCGGTGACGGCGAGGACGGCGGCGAAGCCGACGCCGAAGCGGCCGATGGCGGCGGTGTCGCGTTTCGCGGAGGCCCGCAGGGTGGAGAGGGACTCGACCCCGGTCGCGTCCAGGGGCGCGCCGGTGTTGGCGGCGACGAGGACGCCGTCGCGGAGGGTGAGCCGGAGCCGTCCGGGCACGCCGGCTCTGGAGGCGGCGTCGGCGGCGTTCTGGGCGAGCTCGACGACCAGTCGGTCCCGGTAGCCGCCGAGGGCGAGGTCCTCCTCGGCGTTGGCGTCCTCACGGAAGCGGGCGGGGCTTGTCGCCCAGGCGTCGAGCACCCCCCGCCTGAGACGGGCGGTCCCGAACGGGTCGGCTCCCTCGGCTGCGGGCCGCACGAACTTGCTCACGTTCAACACTCTCCTCGTCGGCGTGGGGTCGAAGGTACCGCGAGGAGAGGGGATCGTAGATCGGGGAGGGCTGAGTAACTCAGCCCGTCCGGCGTTTGAGGACGAGGCCCGTTCAGGGCCGACAGCGGGGGTCTGGGGGCGCAGCCCCCAGGGAGGGACGGGTAGGGGCGGCGGGGGCGAGAAAGGCTACGAGTGGCCCAGCTCCGCCGTTGCCTCGTCCGGGGTTTCCGGGACCGAGCCCGAGTCCGGTGCCGGGCGGAGGGGGAAGGGGTCGACCCTTGTCTCGTCGATCACCGGGGCCGCCGGGCGCGGGGGCTTCGGCATGATCGCTGCCTCGGAGTGGCCGCCGCAGCCGTACGACAGGGAGACCACGCGGCCGTCCGCCGGGGCGAACTCGTTGGCGCAGACACCGAAGGCCTGGCCGAGGGAGCCGCCGATCGGCTGGAGGAAGCCGCAGCTGACGCAGGTCGCGGGGGCCGCCTGGGCCATCGGGGTCTTGGCGCCGTACGACTCGTCCCAGCGGTCCGCGGCGGTGTGCAGGCCGTAGCGGGACAGCACCCGGGCCCGGCGCATGCCCAGTTCCTCGGCGACCGAGGCGATCGAACCCCGGGTCGGAGCCAGCGGAAGGTTCGACGGCGTGCCGGCCGTGACCTCCGCGTCCTCCGCCTCCACCAGCTCGGCCATCTCCTCGGATACGGCGGAGCTCGGTACCGGCTCGTCCTCGCCGGAGTAGCCGGGTTCCAGGCGGAGGTCCTCGGCGTCGGTGGGGAGCAGATCGCCGGGGCCCATGTCACCGGGGCGCAGGCGCTCGCTCCACGGCACCCACTCGGGGGCCAGCAGGGCGTCCGGGCCCGGCAACAGCACGACCTCGTCGAGCGTCACCAGCTTCGCGCGAGATGCCCGCGCCACGGTGACGGCCCAGCGCCAACCCCGGTAGCCGAGCTCCTTGCACTCGAAGAAGTGCGTGACGACACGGTCGCCCTCGGACTCCAGCCCCGCGTGCTCGCCGACGACGCCGGGCGCCGCCTCCTCCTCGGCTGCGGTGCGTGCGAGGTCGACGGCCTCGGCGCACAGGCGGTCGGGGGTGCGGCTTCGCGTGGTCGCTGCGCTCACAGGTATCGCTTCTCTCCTACGCCGTCACTGTAGGTGCGTACGCCGGGGGCGAGGGTGGCGGACGGAGCGGACCCGGGGACCGCGTCAACGTCCGCGCCCGCTCACGCTCGGGCGCACCTGTGCCATCCATTGTGCAAGATGGCTGAGATACGCACGCTACCTGCTCGCGTGCGCTCGGCCTACACCGACGGGACGTTTGGCACCCCCGCACCGGTCTCGGTATGGCCACGGCAAGTCCGTAAATGCGCGGCCATACGCGCGGTAACCGCACTACGAACGCCTCAGTCGGGGCACTATGACGTCGTGGCAGCCGCGAAGACACCCCAAGGAGCCACCGGCATCGGTGGGGCCAAAGGGATCAAGGGGAGCAGCCGACGCAACGGCACGGGCCGGGTGCGCGGTTCCTTCCGCTCGGTCGGCCGCGCCCTGCACTTCCCGGTCACCGGGCCCGCCAGGGGCATCCGCAAGGCCACGCACGCCCACGGGGCCGGGGAGTCCGGTCTGGGCAAGCTGATCGAGCTGCACGGTGTGAACGGCGCGGGCGATGTGATGATCACGGTCGCGCTCGCCTCCACGGTCTTCTTCTCGGTTCCCACGGACGAGGCCCGCGGGCGTGTCGCCCTCTACCTCGCGATCACCATGGCGCCCTTCACCGTCCTCGCGCCGGTGATCGGCCCGCTCCTGGACCGTCTGCCGCACGGCCGCCGCGCCGCGATGGCGGGCGCGATGCTCGCCCGGGCCCTGCTCGCGCTGGTGCTGGCCGGGGCAGTGGCCACCGGCAGCATCGAGATGTACCCGGCGGCGCTGGGCGTCCTGGTCTCCTCCAAGGCGTACGGCGTGGTCAGAAGCGCCGTCGTGCCCCGCCTCCTGCCACCCGGCTTCTCCCTGGTGAAGGCCAATTCCCGGGTCACCCTCGGTGGACTCCTCGCCACCGCGATCGCCGCGCCGATCGCCGCGGGGCTCCAGTCGCTGGGCCCGCGCTGGCCGCTCTACGGCGCCTTCGTGATCTTCATCGCGGGGATGTTCCTGTCCTTCACCCTGCCGCCGAAGGTCGACTCGGCCAAGGGCGAGGACATCGCCCTGCTCGCCGCGGACGAGGACCACCTGCACGGGCCGCACCTGCGGCCGGTCAAGCGTCCCGGGCTGCGCACGGTCGGCATCGCGGTCACCCACGCCCTGGGCGCCAACGCCGGTCTGCGCTTCCTCTCCGGGTTCCTGACCTTCTTCCTGGCGTTCCTGCTGCGCGAGCACCCGCTGTCCGGGGAGAGCGCCGCGGTGTCCCTCGGCATCGTGGTCGTCTCGGCCGGCGTGGGCAACGCGCTCGGCACGGCGGTGGGGGCGGCGCTGCGCCAGCGGGCTCCGGAGATCATCATCGTGACGGTCGTCGCGTTCGTCCTGGGGATCGCGATCACCGCCGCGATCTTCTTCGGGGCGTTCCTGGTCGCGGTCCTCGCCGCGGTCGCCGGGTTCGCGCAGGCGCTGTCCAAGCTGTCCCTGGACGCGCTGATCCAGCGGGACGTGCCCGAGCAGGTCCGTACCTCGGCCTTCGCGCGCTCGGAGACCCTGCTCCAGGTGTCCTGGGTGTTCGGCGGCGCCGTCGGCATCGTGATGCCCCTCAACGGCTCCCTGGGCCTGTCGGTGGCCGCCGCGATCGTCGCCGTGGGCTGGCTGACGACGGTCAGGGGTCTGCTGAGCTCGGCCCGCCACGGCGGCGCTCCCCGCACGCGCGTGGCCTAACGCACGGCACGCCGCACCCCGCGTAACAGCACGGTCGGCACTGCCCGATAGCCTTCGGCCATGACCTCCATGCCACGCGGCGGAGCCGCTACTGTCCGCGCCGCTGTGCGACGCCGCCGCGCCGTCGCCGCCGCCGGCGCCGTTTCCGCCGGACTGCTCGTCCTGTCGGCGTGCGACAAGCCGACGCCGCGCGCCACCGTCACGGTCGGCAAGAACTCGGTGAGCGCCGAGGCCGAGTGCTGGGAGGACGGCGACAACCTGGGCCAGGAAAAGGCCACCAAGTGCGCCTTGAAGAAGGCGTCCGACTCGATCGACGTGCCGCAGAGCGAGACCCTGCGTATCGGTGTCGACCCGGAGATCGCGGACACCGGCTGGGCGCTGTGGATCAACGGCCAGCAGGTCACGGACGTCTACAAGACGACGTACTACTCCTTCCAGGGCGTCGACCTCTTCGCCAGCCAGCAGGGCCAGGCCGCGCCGAAGCAGCTGTACATCAGCGTCGTCCAGCAGGACAAGCCCGGGTCCACAGGCGCCAGCAAGGAGCTCAAGGGCGTCTGGAACTTCAAGCTCGTCAACGACAACGCGTAAGCCGTACGACGTCGATGCGCATCCTCGTGGCCACCGCGGTCCCGGTCGAACGGGACGCGGTGGCTCGGGCGTTCCCGGGGGCGGCGCGAGAGGTGCCGCTGCCCGGCGTGACGCTGCTGCGGTCGGGCGGCGGGTACGACCTTCTCGCCGCCGGTGTGGGCCCGGCCCTCGCGGCCGCGTTCGTCTCCGCCGTGCTGACCGCGGCCGCCCGTGAGGGCACCCCGTACCGTCTCGTCGTCTCGGCCGGTATCGCCGGCGGGTTCCTTCCCGAGGCGCCGGTCGGCTCCCTGGTCCTCGCCGACGCGATCACCGCCGCCGATCTCGGCGCGGAGACCGCGGACGGTTTTCTGCCGGTCACCGAGCTCGGCTTCGGCACCGTCAGCCACGTACCGCCCCCATCCCTCGTACGAGAAGCCGCGACCGCGACCGGAGCCCGCAGGGGCACGATCCTCACCGTCTCCACCGTGACCGGCACCGCCGCCCGCGCGGCCGCGCTCCGCGAGCGGCACCCCACCGCCCTCGCCGAGGCCATGGAGGGTTTCGGGGTCGCCGAGGCCGCCGCCCTGCACGGGGTGCCGGTGCTGGAGATGCGGGCCGTGTCCAATCCGGTCGGGCCCCGTGACCGTGCCGCCTGGCGGATTCCGGACGCCCTCGCCACACTGACCGACGGTTTCGGGAAGCTCGCGCCCGTACTGGAGAGTTGGAACCGACATGACCGGTGACCCGATGCAGATCGCGTACTCCCCCTGCCCCAACGACACCTTCGTCTTCGACGCCCTCGCCCACGGCCGCGTCCCCGGCGCGCCCGCGCTCGACGTGACGTTCGCGGACATCGACATCACCAACGGCATGGCCGAGCGCGGTGAGTTCGACGCGCTGAAGGTGTCCTACGCCGTGCTGCCGTACGTTCTCGACGAGTACGCGCTGCTGCCGTGCGGC
The DNA here is from genome assembly GCF_000972385.1 of Streptomyces sp. WM6386. GTDB lineage: Bacteria > Actinomycetota > Actinomycetes > Streptomycetales > Streptomycetaceae > Streptomyces. The sequence continues at coordinate 102,712 of NZ_JXTE01000021.1, forward strand.
GGCGCGCTGGGGCGGGGCTGCGGGCCGCTGGTGCTGACCCGTGGGCCAGGGGATCTGACGGGTCGTACCGTCGCGGTGCCCAGCGAGCGGTCGACGGCGTATCTCCTCTTCCGGCTCTGGGCCGCGGACACGATCCCCGGCGGTGTCGGCGAGATCATCGTCATGCCGTTCCACGAGATCATGCCCGCCGTGCGGGACGGGAAGGTCGACGCGGGTCTCGTCATCCACGAGGCCCGCTTCACGTACCAGAACTACGGGCTGCACAAGCTCGCGGACATGGGCGAGCACTGGGAGAACACCACCGGGCTGCCGATCCCGCTGGGCGCGATCATCGCCAAGCGGTCGCTGGGCGAGCGGGCGCTGACGAACCTGGCCGATTCCATCCGCACGTCGGTGCGCGCCGCCTGGGACGACCCCGAGACCTCCCGCCCGTACGTCATGGAACACGCCCAGGAGATGGACCCCGCCGTCGCCGACCAGCACATCGGGCTGTACGTCAACGAGTTCACGCATGATCTCGGCGTCGACGGCTATGCGGCGGTGCGCGGGCTCCTCACACGTGCGGCGGCCGAGGGGCTGCTGCCTCCCCTCGGCCCGAATGCACTGGCTTTCCCTTAGAAATCCAGCAGTTCTATACGTCGAGCTGGTCGGCGACCGCCCGCAGCAGGCCCGCGATCTTCCCGCCGGCGGCCTTGTCGGGGTAACGGCCCCTTTCGAGCATCGGCGTGATGTTCTCCAGAAGGGTCGTCAGATCCTGGACGATCGAGGCCAACTCGTCCGGCTTCTTACGGGTCGCGGCCGCGACCGACGGGGTCGGATCGAGGACGACTACGGAAAGGGCCTGGTCACCGCGCTGCCCGGCGACGACCCCGAACTCCACTCGCTGGCCCGGCTTCAGGGCCTCGACTCCGGCGGGGAGGACCGAGGAATGGACGAAGACGTCACCGCCGTCGTCGCGGGAGAGAAAGCCGAAGCCCTTCTCGCTGTTGAACCACTTGACCTTGCCAGTCGGCAAAGCACACACTCCCTCGATCACTCCCGGACTGACACCCGGACGCCGTTGAACAAGCCGTCATGCCACCTTACCGGGGGTCTCTCCAGCCGAACACGCCTTAAAACAGCACTGAGCCCCTGCCTGTGTCGACAGAGGCTCAAAGTGGTGCAGGAAGTGTGAGGGGCTACCCGAGGTGCCGGTGGAGAGTGGCGCGGGAGACTCCAAGAGCGTCTCTAATCAGCTTAGTGATCCCATGTCAGACATGGTGTCTGACAGCGGGATTTCCCATCGTGGAGGGGTGGCGTGGGCGTGCAGGTGGAAGCCTGCGCCCAGTGCTGCTCCTCGTGGCCGGTGTCGGCCGTGGGTGGGTGTGCTGATCGTTGTCACGCCCTGGTGCCGGTGGGTTGCGCGGGGCAGCCGGGTCCGGTCCGCTTCGCCGGATCGGCGGGCCACGTCCTGAGCACACCGGCCGTCACGTCGGCGCGCCACTTCGCCGACCGCAGCACGCGCCCGGCCTGCTCCTGCGCCATCCGCACGATGCGATCGTTGACCTTGACACCCTCGGCCGGGCCGACGGTCCAGCCCAGGCGGCGCAGGGCCATCCACGCGTTCGACGGCAGTTTCCTGCCCCCGGCGTCCTCACCACCGGCCAGCACACCCACATCGGTGGTGTTCCAGTGCTCGGCCAGCAGAACAGCCGGCGCCGCCAGGACCGGCGACAGCACCCCCCGGATCATCAAGGACAGGGGCAACGAGTCATACCGGCCCCGAAGGCCACGAGCTCAAACCGGGCTCTACAACGAAGGTAATGGTCGTCGGGACCCGCCGGTACCAGGCCGGTGACAAGACGTCGCCCGGTTGTTCCTTCGGGCAGGGAACTACCCTGGTCCGGTGCGTGACAAAACCCAAACGAATTCCGCCGCGCCCGGTGACCGACTGATCCGTGCCGGAGCCATCGTGTTCTTCATCGGTACGGTGGCCACACTCGTCACCGTGGCCCCGCTGTTCCTCGGAACGACGCCCTTTCCGACCTACATGTTCGGACTGAGCATGCTGATGGGCGCCGGCTTCCTGCTCGCCGGCGCGGGCGTGCTCCGGTCGATCGCGGCGGGGCGGCGTCAGGCGCGGGCCGGACGGTAGCCGGCGAGCCAGTCCGGGAACTCCGTGAGGTCTGCGAGGACCACGTCCGCGCCGGCCGCGGTCAACTCCGCCGCGCTGCACGGGCCGGTGGCCACGGCGACCGAGAGCGCCCCCGCGGTCCGGGCGCCGCGCACGTCCCCGAGGTGGTCGCCGACGTAGACGCTCGCGCCGTGTTCGCGCAGCGCCTGCGCCTTCTGCTCGGCCCACAGGTCGCCGATCACCGCGTCGGGGCCGAGGCCGAGGTGCTCCACGTGCAGCTTGGCGCTGGGCTCGTACTTCGCCGTCACGACGATCGCCCGCCCACCGGCCGCCCGCACGGCGGCGATCGCCTCACGGGCGCCGTCCATGGCGGGCGACGCGGCGATCGCGATGGCCGGGTACAGCGACCGGTAGAGACCGGCCATGGCCGGGATCTCGTCCGCCGGGAACCAGTGGGCCAGCTCCTCCGCCAGCGGGGGCCCGAGCCGGGTGACCGCGAGGTCGGCGTCGATGTACGCCCCCGTCCGCTCGGACAGCTCCAGGTAGCAGGCGCGGATGCCGGGGCGGGAGTCTATGAGGGTCATGTCGAGGTCGAAGCCGACGGTGGGGGCGGAGATGGGTGCAGTGGCCATATGGGCCATTGTGCCCAGCCGGTACGACGGTCCTACCGCTGCCTCTGGGATCGCCAGACGAGGAACAGGGCCGACGCGACGGCCGCGCCCCGGATCACCCACGGCCAGGTGTCGGCGATCGCGTCGTTCATGTGCCCCTTGACGATGGGCTCGCCCCAGCGGCCCTCGGTGCGGCCCCACAGCCACACGATCCCGGCGGTGAGCGCCAGGCCGGGCAGGAACATCACCGCCCACTTGGTCTCCGCCTCGGTCAGCCGCCGCGAGGCGTAGGCGATGAGCCAGCCGAGGAGCAGGACGACGAGGTTGCCGAGGACCGCGCCCACGACGAGGAGACCCGCGGCGATCAGCAGGAGGGGGTTGCTCCACTTGCCCTTGGGGAGGGAGAGCAGCCGGCGGCGTCGCGTGACGGGGACCTCACCGACCTCGACCCCGGCTTCGGGCTCGGCCTCCGGCGCCTTCTCGACGACCGGCTTCGGCTTCTCCTTGGGCGGCGGGGGCTTGAGCAGCTCCGGGATCTCCACACCGCCGACGAACCCCGCCGGGAGGCTCTCCCCGACCCCGAACGGGGTGCTGTCCGTGCGCCACCAGTCCGGCTGGAGCGCGCTGTTCCCGATCTCGGCCTCGCTCGCGAGGTGGGGCGGCGCGGGTGCCTCGTCCACCGTCTCGGCGGGACGCGGCTTCGGGACGGGGACGATACGGCGCAGCCCCTTGGGGCGGGGGGCGCCGGTGTCCCGGTCCCGCTGCACGGGTACGGCGGTGGGGGCCGGGGTGGCCCGGGCCTGCGGTACGACGCCGGTGCCGGTCGCGCCTCCCCCGGAGGAGGTGCCGCCGGCCGCGGTGACGACGTCGTCGGGGCTGCCGAGACGGTCGATGATCCGGCGCACGGCCGCGGGACTGTCCACCGGGACCTTCGCCCGACGCCGGTCGATCTCGTTGCGCAGCTCCGAGACCAGGCGCATCCGGGTGCCGGACGGCAACTGCCGCTGCTGGGCCACGTCACCGACGCGGCTCAGATACTCGTAGACGACCTGGTCGCTCTCGATACCCACGAAGTCCCTCCGGGGGGCGGCGCGTTGAATCCCCGGGGATGACCGTATCGCGCGTGATGCGACCGATGCAGCCACGCGCGGTCGTGCCGTCGGCCGGCTCCCGGCCCACAGACCCGCACCTCACCGTCACACCCACCCGCTAACGTGGGTCGGATGAGCACCTCGGCCACACCGCCCCGCTCCCTCGCAGAGGCTCTCCGCGTCCGGGACGACGCCTCCCTGGGCGCGCTCCTGCGGGCCCGTCCCGATCTCATCACCCCCGTCCCCACCGACCTCACCCAGCTCGCCACGAGGGCCGGCACCCGTGCCTCGGTCGTGCGCGCTCTGGAGCGCCTTGACCGGTTCGCGTTGCAGACCGCGGAGGCGCTGGCCGTGGCGGGGGATCCGGCGTCGTACGCGGAGTTGCTGAGGCTGCTGGCGGGGGACGCCGGGGAGCCGGCCGTCGCCGGAGCGCTGCCGCGTGCCCTCGGGACCCTGCGGGAGCAGGCGCTGGTGTGGGGCGAGAACGAGCGGCTGCGGCTGGTGCGTACCGCGCGGGAGCTGCTGGCGCCCTCGCCGCAGCATCCGTCGCCGACGGGGCTCGGGCCGACGGTGCAGGAGGCCGCGGCAGGGATGTCGCCGGGCCGGATCCAGGAGATCGTGACCGCGGCCGGGCTGCCGTCGACGCACGACTCGGTGACCGCCGTCGCCGCGCTGACCGGGCTGTTCACCGACCGCGAGCGGATGGCGGCGCTGCTCGCCGGCCTCCCGGAGGAGTCCCTTGAGGTACTGCGGCGGCTGGTGTGGGGGCCGCCGTACGGGCAGGTCACGGCGGACCCCGCGGTCCGGCTGCGCCGGCTCCTCGACGTCGGGCTGCTGCTGCCGACGGCGCCCGGGACGGTCGTACTGCCGCGGGAGGTGGCCCTGCATCTGCGCGGCGGGCTGGCGCACCGGGTCACCGAACCGCTGCCGCCGGCCGTCGAGCCGGTCGCCACGCACCGTCCACAGGTTGTGGACACGACGGCGGCCGGACAGGCGTACACCGCGCTGGCGACGGTGGAGGAGCTGCTGAAGGACTGGGACGAGGGCGGCCCTGTGGTGCTGCGGGCCGGCGGTCTGAGCGTCCGCGACCTCAAGCGGACCGCCGTCGCCCTTGACGTGTCCGAGCCGATCGCCGCGTTCTGGGTCGAGCTCGCCTACGCGGCCGGTCTGCTCGCCTCCGACGGGGAGGCCGACGAGCGGTACGCGGCGACCCCGGCCTACGACGAGTGGCTGGAGCGGCCCTCGGCCGAGCGCTGGGTGCGGCTCGTGGAGGCCTGGCTGACGGCGACGCGGACGGCCGGCCTGGTCGGCGGCCGGGACATGAAGGACCGCACCCTGTCCGCCCTGGGCCCGGGCCTGGACCGCAGCGCCGCCCCGGAGGTACGGCACCGGGTGCTGACCCTCCTGGCCGGTCTCCCGGAGGGCGCCTCGCCGTCCGCGGAGTCCGTACAGGCGCGGCTGCGCTGGGAACGGCCGCTGCGAGGCCCCCAGCGGGACGACGACCTGCGGTCACGGCTCACCGAGTGGACGCTGAGCGAGGCGGAACTGCTGGGCGTCACCGGACGCGGAGCGCTGTCGGCCCAGGGACGGGCGCTGTGGGGGGCCGCACCGGCGAGGACTCCTCGCAAGGAGCCGTCGGGCCCCGGCGACAAGCTGCCCGTCCACCACCACACCGCGCCCCCGGTGGAGCCCCTCTCCCCGCCCGAGCAGGCCGTCGCCTCCGCCGCGGCCGCCCGTCTCCTCGCCCCCCTCCTCCCCGAACCTCTGGACCATGTCCTGCTCCAGGCCGACCTCACCGCCGTGGCCCCGGGCCCGCTGCAGCGCCCGCTGGCGGACGTGCTCGACGTACTGGCGGACGTGGAGTCGAAGGGCGGGGCGACGGTGTACCGGTTCACGCCGGGCTCGGTACGCCGGGCGCTGGACGCCGGACAGGCCGCCTCCGACCTGCACGCGTTCCTCACCACGCACTCCCGCACCCCGGTCCCGCAGCCGCTGGCGTATCTCATCGACGACGTCGCCCGCCGACACGGCCACCTGCGCGTCGGCGCCGCCTCCGCCTATGTCCGCTGCGACGACGACGCCCTGCTGAACGAGATCCTCGCCGACAAGCGCGCCGCCGGCCTGGGCCTGCGCCGGCTGGCCCCCACGGTCCTGGCGGCCCAGGCCGATCCGGCCGTGCTCCTGGAGGGGCTGCGCCAGATGGGCTTCGCGCCGGCCGCCGAGTCCGCCGAGGGCGACGTCCTGATCGCCCGCGCCCACGCCCACCGCACCCCGCCGCGCACAGCGCCGGAGCCGGTCCCGGACGGTCCGCCGGTGCCGGACACCACACTCCTGTCGGCGGCGATCCGCGCGATCCGCGCGGGCGACCTGGCCTCCACGACCCCGCGCAAGGAAAGCCCCGACCACGGCACCACCGGCGAACTCCCCCGCACCAGCTCCGCCGAGACCCTCGCCACCATGCAGGCCGCCGTCCTCACCAACGAGGCCCTGTGGATCGGCTACGTCAACGCCGAGGGCTCCGCCAGCCAGCGCGTCATCGCCCCGATCCGCGTCGAGGGCGGCTTCGTGACGGCGTACGACCACACGGCGGACGAGGTCCGGACGTATCCGTTGCACCGGATCACGGGGGTGGCGGAGCTGGCGGACGACTAGCCCGTCGGGGAAGCCGTGGGTCGATTTTCGTCTGCCGCGCCGTCGTGACTGGTCGCGCAGTTCCCCGCGCCCCTGAAGGAGCGGCTGCGCCGCCCTTCAGCAGTCGCTGACCGGGGCGTCCGGCGGTAGGCCGAAGTACGTGCGGGCCTCTGCCTCCAAGCCGTCGGAGGACATGGAGTCCTCGGCCTCGTACGCGGCGAAGACGCCGAAGTTCGTCTCCGTCCACTCCGCGTGCCCCGCGCCGTCCGGCGGCTCCTGGCGCGACACGACCCGGTAGCCGCCACCGGCCACCCGCTCCAGCCGCACCACCTGCGGATACCGTCCGCCCGCGCACCCCACCAGGGCCTGGTCCTGCACGCCGTACTCCATGCACAGGGTGTTGACTCCCGCCCTGACCTGTCCCTCGTACTCCGCGAGTTCCAGGGCCTCCGCCCGGCAGAACCAGCGGGCCCCGAACCCGGGAACGGTCTCCCCGTAGCCGCTCCCCTTCGAGTCCGCGGCGAGCCGTGCCTCTATCACCGGTCGCACCTGACCCCACAGGCGGCCGTCCACGTCGGCCGGCCGGACCATGGCCCAGGTACCCGTGCCCACCAGCACCAGCACGGCCCCCACCCCGGTCGCCCAGCCGCGCACCGACAACCCCGTCATGCCCCCACCCTCCGCACATCGCGCCCGGTGCGCTGCTCTCCCGGTCAGACGGTCGACGGTGGTCCAGGGTTGCCCAGGACGGGCCCGCCGCATCGGCGCGCGGTACGGCACACTGGAGGTTTGGCCCGTGCGGAAGGGAAGTGCGTAGGTGAACGGACCGCTGATCGTCCAGTCCGACAAAACTCTGCTCCTGGAGGTCGACCACGAGCAGGCCGACGAGTGCCGTCGGGCCATCGCGCCGTTCGCGGAGCTGGAGCGGGCGCCGGAGCACATCCACACCTACCGGGTGACGCCGCTGGGGCTGTGGAACGCCCGGGCCGCCGGGCATGACGCCGAGCAGGTCGTCGACGCCCTCGTGCAGTACAGCCGGTATCCGGTGCCGCACGCGCTGCTGGTCGACATCGCCGAGACCATGGACCGCTACGGGCGGCTGACGCTCAGCAAGCACCCCGCGCACGGGCTGGTGCTCACGACCACCGACCGGCCGGTGCTGGAGGAGATCCTGCGGTCGAAGCGGATCGCCCCGCTCGTCGGTGCCCGGCTCGACCCCGACACCGTCGTCGTGCACGCCTCCGAGCGCGGGCAGATCAAGCAGACCCTGCTGAAGCTGGGCTGGCCGGCCGAGGACCTCGCGGGATATGTCGACGGCGAGGCGCACCCGATCGAGCTGGCCGAGGACGGATGGGCGCTGCGGCCCTATCAGAAGCAGGCCGTGGAGAACTTCTGGCACGGCGGCAGCGGGGTCGTCGTCCTGCCCTGTGGCGCGGGCAAGACCCTCGTCGGTGCCGGGGCCATGGCGCAGGCGAAGTCCACCACCCTCATCCTCGTCACCAACACCGTCTCGGCCCGGCAGTGGAAGCACGAGCTGGTGAAGCGGACCTCGCTGACCGAGGAGGAGATCGGCGAGTACAGCGGGACGCGCAAGGAGATCCGGCCCGTCACCATCGCCACGTACCAGGTGCTCACCACCCGGCGGAAGGGGGTCTATCCGCACCTGGAGCTCTTCGACTCCCGGGACTGGGGGCTGATCCTCTACGACGAGGTACATCTGCTGCCGGCTCCCGTCTTCAAGTTCACGGCGGATCTGCAGGCGCGGCGGCGGCTCGGGCTGACCGCGACGCTGGTGCGGGAGGACGGGCGGGAGTCGGATGTCTTCTCGCTCATCGGGCCCAAGCGCTTCGACGCGCCCTGGAAGGAGATCGAGGCGCAGGGCTACATCGCGCCCGCCGACTGTGTCGAGGTCCGGGTCAATCTCACCGACTCCGAGCGGCTCGCGTACGCCACCGCCGAGCAGGAGGAGAAGTACCGCTTCTGTGCGACGACCGCGACGAAGCGGAAGGTCACGGAGGCGCTGGTCAAGCGCTTCGCCGGGCAGCAGACCCTGGTGATCGGCCAGTACATCGACCAGCTCGACGAGCTCGGGGAGCATCTGAACGCGCCCGTCATCAAGGGCGAGACGTCCAATGCCCAGCGCGAGAAGCTCTTCGACGCCTTCCGGCAGGGCGAGATCAGTGTGCTGGTGGTGTCGAAGGTCGCGAACTTCTCGATCGACCTGCCGGAGGCGACGGTCGCCATTCAGGTGTCGGGCACCTTCGGGTCCCGGCAGGAGGAGGCACAGCGTCTGGGCCGGGTGCTGCGGCCTAAGGCGGACGGCCACCAGGCGCACTTCTACTCCGTCGTCGCCCGGGACACGATCGACCAGGACTTCGCGGCGCATCGGCAGCGGTTCCTGGCTGAGCAGGGGTACGCCTACCGGATCGTGGACGCGGACGAGCTGCTGGCGGGGGACAAGGGGACCGAGGCCTGACGGATGTCGGGCGTCCTACTTCCGTCCTACTTGCGGCGGACGCCCGCGTCCTCGGCGTACTCGCCGAGTATGACCACGTCGAAGGCGGCGCCCGCGAAGACGCGGATCGCGCGCAGGGCGTTGCCGAGGCGGTGGGTGGCGTGGCCGCCGGAAAGGGAGGTCGCTCCGGACGGGCGACCGGGGGCTGGGGTGAAGGTCGCTGCACTCATGTCTCCATGGTGGCTCCCGGGGCATAAGGAGGGCATCGGCCCCAAGGCCCCACTTCCTGTGCTACCTGGGTACACCCTGGGGGTGGAGTCTCCCCCAGCGGAACGAGGGGCGATCCCCTAGGGGGCGGCGCGTAAAACGGTTGGCCCTCGCACCGGTCGTCCCTCTAGAATCCCCGCTCTTGCCCGCCTCCCACCCGGAGTGCCGCCGACCGGACGGAAACCGGCCGGCATGCCGCAGCACCTCAGCCCGCAGCACCTTCGGAGGCACCCCCTTGTCCATGCCCGTCGACGACCCCCTCGGCCGCGAACGCTCCCACCTCGCCGAGTCCCGGGCCGCCCTGCGCGCCATGCGTGAGGACGCCGAGTCCCTCGACATCAGCGACGTGACCGCGAACTGGGTCAACGCCCAGATCCTGGAGCGCCAGATCGGGGAGCGCATCAAGGCGCTGGCCGACCTCAGCGACACCCCCCTGTTCTTCGGCCGCCTCGACTATCTGCACGCCCCCGGTGTCGACCTGGCCGAGGGCGCGGACGGCGAACGTTTCTACATCGGGCGCCGCCATGTGCACGACCAGGGTGGCGACCCTATGGTCATCGACTGGCGTGCGCCGGTGTCGCAGCCGTTCTACCGGGCGTCCAAGAAGGACCCGATGGACATCGCGCTCCGCCGCCGCTTCGGGTACACCCGCGGCGACATCACCGCGTACGAGGACGAGCACCTCTCCGACCCGGCTGAGGCCGCCACCACCAGCAAGCTCCTCCAGCAGGAGATCGAGCGGCCCCGCGTCGGCCCGATGCGTGACATCGTCGCCACCATCCAGCCCGAGCAGGACGAGATCGTGCGGTCCGGGCTCGGTGGGACCGTGTGTGTGCAGGGGGGTCCGGGGACCGGGAAGACCGCCGTCGGACTGCACCGGGTCGCGTATCTCCTCTACGCCCATCGCGAGCGGCTCGCCCGTACCGGCACCCTCGTGATCGGGCCGAACCGGTCCTTCCTGCACTACATCGAGCAGGTCCTGCCGGCGCTGGGTGAGCTGGCGGTCAAGCAGGCCACCGTCGACGACCTGGTCGCCGGAAAGGTCGAGGTGCGGGGCACCGACGAGGCGGCCGCGGCGGTCATCAAGGGCGACGCCCGGATGGCGGAGGTGCTCCGGCGCGCCGTCTACTCGCATGTCACGCTGCCCACCGAGCCGGTCGTCGTCGTGCGCGGGTCGCGGCGGTGGCGGGTGCCGGCGTACGAACTCGAGGGCATCGTCCGTGAGTTGCTGGGCCGCGACATCCGTTACGGCGCCGCCCGCGACGCCCTTCCGCAGCGCATCGCGCACGCCGTGCTGGTGCAGATGGAGCGTTCGGGGGAGGCGCCGGACGACCGGGTGCAGGACGCGGTGGCCCGCAACAGCGCGGTGAAGGCGGCCGTGAAGGAGATCTGGCCGCCCGTCGACCCGGCCAGGCTGGTGCTGCGGCTGCTGACGGACGCGGACTTCCTCGCCGTACACGCGGACGGTGTCCTCGACGAGGACGAGCAGAAGACGATCCTCACGGCACTGCCTGGATCGGGTAAAAGGGCCGCCCGGTCCGTGAAGTCGGCCAAGTGGTCGGCCGCCGACGCGGTGTTGATCGACGAGGCGACGGACGTCGTCGAGCGCACGCACTCGCTCGGCCATGTGGTGCTGGACGAGGCGCAGGACCTCTCCCCCATGCAGTACCGGGCGGTCGGCCGCCGCTGCACCACCGGCTCCGCGACCGTCCTCGGCGACCTCGCGCAGGGCACCACGCCCTGGGCGACCCGGAGTTGGGACGAGGCGCTCGCGCATCTGGGGAAGGCGGACGGGGTCATCGAGGAGCTGACGGCCGGCTTCCGGGTGCCGACGGACGTCATCACATACGCCTCCCGGCTGCTCCCGCACATCGCGCCGGGGCTGACGCCGGTGGCGTCGGTGCGTGAGAACCCGGGGTTCTTCGATCTCCGGCCGATCAGCGGGACGGCCGAAGTGGTCGCCGCGTGCGAGGAGTTGCTGGCCAACGAGGGCTCGACCGGTCTGATCGTGGCGGACGCCCGGATCGCGGCGCTGGCGCAAGCGCTGACGGCGGCGGGCATCGGCTATCTCGATCCCGGTGAGGAGACGACCGAGGCGACCCGCCTGACCCTGGTTCCGGCCTCTCTCGCCAAGGGGCTGGAGTACGACTACGTCGTCCTGGACGAGCCGCAGGCGGTGGTCGACGGTGAGCCCGACGAGCGCACGGGTCTGCGACGCCTGTACGTGGCTCTCACCCGAGCGGTCTCGGGGCTGATCGTGACGCACGCGGCGCCGCTGCCGCGCGAGC
>NZ_JXTE01000210.1 GCF_000972385.1 Streptomyces sp. WM6386
CACAAGGACTGCGGCTGTCCGGCTGCCGGTCGCTGGTGTCATGGCTTTCACGCGGCCACCCTCGACTTCGCCCGCATCGAGCAGTGGTGGGGCGCCCACCCGGGCTTCGGTGTCGGGATCGCCTGCGGACCCGCCAACCTGCTGGTCGTCGACATCGATGCTCATGAGCGCGAACTCCCCGGACGGGACCGGCTGTTACCCGGCATCACCATCTCCGAAGGGATCGACCTGACCGGGCTCGCCAACGGCTTCCACACGATCGGTCTGCTGGCCGCCCTGCGCGGCTTCGGCAGCCCCGCAGACGACGAGACGGCCCTGCGGGTGAGAACCCCCTCGGGCGGGCTGCACGTCTGGTACCGGGCGTATGGCGGGCGTCGCTGGCAGTGCTCCACGGGGTCCGGGGGCCGCGCGCTCGCCTGGCAGGTCGATGTACGGGCGCACGGCGGGTACATCGTCGCCCCCGGCACGGTGACCGATGCCGGCGCGTACGAAGCGGTGGGGGACGCACGGGAGCCCGCGCCGCTGCCCGACTGGCTGGCCCGCGAGCTGGAGCGCACCGGGCACCTGCCGCCCGCGTACGTGCCCGCGCCGAGGCCGGTTCCACCGCGGGCCCGGCAGGCCGTCCTGGCCGCGGGCGGCGGCCGCGGAGCGGTGAGCCGGGTGCTGGGCGCGCTGCTCGAAGAGGTGGCCGCCTGTGTCGCCGTAGCCGAAGGCGCCGCGTTCTCCGAGAAGTTGAACCGTGCCGCGTACACCGCAGGAGGGCTCGTGGCCGGGGGGCAGCTGGAGGCGACGGAGGCCGAGCGGGCCCTCAGCGAGGCTGCCGAGCATGCCCGGCCGGGGCAGGAGCGCCGTTACACGGCCATCATTCGCAGCGGTCTGAACGCCGGCCGTATGCGCCCGCTGTCCCCAGGAGGACGCGCATGACGTCCCGCCAGGACGACACACTCTTCGACGCCCAGGCCGTCGCCGCGCAGATCCTCGCCCAGCCCGTGCCGCATGCCCGCCGCTCCGACGACGACGCCCCTGCGCAGGGAGAGGCCACGGCCGACGGACGGCTGCCCGACACTCTCAGCGACCGGGGCAACGCCAAACTGTTCGTCAAGCTCTACT
>NZ_JXTE01000211.1 GCF_000972385.1 Streptomyces sp. WM6386
GGGTACTGCCGGGCGCGGACGGCCGCGTCGGGCAGCCCGACCCGGTCCAGCGCGGCGATGGCCTCGGCGGCGGCCGTACGACGGGTCGCCAGGGAGTGGATGCGCAGCACCTCGGCCACCTGATCGCCGATGCGCTTGACCGGGTTGAGCGAGACCGTCGGATCCTGCGGGACCAGCCCGATCTGCGCACCCCGTACGATGCGCAGCTCCGCCTCCGACAGGGTGGCGAGGTCGTGCCGGCCGAAGCGGATCGTGCCCGCGTCGATGGTGCCGTTGGCCGCCAGCAGGCGGGTGACGGCGTGCGCGGTGGTGCTCTTGCCGGAGCCGGACTCGCCGACCACGGCGGTGACTTGGCCCGGCCATACGTCGAGGTCGACGCCGCGGACGGCCGGGACCGTGCCGCCGCGCGTGCGGTACGACCCGGGCAGGCCGCGTATTTCGAGCAGGGGTGTGGTCACGTCCTCACCGTTCTCACGTCCATGTGTCGTCATCGTCGGGACCATTCGCCGTCCAGCGCCCTGGCGATGCGGTTGGTGGCCAGCACGGTCGCGGCGATCGCCAGACCGGGCAGGGCGGTCAACCACCAGGCGTTGGCCAGGTAGTTGCGGCCGTCGGAGATCAACGTCCCCCATTCCGGGGCGGGCGGTGGTGCGCCGTAGCCGAGGAAGCTGAGCGCCGAGACGGCCAGGATCGAGGCGCCGAAGTCCAGCGTGGCCAGGACGACGACCGGCCCCGCCGCGTTGGGCAGGACGTGCCGTCCCAGCACCGCGTACCAGCGGGCCCCGCTTGCGCGGGACGCCTCCACGAACACCGCCTGCCGTACCCGCATGACCTCGGCGCGCGCCACCCGGGCGAAGGAGGCGACGCTGGCGATGCCGACCGCGATCGCCAGAACACATCGCGGCCCAGTTCGTCCGTGCCGAACCAGTGACTGCCGCTCGGAGCGCGGAAGTTCTCGGACGGCACCCCCTTGAGCGGATCCTGTGGGGTGAACAGATCCGGCCAGAACGAGGCCAGCACCACCAGCACGACGACGACGGCCGACAGCAGCAGACCGGGGCGCCGCAACAGGAACCGCAGCACCTGCCGTACGTCGGCACGGTCCCGGCC
>NZ_JXTE01000212.1 GCF_000972385.1 Streptomyces sp. WM6386
GTCAGGCGCCGGAACACGTCGCTCGTGCGGTCCTCCGCGCCCTCGGCGATGGCGCGGTCCATGCCTGACCTCACGTACATGAGCAGGGCGGCGCCTTCCGGGCTCACTTACCGTCAGGGAGCCCACCTGTGTTCTTTCAGAACCGGTCTTTGAAGCAATCCACTACGGCCTGAAGGTCTGGTTCCCAAGAGTTAGCGATTATCTGCACCTCCGGCTGAATGACTCGGGAGGGCGGTAATAGAACGCTGAAATTTGGAGGAATTGATGGCGGTTACAAAGCGTATCGCGGCCGTGATTGCGCAACAGTACGGGAAAGACGCGGATACGGTCATCTCACTGGTGGAGGAGGCTGAGCTGAAGGTATTTCATAAGCCCGCCAGTGAGAGGATAGCTGCTGCCGTCATTATTTACGCAGATGGGGACGTGGACCGCCTATTTAGGGCGCTCCGTGAGATGGAGACCGATTGGCGCGACCTACTGATGATTGCCCACATCGGGAATGTTGGTTGGCAAGCCACGGTGGACGATTATTTTGGTACAGGATAGTCGGCGCGAGTAGATTCTCGAGCGTCCAGTGGTCAACCTGTCGCCCCTCTGGACGAGAACTTGGTGTTCAGTTCTTCAAGATAGCGGTCGACGACCTCACTGCTGGCGAAGTCGTCGAGGGGCTCACCGACGATGCGACCAGCGAGCTCAATGGCAATGAGTCGTACACCCTCGGTCAACTCGGCAGCCGCAAGAGTTCGGTCTACCTCGAGCTGAGCTTGCGCATCCGAGATCAAGGCATCGCGTTGCCGCGCGCCTTCTTCGCGGGCCGCTGCAATGATCGCTGCGCCCTGTTCCAGGGCTTCCTGCCGGAGGTGAGCCAGCTCTCGGCGGGCTTCGGCGAGTTCGCTCTTGTACTCGTTGTGAAGGCGCTCAGCTGCGAGCCGAGTCTCTTCAGCTCGCTCGATCGTTCCCTCAATGGCGTCCGTGCGCTCTGCAAGGACTCTCACGAGACGCGGAAGAAGAACCTTCGCGAAGAGGACAAAAACTAAGGCGAAGCAGAGAACCGCGACGATGAGGTCGGGCACCTTTGGTTCGAGAGGTCCGATGTTCATGGTCG
>NZ_JXTE01000213.1 GCF_000972385.1 Streptomyces sp. WM6386
CGCCTCGCCGACGCCCCCATACCCGCCGGCCCAACTGCCAGAGATCTCGGAATGACATGCAAGGTACCGATCGAAAATCTCCTGACTGTCAGGAGTGAAGGTCCACTGCTGCAGAGCCCGCCGCAGCTCGGACTCGGTCAGCCACCCGTGCCAGGCCACCTCTCCCGGATCGGGGGTGCCGATCTCCGGAAGCCCGGCATCACACACCCCGAGCCAGTGAGGGCTGAGGCCGCCCCGGTTGAGGAACTTGAACCGAGGGCACACTGCCGCCCGCAGCCCCAGCTCCTCACTGAGCTCGCGGGCAGCCGCCTGCTCATAAGACTCGCCGACTCCCGCAGCGCCCCCGACACCGAGCTCGTAGTGCCCTGGGAAACGTGACAGCTGCTCGGCACGCCGATGGACGAGAAAGCGACCTTGCCCATCGCGGCACACCACCACGCCAACCCGGTGCAGCCAGCCCTCCCGCACGGCCTCCCTCCGACTGACCACTCCCAGCACTCGGTCCTGAGCATCGACATGTTCCACGAGTTCATCCACGACGTACACGGTCCCAGACACCACTGACACCCGACCGAAACGTCCAGGGGGAGGACGCCGCCCCGCCCGAAGAGCGGTGGCCATCGCCGCGCTGGCCACCCTCCTCGACGCGTCCCCGGAGGTCGTCGCCGTCCGACTCGGCACAGAACACACGCGGCCACCGACAGACCCGGAGCGCGTTCGCCAGGCCGCCGCGGGGAGCCCGCCCCCCCGTGTCTGGTTCCCGGCGGTGCCCCGGGTGTACCGGCGCTTCCTGGCGGTGCCCCGGGAGTGGCGCCGGTACGCCTTGGGCAGGCGGAAGCCTTCCCCCTGCCGTGATTCCTCGCCGGGCGCATGATCGCCCGCGCGCTGGGCACGATGTCCTTCACCAGCGCGTCGGCGAGGGTGAAGGCAGCCGGTGCGGGGGCCGGATTCCGCAGCGGACGCGTAGTACGCGGAGGTGTCATGAATCGTCAGGCCCGGGTTCGCGTCCGTGTCAGCCGTCGGCCCAGCGCGCCGCGGAACCTCGAGATCGACCGCCGGACGCCCTCGGGGCGCATCCTGCCCTACTGAGCACAACCG
>NZ_JXTE01000214.1 GCF_000972385.1 Streptomyces sp. WM6386
CGCTACCACGCCGTCGGGCAGTCAACTCAGCATGATCGCGACCACTTCGGCGTCACCAGGGGATCACTCCGGCATCCTCGAAGAACGACCCCGTAGGGCCGTCGTCGGGCAGCGTGGCCAGCCGGATCGCCGTCGCCGCGCCCTGCTCGGGGGTACGGGCGCCGTAGAAGCCGTTGAAGTCGGTCGCGACCAGGCCCGGGCAGGCGGCGTTGATGAGGATGTTCGTGCCGGCCAACTGCCGGGCGTACTGCACGGTGACGGCGTTGAGGAACGACTTCGAGGGCGCATAGGCCGCCATGACGGGGCCGATCTCGATGTCCGGATCCGCCTGCCGGGTCACCGAGCCGACGGAACTGGAGACGTTGACGACACGGGGCGAGGCCGAGCACCGCAGCAGCGGCAGCATCGCGTTGGTCACCCGGCTGACTCCGATGACATTGGTCTCCACGACCCTGCGAACCAGGTCGAGGTCGAGCGTGGTCGGATCCTGCACCCACCCCGGCCCCGTCTCTCCCGAGATGCCGGCGTTGTTGACCAGCACGTCCAGGCGCCCTTCCTGCCGTTCGATCAGTTCCGCGGCGTCGGCGACGCTCTGGTCCTGCGTCACGTCCATGGGCACCCCGAACGCGTCCGCCCCCGCGGCACGCAGCTTCTCGACGGCGCTCTCGCGCCGGGCCTCCTCGCGCGCCCCCACGCCCACGCGGTAGCCGAGGCCACTCAGCCCGGCCGCGATCTCGTACCCGATTCCCTTGTTCGCGCCGGTCACCAGCGCGATCTTCGTTTCGCTCATGCCGTCGATGCTCGCCCGCGGACACGCGGCGCATCCAACACCGATACGGTGCCCTGTCATGACTGGCAGGTATCACCGACGGACGCTGTGGGCCATGGACACCCTGGAGACCCGCGAGCTGCGGTACTTCCTGGCCGTCGCCGAGGAACTGAACTTCGGCCGCGCCGCCGAGCGCCTCGGCATGGCCCAGCCCCCGCTGTCCGGGGCGATCCAGCAACTCGAACGGCGCCTGGGCGTCCCTCTGTTGGAGCGCAACCGCCGCGGGGTCCGCCTGACCGGCGCCGGCGAGGTCCTGCTGCACGAAGGG
>NZ_JXTE01000215.1 GCF_000972385.1 Streptomyces sp. WM6386
GGGCATGATGGCGCAGTTCGCGGACACCACCGTCGGCGAAGCGGCCCGGCTGCTCACCGCCTGTGCAAACGGGCGCCAGGTCCGTCTCACCGAGACCGCTCACGCCCTGGTCACCCGCGGTATGGCTCCCGCCGCCGTGGTCGAGGCCCGGCCCCGGACATGACTTCGGCCCGGTCGCGTTGAGGGTGGCAACAGCGCGCTCGGCCGTCGCCAGCACGGCCGGCAACAGGCGGCTCGGCACAGACAGCCTGCAGAAGAAGCCACGGCCATGGCGTCGACGCCAACACCCGGGCTCGGTAGGCCGGCTGTGGTGGAAACGCAACCCCAACCCTCTCGTCAGCCTTCCCTGGCTGCACCTGGCCAGGCACATCTCAGGGGCGCCGCCAGGCGTCGTCGGTGAGATGGCTGCCGGCCTGCGGCCCCATCCGCAGCATGCCTCCGTCCACCGTCCAGGAGGCGCCCGTGACGTAAGACGCGCCCGGGCCGGCAAGGAAGGCGATCACGGCCGCGACCTCCCGGGCATCGCCGGGGCGCCCCAGCGGCACGCCCGGCCGTCGCTCGGCGGTGACGTCCGTGTCTTCTTGTCCGGTCATCGGAGTGGCGATCTCACCTGGAGCCACGGCGTTCACGGTGATCCCGTGTTCGGCCAGTTCCAGCGCCATGACCTGCGTCAGCAATCCGAGGCCGCCCTTGGCCGCGCAGTACGGCGCCGCGCCGACACGTGGCTGATGCTCGTGGACGCTCGTGACGTTGATGATCCGGCCACCGCCGCCCTGGGCGATCATGCGGTGGGCGGCGCGCTGAGCGCACAAGAAGGGCCCCACCAGATCGACGTCGAGGACCTGGCGCACGGTATGGAAATCCAGATCGAGGAACGGGGTCATGGTCCCGGTCCCCGAGTTGTTGACCAGCACATCGATCCTGCCCAGCCGCTCGGCCAGCCGGTCTATGACCCCGGCGGCCTCCGGAAGCCGGGTGAGGTCCAACTGCGCGATCTCGGCCCGTCGCCCCGCCGCGCGTACCTCGTCCGCCGTCCGCTGCGCCCCTTCGTGATCGCGGTGCCAGGTGACACCGATGTCC
>NZ_JXTE01000216.1 GCF_000972385.1 Streptomyces sp. WM6386
GTCCACATCACCTCGGTCGGCTTCAACCCGGCCGGCCGTGAGATCGACGACGCCACCATCGCCGATGCCCTGCTGTGCGTCGAGTCGCGGCAGGCCGCCCTGGCCCCCTTCCCCGCGGGCAGCAACGACCTGCTGGCGCCCATCCGACACGGCGTCATCAAAGCCGAGCACATCCACGCCGAGCTGGGCGAACTCATCTCCGGCAGCAAACCGGGCCGCACCTCATCCGACCAGATCACCTTGTACAAATCAGTGGGGGTGGCAGTCCAGGACGCCGTCGCCGCCGCACTGGTCGTCACCGCCGCCCACGAACAATCGGCCGGCACCGACATCACCCTGACGTAACGTCGACATCCGCAACAGCCCATCACGGCCCAGAGCATCCACGCGAGGTGCCGACGGGCCGGGTCTTCGGCGCCGCCGCCAGGGTCGCCTCAGCGGTGCAGTTCGACGGCGGCTGCCATCCACAGTCCGACAGTTCAGCCCTGCACGGCCTGGACGATGTCCTGCGGGTCCAGACCGGTGAGTTGCGCGATACGCGGCGCGGGAATCCCGGAAGTGAGCGCCCGGTGGACCAGGGACTGCCAGTCCTGGGTGGTGTCGCGGAAGTTGAGCAGCTCGGACTCCATGTCCGTCACGGATTGCGGCGCGCAAGCGTGCTCCACCCGCACCGTCTCCTCCTGCGTCAGGGGCACCGGCAGCCGCTCCGCGTCCTCGGGGATGAGCACCTCGGCTCCGGCCGGGACGATCCTGACGCACTCGGAGGATGCAGGAACCCCGTGCGCATCGAGCCACCCCCGTACCGCAGGAGTCTCGGCGCACTCCAGGTCGCCGACAGTGGCCAGAGCGGCACCCAGACGCGGATGACGCTCGGGGAGAACGAACAACAAGGCATCATCGGCCATGGCCTTGGCACCCACCTTCGCAGCGAAGCATGAACACGAACGTGATGCCAATACCCCCGGAAGGCACTTCGACCCCAGGACATCGCCAACTCCCCCGCGCGGCTGGCCAGACCGACGGCAGGTACGCACGCCGCAGGGCACGCAGGTGCCACGGACAGGGCGAGCGCCCAT
>NZ_JXTE01000217.1 GCF_000972385.1 Streptomyces sp. WM6386
GTGTGCTCGTACTCGCTGTCCCGGGGCAGTGCGCGTCCCCCCGCAACGATGAAGAGGGGGACTAAGGGGGCCGTCAGCTCGAGCTCACTGGACGGGTCGTCATGCATCGCTGGCCCTCTCTCCCTGCGCGACCGTCCGCGAGATGAGCGCGGGCATCGCGTCACTCAGATGTGCGGTGAAGTCCTCGATGTCGCAGTCGTGCTCGGCCGCCGCCGCCAGGAAGTCGCCGTCGCCGGCCGCGATCAGGAAGATCCAGCCGTGCTGGAACTCGATGACCGTCTGGCTCCACTCGTCGTCGTGCGCTCCGCCCGCGAACGGCGCGGTGGCCCGGCTGTAGGGGTGGATGCCCGTCATGGCCGCCGAGATGGTGTCCGCGAGGTCCCTGCCGATCCCCGTGCTGGCCCCGCGCGGCAGACCGTTCGCACCGAGCAGCAGAGCGTGCAGGGCGCCCGGTACCGAGGCCACGGCCTTGTCCAGTTCGCCGAGAACGGTGACAGACCTGTCCGCCTCGTCGCGCAGTTCCTCGGCGTTGTCCCCGTACTGCTCCGCTTCACGGGTGTTCACCCGCGGCGGGGCGGTGAGGTTGTTGCCCAGCCGGGCGACCAGCCGGTTCATACGGAAGCTGAGCTGCTCCATGTCCACGTCGGGCTCCGCGGCGGCGGCCAGATAGGCGCCCTGGCCGGCCCCGATCAGGAACACCCAGCCGTGCTGGAACTCGATCACGGTCTGAATCCCCGCCCGGTCCTGCGAGGTCCCGGGGAAGTGGGCGGTGGCCCGGCTGAGCGACTGCATCCCGGCCATGGCCGCGGAGATGGTGCGCACGTCCTGGCCGGTCAGGCCGTCCGTGGCCCCGCGCGGAATGCCGTCCGCGGACAGCACCACGGCGTGCCGTGCCCTGGGCACGTTGTCCACGATGTCCTGGACCATCCACGACAGGTCTGTCGTACTCATGCGTTTTCAGACCCTCCGGGCGTCGGGTTTCCAGAGCGGCCACATCGCGCGCGGTCTGTGTGCCGCGCTGCAGAGCGGCCAGGCTGCCGGCGCCGCGTCGGAC
>NZ_JXTE01000218.1 GCF_000972385.1 Streptomyces sp. WM6386
GACCACGCCCCTGCGCGTGCTGTCCACCGCCGCTCACGAGCAACTGCCGTTGGACGATCTCGCGGTGGTGGTGCACCGACGGTGGCCATGGAGCGGCCAACCGCGTGCTGTCACCCGGCCCGTTCACTCCGGACGAGGGTCGGGCAGCGCGGCGTGGCCGGTGGGCCGGCGGGCCCCCGGGAGGGCAGGGGCCTGTGGCTCGGTCTCCGCACACCCACGCCTTCCGGCCACGGCGGCGATGATGTCGGACGCGTTCCGCGTCAACTTTGACCACGGGATCTTTGTGCCGGGCCGAACTCCTTGGCTGTCGCGTCACGCGGGGGCGACAATCGCCCGCATGACCGAGTCCTCCGGTGGCCCGTCCACCTTCCGTGACCTGTCCGCCTTCGTCGCCCGTCCCCGCGTCAACTCACTTGCCCTGTCAGGTGACGGCACTCGACTCGTGGCCGCCGTGCAGTCGCTGTCCGGCGACGGGACGCGGTTCGTGTCCGGTCTGTGGGAGATCGACCGGGCCGGGGAGCGCGACGCGCTGCGGCTGACCCGTTCCGACAAGGGCGAGTCGGGGCCGGTGTTCGGTCCGGACGGGACGCTGTACTTCCTGTCCGGCCGCGCCGCCACGGACGGTGACAGCGACGAGGACGAGGGTGCCGCGCTGTGGGCGCTGCCCCCGCGCGGCGAGGCCGCCGTTGTGGCCCGGCACCCGGGAGGGATCACCGCGTTCACCGTCGCCCGGGGCTCCGGCGCGCTCTGTCACACCGCAGGGCTGCTGCCGGGGGCCGCCGACGCCGAGGCACACGGCAAGCTGCGCACGGCGCGCAAGGACGCCAAGGTCACCGCGATCCTGTACGAGGCCGGGCCGACCCGCGCCTGGGACCACGACCTCGGTCCGGCGGAGCCACACACCTTCGTCCGTGCCGGTGCCGACGCGGAGCCGGTCGACGCCGGTGGCCAGGGGGTGGGCCTGGAGGATCCGGGGGACGCGGCGTTGTCGCCGGACGGCACACGGGTCGCGTACCGCCGGTTCGTGCCCGGGCGGGTCC
>NZ_JXTE01000219.1 GCF_000972385.1 Streptomyces sp. WM6386
GCTCTCCCCGTACCCCAAGATCTTCGCACTGTGTCCACGGCACTCCCCCTGGTCTCGGTGGTCTCCCGCGAACGTACGCACTCGCGCTGCCCACCGGGCCCTGACATCTGTCAGGACCTGCCCGCCCAACCACTCCGTACGGTTTCCGCCGATCACCCAAGTCCACGGGAGAGGAATCACCTTCCATGCGCACCATGCTGAGGCGCGCCACCGCGCTGGCCTTCGCCACCGTCACCGCGACCGTCGTCGCGACGGCCACCGCACAGGCCAAGCCGGCCGACGACTGGGCAGGTTGCCCCTACGGCGCGGTCTGCATCTACCCGCAGAACCAGAACCCGGCCGTCTCCCCGAGCCACATCTACTGGACATACGGCGCGCACAACCTGAGCAACCAGGTGGGCAACCACTGGGTGCTGAACAACCAGTACGACGGCGCGGTCGTCGAGCTGTGCCTCAGCTACAACGCGAACGACTGCACGTCGTCGATCGCGGCCGGTCACGGCGAGTACCGCGACCTGGGTCCCATCAACTCGCTGCATCTGAGGCCGCACTACAACTAGAGACGTCGTCCTCACCCCGTACCGGGGAGAGGACGACGCCTTCTCGCTGTCTCGGGCATGGCCCCCCAGCGAGACTGAGCCGCTGACCAGCGAGCACCTGGCCGGTCACGCGATCCACACGCGTGCGATCATCTTGCTTCGCCGAGACGACAAGGAGAAGTGATGGCTGGCGTGACGGTGACGGTCTGTTTGCCAGCCGAGGCTGCGGACGATGTCGAAGGGGCACTGACGAAGGCTCTGGCTCCGTTCGACTCCGACGCATACCCCGACTACAACCCGGTCGATCGTGGCATGTGGGACTCCCGCCTCATTCACGGCGGCAGCAACGGCTACGGCTTCGCCATCGCCCCTGGATACGAAGACGACCCCCGGCTCATCCACGATGAACCCGCGCCCGACGGCACGCCCCGCCCCAGCGCCCCAGGCGTCTGCGCCGGCGGACCGCGCGCGCTCCTCGATTTCTCCCGGCCGCACCTTG
>NZ_JXTE01000022.1 GCF_000972385.1 Streptomyces sp. WM6386
CTACCCCTGCCACTCCCCGTCCCCGTCCCGCTCGACGGACCCCACGGCCTCCCCGACCACCTCCGCCACCGCCTCGGACACGGCCGACGACTCCTCCGACGCCCGCGAGAGCACACCCCCGGTCCTGCGCCGCGGCTCCGAGGGCGACGAGGTCAGCGAACTGGAACTCCGCCTGACCCAGCTCGGCCTCTACACCCGCAAGGCGAGCGGCCACTACAACGAGGGCGTCGAGGACGCGGTGAGCCGGTACCAGTGGGCGCGGGGGATCCAGACGGCCGAGTACGGGGTGTACGACCTCGCGACACGAGAGCGACTGGAGTCGGAGACCCAGGAGCCGTGAGCACCTGACGGCGAGTGGGTGGGATGCCTGCGGCGGCCCGTTGCACCTCAGCCCGTCTGGGGGTACCCCCTCTGGGGGAGGACGAGGCCCTTCGGGCCGATGGGGGTCCAGGGGGCGGAGCCCCCTGGGAGCGGGGTCGAAGGGGCGGCAGCCCCTGGGGATGGGAATGGGTAAGGGCGGCGGGGGCGAAGAAGGGCCCCGGGTCGGCCCAGGCGCAGACCTAGCGGACGTACAGCCGTATCGACCCGTCCGCCGTGCCCTCCACACGGACCTGGGTCAGATCACGGACGACCACATCCGGATCGTAGAAGTCGGCCCGCGACCCGACCCCGACCACCCGCATCCCAGCAGCGCGCCCCGCAGCGATCCCCGCCCCGGAGTCCTCGAAGACGACGCAGTCCTCCGGCGCCAGCCCCAACTCCGCGGCCCCCTTCAGAAAACCCTCCGGATCCGGCTTGCTCGCGCCCACGGACTCGGCGGTGATCCGGATGTCCGGCAGCCGCAGACCGGCCGCAGCCATCCGCGCCGTGGAGAGGGCGCCATCCGCCGAAGTCATCAGCGCATGCGGCACACCGTGCAAGGACGCCAGAAACTCCGACGCCCCCGGTATCTCCACCACGCCCTCCATGTCCGCCGTCTCCTCGGCAAGCATCAGCGCATTGTCCGCGTGGTTCTGCTCCATCGGCCGATCCGGCAGCAGCAACGCCATCGACGCGTACCCCTGCCGCCCATGGACGACCTTCATGACCTCGTCGCCGTCCAGTCCGTGCCGCGACGCCCACCGCCGCCAGCAGCGCTCGACGACGACATCGGAGTTCACAAGGGTGCCGTCCATGTCGAGCAGGAGGGCGCGGGCGGTCAGCACGGTGGGCACGGCGGTGGCCGTCATCGGCAGCTCCAAGGCGCGAGGACCGGGGGTGACCCGGAGGGACAAGGCGGCCCCCACCCGCCGGTCAGGGAAAACGAGCGGGGAGCCACTTTGTTTCTCTACGGTACAAAACAAGGCCCGCTGTGCGCCAGCGCATCCCGAAACTGTTCACCCGCCGTTCAGCTCACCCACTGACCGCCTCCCACAGACTCCACAGCCCGAGCCCCAGCATCAGCAGCGCCGCCACCTTCGTGATCAACCGCAACGGCACCCGCTTCATCAGCGCCTTTCCACCGACGATGCCCAACCCGGCCACCGCCCAGAGCGCGAGCACCGCACCGAGACCGACGGAGAGCGGATCGTCGTAGCGGGCGGCCAGATTCGCCGTCATGATCTGCGTCAGGTCGCCGAACTCCGCGACCAGGATCAACATGAAGCCGGCGCCCGCGACCTTCCAGAAGGACTGGTTCTCCGGGCGCCGAATCTCGTCCTCGTCCTCGTCCTTCTTCATCAGAAGCACCGCGGCACCGCCCAGGAAGAGGACGCCTGTGATCGCGTGCACGATCTGCTGCGGCAGGAGGGTGAGCACACTGCCCGCCGCCACAGCCAGCGCCACATGGAGGGCGAAGGCCGCCGCCACGCCCGCGAAGACGTACGACGCGCGATAGCGGGTGCCCAGGACCAGACCCGCCAGCGCGGTCTTGTCCGGCAACTCTGCGAGGAAGACGACGCCGAACACGACGGCCGTAACGGTGAAGCTGATCAAGGTTCCTCAATCGGTCGGGGCTGCCCCACCGAGAGTGTTACTGCGACACGACACCTCGGCACGGCAGCACACAGTCAGTGCACCACTGGCCGAAGGTCTCGCCGGCCGGTCACGGATGACCTGCCTCCGGGCGCCGGCTCAGACGAGCTGAGCAGTATGTCGACGGTCCGGCGAAGAGCTACTCCCCTTCAACGCCGCCCATCATACGAGATCGTTTCGCCATAAACCTTGTCGTGTCATGTACGCGTCACTAACTTCTAACCCAACGCACACCTCCCCGCAACGCGGAGCCGCGAGAGTTCCCTCGCTCGCGCTCCAACACCCCCACCCCCCAAAGGGAGTTCGCATGGCGAAGTTCTACGCGCGTCGACGGCTCAGCATACTCGCCGCGCTCACCGGTCTCATAGCCTCGGTCGGGCTCTTCAACGGTCCGACCGCCTCCGCCGCGCTGCCCACCCCGATCAGCGGCGCCACCGCCCGCACCTACCTCGCCTCGCTCACCGTGAAGACCGAGAACCGCACGGGCTACGACCGCGACCTCTTCCCCACCTGGATCACGATCAGCGGCACGTGCAACACGCGTGAGACCATCCTCAAGCGGGACGGTACGAACGTCGTCACCGACTCCGCCTGCGCCTCCACCAGCGGCAGCTGGTACTCCCCGTACGACGGCGCCACCTGGACCGCCGCCTCCGACCTCGACATCGACCACCTGGTCCCGCTCGCCGAGGCCTGGGACTCCGGGGCCAGCGCCTGGACCACCGCCCAGCGCCAGGGCTTCGCCAACGACGTCACCCGGCCTCAGCTCATCGCCGTCACGGACAACGTGAACCAGTCCAAGAGCGACCAGGACCCGGCCGAGTGGATGCCGTCGGTCACCTCGTACCGCTGCACCTACGTCCGCGCCTGGGTCCAGGTGAAGTACTACTACAACCTGTCCGTGGACTCCGCGGAGAAGAGCGCGCTCACCAGCTACCTCGCCAGCTGCTGACGATTCAGTAACGGAACCTCCCCCCAGGCCACCGTCGTTCCGTACCGTACGGGGCGACGGAGGAGGACACGTGGCCGAACTGCGGCTGGGACCGCTGCTCAGGTACGTAGACGGCTCGTCCGCGACCGTATGGGTCGAGGCGAGCCGTCCGTGCGCCGCCGAGGTGCGCTGCGCGGGCGGGGCGGGCGGTGAGACCCAGACCTTTCAGGTCTCAGGTCATCACTACGCACTGGTTCCGGTCACCGGTCTGACGCCGGGGACCTCGTCGTCGTACGAGGTCCTGCTCGACGGAGTACGCGTGTGGCCGTTGCCCGCCTCCCCGTTCCCGGACTCCGTCATCCGCACGCCGGCCGACGACACCGTCCGCGTCGCCTTCGGGTCCTGCCGCTGGGCCGCTCCGCCCCACGGCGAGCCGGACCCCGTCGGCCAGGACGCCCTGGACACCCTGGCGGCCCGGATCGCGACCGACCCGGACCATGAACGGCCCGACGTGCTGCTGCTGTTGGGCGATCAGGTCTACGCCGACGAGACCTCCCCCGCGACCCGCCGCTGGCTCGCCGCACGCCGGGATCTGAGCGATCCGCCGGGCAGCGAGGTCGCGGACTACGAGGAGTACACCCACCTCTACTACGAGTCCTGGCTCGATCCCGAGATCCGCTGGTTGCTGTCCACCGTGCCCAGTTGCATGATCTTCGACGACCACGACGTGATCGATGACTGGAACACCTCCGCCGCCTGGGTGGAGGACATGCGGGCCACCCCGTGGTGGCGGGAGCGGGTGCTGAGCGGGCTGATGTCGTACTGGGTGCATCAGCACCTCGGGAACCTGTCCCCGGCGGAGCTCGACTCCGACCCGCTCTACGCCGCCATACGCGAAACGCCGGACGGTACCGACGAGTTGCGTGCCTTCGCCTGCAGGGCCGACGTCGATCCGGCCTCCGTGCGCTGGAGTTACCGGCGGGACTTCGGGCGCGTGCGGCTCGTGATGGTCGACAGCCGGGCGGCGCGGGTCCTCGACGAGGAGAACCGGTCGATGCTCGACCCCGGTACGGCGCGCTGGGTGCGTGAGCAGGTGCTGGACGGGCCGGGGTCCTACGACCACCTCCTGATCGGGACCTCGCTGCCCTGGCTGCTGCCGCATCTGGTGCACGACGCCGAGGCGTGGAACGCGGCACTGTGCCGGGGTGAACGCGGGGCGCGCTGGGCGCGGTTCGGGGAGGATCTGCGGCGGCGGGCGGACCTGGAGCACTGGGCGGCGTTCCCGGCGTCCTTCGAGGCGCTGGTGGAGCTCATCGCGGAGGCGGGGTCGGGCCCTGACGCGCCGGCGACGGTGTGCGTGCTGTCGGGCGACGTCCATCACGCCTACATCGCCGAGCCGAGGTGGCCGGAGGGGAGCGGGCCCGATGCGCGGGTGCTGCAGCTGACCTGCTCCCCCGTCCACAACTCCATCCCGCTGTCGATACGCCTCGGCTTCCGCTTCGGGTGGAGCGCGGTGGGCCGCTTTCTCGGGCGCCGGTTCGCCGGACACGGCGCCTGTCCCCAGCCGTCGGTGGACTGGCGGCGCACGGGCGGCCCCTGGTTCGGCAACCAGCTCATGACGCTGACCATGCGCGGGCGTTCGGCAGAACTGCGGCTGGAGCAGGCGCGAGCCGTGCGGGGCGGAAAGGCGCGGCTGGCCGTGGTGTCGGAGTCGGTGCTGAGCGAGAAGTGACCGGGCTGCGCACGAGTGAGCCTTGTGCGGCAGGCATGATGAGGCGGACCGTCCGCTTCCAGTGAGGCGGTCTGCTGCCAAGCGCCCCCACACGCCCGGGAGTCCCCGTTTTGTCCGCACCGACCACGGCCTGCGTGCCCGTCTCCGTCGCCGTGGTCGGCGCCGGGCCGCGCGGGACCAGCGTCCTGGAACGCCTCTGTGCCTCCGCGCCGGAACTGCTCCCGCCAGGCGCCCGGCTCACCGTCCACGTGGTCGACCCGGCACCGCCCGGCGCCGGCCGCGTCTGGCGCACCGCACAGCCGGCGGATCTGCTGATGAACACCGTGGCCTGTCAGGTGACCCTGTTCACCGACGAGAGCGTCGACTGCTCCGGCCCCGTCCGAGCCGGCCCCAGCCTGCACGAGTGGGCGGCCGGCGAGCTGGGCCCGGACGAGTATCCGACCCGCGCCCACTACGGCCGGTATCTGGAGTGGGTGTTCGCCCGTACGGTGCGCGAGGCACCGCCCGGCGTCCGGATACGGACGCACACGGCCCGTGCGCTACGGCTCGACGACGCCCCCGACGGCCGCCAGGTCCTCGCCCTCGACGACGGCCGTGAACTGACCGGCCTGTCCGCCGTCGTCCTCGCCCAGGGCCATCTGCCGACCGTCCCCGACGCGGCGCAGCGGGCTGTCTCGTCGTACGCCGAGACCCACGGCCTGCTCCACATCCCGCCCGCCAACCCGGCCGACGTCGACCTCTCCCCCGTCTCCCCGGGCGAACCGGTGCTGTTGCGCGGTCTCGGCCTCAACTTCTTCGATCACACGGCCCTGTTGACGACCGGCCGCGGCGGCCGTTTCGTGCGCGATCGGGGCGGGCTGCGGTATGTCCCCTCCGGCCGTGAGCCCCGTCTGTACGCCGGGTCCCGGCGCGGTGTCCCCTACCAGGCCCGCGGTGACAACGCGAAGGGGCCGTACGGCCGTCACACCCCGCTCGTCCTGACACCGGAGGTCATCGCGGGCTTCCGCAAGCGCGCCGACTCAGGTGAGGCGCCCGACTTCCTCGCCGAGATATGGCCGTTGGTGGCGAAGGAGGTGGAGACGGTCTACTACGCGGCGCTCACAGGGCGACCGGACCTCGCCGACCGCTTCCTCGCCGTCCCCCACCGCGACCCCCAAGAGGCGCTGGTCCTCGACGAGTTCGGCGTCCCGGACGCCGACCGCTGGAGCTGGGACCGGATCGCCCGCCCGTACACGGGGCACGGTTTCACCCACCCCGGCCGGTGGCGCGAGTGGCTGCTGGCGCATCTGCGCGAGGACGCCGCTCAGGCCGCCCTCGGCAACGCGGACGGCCCGCTCAAGGCAGCCCTCGACGTGCTGCGCGACCTGCGCAACGAACTCCGGCTGACCGTCGACCACGGCGGCATCGCCGGCGCCTCCCGCCGGGACCATCTGGACCGCTGGTACACCCCGCTCAACGCCTTCCTGTCCATCGGCCCGCCCCGGCGCCGGATCGAGGAGCTGGTGGCGCTGATGGAGGCGGGTGTGGTGGAGGTGCTCGGGCCGCGCCTGGAGGTCCGGGCCGAGGACGGGGCCTGGGTGGCGCACTCGCCCGACGTCCACGGGTCCGGCGTACGCGTGACGACGCTCATAGAGGCACGGCTTCCGGAACCGGATCTGCGGCGCACGGCCGACGGGCTGCTCGCCCGGCTGCTGAGGACCGGACAGTGCCGGCCGCACTCGGTCGACGGTTACGAGACCGGCGGACTGGACGTGACACCGCGGCCATATCGCCTGATTGACCGTCAAGGGCACGTGCACACAAGGCGGTTCGCGTTCGGGGTGCCGACGGAGGGGGTGCACTGGGTGACCGCGGCGGGTGCACGTCCGGGTGTGGATTCGGTCACGCTTTCGGACGCCGACGCGGTGGCGAGAGCGGCTCTACGTGCGACTACAGCAGGAACGGAACCTCAAACGGAAGCAAAGCCGTGGCCAAATGTTGAACTTGCAAGCATTGATTAGTCCGACCTAACGTGGGGTGCTCGCTCGGTTCCGTCCCCCACCGGTCCGCCCCAGGGACCGGCCCGACCGTAGGAGTACCCCCCACATGACCGGACGCCTCAACAGCGCCCAGCCGTACGTCCTCGGCCTGTTCCGCATCGTCGTCGGACTGCTCTTCACCAGCCACGGCGCCGTCGCGCTCTTCGGCGTGCTCGGCGGCGCGGACGGCAAGGGCGGCACCGTCGAGCTGGGCACCTGGCCCGGCTGGTACGCGGCCGCGATCGAGCTCGTCGGCGGCTCCCTCGTCCTGATCGGCCTGGGCACCCGCTTCGCCGCGCTCATCGCCTCGGGCGCGATGGCCTACGCCTACTTCAAGGTGCACCAGCCGAACGCCCTGTGGCCGATCGAGAACAGCGGTGAGGGCGCGGCGATGTTCTGCTGGGCCTTCCTGCTGCTGGTCTTCACCGGCTCCGGCGCCTTCGGGCTCGACCGGCTGTTCCAGAAGCGCTCGACCGCCGCCGAGCGGCGGACCTCGGACCAGGCACCCGTGGCCGCCTGAGCCACACCCGCACCCGACGGCGCCCGTCCCCGCGTGGGGGCGGGCGCCGGGACGTGTCGGCCGGGTGAACATGCTGTGCCGAACACACGCGCCCCCCATGAATCTCCTGTCACACCCCGGGCGTACGCTGTAGGGCTGTTACGGGGGAAAACGGGGAGTGACGGTGTTCGAGAGTCTCGGGAGTATGGGCGTGCTGACCGGCAGCCCAGGAATCATCTACGCGATGGTGGCCGCGTCAGTGCTGCTGGACGTGTTCCTGCCGGTCCTGCCGAGCGGCGTCCTGGTCATCACGGCCGCCACGGCCGCCGCGGCGGGCACCGGAGCGGCGACCGGCAAGGTCCCCGGCGAGGTTCCCGACCTCCTGCTGCTCACCCTGATCGCCGCGACGGCCTCGGTACTGGGCGATCTGGTCGCGTACCGGCTGGCCTGGCGCGGCGGTGCCCGCCTGGACCGGGCCATCGCCCGCTCCCGCCGCCTCACCTCGGCGCAGGAACGTCTCGGCTCCGCCCTCGCCCGCGGCGGCGGCCCCCTGGTCGTCCTCGCCCGCTTCGCCCCGGCCGGCCGCTCGGTCGTCTCCTTCGTCGCGGGCGCCGCCCACCGCCGAGTCCGGGAGTTCCTCCCCTGGTCCGCCCTCGCGGGCCTGGCCTGGGCGGCGTACAGCGTCGCCCTCGGCTACTACGGCGCCCAGTGGCTGGGCACGACATGGCTGGCAACGGGCGTCTCCGTACTGGCCCTGTTCGCCGCAGGGGCCGGAGCGGCATTCGTGATGCGCCGCCAGCCGGCATAGCGCAGCGCCCCCGCCGACTCATGGCGTGAGGGATTGGCAGATATGTCCCATGTCGGCCGTCAGTGACCTGCGGTTTTGCCAGCGGGCGCGGGACGGATCTGCCAATCGCCGAACCCGGCCCGATCCTCCCGGCGCTCCGCTAACCGGCGCGTTGTGCGGGGGTGCCTCGGATCTCCAGGTCGGACAGTAGCTCGGCGGTGGCCTCGGCCACCGCGGCTACCGCCCGTTCGAAGACCTCCTTGTTGTGTGCGGCCGGTGCCCGGAAGCCGGACACCTTTCGTACGTACTGGAGGGCGGCGGCGCGGATCTCGTCCTCCGTCGCCTCCTCGGGCAACGCGGGCGGGCGAAGGGTCTTGATGCTGCGGCACATACCCCCAGTCTCGCCCCGGCCGGGGAATAGTGCCGGGCGTCCGCGGAATTGTGTGGAGCATGACGACAGTGGAGATCTCTTACGTCGGCGGCCCGACCGCCGTTCTGTCTCTCGGGGGCCTGCGTCTCCTCACCGACCCGACCTTCGACGCGCCCGGCGAGTACCCCATCGGCTCCCGCGCGCTGGTGAAGACGACGGGCCCGGCGCTCGCGGCGGCTGACCTCGGCGCGGTGGACGCCGTGCTGCTCTCCCACGACCAGCACCCCGACAACCTGGACAGCGCGGGCCGCGCCTACCTCGCCGGTGTCCCCCTCGTCCTGTCGACCGCCTCCGCCCAGGACCGCCTGGGCGCCCCCGTCCGCGCCCTGCCCGTCTGGGAGAGCGTCGAGCTCGGCGGCGTACGCGTCACCGCCGTCCCCGCCCTGCACGGACCCGAGGGCTCCGAGCCCGTCGTCGGCGAGGTCACCGGCTTCGTGCTGTCCGGGGAGGGCCTGCCCAAGGTGTACGTCAGCGGCGACAACGCCTCTCTCGACCGGGTCCGGGAGATCGCCGACCGTGAGGGCCCCTTCGACGTGGCCCTGCTGTTCACGGGCGCGGCACGCACTCCCCTCGTACCGGACGCGACGCTGACCCTGACCAGCGGGCAGGCGGCCGAGGCGGCGACGATCCTGGGCGCCCGGCATGTCGTACCGCTGCACTTCGAGCACTGGGGTCACTTCACCCAGGACGGACCGACGCTGACGAAGGCCTTCGCGGAGGCCGGACTGACGGAGCGGCTGCACCTGCTGGCGCCCGGGGAGTCCGTACGACTCCGGGCGTCTGCGATGATCCGTTCCGAGGCGGCCACCACTCAAGGGGCCGACCGACGAAGGGACTTCGTGTGATGACGCACGACGAGAAACTGACCGTGGCCGTGCTGGGCCCGGGCGGCATCGGCGGCCTGCTCGCCGCATTGCTGTCGCGGGCCGGGCACCGGGTGATCTGCCTGGCCGGGGACGAGACGGCCGCGACCCTGCGGGCGTCCGGGATCCGGGTCCGCAGCGGTCTGTTCGGGGACTTCACGGCCGAGGTGGAGGCGGACACCGAGCTGCGGGCGCCGGTGGACGTCTGCCTGGTGGCGGTGAAGCACACGGCACTCGAGGCCGCCCTGGACCGCGTCCCGGCCGCCGCGCTGGGCGATGCCCTCCTGGTGCCGTTCCTGAACGGTGTGGAGCATCCGGCGACGCTGCGGGCCCGCTATCGCGAGGACGTGGTGGCCCCGGCGGCGATCCGCGCGGAGTCGACGCGGGTGGCACCGGGGGAGATCGTGCACGGCAGCCCGGTCGCGGAGATCGACCTGACCGGCGACGGGGTGGCGAAGGAGCGCCTGGAGGCGTTGGCGGACGCGCTGGACTCCGCCGGTCCGACCACCCGCGTGCTGCCGGACGAGACGGCGGCGCTGTGGGCCAAGATGACGTTCCTGGCCCCCCTCGCCCTCCTCACCACGCGGTACGACCTCCCCCTGGGCGACGTACGCACCCGCCACCGCGAGGAGCTGACGGCACTGGCCGAGGAGACGGCCGCGGTGAGCCGCGCGTCGGGCGCCCCGACGGACCCGGCCCAGTCCCTGGCCCGCTACCACGCGTTCCCCCCGCAGACCAAGTCCTCCATGCAACGCGACGCCGAGGCGGGCCGCCCCCTCGAACTGGACGCGATCGGCGGCGCGTTGCTCCGCGCGGCGGAGCGACACGGGGTACCGGTGCCGGTGGCGACGCGCCTGGTACGGGAGCTGAGGGACGCCGGTCACTGAGACGGTCGACGGCGGCGGTCAGGCCCTCACCCTCCGCCTGGTGGGCCTAGGGCCCTTCTGACGGATCACCGCGGCGTCGCGACGCCCGGCACGCACGCTCGCCGCACGGGGTGGAGGGCCCTAGTCGTCGCCCCCACCGGACGACGAGCCGCCGCCCCTCCTCTTCCCCGAGCTCTGCAGCGCCTTGCCCAGACCGATCGTCACGGCCGCCACGGCGCGGACCCAGGTCGGTCCGCCGCGCTCCGCCCACACCACGCACACACATCCGAAGACGGCGAGCGCCAGAATGCCCACCAGCACCAGAACGGTCATGTCCCCCACCCCTGCGTTCGTACGGTTCCGGTGATCTTCTCAGATCCCCTTCACCCGAACACATGAACTACCCCAAGAAACTCGCACCCCTAAATCGAACAGGCGTAGCATTGCGCCGTGGCTACGACCTATGACTTTCCGAGTGACCTCCTCGCCGGTCAGGAGGAGCTGCATCAGGTCCGGGCCGAGCTGTCGGCCCTGCTCAAGCGGCTGCCCTGGTCGGTCGAGCCCCTGGACGGCTTCAGCGACACCGCGGGCTGGCGCAAGGTGGAACGCCCCGCCTCCCCCGGCTGGACGCCCGACGAACAGGCCGAGGTCGAAAAGCTCCGACAGCGCGAACACGAACTCGCCGTCTTCATCACCGGCCACCGCTTCTGGGCGGAGGTCGTCGGCGGGGAGCGCGTGGATGCCCGCATGAGGCTGAAGCACGCGCAGGAGGACAGCTGAGAAACGAAGAAGACCCCGGCCGTGATCGGCCGGGGTCTTCTTTCCGTGTGGGCGCGGACGGTTTCGAACCGCCGACATCCTGCTTGTAAGGCAGGCGCTCTACCCCTGAGCTACGCACCCGGGTCCCGAACAGCCGCGCTCAGGACGAGTCGACAGACTACCTTGCCCGGGGCCGTGTCCTGCAAACGCGTATCGCAGGGAGCCGGATCTCAGGGTCGACCCGGGGGTTTTCCCCACCCCGGATCCGGGAGCGTCCCGGATCCCGCGGCGGCGCCCCGCTCCGTACGGTCGAAGAGCCTCATCATTCTGGCTCAGGGGGAGATCCCAATGGCACGTACCGCCACCGCTCGCATGGTCCTCGCCGTCGGCGCCGTCGCTCTCATCGCGGGCGTCAGCGCCTGCGGTGCCTCCGCCGGGGACGACAAGGATCCGGATCAGCGGTCGTTCGCGCTGGAGGGGAAGACGCTGACCATCGACTCCGACGACTCGGCGCTGGAGATCGTCGCCGCCGACGACAACAAGGCGGGCCGGATCGAGGTCACCCGCTGGTTCCAGGGCACGGTCGCCCTCGGCAAGGACCCGAAGGTCACCTGGTCGATGACGGACGACACGCTGAAGCTGCGGATGAAGTGCACCGGCGTGGTCGCCGACTGCGCGGCCAAGCACCGCATCGAGGTCCCGCGCGGTGTCTCCGTGAAGGTCGAGGACGGGGACGGGAGCGTGCGCGCCAGGGGATTCGAGGACGCGCTGAGCATTCGTACGGGAGATGGATCGGTGCATGTCACCGACTCCAGCGGGCCGCTCGACCTGAAGACCGGCGACGGCTCCGTGCGCGCCGACGTCACTTCGCGCGAGGTGCGCTCCCAGACCGGCGACGGCTCGGTCCACCTCGAACTGGGCGCCGTCCCGGACCGCGTGGAGTCCAGGAGCGGCGACGGCTCCGTGACCATCGACGTCCCCGAGGCCACGTACAAGGTGACGACCCAGACCGGCGACGGCGGGGTCGACGTGTCCGTGCCGCGGGCCGACTCCAGCTCGCACGTCATCACCGCTCGCACCGGCGACGGCAAAGTCACGGTACGGACCGCGAACTAACGGGCCCGTGTGTTCGTCCTTAACCGGTGGGAGAATGACACCGGGCCAGGACGGACACAGCACGGGAGAGGGATGTGACGGCGACACCAGCGCAGCCGTACTCGCCGTCGAAGCCGCGCGCACATCATGCGCTGCGCGACACGCTCACTCTCATCGCTCTGCCACTGGTCGCCGCCCTCGCGCTGCCGGCCGCGTTCGCCGGCGGCGGCACCCGGCGCTGGTTCGGGGGGCGCTCCGAGAGCCAGCGGGCCGAGGCGCAGGCCGCGAAGGACGCCGCCGCGGCCGCGTTCTACGAGCTCGACACCGCCCAGCGCGATCTGCGGATCTCGATAGAGACGATCACCGCGGTCGACGACTCCCCCGCCGCCCGGCGCGCGGTCGCCGACTTCGAGGCGATCAGCAGGCGGATCGACGAGGCCAGCCACCAGTACATCGAGGCCGTCGACGCGCACGACCTGGACCGGGACGACCTGGAGGCATCGGTCGCCGTACACGCGCGCACCGAGCTCACCAGGGCCAAGGACGAGCTCGCGGGCGTGAAGCGGGAGCTGGACCGCTTCGGCGACAGCCTCGGTCCGCTCCTTGGCAAGGCCGAGACCCAACTGGCCCGCCTCGCTCCCGCGGTCGAACGGGCCAGACAGGGACTGCTGGCCGCCTCCAACGCCCTTGACGCCGTACGGCAGTCGGGCCTGAAGGCCGATGACCTCGCCGCCCGGCTCGCCGCCCTCGGCCCCGAGCTGACCAAGCTGAACCAGGGCGCCGGGCAGCACGGCGTGCCGGACACCCTGGAGCGTGCCGAGCGCGTCGCCCGGGAGGCCGAGACGGTCCGGGTCGAGTCCGAGCGGCTGCCCGAGAAAGCCGCCGAGATCGACCACCGGCTCGTCTCCCTGCGCACCCGCGCCCAGGCCCTCACCACCCGCGCGGGCCAGGTCGACCCGGTCCTGAGCGAGCTGCGGCGGCGCTTCACCGCGGCCTGCTGGCAGGACCTCCAGCAGGTCCCGGACCAGGCCGCGGAGAACGTACGCCAGGCCGAGCGCAAGCTCACCGAGGCCCGCGCCGCCCGCGACGAGCAGCGCTGGCCGGACGCGACCGCCCTGCTGTCGACCGTACGGGCCCTGCTGAACAGCACCGACGAATCCGTCTCCGCGGCGGGCGACCGGCTGCGGCGGCTGAACGCCGTGCAGAAGGACCCCCAGCAGGAGATCGACCGGACGCGGTTCGCGATCCGCGACGCGCAGCGGCTGGCCATGACGGGCCGCAACACCCCCGACCCGCGTCACGCACGCCCCCTGGACGACTCCGTGGCCCGGCTGGAGCGGGCGATCGGCACGCTGGAGGGCCGCCACCCCGACTACTGGCACTTCCTCACGGAGACGGAGGCGGTGCGGCAGACGGTGGCGCGGGTGGTGGCGCAGATCCGGGAGGAGCGCGGGGCGGGGCACTGACGCCTCTACAGCCGTGGGCCGCCGCCGGTTAACCTGTGCGCATGCCTCGCTACGAGTACCGCTGCCGGACCTGCGGCGACACCTTCGAACTGAGCCGTCCGATGGCGGAGTCCGCCGCCCCCGCGGACTGCCCGGCCGGCCACGACGACACGGTGAAGCTCCTGTCGACGGTGGCCGTCGGCGGCTCGGCCTCCGCACCGGCCCAGGCCCCCCGCTCCGGTGGCGGTGGCGGCGGTTGCTGCGGCGGGGGCTGCTGCGGCTGACGGACAGCGGCTTCAGGAAACCTTCAGCCGCGGTTTCCTACCGTGGGCGGCATGACAGCCGCACCGCAGTGGATCAACGGACTCATGGACACGCTCGGCGCGCCCGGCGCCGGCTTGGCCATCGCCCTGGAGAACCTCTTCCCTCCGCTGCCGAGCGAGGTCATCCTGCCGCTCGCGGGGTTCGCGGCGAGCACCGGTCAGATGCACCTGTGGGCCGCGCTGCTGTGGACGACCGCCGGTTCGGTGATCGGCGCGCTCGCCCTGTACGGCGTCGGCGCGCTGCTCGGCCGTGACCGGACGGTGGCGATCGCGGCGCGGCTGCCGCTGGTGAAGACCAGCGACATCGAGAAGACCGAGGCCTGGTTCCTGCGGCACGGCACCAAAGCGGTCTTCTTCGGCCGGATGATCCCCATCTTCCGCAGCCTGATCTCGGTCCCGGCCGGCGTCGAGCGCATGCCGCTGCCCGTCTTCCTCGGCCTGACCACGCTGGGCAGCGCGCTGTGGAACACGGTGTTCGTGATGGCGGGCTACACGCTGGGCGCCAACTGGACCCAGGTCACCGACCTGGTGTCCACGTACTCGAAGATCGTCCTCGCGCTCGCCGCCGTGGCAGTCGTGGCCTTCCTGGCCGTACGACTGCTGCGGCGGCCCACGTCTAGCGAGGTGTCCGAGTCGTCCTGAGGAACTCCCGCAGGATCCGCTCCCCCGCCAGCACGCCCCGCTCGGGCAGCGCGCTGAGCGTCGGAGCGGTGAAGTCCTCGTCGGCCAGCTCGCCGTGGCCCGGCCGCCAGCCCTGGTCCGCGGCGAGCAGCAGGTCGGCGTCGAGGAGGGAGTCACCGGCGGCCAGCGTCAGCTCCGCGCCGGTGCGGCGGGCGACCTCGCGCATGGCGGCGCTCTTGGTCAGCGGCTTCGGGACGGCGTAGATCTTGCGGCCCTGGAGCGAGACCGTCCAGCCGCGGTTCTCCGCCCACACCGCGAGCTCCTTCACCCAGTCCTCGGTCAGCAGTTCACGCTCGACGACGAGGTAGGCGAAGAGGTCCTCGGCGACCCGGTGCTTGCGCACCCACACGGGGTCGGCCGTCCGCAGCAGATGCTCGCGCACCTCGTCCAGGGGCGCGCACTCGTCGGCCAGCCGGGCCTGCACGCGCGCGTGCCAGTCGGCGTCCGTCACACCGTCCACCAGCAGATGCCCGCCGTTGGCGCAGATCGCGTACTTCGGGGGCGGGCCCGGCAGGTTGATGCGCTGGTACTGCTTACGGGTCCGCGTGGTCGTCGGCACGAACACCGCCGCGTCGCCGAGTTCGGCCAGCAGTCCGGCGGCCGTCTCCGTCATGTAGGACAGCGGTCTGCTCTCGTGCACCTCGACACAGAGCAGCCGGGGCGCCCGCGCGTCCGGCATGGTCAACGCGAGGGCCGCGGAGGAGTAGATGAGCGTACGGTCGAGGTCGCTCGCCACCAGCACCGGCATCAGACGTTCACCGCCTTGCCGTCGGCGCCCGTCGCGCCCCGCGTGTACTTGGGGTGGATCAACCCCACGCAGGTGTACGGGAGTTCGTCGACCTCTTCCACCGGGACACCTCTCTGTTCGGCCAGCAGGCGTACGTGGTCCAGGTCGGCGCCCGCGCCGGCCCGCGCCAGGATCTTCCACGGCACCCGGCGCAGCAGCACCCGGGTGGTCTCACCGACACCGGGTTTGACGAGGTTCACGTCGTGGATGCCGTACTCCTCGCTGATCCTCTCGACGGCCGCCCAGCCCTCCCAGGTCGGGTCGCGGTCGCTCGACAGCAGCTCCTTGGTCTGGGCGTCCACCGCGTCCACGACCTCCGGGAAGGTGGCGGCGACGGCGTCGAGGAACTCCACCGAGACGTCGGCGCCGGCGAGTTCGCGGTAGAACTTCGCGCCGTGGAAGTCGTTCGGGCCGACGAGGTCCGCGCGCAGCACGGTGCGTGAGATCAGGCCGGACACCGTGGAGTTGAGGCAGGCGGAGGGGATGAGGAAATCCTCGCGGGTGCCGTACGTCTTCACGCACGAGCCCGGGTCGGCCAGTACGGCGATCTCCGGGTCGAAGCCGGTTGCGCCGCCGTTCGCCTCGAACTCCTTGACGGCGTCGGCCAGTTCGCGGGTGATCGCGCCCTTGCCGGTCCAGCCGTCGACGAACACCACGTCGGCCGGGTCGTGGTGGGCGGCCAGCCAGCGCAGCGCGTTGGCGTCGATGCCGCGGCCGCGCACGATCGACACGGCGTAGTGCGGCAGGTCCAGGCCGTGCCGGAACTGGGCCCAGCGGCGCATCAGGACACCGACGGGGGTGCCGGCTCGGGCGAGGGAGACAAGGACCGGGCGGGGCGAGCGCTCCGCGAGGACGATCTCGGTGACCGCGCCGACCGCCTGCGCGAGCCGCGCCGCGGACCCGTCCAGCGCGGTGTGGAAGAGCCGCTGGTACTGCTCGCTCGGCTGGTACTCCACCGGCAGCGACTCCGCGTAGTGCGCGCCGCCGCTCTGGATGGCCTCCTCGCGCTCCTCGGTCGGCGCCTCCAGCGTCACGTCCGAGAGGTCCTGGAGCAGCCAGCCGACGTCTTCCGGGGCGTACGAGGAGAAGGCGGGGCCGCGGAGGGGCTCGGGCAGCATCGGGGGCCTTTCGGGGACGTACAGGGGCTCGGGGGCATAGCTGGGGACGACCGCGAGGAGGACGTGCGGGGTGTGCGCGGTCAGCTGCGCCAACAGGCCGTCGGGGGCGTGCAGCTCCGCTGTGTCGGCGGTGGAGTCGATCACGGCGACGATCGCGTCGAAGTCGGCGCCGGCGATGTTGTAGGCGTAGCGCTCGCCGGGGCCGTCCGCGGGGTTGTCGTGGGACGGGAAAGCGATGCGGGTGCGGATCGCGTAGCCCGGGTCGTCGACGGCCAGGACGGGTGAGCGGGTGGTGGTGGAGTAGCGGACCTCGGCGTCGGTGATCTGCTCCAGCTCGCGGGCGAGGCGGAGGGGGGCGTACATCAGCTCTTCGAAGCCGAGGATGTGGACGCGGCGGGCGTCTTGAGGGAGGGCCTCTGCCAGGCGTGCGGCCATGGCGGGGAGGGCGGCCTCCAGTCGTATTCGGTGTGCGGGGGTGAAGCCGTGGCGACCTCCGTCCGGGAGGCCGTGGGGCCAGTACAGGTCCACCCGCTCGTATGTCGGGTGCGGGCCGGTGGGGGCTTGTCGCGCAGTTCCCCGCGCCGCCAGGTGGGTCATCTCGTGGCTCGCCACAAGAGCCTGCCCCTTCTCCAGCACCCCCTCCGGCAGGCTCACCGTCCCCGACGCCGCTGCCACCAAGTCCACCCTCGCGCCTATCTCCCGCGCGAACTCCTCCAGGCGCCCCGCGTCCGCCGACGAGCGCATGTCCACCAGCGCCACGACCACGTACCGGCCCCTCGGGTACCGGTCGTGCAGGTCCCTGATCGTGTTCAGGACCGTGTTGCCCGTGGAGAACTCGTCGTCGACCAGGACCAGCGGGCCGTTGCCGACCAGCAGGGCCGGGTCCTCCGGGAGCAGCAGGTGCGAGGTCGCGTGGGAGTGGGACTCCTCGAAGCCGCCCGCCGTGGCCACGCCGGGTACCGGGCGGCGGGTGGAGTGGAGGTAGGGGGCGAGGCCGACGCCGTCGGCGACGGAGTGGCCGAGGCCGGTCGCGGTCTCCGCGTAGCCGAGGACGACCGCGCGGGCCGCCTCCTCGGTGCCCAGGAGGTCCCTGACCCGGCGGCCGAGGGCGAAGCCGTGGCCGTACACCACGGACGGTGACTGCGG
Organism: Streptomyces sp. WM6386; assembly: GCF_000972385.1. Taxonomy (GTDB): domain Bacteria; phylum Actinomycetota; class Actinomycetes; order Streptomycetales; family Streptomycetaceae; genus Streptomyces. The sequence continues at coordinate 17,494 of NZ_JXTE01000022.1, forward strand.
GACGTGCTTGCCGAGCACGTTGGAGACCAGCAGATGGGCTCGCTTGGGGTTGCGGCGCAGGGCGAGGCCCAGCAGGTCGGTCAGCCTGTCGTCGCCCAGGAGTTCGACCCCGAGCCGCTCGGCGACCCAGGTTCCGGACCAGATCCCGCCAGGCACCTCGTTGTTCACTGCGTTGTTCATGCGTCCCTTGTGTGTAACCGACCCAGCCACTGCGTGTCTCAGTCGGGGATTCCGGCGGCGAGCAGCTCCACGAAGCCGATGTCCTCGTTGGCCACCCCGAACACCTCGGCGCGCAGCATGGTGCGCTCGGCCCAGGCCCGGTGCGGCTTCACCTCGTTCATCTTGTTCGTGTACTGCGACCGCAGCACTCCCCCACCGCCGCGCTCCGGGCGCAGGATGTCCGCGGCGTCACTGAACTCTTCGTGACTGACCACCGACAGTGCGTGCACGGGCAGCACGTGCGAGGGGTGAATACAAGTCTTACCCATCAGACCGTTGGCCTGGTCGAGGGAGATCTCGCGGAGCAGCCCGTCCATGGCGTGCTCGATGAGCGCCTCGCGCAGTTCCTCGGCCTGGCCCTCCAGGAAGGGGCTGCGGCGCAGCTGCGGCTTGAACATGCGCTCCTGGACGCGGAAGTACTCCCAGACCGGCCCGGTGACCGTGAAGCCGGTGCCGTCGGCGCGGCCCAGCATGTTCACCACGTCGGCGATCACGGAGGCGACGATCTGAACGTCCCAGGCAGTCATGTCGGGGGCCCGGCGCAGGCCGTAGGAGGAGCAGAAGTCGGTCACGCCGAGGCGGAGCGCCAGGACCCGGTTCCGGTACTTGTCGACCGCGCGGGCGATGCCCTCCAGGGTCTCCACCCGTGACTCGCGGTACATCAGGTCCGGCGATTCCAGCACCGGCATGGCGAACAGCCGCCGCCCGCACGCCGCCTCGGCGCCGGAGAGCGCCTCCAGGAAGGGGATGCCGCGCTCTTCGGTGAACTTCGGCAGCACGAACCCGGACAGCAGCCGGACCGCGGGGCCGAGCCGCTGGACGAGGTCGGGGATCTGCTCGGGGTGGCGGACCCGGATGAAGAGCAGCGGAAGATCGGCCACCGCTCCCTCGGCGAGCTCCGTGAACTGTCGTACGAGGTTCTCCTCGGCCTCGACGACGTCCTCGTCGCCGATCGAGTCCTCCAGGCACAGCACCATCGAGACCACGCCACGCCCGACCTGTTTCAGGATGTCGTCGGCGAGCCGCGGCCTGGTGGCCGGGCTGTAGAGCGTGGCGCCCAGGGCCGCGGAGAGCAGCCGGGCCGAGGAGTCCGCGTCGAACTCGCACGGCTCCTGGTGGAAGAGGCGCTGACGCACCTCAGGGGCGATGTGCCCGAAATGACGCATATGACTCCCCCGTGGCGGCTGGGCCTCCTGTGAACGGTTCACAGGTGGCCGGTAATAGTACGTACAAACCCATGTCAGGGGTTCCCAGCGGGCATGAACTTCAGGTAACGCAGGCAAGCACGGCCGGGTCGGATTCCCTTGCGGAACCCGTACCCCCGCGTTGTCGTGACCAGGACCGAGAGGGCAGGATGACAGCATGACGCACGCCATGCTGAAGGGGTCGAACGTCCCGCTCGAAGTCACCACGGTGCGCGCCGTGGTGCGCTGGACGCCCGGGCAGGGGGTCCCGGTTGTCGACGCCTCGGCGCTGCTCCTCGGCCCCGACGGTCGTGTGCGCTCCGACGAGGACTTTGTCTTCTACAACCAGCCCCGGCACCCCTCCGGGAAGGTCTGGCGACTCGGCCAGAAGCGTGTCGCCGAGGGCCTCACCGACACGATCCAGACAGATCTGACCGGTGTCGAGTCCGACATCGGTCAGATTCTCGTGGTCGCGTCGGCGGAGGACGCCCCCTTCGACCGCGTGCCGGGCCTGCGCATCCTGCTGTACGACGCCGCGGTCGCCGACGGTGAGCCGCTGGCCTACTTCGACATCAAGCCGCAGACTGGCCGCGAGACCGCGCTGATCTGCGGGGAGCTGTACCGCCGCGGGGACGGCTGGAAGTTCCGCGCCCTGGGCGAGGGCTACTCGGACGGCCTGAAGGGCCTGGCCGGCGACTACGGCATCTCGGTGGACGAGTCGGAGGCGGCGGCACAGGAGCCGGCCCCGGAGTTCTCCCAGCCCCTGCCCCCGGAACTGCCCACGACAGCGGTCCCGCCCCAGCCGGCCTACGGCTACCCCCAGTCCCCGCCGCCGACCCAGCCGGCGTACGGCTACCCCCAGCCGACCAGCCAGCCCGCGTACGGCTACCCGCAACCGGCGACGGTGACCCCGGACCCGGACTTCCGGCTGCCCCCGCAGGGCCCGCAGTTCATCGGACGCTAGCCACAACGCCCCCAGGGGCGCGGGGCTGTATCAATGTGCGGCTGCCGCCGCGCGGGCGCGATCGGCCACGACGCACCCGCAGCCGCCATCGCACCAGGCGGCCCCGAGCTCTCAGGCAACGCGGCCCAGACCCGGCGTCAGCGTCCCGCCTTCGTCTTGAAGCCCCGCCCCCACTGCAACCCCCACCCGTACAACCGGTCCAGCTCCGCCTGGAATCCGTAGACGAACTTCACCTCACGCCGGACGACGATCTCGCCCTTGACGTTCTCGATCATCACGACAGCGCAGGAGCGGGCCTGGGGGTGACGTTCGTCGAGGCCTATCTCGATGCGCGGCCCGTTGCTCGGATACAGCGTCACGATCGCGTGCGTACGGTCGAAGGCCGGGGTCTGGTCGTAGATGTAGACGAACACCAGGATCCGCTTGATGGCGTCCTTGTGGTCGAGGTTGACGTAGATCGTCTCCCCGGACGCCGACCCGAACCGGTCGTCCCCGCTGAGCTTCACGTACGGCGCCGAGTTGACGTCCCCGAAGAGCCCGCCGAGGGGCTGCACGACGCCCTTCGTGCCGTCGGCCAGCTCGTACAGGCAGCCCAGGTCGAGGTCGACGTTGACCATGCTCTGGCTGTGCCCCATCACCTCCGGCGGCTTGAGCGCCCTGAAGGGGTGCCTGAGCAGGCTCTCCCGCTGTGGGCCGCCGAAGTCGGAGGTCCGCATCCGCCAGGCGAGGTTGATGCGCAGATGGCCCGTCTCGGCGCCCTGCTCCTTGAGGGAGACCCGGTCGTGCCGTTTGGTCAGCACGATCGAGTTGGTCGCCGCGTTGCCCGAGTCGAAGTCGGCCGCGCGTCCGCGCCGGAGTCCGTCCAAGAAGCCCATGTTCCCGCCCCCACGTTCACGTCAAAGACCGACGGGGCGGCGTCGAGGAGTCGACGCCGCCCCGCTCAGAGCGTTCCTCACCCGAGGTCGGGTCACACCCCGGACGAGACCTCAGTCTTCTCGTCCGAGCCCGCCGCTTTTCCCTCGGCTTCCGCCAGCCGCTTGTTGCGGCGTACGGAGGACCAGAAGGACCAGGCGATCAGGACGACACCGACGAGGCCGGTGATGACCTCGTGGATCTGGTACTGGATGGTGATCATGAGGATCACGGCCAGCGCACCGATCGCGTAGTGCGCGCCGTGCTCCAGGTAGACGTAGTCGTCGAGGGTGCCCTGGCGGACCAGGTACACGGTCAGCGAACGGACGTACATGGCGCCGATGCCCAGGCCCAGCGCCATCAGCACGATGTCGTTGGTGACGGCGAAGGCGCCGATCACTCCGTCGAAGGAGAAGGAGGCGTCGAGGACCTCGAGGTAGAGGAACATGAAGAACGCGGCCTTGCCGGCGAGCGCGACGGCCGAGCGTGGCTTGCCGGAGCGTGCCGCCTCTTCCTCCTCCTCGTGCTCGCGTTCCTCCTCCTCTTCGAGCTTGTCCTCGAAGTAGCCGGAGAGACCACCGACGATCATGTATGTGATCAGACCCGCGATACCGGAGAGCAGAACCGTCTCTGCCTTGTCGACGTGCGCGCCGCCGTGCTGGTGGGCATGGGTCGCGAAGGTCATGGCGGTGACGAGCAGGACGACGAGCGCGATGCAGACCGACAGCATGTCGACCTTGCCGAGCTTGGCGAGCGGGCGCTCCAGCCACGCGAGCCACTTGATGTCCCGGTCCTCGAAGATGAAGTCGAGGAAGATCATCAGCAGGAACATGCCACCGAAGGCGGCGATCGCCGGGTGGGCGTCGGTGACGAGTTCCTGGTAGTGATCCTTGTCGTTGAGCGCGAGGTCGACCGCGTCGATCGGGCCGATCTTGGCGCTGATGGCAACGATCACGACCGGGAACACCAGGCGCATGCCGAACACGGCGATGAGGACACCGACGGTGAGGAAGATCTTCTGCCAGAAGGCATTCATCTTCTTCAGGATTCCGGCGTTGACCACCGCGTTGTCGAAGGACAGCGAAATCTCGAGGATGGAGAGGATCGCCACGATGCCGAACCCGGTCCACCCCCCGTAGAAGACCGCCGCTACGAGGCCGAGCGCGGTGACCGCGAACGACCAGCCGAAGGTTTTCAGAACCACTGGCTACCCAATCCTGTATGTACGGGTCTCCCCCGCTGCCGTACTCGGCTTTTTACCGAACTTTGAAGCGGAGTCTAGTCGGCCCCCCTCCACGCCCCACCGGGCCCCGGTTTTTGCTCATATCGCGTTACGAGACGTTGACCCCGAAGTCGAGCGCGATACCCCGCAGCCCTGACGCGTACCCCTGGCCGACGGCGCGGAACTTCCATTCGCCCTGGTACCGGTAGACCTCGCCGAAGATCATCGCGGTCTCGGTGGAGGCGTCCTCGCTGAGGTCGTAGCGGGCGAGTTCCTGGCCGTCGGCCTGGTTCACCACGCGGATGAAGGCGTTGCTGACCTGCCCGAAGGTCTGGCCCCGGTTGTCGGCGTCGTGGATCGAGACCGGAAAGACGATCTTGTCGCACCGATCCGGCACCTTGGAGAGGTCGATCAGGATCGACTCGTCGTCGCCGTCGCCCTCACCGGTGAGGTTGTCGCCGGTGTGCTCCACCGAGCCGTCGGGGCTCTTGAGCTGGTTGTAGAAGACGAACCACTCGTCCCCCATGACCCGTCCGTTGTCGCAGACCAGTGCGCTGGCATCGAGGTCGAAGGGGGCTCCGGTGGTGGAGCGTGCGTCCCAGCCGAGCCCGACCATCACCTGAGTGAGGTTGGGTGCGGCCTTGGACAGGGAGACGTTGCCTCCCTTGGCGAGCGTGACGCCCATGATGCTGGTCCCTCCCCGTGTACTGCTTCCTAGGTGGTCCTGCGCTCCCCCAGAGGGGGACCCCCAGGCGCCGCACGCGACGGTGCGGCGCCTGGGGGGTGAGTGGTGCGGGTGGAACGGCTCAGACGTTCACGCCGAAGTCCTGCGCGATGCCGCGCAGGCCCGAGGCGTAGCCCTGGCCGATGGCGCGGAACTTCCACTCCGCTCCGTGCCGGTACAGCTCGCCGAAGACCATCGCCGTCTCGGTGGACGCGTCCTCGGAGAGGTCGTAGCGCGCGATCTCCGCCTCGCCGGCCTGGTTCACGACGCGGATGAACGCGTTGCGGACCTGGCCGAAGGACTGCTGACGGTTCTCGGCGTCGTAGATCGAGACCGGGAAGACGATCTTCTCGATCTCGGCCGGGACGCCCGCGAGGTTGACCTTGATCTGCTCGTCGTCGCCCTCGCCCTCACCGGTGATGTTGTCGCCGGTGTGCTCGACCGAGCCGTCGGGGCTCTTGAGGTTGTTGAAGAAGACGAAGTTCGCGTCGCTGCTCACCTTGCCCGAGCCGTCGATCAGCAGCGCGCTGGCGTCCAGGTCGAAGTCGGTGCCGGTCGTGGTGCGGACGTCCCACCCGAGACCGATGATGACCGCAGTAAGGCCGGGGGCCTCCTTGGTCAGCGATACGTTGCCGCCCTTGCTGAGGCTGACTCCCACGAGTCCTCCATTGGTGTCCAGGGGCGGGGAGCCCCGCCATGCGTTTGATACCGGATCAACGAGTCGATCCTAGTGACGGGTTCCCGCCCTACGCAGGGCTTGGAACCTAACAATCACAGGGTGTCGAGCGCCTTCACGTACTCGTTCAGATCACGGGCGTCCGGAAGGGCGTTGACGACGGTCCAGCGGACCACGCCCTCCTTGTCGATGACGAAGGTGCCGCGGACCGCGCAGCCCTTGTCCTCGGCGAAGACGCCGTAGGCGCGCGAGACCTCGCCGTGCGGCCAGAAGTCGCTGAGCAGCGGGTACTCCAGGCCCTCCTGCTCGGCGAACACGCGCAGGGTGTGGATGGAGTCGTTGGAGACGGCGAGCAGCTGGGTGTCGCGGTCGGAGAACTGCGGCAGGTTGTCGCGCAGCTCGCAGAGCTCGCCGGTGCACACCCCGGTGAAGGCGAAGGGGTAGAAGAGCAGGACGACGTTCTTGCTGCCGCGGAAGTCCGACAGCTTCACGGTCGCGCCGTGGTTGTCCTTGAGCTCGAAGTCGGGGGCCTTTTCGCCGGCCTGGATCGCCATCGTCGTGAATCCCTCTCGGGTGGACTGTTCGGGTGAGAACACCCTACGCAGCGATCACGACAGACTGACGGACGGGCTGAGTGAACTCAGCCCGTCCGGTAATGACTAGCGGAGGGTCACCGCTTGGACTTGGCTGCCTTCGGCGTCACCAGCCGGCTGCCGCTCCAGTCCTTGCCGACGCTGACGCTCTTGGAGGCGGAGAGCCCCGCCGTCGTCGCGGCTTCGGAGATGTCGCTGGGCTCGACGTAGCCGTCGCGGCCGGTCTTCGGCGTCAGCAGCAGGATCGAGCCGCCCTCCTCGATGTACGTGGTGGCGTCCACCAGTACGTCGGTGAGGTCGCCGTCGTCGTCGCGGAACCAAAGCACTACGGCATCGGCGACGTCGTCGTATTCCTCGTCCATCAGCTCACTGCCGATGACTTCCTCAATGGACTCGCGGAGCTCCTGGTCGACGTCGTCGTCGTAGCCGATCTCCTGGACCACCTGCTCGGGCTGGAACCCCAGCCTTGCGGCAGGGTTCGTCCGCTCCTCCGCGTGGTCCGCGGTCGCGCTCACGGGTTGCCTCCTGATCATGTTTCGGGAATAACTCAGCCACGCGCGTGCGCGAAGCATTGGCCGTAGTCCACACGGGCGGGACGGATCGCGCAAGTACCCGGCCGTTCAGACCGCCGAAACGGTGACGTTCCTGGCCGTGTCACCGCAACTCCAGGCACACGATTGTGGTCATAAGTGACCTACACCACACCTTTCTGCCCGGTTTGTGGCATTGGGAACCCGAGTGAGGCTCGAGGAACCCGTGAAGAGCCCTGGTTACCAATCAGTAGAGATGACGTTTGCTTTTCCGAGGTACACGATGGGGAGCGGTGCAGACCTCCCGCATATCCATGGAAAACAGCCCTCTGACAGCGAAGGAACAGCGTGGCTTCCGGATCCGATCGCAATCCGATCATCATTGGCGGCCTTCCGAGTCAGGTTCCTGACTTCGATCCCGAGGAAACCCAGGAGTGGCTCGACTCCCTCGACGCCGCCGTCGACGAGCGCGGCCGCGAGCGGGCCCGCTACCTGATGCTGCGGCTGATCGAGCGGGCCCGCGAGAAGCGCGTGGCCGTGCCTGAGATGCGCAGCACGGACTACGTCAACACCATCGCCACCAAGGACGAGCCGTTCTTCCCGGGCAACGAGGAGATCGAGCGCAAGATCCTCAACGCGACCCGCTGGAACGCCGCTGTCATGGTGTCCAGGGCCCAGCGCCCCGGCATCGGCGTCGGCGGCCACATCGCCACCTTCGCCTCCTCGGCCTCGCTCTACGACGTCGGCTTCAACCACTTCTTCCGCGGCAAGGACGAGGGCGACGGCGGCGACCAGGTCTTCTTCCAGGGCCACGCCTCCCCGGGCATCTACGCGCGCGCGTACCTGCTGGACCGCCTGAGCGAGGGGAACCTCGACGCCTTCCGCCAGGAGAAGTCGAAGGCGCCCCACGGCCTGTCCAGCTACCCGCACCCGCGCCTGATGCCGGACTTCTGGGAGTTCCCGACCGTGTCGATGGGCCTCGGCCCGATCGGCGCGATCTACCAGGCCCGGATGAACCGCTACATGCACGCGCGCGGGATCGCCGACACCTCCAAGTCGCATGTGTGGGCCTTCCTCGGCGACGGCGAGATGGACGAGCCCGAGTCGCTCGGCCAGCTGACGATCGCCGCCCGTGAGGGCCTGGACAACCTGACCTTCGTCGTCAACTGCAACCTCCAGCGCCTCGACGGCCCGGTACGCGGCAACGGCAAGGTCATCCAGGAGCTGGAGTCGGTCTTCCGCGGCGCCGGCTGGAACGTCGTCAAGCTGGTCTGGGACCGCTCCTGGGACCCGCTGCTGGCCCAGGACCGCGACGGTCTGCTGGTCAACCGGATGAACACCACGCCGGACGGCCAGTACCAGACGTACGCCACCGAGACCGGCGCGTACATCCGCGACCACTTCTTCGGCGACGACCAGCGGCTGCGCGCGATGGTCGAGAACATGACCGACGACCAGATCCTGCACCTGGGCCGCGGCGGTCACGACCACAAGAAGATCTTCGCCGCGTTCTCGGCGGCCAAGGCGCACAAGGGCCAGCCGACGGTGATCCTCGCCAAGACCGTCAAGGGCTGGACGCTGGGCCCGAACTTCGAGGGCCGCAACGCCACGCACCAGATGAAGAAGCTGACGGTCGACGACCTCAAGGGCTTCCGCGACCGGCTGCACATCCCGATCACCGACCAGGAGCTGGAGTCCGGCGCCCCGCCGTACTACCACCCGGGCCGGGACTCGGAGGAGATCCAGTACATGCACGACCGCCGCAACTCGCTCGGCGGTTACGTCCCCACCCGTGTCGTGCGCGCCAAGCCGCTCGCACTGCCGGACGACAAGACGTACGCGACCGTGAAGAAGGGTTCCGGGCAGCAGTCGATCGCCACCACCATGGCCTTTGTACGACTGCTCAAGGACCTCATGCGGGACAAGGAACTCGGCAAGCGGTTCGTACTGATCGCGCCGGACGAGTACCGCACGTTCGGCATGGACTCATTCTTCCCGAGTGCGAAGATCTACAACCCGCTGGGCCAGCAGTACGAGTCCGTGGACCGCGAACTGCTGCTCGCGTACAAGGAGTCCCCGACCGGTCAGATGCTGCACGACGGCATCTCCGAGGCGGGCTGCACGGCCTCCCTGATCGCGGCGGGCTCGGCCTACGCCACGCACGGCGAGCCGCTCATCCCGGTCTACGTCTTCTACTCGATGTTCGGTTTCCAGCGCACCGGCGACCAGTTCTGGCAGATGGCCGACCAGCTGGCGCGCGGTTTCGTCCTGGGTGCGACCGCCGGACGTACGACGCTGACCGGTGAGGGTCTGCAGCACGCCGACGGGCACTCGCAGCTGCTCGCCTCGACCAACCCGGGCTGTGTCGCCTACGACCCGGCGTACGGCTTCGAGATCGCGCACATCGTGCAGGACGGTCTGCGCCGGATGTACGGTCCGGACAGCGAGGACGTCTTCTACTACCTCACCGTCTACAACGAGCCGATCCAGCACCCGGCCGAGCCTGCGAGCGTGGACGTCGAGGGCATCCTCAAGGGCATCCACCGCTACAGCGAGGGCACTTCGGGCACCATCCCGGCGCAGGTCATCGCGTCCGGTGTCGCCGTGCCGTGGGCCATCGAGGCGCAGAAGATCCTCGCCGAGGAGTGGAACGTCAAGGCGGACGTCTGGTCGGCGACCTCCTGGAACGAGCTGCGGCGCGAGGCGGTCGACGTCGAGCGGCACAACCTGCTGCACCCCGAGGAGGAGCAGCGGGTGCCGTATGTGACGCGGAAGCTGTCGGGTGCGCAGGGTCCGTTCGTCGCCGTGTCCGACTGGATGCGGGCGGTGCCGGACCAGATCGCGCGCTGGGTGCCGGGGACGTACCAGTCGCTGGGCGCGGACGGGTTCGGCTTCGCGGACACCCGGGGCGCCGCGCGGCGGTTCTTCCACATCGACGCGCAGTCGATCGTGGTGGGCGTGCTGACCGAGCTGGCCCGGGAGGGCAAGGTCGACCGGTCCGTGCTGAAGCAGGCCATCGACCGGTACCAGCTGCTCGACGTGTCGGCGGCCGACCCGGGCGCCGCCGGAGGCGACGCGTAGGCATCGCAGTGACGTGAAGGGCGGTGGGGCTGATGTCCCCACCGCCCTTACCTTTTCTTTACGATGCGGTCATGAAGGAACAACCGGCGCAGGACCGTTGGGAACACCTCACCCAGCGGCCCCTGATGGCGCTCGCGGTGCTGTTCGCCGTCGCCTATGCCGTGCCGATCGTGGACGACGCGGCCGGCCGGTCGCTCACGACCGTGTGCACGGCGATCGAGTGGACGGTGTGGGGCGCGTTCGCCGTCGACTACCTCGTACGGCTGTCGCTCTCCCGGGACCGGCGGCGGTTCGTGCGCAAGCACTGGCTCGACCTGTGCGCGGTGCTGCTGCCGCTGCTTCAGCCGCTCCGGCTGCTGCGGCTGGTCGCCACCCTGCTGCTGGTGCAGCGGCGAGCACGGATGGCCTCGCAGATCCGGCTGACGACGTATGTCGCGGGCGCGGTGGTCGGGTTGCTGATGTTCGGCTCGCTCGCGGTGCTCTCGGTGGAGCGGGACTCGCCGGACGGGAACATCCGGACGCTGGGTGACGCGGTGTGGTGGTCGTTCACCACGATGACGACCGTGGGGTACGGGGACCACGCGCCGACCACCGGACTGGGCCGGATCATCGCGGTGGGGCTGATGCTCTCCGGCATCGCACTGCTCGGTGTCGTCACCGCGAACATCGCGGCCTGGTTCATCGCCCGCTTCGAGAAGGACGACGTGGAGGAGCGGCGCCAGACGGAGGCGATCGTGGCGCTGACCGAGGAAGTGAGGGCGCTGCGGGCCCAGGTGACCGCGTTGCAGGAGCAGCAGTCGGTCAGACACTGAGGTGGGCCCCCGGCCCATCCACCGGGGGCCCTCCCCTCACTCCCCCCGGCTCAGAACATGCCGCTTCCGGGGGATGCCGCTCCGGCCAGCCAGATGACGGCCAGGAGCGTGTCTATGGCACCCAGTACGACGGCGACCAGGGCCGTCACCGGGCGGGAGCCCGTCCAGCTACGGCCCATTCCGAGCCAGCCGGCCACGATCGCGATCGGGCCGAGGATGATCCCCAGTACGAAGAACCCCGCGACCGCGCAGATGACACCGACGATTCCGAGCGTCGCGCGATCCGGCCCGGTCCGTGACCACGTCCGGCCACGTGAGCGGGGGTGCCTGCGCGTACGCGCGCCGTTTCCGAAGCCCGCCATCATCAACAACTCCCTGAACCCCTAGGCAGATTGGGTTCGGGAGGGCGAGTACCCCCGCTGCGGGGCTCAATCCTTTGGCCTTGCGGCGCGCCGCCCCCCTCCGGCAGCGCGCCGCAGCACCGGCCGCCCTCCTCGGCATATGCACTGCCGTGCGGAGGGCTTGACTAACTGTGACCTGCGGCGCGTACCGGGGGCGAGGAATCTTTAGCGTCTTCACCCTGATAGGCGAAGTCGCCTGAAATCCCGTCAGTTTCGACCCGCGGAGACTCCCGCGGGACAGGACCCGTCAGACGTGGCCCACTCCCGCGCCCGCCTCCGCGTTCTCGCCGCGCTTGGTGAGCAGGGCGACGAAGACGGCGATGGCGGCGACTCCGGCGGCGACCAGGGACGCCAGGCTCATGCCGGAGATGAAGGTGTCGTGGGCGACGTCCGCGATCTTCGCGGCGATGGATTCCGGGGTGCCCGGGGCGACGGGCGGCACACCGGCCTGGACGGCCTCGGAGGCCTGGGCCTCCTGGGCCGCGGTGAGCGGCGGCAGTCCCGCGTCCTTCCAGTTGCCGGCGAGGTCGCTGTCGACCTTGGAGGCCATCACGGCGCCCAGGACGGCGGTGCCGAGGCTGCCGCCGATCTGCATCGCGGCCTGCTGGAGACCGCCGGCGACACCGGAGAGCTCCAGCGGCGCGTTGCCGACGATGACCTCGGTGGCGCCGACCATGACCGGGGCGAGGCCGAGGCCCAGCAGGGCGAACCACAGGGACATGACCGCGCTGCTGGTGTCCGTCTCCAGCGTGGACATGCCGTACATGGCGATCGCGGTGGCCGCCATGCCGCCGGCCAGCGGGATGCGCGGGCCCAGCTTGGTGATCATCACGCCCGCGAGCGGGGAGCCGACGATCATCATGCCGGTGAGCGGGAGGAGGTGGAGGCCGGCGTCGATCGGGCTCATCCCGTGCACGTTCTGGAGGTAGAACGTCACGAAGAACAGGCCGCCCATGAAGGCGATGGCCATGAGGACCATCAGGACCACGCCCGCGGACAGCGCGACCGAGCGGAACAGGCCCAGCGGGATCAGCGGCTCCTTCACCTTGGTCTCCCAGAAGGCGAAGAGCGCGAAGCCCAGGACCGAGGCGGCGATGAAGGCCCACGTCTGTCCGGCGCCCCAGCCCCATGTCGGGGCCTTGATCAGGGCCCAGACCAGGCAGAACATGGCGGCCGACAGCAGCGCGATACCGAGGACGTCGAAGGAGCGCGGGGCGTTCTCGGCGCGGTGGTCCAGGAGGATCAGGACGCCCAGGACCAGGGCGAGGATGCCGACCGGCACGTTGATGAAGAACACCGACTGCCAGTTGACGTGCTCGACGAGGACACCGCCGAGGATCGGGCCGCCCGCGGTGGAGGCGCCGATGACCATGCCCCAGATGCCGATGGCCATGTTGAGCTTCTCGGCCGGGAAGGTCGCCCGCAGCAGGCCGAGCGCGGCCGGCATCAGCAGGGCGCCGAACAGGCCCTGGAAGACACGGAAGGTCACGACGGCCGCGACACTGTCGGACAGGCCGATCGCGCCGGAGGCGGCCGCGAAGCCGACCACGCCTATCAGGAAGGTCTGCCGGTGGCCGAAGCGGTCGCCGAGCTTGCCCGCGGTGATCAGGCAGACCGCGAGGGCCAGGAAATAGCCGTTGGTGATCCACTGCACATCGGCGAACGTGGCGCCGAGGTCTTCCTTGATGACCGGGTTGGCGATGGCGACGATGGTGCCGTCGAGGGCGACCATCATGACGCCTACGGCGACGGTGATGAGGGTGAACCAGGGGTGGCCGCGCAGCCCTGAGGCCCGCGCCCCCTCCGACGGGGCGGCCGGCCTGCCGTCCTCCGGCCCCGTCTTGTCGAGCGTGGTCTGACTAGTCATACTCCGAGGCTAATGACAGCCGCTGACAATTGACAAACTGTTTCATAAGTCGGTAACTGACACAGCATGGAAACCCTGCGCGAACGCAAGAAACAGCGCACCCGCGAGGCGCTGGTTCGAGCCGCCCTCGAGCTGTTCACCACCCGGGGCTACGACGGGACGACCGTCGACGACATCACGGAAGCCGTCGAGGTCTCGCAGCGCACCTTCTTCCGCTACTTCGCCAACAAGGAGGAGGCCGCCCTCGCCGTCGTGGAGATGGCCGTCGCGCACTTCATCGAGGCGGTGCGCGAGCGGCCGCCGCACGAGGCGCCGCTGGAGGCGATGCGCCAGGCGGTCCTGGAGGGCTGGGACTCGCTCAACGACGTGATCGAGTCCGTCGTACCGGTGGAGCTCTACCTGCAGATGTACCGGGTGATCGAGTCGACTCCGGTGCTGCTCGCCGCCCATCTGCGACGCTCCATGGAGGTCGAGGAGACCCTGGCGCGTGTGATCGCCGAGCGCGAGGGCCTGGACGTGGCGGCCGACCCGCGGCCGCGGCTCGCGGTGGCCGTCTTCAGCGGGGTGATGCGGGTGACGGAACGGCAGTGGAGCGCGGCAGCGGACTTCAGCCTGGACGCGATGCGGACGCTCACCGTTTCGTATCTCGAACAGGTGGGTCCAGCACTGACGGAGAACTGGCGAACACACTGAGGTCATCGCCACGCCCACCGAAACGTGACCTCCGTCACTCGGTTAACGCGAGACCCTCTCGTTCTCCTAGTGTGTCCTTTCAGTGACTTCCTTCGACACCTCTCCCCAGTTGAACGCCTGGCGGGCACTGCTCGCGCTGGCCGTGGTGTTCGTGATGCTCGCGACCACCGGCTGGACCGCCCTGCGCAACCAGCAGAACACGACCCCGCTCCAGAGCTCACTCAGCTCCTGGGAGCACGGCCGGATAGCCGGACACCGGCTGCCGGACCCGGACGACTCGACCTCCACCGCGCTCTCGCGCTTCTTCGCCTCGCTGACCGCTCAGCAGCGCTCCACCCTCGCCCGCCGCTATCCCCTCGCGGTCGGCAACATGAACGGCGCCCCCGTCGAGCTGCGCTACCGCGCCAACCGCATCGCGCTCGGCCAGGCCCGCAAGGTCGAGCTGAAACGCATGCACGACAGCCGGCTCTCGGCCGACGGGCAACGCCAGGCGGGTCACCGTATGCATCGCTTCGAGGCGCTGATGAACACCAAGCGCAAGATCCTCGCCTTCGACCCGCAGGGCTCCGGGCGGGTCGCCGAGGTCTTCGGCGATCTGAACAAGGCGCAGCGGATCTCGGTCGTCGTCCCCGGCGTCGACACCGATCTGCTCACCTTCCAGCGCACCTACCGCAAGTACTCGGCCCCGGTCGGCATGGCCAAGTCGCTGTACGCCGCGGAGAAGGCGGCGAGCCCCTCGACGCGTACGGCCGTCATCGCCTGGGCCGACTACACCGCCCCCGGCGGCCTCGGCCTCGACTCGGCGACCGCGACGCGCGCCGAGGGCGGTGCCGTCCGGCTGAACGCGCTGGTGCGCGCGCTGCCCGGCAGCAAGCCTGTCTCCCTGTTCTGCCACAGCTACGGCTCGGTGGTGTGCGGGGTCGCCGCGCACACCCTGCCGGAGCGGGTGGCCGACATCGCGGTGGCCGGCAGCCCCGGGATGCGGGCCACCAACGCCGCCCAGCTGCACACCTCGGCCCAGGTGTGGGCGATGCGGGACGCCGACGACTGGATCCAGGACGTGCCGTACCTGGAACTCGGCGGCCTGGGCCACGGTGCCGACCCGGTGTCCTCCGCGTTCGGGGCACGGGTGCTTTCGGCGGAGGACGCGAAAGGGCACAGCGGCTATTTCGAGCCGGGCACCGAGAGCCTGCTGAACTTCGCCGAGATCGGCGTCGGCGCATATCGCTCGGTGCACTGTGCCAAGGACGACGAAGCCTGCCGCGCCGGTTTGTCCGGCACCGTGGCGGGCTGACGCGCGTAGAGACGCAGGAATTGCGGTCTGCGCAGGGAGGCGACGGAGGAGCTCGTGCCGCATACGATGAGCCGCATGGGTGACGTACTGGCCGGATTTCATGCCGCCTGGGAGTTCGAGTCCGACTCCGTCCTCATCCGTTACGAACGGGGGATTCGAACACCCAAGCTCTTCCAGTCCCTGGGAGAGCGACGGATCCCCCTCTCGGCACTGTCCGGCGTGACACTGACCCCCGGCAAGCGCGGCACGATGGTGCTGCGCGCCGAACCCCGTCCCGGCGCCGATCCGTTGATGGAGGCGGCCGCGGGGCAGCTCAAGGAAGGGTGCGATCCGTACCGCCTCGTGCTGCCCGCCGAGCGGGAGGTGCTCGCCGAGTACTACGCCGACGAGTTGCGTGCCCTGCTGAAGCCGGACGACGGTGAGCCGGCCGAGCGCTTTCTGGTGCCGGCGCCCGAAGTGCCGCTGTCCTTCAAGGCGTACGACGGGAAAGCGTCCTTCGACGGGAAGACCGTGCACTTCCGGTGGTTCTGGACGGGCGCGTCCTCGGCGAAGTGGAAGGCCGGCGACCAGAGTTTCCCGGTCACCGACCTCGGTGGGGTGGAGTGGCGCTCGCCCGAGGTGTTCGAGGGGCATCTGCGGCTGATCCCGCGGGACGGTGACGGGCAGCCGGTGCAGGCCGACCAGGATCCGGCCGCCGTGGTGTTCGGACTGGGATACGGGCCGGTGCACGAGTCGTTGCCGTTCGCTGCGGCGGTGCTGGCGGCGGTTCGGGAGCGGGGGCCGGTCGCGGCGGTGCCGGCCAGTGCGCCGAGGCGCGATCCGGCCGACATCGCCGAGCGCATTCGTCATCTCGGGGAGCTGCACCAAGCGGGGCTTGTCACGGATGAGGAGTTCTCCGTGAAGAAGGCGGAGTTGTTGGCGGAGCTCTGAGGTGCGTGGTCGGATGCGGGTTGTGTGTGACTGGTCGCGCCCACGCGGCGGTAGCCGCACATCGATACAGCCCCGCGCCCCTGGGGCGTTCTACTCACGTCCGGCAGAGGTGAACGTCATGTCCGCGTAGCGGTCGCCTGCCACCTTGCCTGCGATCGGCTCCAGCAACGCCAGCTGTTCTTCCGTGAGTTCGATCCTTGTCGCCGCCGCGTTCTCTGCCACCCGGCCCGGCTTCCGCGTGCCCGGGATCGGAACGACCGTCAGGTCGTGGGCCTGGGCCTGGTGCTGGACCCAGGCCAGGGCTATCTGGCCCGGGGAGGCACCGTGGGCCTCGGCGACCGTGCGGATCGGGTCCAGGAGGGCCGCGTTCGTGGCCGCGTTGTCGCCGGTGAAGCGGGGCTGGTGGCGGCGGAAGTCGTCGGCTGTCAGATCCTTGTCGGCGTTGGCGAAGGAGCCGGTCAGGAAGCCTCGGCCCAGCGGGGAGTACGGGACGAGGGCGACGCCCAGGTCACGGGCGGCCGGGACCACGCCCGCCTCGATGTCGCGGCTGAACAGGGACCACTCCGACTGCACGGCCGCGATGGCGTGGACGGTCTGGGCCGTGCGCAGCTCCGTGCCGGTGACCTCGCTCAGGCCCAGGTGCTTGACCTTGCCCTCGCGGACCAGCTCGGCCATGGTGGCGACGGTCTCCTCGATCGGCACGTTCGGATCGCGCCGGTGCATGTAGTAGAGGTCGATCACGTCGACGTCGAGTCGCTTCAGGCTCGCCTCGACGGCCTGGCGGATGTACGGGGCGTCGTTGCGGATGACGCGCCGGGTCGGGTCGTCCGGCGGGATCGACAGGGCGAACTTCGTGGCGATGACGACCTCGTCACGGTGGGCTTTGAAGAACGGCGAGAGGAACTTCTCGTTCTCCCCCGCGCCGTAGGCGTCCGCCGTGTCGTACAGGGTGACGCCGAGTTCCAGGGCCCGCTCCAGGGTCGCCCGGGACTCGCCCGTGTCCGTGGGGCCGTAAGCGAAGCTCATGCCCATGCAGCCCAGGCCCTGCACCCCCACCTCGGGGCCGTCGGCGCCCAGTCGTGCGGTCGGGATCCTGCTGTCGGTCATCCGGCCTTCTCCGTTTCGTAGCGGTGACCGGCATCGGCGTAGAAGCTGATCTTCCGGTCGAGTACGGCGAGCGTGTCCTGCAGTTCCGTGATCCGGGTCAGGACGTCGCGGCGGGTCGACTCCAGCAGTTCGAAGCGCTCGCCGAAGGTGTGGTCGCCCTCGCGGACCAGTTCCGCGTAGCGCACCATGTCGGCGACCGGCATCCCGGTGAGCCGGAGCTTGCCGACGAAGTCGAGCCAGTCCAGGTCGCGGTTGCTGTAGCGGCGCTGACCGGTGTGCGAGCGGTCGATGTGCGGCATCAGGCCGATGCGCTCGTACCAGCGCAGCGTGTGCGCGGTCAGCCCGGTGAAGGCGACGACCTCGCTGATCGTGTAGCTGTCCTGGCCCTGGGGGCGCCGGTGCGGGTGCGGCGGGGCGCTGCAGCTGTCGGTCCTGGTACCCGTCGTGGTGGTCTCCATCACCGTCATGGCCTCAACGCTATGACCTTGGAGTGCACTCCAAGCAAGCGAAACCGGTAAGAATTCGCGGGACGTCGACCGGGCGGGGGGCTAGCGTGCGGGACATGAGTCTCGTACGACGTGCCGCGCCCGAGGACGCCGGGGAAGTGCTGCGGCTCCGGCAGGTGATGATCGACTCGATGGCCGGCACCGATCCGTCCACCCAGTGGCATGCCGGGTCCCTGCCCGCCCTTCAGGGGCGGTTGGCGGACCCGGACGGGGACTTCCCGGTGTTCGTCGTGGATCACCCGGAGCGGCCGGGAGCGGCGGCGATGGCGGCCGGGACGCTGGAGTACCGGATCGGGCGGGCGGACAATCCGCACGGGCGGGTCGGCTACGTCTTCAGCGTCGCGACCGACCCCGACGCCCGCCGTCGCGGCTACGCGCGGGCGTGCATGACGGAACTGCTGGCGTGGCTCCGCGAGCGGGGCGCCGCCCACGTCGACCTGAACGCCTCCGCGCAGGCCGAGCCGCTCTACACCTCCCTCGGTTTCGTCCGCAAGCCGGACCCCTCGATGCGGCTGGCACTGTGACCGGCATAGTCTCGACGGCATGTCGCTGAAGAGCCTCGCCCTGATCGAGAACTGGCCCGTTCCGACCGCCGCCGCGGCCGTCGTACGGGCGGACGGGACCCTGCTCGGTACACACGGTCCTGTCGGGCACCGGTTCCCGCTGGCATCGGTCACCAAGCCGCTCGCGGCCTACGCGGCGCTCGTCGCGTACGAGGAGGGCGCGATCGAACTCGACGAGCCGGCCGGGCCCGCGGGGTCGACGGTGCGGCATCTGCTGGCGCACACCTCGGGGCTCGCCTTCGACGAGCACCGGGTGACGGCACCGGCCGGTGAGCGGCGGCTGTACTCCAACGCCGGGTTCGAGCAGTTGGGCGACCACATCGCGAAGGCGACGGACATCGCGTTCGCGGAGTATCTGCGGCAGGCCGTGCTGGAGCCGCTGGGCATGGTGTCGACCTCGCTGGAGGGCTCGCCGGCCAAGGACGGGGTCTCGACGGTCGAGGACCTGGTCCGGTTCGCCGCCGAGGTCCAGGCGCCTCGGCTGCTGGATCCCCGTACGGTCGCGGACGCGATGACGGTGCAGTACCCGGGTACCAAGGGTGTCCTGCCGGGATACGGCCACCAGAGCCCCAACGACTGGGGGCTCGGCTTCGAGATCCGTGACTCCAAGTCGCCGCACTGGACGGGGGGTTCGTCCTCCCCTCGTACCTTCGGGCACTTCGGGCAGTCCGGTACGTTCCTGTGGATCGACCCCGTCGCGGGCGCGGCCTGCGTGGCACTGACCGACCGCGCCTTCGGGCCCTGGGCCGTCGAGGCGTGGCCGGCCTTCACGGACGCGGTACTCACGGACCTGCGGGGCTGAGGCCGCCTTTTCCTCACCCCCGCCGCCCCTACCCGTTCCCATCCCTGGGGGCTGCGCCCCCAGACCCCGCTTCGGCCCTGAACGGGCCTCGTCCTCAAACGCCGGACGGGCTGACATTGCCTGGGGGTCCAGGGGCGAGATCAAACGCCTCACGAAACCGTGGGGTCCGACATCTCCCAGATCAGCAGTTCCGCCGTCGTCAGAGCCGCCGTGTCCAGGTTCTCGGCGTCCGTGACGCGGGCCGCGTCGCCCGGGTGCAGGTGTGCGCCGGCCAGGTGTACTTCGCCGCGGACGACGTGGACGTACAGGTGTCGACCGTCCGGCACCGCCGTCCGCTCACCGACCGCGAGCCGGCGTACGTGCAGCATCGCCGCGGCCTCCGGGACGGCGTACGGGGTTGAGTCGGCGATGCCGCGGACGATCTCGTAGGACGGTTCGCCGCCGGGCTCCAGTGGGGCCAGCCACATCTGCACGAAGGTCAGGGGGCTCTCGCCGTCGTTGCGCTCCACGTGGCGGACGCCCGCGGCCGAGCTGAGGCGCTGTACGTCACCGGCCCGCACAGTCGTCTCGCGGCCCGTCGAGTCGCGGTGGGTGAGCTCGCCCTCGACCACCCACGTCACGATCTCGGTGTGGCTGTGCGGATGCTCGTCGAACCCGGCGCCGGAGCCGAGCCGCTCCTCGTTGCAGGCGATCAGCGCGCCGAAACGGAGATTGTCGGGGTCGTAGTGCGGGCCGAAGGAGAAGGCGTGGAACGACGCGATCCCGGCCGCCGGATCGCCCCCTGGGTAGCGCTCAGCGGCGCGCCGTACGTCCATCACGGACCCCACCGTAGCCCTCACCCGGTACCCGGCGGAGCGCACTCACGTCCGGATAAGGCAGTCTTGTCCCCGTGCCCGAACCCGAAGCCAGCAACACCGAAGCCTTCGCACGTGACTCCCATCCGCACTCGGCGACCCTGAAGCGGCTGGAGAAGTCGGCCGGGTCCCTGGCCGCGCAGGCCATCGCGCGGATGGACGAGACGCTGTCGTGGTACCGGGCCATGCCCCCGGAGAACCGTTCCTGGATCGGGCTGGTCGCACAGGCCGGTATCGCCGCGTTCACCGAGTGGTTCCGGCATCCCGACGCCCCGCAGGCGATCTCCACCGATGTGTTCGGAACCGCTCCGCGCGAGCTGACCCGGGCCATCACGCTGCGGCAGACCGTGGAGATGGTGCGCACCACCATCGAGGTCATGGAGTCCGCCATCGACGAGGTGGCCGCTCCCGGTGACGAGTCCATCCTGCGCGAGGCCCTCCTCGTCTACGCCCGCGAGATCGCCTTCGCCACCGCCCAGGTCTACGCCCAGGCCGCCGAGGCACGCGGTGCCTGGGACGCCCGCCTGGAGTCCCTGGTCGTCAACGCCGTGCTCAGCGGTGAGGCCGACGAGGGGGCCGTCAGCCGGGCCGCCGCGCTGGGCTGGAACGCGCCCGAGCATGTGTGCGTCGTCCTCGGCACCGCGCCCGACGGTGACTCCGAGCTGACCGTCGAGGCGATCCGGCGGGCCGCCCGGCACGCCAAGCTCCAGGTGCTCACCGGGGTCCTCGGGGACCGGCTCGTCGTGATCGCCGGCGGCAGCGACAACCCGCTCGCCGTCGCCAAGTCGCTGATCGGGCCCTATGCCGCGGGACCCGTGGTCGCCGGGCCCGTCGTACCCGATCTGCTGGCCGCCACCCGCTCCGCGCAGGCCGCCGCGGCGGGACTCAAAGCCGGTACCGCCTGGCAGGACGCCCCGCGCCCGGTACTGGCGGACGATCTGCTTCCGGAGCGCGCCATCGCGGGGGACCCGAGCGCGCGCGAGCAGCTGGTGGAGGAGATCTACAGACCACTGGAGGAAGCCGGTTCAGCTCTCCTGGAGACGCTCTCGGTCTATCTCGAACAGGCGAGCAGTCTCGAAGGCGCCGCCCGGATGCTCTTCGTCCATCCCAACACCGTGCGCTACCGGCTTCGACGTGTGACTGACGTCACCGGCTGGTCACCCTCCGACGTACGATCCGCGTTCACACTGCGGATCGCCCTCATCCTGGGGCGTCTGGTCGACGGGGATATCCAGCTCTAGGCTTTTGTCGGGGGTCCACAAAACCCCCTGCTGTTCTTCGTCCCTGTCCCCACGGGCGGGCATGCCCGTCCACAAGAGAGAGTGTGAGAGTGCTCGTACTCGTCGCTCCCGGCCAGGGCGCCCAGACGCCCGGCTTCCTGACCCCCTGGCTCGAACTCCCCGGTGCCGCCGACCGCGTCGCCGCGTGGTCGGACGCCATCGGCCTGGACCTCGCCCACTACGGCACCCAGGCCGACGCGGACGAGATCCGTGACACCTCGGTGGCCCAGCCGCTGCTGGTCGCCGCCGGAATCCTGTCCGCCTCGGCACTCGGTGCCGTGACCCCGGGCGCCGTCGCGGGCCACAG
The DNA here is from genome assembly GCF_000972385.1 of Streptomyces sp. WM6386. Classification (GTDB taxonomy): domain Bacteria; phylum Actinomycetota; class Actinomycetes; order Streptomycetales; family Streptomycetaceae; genus Streptomyces. The sequence goes on from NZ_JXTE01000022.1 coordinate 39,015, forward strand.
CGTCGGTGAGATCACCGCCGCCTCCTTCGCCGGTGTCCTCGACGACACCGCCGCTCTGACCCTCGTGCGCAAGCGCGGTCTGGCCATGGCCGAGGCCGCCGCGATCACCGAGACCGGGATGTCGGCGCTGCTCGGCGGCGACCCCGAGGTGAGCGTCGCGCACCTGGAGAAGCTGGGTCTGACTCCGGCGAACGTGAACGGCGCCGGCCAGATCGTGGCCGCCGGCACCATGGAGCAGCTCGCCGCGCTGAACGAGGACAAGCCCGAGGGCGTCCGCAAGGTCGTCCCGCTGAAGGTGGCCGGCGCCTTCCACACGCACCACATGAGCCCCGCGGTCGACGCGCTGGCGAAGGCCGCCGACGCTCTCACGCCCGCCGACCCGAAGCTCCCCTACGTCTCGAACAAGGACGGGCGGACGGTCGCCACCGGTGCCGAGGTCCTGGCGCGTCTGGTCGGCCAGGTCGCCAACCCGGTCCGCTGGGACCTGTGCATGGAGACCTTCAAGGAGCTCGGTGTCACGGCCCTGATCGAGGTGTGCCCCGGCGGCACCCTCACCGGTCTCGCCAAGCGCGCGCTGCCCGGCGTGAAGACGCTGGCGCTCAAGTCCCCCGACGACCTCGACGCCGCTCGCGAGCTCATCGCCGAGCAGAGCGCCTGAAAAGGAGCCCGAGAGCAATGTCGAAGATCAAGCCCAGCAAGGGTGCCCCGTACGCGCGCATCCTCGGTGTCGGTGGCTACCGCCCGACGAGGGTCGTGCCGAACGAGGTGATCCTCGAGACGATCGACTCGTCCGACGAGTGGATCCGCTCACGCTCCGGCATCGAGACCCGGCACTGGGCGAGCGACGAGGAGACCGTCGCCGCGATGTCGGTCGAGGCGTCCGGCAAGGCGATCGCCGACGCCGGGATCTCCGCCGAGCAGATCGGTGGCGTGATCGTCTCGACCGTCTCGCACTTCAAGCAGACCCCGGCCGTCGCCACCGAGATCGCTCACAAGCTCGGCACGGACAAGGCAGCAGCCTTCGACATCTCGGCCGGCTGCGCGGGCTTCGGCTACGGTCTGACCCTCGCCAAGGGCATGATCGTCGAGGGCTCGGCGGAGTACGTCCTCGTCATCGGCGTCGAGCGGCTGTCCGACCTGACCGACCTGGAGGACCGGGCCACGGCCTTCCTGTTCGGTGACGGTGCCGGCGCGGTCGTCGTGGGCCCCTCCCAGGAGCCGGCCATCGGCCCGACCGTGTGGGGCTCCGAGGGCGACAAGTCCGACACGATCAAGCAGACCGTGGCGTGGACCGAGTACGACAGCACGGGCAAGTTCCCCGCCATCACACAGGAGGGCCAGGCGGTGTTCCGCTGGGCCGTCTTCGAGATGGCGAAGGTCGCCAAGGAGGCGCTGGACGTCGCCGGCATCACCGCGGACGAACTGGACGTCTTCATTCCGCACCAGGCCAACGAGCGGATCATCGACTCGATGGTGAAGACACTCAAGCTGCCGGAGTCCGTCACGGTCGCGCGTGACGTACGCACCACCGGCAACACCTCGGCCGCCTCGATCCCGCTCGCGATGGAGCGGCTCCTGGCGACCGGCGAGGCGAAGAGCGGCGACACCGCGCTCGTCATCGGCTTCGGGGCGGGTCTCGTCTACGCCGCGACTGTCGTTACCCTCCCCTAGGCACTCCGTGCCGGATCAGCAACGGTCCGGTCCGGAACGTACCAACCCTCTGGACAACAACGAAGGAGCGCCTCTCATGGCCGCCACTCAGGAAGAGATCGTCGCCGGTCTCGCCGACATCGTCAACGAGATCGCCGGCATCCCGGTCGAGGACGTCCAGCTGGACAAGTCCTTCACCGACGACCTGGACGTCGACTCGCTGTCCATGGTCGAGGTCGTCGTCGCCGCCGAAGAGCGCTTCGACGTCAAGATCCCGGACGAGGACGTCAAGAACCTCAAGACGGTCGGCGACGCCACCGACTACATCCTGAAGAACCAGGGCTGATCCCCGGATCAGTCCATTGCCCCGCCACCCGGCGGTGGCGCCGCTGAATCCTCGTAATCGTTGGAGAAAGATTTCCCGTGAGCCCGACCAATCGCACCGTGGTCGTCACCGGTATCGGCGCAACCACACCGCTGGGTGGCGACGCAGCCTCTACCTGGGAGGGTCTGGTCGCCGGCAAGTCCGGTGTGAAGCCCCTTGAGCAGGAGTGGGCGGCCGACCAGGCCGTCCGTATCGCGGCGCCCGTCGCCGTGGAGCCGACCGAGGTCATCCCGCGGCCGCAGGCCCGGCGCCTGGACCGGTCGGCGCAGTTCGCGCTGGTCGCCGCCCAGGAGGCGTGGGCCGACGCGGGCTTCACCGGTAAGGCCGGTGAGGACACTGCCGTCGACGCCGACCGCCTCGGTGCGGTCATCGCCTCCGGCATCGGTGGCGTCACGACGCTGCTCGACCAGTACGACGTGCTGAAGGAGAAGGGCGTCCGCCGCGTCTCCCCGCACACCGTCCCCATGCTCATGCCGAACGGCCCGTCCGCCAACGTGGGTCTCCTCGTGGGCGCCCGCGCCGGTGTGCACACCCCGGTCTCCGCGTGCGCCTCGGGCGCCGAGGCCATCGGCTACGCCATCGAGATGATCCGCACCGGCCGCGCCGACGTCGTCATCGCCGGTGGCACGGAGGCGGCGATCCACCCGCTGCCGATCGCCGCGTTCGGCAACATGATGGCGATGTCCAAGAACAACGACGACCCGCAGGGCGCCTCGCGTCCCTACGACACCGCGCGCGACGGCTTCGTCCTCGGCGAGGGCGCCGGCGTGATCGTCCTGGAGTCCGCGGAGCACGCCGCCCGCCGCGGTGCGCGCGTGTACGCCGAGGCGGTCGGGCAGGGCATCTCCGCCGACGGCCACGACATCGTGCAGCCCGAGCCGGAGGGTCGTGGTATCGCCCAGGCCCTGCAGAACCTGCTCGCCAACTCCGACCTGAACCCGGCGGAGATCGTGCACGTCAACGCGCACGCCACCTCGACGCCGGCCGGTGACGTGGCCGAGCTCAAGGCGCTGCGCAAGGTGTTCGGCGACGAGGCCGACCACTTCGCGGTGTCCGCCACGAAGTCCATGACGGGTCACCTGCTGGGTGGCGCCGGTGGTGTGGAGTCCGTGGCGACGATCCTCGCCCTGTACAACCGTCTCGCCCCGCCGACCATCAACGTCGAGAACCTCGACCCGCAGGCGGAGGCCAACGCCGACATCGTCCGCGGTGAGGCGCGCAAGCTGCCCGTCGAGGGCCGTATCGCCGCGCTGAACGACTCGTTCGGTTTTGGTGGCCACAACGTGGTACTGGCGTTCCGTACGGTGTGACGACGCCGTTCAGCTGAAGAGTGGCCCGGTCTCCATGGGGAGGCCGGGCCACTCGCCGTTTCACGTCCGTTGTCGGCCTGCTGCCGGCCGGTGGGGGCTTGTCGCGCCCCGCGGCGGAGCCGCATATCGATACAGCCCCGCGCCCCTGGCGGTGTTGGCCTTGAGGGCGTCTTTTCAGACCACTTGGTGCAGCCAGCGCACGGGGGCGCCTTCTCCCGCGTATCTGAAGGGCTCCAACTCGTCGTCCCACGGCTTGCCCAGGAGCTTGGCGATCTCCGACTCCAGGTTGGTCTCGCCGGCCAGTGAGCGGCTCAGGGCTGCTCTCAGGCGGTCCTCGGGGATCAGGATGTCGCCGTGGATGCCCGTCACCGCGTGGTAGATACCGAGGTCGGGGGTGCAGCTGTAGCGCTCGCCCTCGGCGGTGGGACAGGGCTCGGCCGTCACCTCGAAGCGCAACAGGTGCCAGCCGCGCAGGGCCGACGCCAGCTTCGACGCGGTGCCCACCTCGCCCTTCCAGGAGAACTCCGAGCGCCAGGTGCCAGGGGCCGCCGGCTGCCGGATCCAGTCGAGGTTGACGCGTGTGCCGAGCACCCCGGCGACGGCCCACTCGACGTGTGGGCACAGCGCGCGCGGCGCGGAGTGCACGTACAGAACTCCACGTGTCGTCACCGGGACCTCCGGGCAGAGCGGGACCATTGTGCGAATGGGCGGAACGGTGGTGGCGGCAGCCACGTTGATGGCGAGGCTACCGTGCGGCGGCGCAAGGAGTGTGACGTACCGTCGGTCCCGGTGCCGTGAAACGCCCGCCATTCACCCGGCAGGACGCTAGGACGGGGGTGAGCCGTTGCGCGGCGAAGGGTCGGGAACTCCCGTGCGTTGTTATGGAGGGGGACGAAGTTCGCAGGGGATTGCATGTCGACCGAGGGGATCACCAAAGGGATGCGGAAGCGAAGCCACCGCTCGCGTGCCGTTCTCGCCGTCGTGACGGCGGCCGTCCTGGGCGCCGCCGGCTGTGACGCCGTCGGCGGCAACGAGTCGGCGCCGTCCGGCACCGAGGCGCAGAGAGCCAAGCCCTCCCCCAGTCCGACGACGCCCGCCTGGGACTCCAGCCCGTCCTCCCTCGCCGCCGTGGGCGACTCCATCACCCGCGGCTTCGACGCCTGTTCGCTTCTCCAGGACTGCCCGGAGGCTTCCTGGGCGACCGGCAGCCGCGCCGAGGTCGACAGTCTCGCCGTACGGCTGCTGGGGTCGGCGAAGGCGGCCTCCAACAGCTGGAACTACGCGGTCAGCGGGGCGCGGATGACCGATCTGGCCGGGCAGATGGCGCAGGCCGCGGCGAAGAGGCCCGGGCTGGTGACGGTGATGGCGGGGGCCAACGACGCGTGCCGGGACTCCACCTCGGCGATGACGTCCGTGGCCGACTTCCGGGCACAGTTCGAGGACGCGATGAGCACCCTGCGCGACGCGGCGCCGAAGGCGCAGGTGTACGTGGCGAGCGTGCCGAATCTGAAGCGGCTGTGGTCCGAGGGGCGCACCAACCCGATGGGCAGGCAGGTGTGGAAGCTCGGGATATGCCCGTCGATGCTGGGCGACGCGGATGCCGTGGACACGGCGGCGACCGAGCGGCGCGACACCGTGCAGGACCGGGTGGAGGCGTACAACAAGGTCCTGGAGGAGGTCTGCGCCAAGGACGAGCGGTGCCGTTTCGACGGGGGCGCGGTGTACGAGTTCCGGTTCGGCACGGACCAGCTGAGCCATCTCGACTGGTTCCACCCGAGTGTGAACGGGCAGGCCAGACTGGCCGAGATCGCCTACCGGGAGGTCACGGCGGAGAAGGCGTGACCTAGAGTTTTGAACATGAACGAACTCTTCGGCACACTTTCCGACGGCACTCCGGTCCACCGCTGGACGCTGGAGCGGGCCGGTGTGCGGGTCAGGGTGCTGTCGTACGGCGGGATCGTGCAGTCCGCCGAGGTCCCGGACCGGGACGGAAGCGCCGGGAACGTGGTGCTGGGGTTCGCGGACCTGGACGGCTATCTCACGCACACCGGGCCCTACTTCGGTGCGCTGATCGGCCGGTACGCGAACCGGATCGCCGGCGGCCGCTTCCCGCTGGACGGGGTGACGTACGCGCTGGCGCCCAACAACGCGCCGAACTGTCTGCACGGCGGCGAGCGCGGCTTCGACAAGCGGGTGTGGGACGTGGCGCCCGTCGAGCACGGGATCCGGCTCTCCCGGGTCAGTCCGCACGGCGAGGAGGGCTTCCCGGGCCGGCTGGAGCTCTCGGCGACGTACACGCTGGACGCGGACGGTGCGCTGCGGATCGCGTACGAGGCGGTGACGGACGCGCCGACGGTTCTCGCCCTGACGAACCACAGCTACTTCAACCTGGCCGGTTCCGGGGACGCGGTCGGCCATGAACTGCGGATCGCCGCCTCCCGGTTCACGCCGGTCGACGCGGACCGGATCCCGACCGGGGTGCTTCAGGACGTGACCGGCGGGCGCTTCGACTTCCGGGAGAGCCGGAAGGTGGGCTCGGGGTACGACCACAACTTCGTGCTCGACAAGGGTGTGACGCGGGAGCCGGCCGAGGTCGCCGAGTTGCACGACCCCTCCACCGGGCGGGTGCTGACGGTGTCCACCACCGAGCCGGGCCTGCAGCTGTACACCGCGGACCACCTGGAGGAGCCCTTCGTGCCCTGCGAGGGTGTCGCGCTGGAGACCCAGCACTTCCCGGACTCCCCGAACCGGCCGGAGTTCCCGAGCACGGTGCTGCGGCCGGGCGAGGTGTTCCGGTCGGAGACGGTGTACGCGTTCTCCACGCGCTGAGAGCCCGCTGGGGGTTTCGGAAAGGCACAAGCCCCGGCCCGGGTGTCAGGTCCCGGACCGGGGCTGCTCGTGGGGAGACTTTTCCCGGATCAGACGTTAATCGTGGCGGTGAGGCGACGGTCCGTGATCGAGCGGCTGACCTGGATCTCGTACGAACCCTTCACAAACGACCACGAGCCCTCCGCACCCTCTCCCCCGGTCCATGTCTCGAAGGCGCGGCGCGGGATCTCGACGGTGACCTCGGTGCTCTCGCCGGGCGCGGCCTCGACGCCGGCGAAGCCGGCCAGCAGGCGCTCGGGGCGGTCGGGGCCGGGAGCGTCGGCGGGGGCCAGGTAGACCTGGACGACCTCGCGGCCGGTGCGTTCGCCGGAGTTGCGGAGGCGGACGCGGACCGTGGTGCCCTCGACCTGGACGGACTCATAGGTCCAGTCGGTGTAGCCGAGGCCGTGGCCGAAGGGGTACGAGGGGGTGCGACCCTCCTTCGTCCAGGCGCGGTAACCGATGAAGACGTCCTCGGTGTACGGAAGTTCGCCGTCGGCGGGGATCACCCGGGTGACCGGGGCGGCGTCCAGGGAGCCCCAGGTGGTGGGCAGGCGGCCGCCGGGCTCGTGGGCGCCGGTGAGGACGTCGGCGAGGGCGGCACCGCCCTCCTGGCCGGGGAACCAGCTCAGCAGTACGGCGGCGACGTCGTCGCGCCAGGGCAGTTCGACCGGGGAGCCGGAGTTGACGACGACCACGGTGTTCGGGTTTGCGGCGGCGACGGCGCGGACGAGGTCGTCCTGGCGGCCGGGCAGTTCGAGGTCCCCCCGGTCGAAGCCCTCGGACTCGACGCGGTCGGTGGTGGCGACCACGACGACGGCGGTGTCGGCGTTCCGGGCGGCCTCGACGGCCTCGGCGATCAGCTCGTCGGCGTCGCGCCGCGGCTCCTGGTGGGCGAGCGCGAAGGCGATGACCATGAAGGGGATGCCCTCGGGCAGCTGGAAGACATGGGTGAGGGAGACCTCGACCGGTTCGCCCGCGGTCAGTTCGACCTCGCCGTGGGGCACCGGGGAGCCGAAGAAGGCCTCGAAGGGGTCGCTGGTGTCGGCGGGGAGCTGGAGGTCGTCGTAGTACGTCGTGCCGTCCACGGTGAGGGTGAAGGCGCCGACGCCCTTGATGCCGAAGGTGTGGGTGCCGCTGTCGCGCGGGGTGAAGGCGCCGGTCAGTTCGATGGTGTGGAGGGTGTCGTGGGTGACGCCCTCGGGGAGGTCGTTGCCCATCCACTGGATCTGGCCGTTGGGGGCGTTGCCGGTGCCGATGACGTGGCCGTCGATGTCGCGGCAGACGGCGCGCAGGGTGAACCCCTTGTCGGCGACCGCGAGTTCGGTGTTGGGGTCGGCGCCGACGGCGTAGGTGAGGGCGTCCTCGGGGAGGGCGGCGGTGAGGCCGTCGAGCGGGGAGACGATCCGGGGCGGGAAGACGGTGGCGGAGCCGCCGCCGAGGACGCGGGCGTCGCGGGCGGCGGCGCCGATCAACGCCACGGTGCCCTGCTTCAGCGGCAGGGCGCTGTTCCCGTCGCGTACCTCGTTGCGGACCAGGACGAAGGCGCGGCGGGCGATCTCGCGGGCCAGGGCCTCGCCGTCGATGGTGTCGGGGAGTTCGGTGACGACCGGCTCGGCGCTCTCCAGGATGCCCACGCGGGCGGCGAGCCGGAGCACGTTCCGCACGGCCTCGTCGACCTTGGCCTCCTCGACCTCGCCGTCCCTCACCGCCTGGGCGAGGGCCTCGCCGTACACGGTCCGGGGGCCCGGCATGGCGACGTCGAGGCCGCCCTCGATGGCGCCCTTCGTGGAGCGGGCGGCCATCCAGTCGGAGACGTTGTAGCCGTCGAAGCCCCACTCGCCGCGCGCGATCTCGTTCACGAGGTGGTGGTGTTCGGTCATCGTCACGCCGTTGACCTGGTTGTACGCGGTCATGATGCCCCACGGGCGGGCGTTTTCGACGATGAGCTCGAAGGGCCGCAGGTAGAGCTCGCGCAGGGCGCGCTCGGAGACGACGTTGTTGACCGTGAAGCGGTCGGTCTCGGCGTCGTTGGCGACGAAGTGCTTGACAGTGGTGCCGACTCCGCCGGACTGGACGCCGTTCACATAGCCCGCGCCGATGAGTCCCGTGAGGTACGGGTCCTCGCTGTAGGCCTCGAAGTGGCGGCCGCCGAGCGGGGAGCGGTGCAGATTGACGGTGGGGGCGAGCAGGACGTGGACGCCCTTGCGGCGGGCCTCCTGGGCGAGCAGGGCACCGGCGCGGCGGGCGAGTTCAGGGTCCCAGGTGGCGCCGAGCGCGGTCGGGGACGGCAGCGCGATCGAGGGGTCGTCGGCGGTCCATCGCACGCCTCGGACACCGATCGGCCCGTCGGACATGACGAGGGACTCGAGGCCGATCTCGGGCAGGGCGGGCAGCGTCCACATGTCCTGGCCGGCCAGCAGCCGGGCCTTCGCGTCCAGGTCGAGCTTGCCGAGGGCCGCCTCGACGGCGGCCTCGCGCGTCTGGTCCGCCGGGGTGGTGGAGTAAGTGCCCGCCATTGGGTCCTCCTGGTTTCGGGTCCGTGCCGTTCCCTCATCGTGCACCCGTTACCTGTAAGACGGTAGGTTTCGTTATGTGGCCGTAATATTTGGCATATGGTCATGCCGTACGGTGACCCCATGAACGCCAGGGTCAGGAGTGAGGAACGGCGCGCGGAGATCGTCCGGGCGGCCCTGGAGGTGATCGCCGAGCGCGGCTACCGCGGGGCGAGCCTCGCCGCCGTCGCGGAGCGCGTCGGACTCACCCAGCAGGGGCTGCTGCACCACTTCCCCACGAAGGAAGCGCTGTTGGTCGCCGTGCTCAAGGAGCGGGACCAGTGGGACGCGGTGCCGGACACCCAGTGGCGGATCGACCTGCTCGCCTCGCTCGTCGAGTACAACGCGATGCGGCCCGGCATCATCCAGACCTTCTCGGCACTGCTCGGCGAGAGCGTGACGGACGGGCATCCGGCGCGCGCGTACTTCACCGAGCGCTATGCGCAGGTGCGCGAGAGCATGGCGGCGGTGCTGCGTGCCGAGTACGGGGACCGGCTGCCGAACGGGCTGACGCCCGAGCGCACGGCGCCGTTGCTGGTGGCGGTCATGGACGGGCTCCAGTACCAGTGGCTCCTCGACCCCGAGTCGGTGGACATGCCGGGGGCGTTCCGGGACTTCCTCAGGCTGCTGGGCGAGAACCCTGAGAATCCCGAGAACCCTGAGAACCCGGCCTGACCGCGGCGACCACCTCCACCTCGATCTGGGCCTGCGGCCGGAACAGCTTCGACACCTCGAAGGTCATGCTGGTGGGCGGGGTCCCGGTGAGGAACTCCCTTCGTACGGCGCCGTATTCCTGGAGCCTGTCGATGTCGGTGAGGTAGGTGCGGATGTTGACGACGTCCGCGAGGGTGCCGCCGTGGGCCTTCAGCAGGGCGTCGATCGTCTCGAAGACGCCTCGGCTCTGCTCGGCCAGGGTCTCCCCCTCGGCGATCTGTCCGGAGACGAACAACAGGGCGCTGCCGTCGGCCTGTTCGACTCGGGCGACCTGGGAGTAGTAGGGGCTCAGGGGCTGGGGGGCGGAGGCGGGGCTGTCGATGGTGACCTTCATGCGGCTCCCTTGTCTGCGGGTTCAGGCGGTGCGGATGCGGGCCGCGGCCCGGGAGATGTCCTCGCCGGGTTCGGCGACCCGGCGGTAGTGCTCCGACGCGGCCTCGATGACGGGCAGTCGTGCCGTCTTCGTGGCCAGGTCGAGGTCCTTCACCGCGAGCGTGGCGTCGAAGTGCACGCCCTCGGCGTGGGCGCGGACGACGACTCCGGCGAGAGGACCGTTCGCGAGGGCGGTGCGGGCCGTGTCGCCCTCCAGGCCGAGGGTGTCGGCGAGCCGCAGGGCTTCGGCGACGACCGCGATCCCGCTGATGACGGCCGAGTTGAGGACGAGCTTGAGAGCGGCGCCGGAGCCGAGGGCACCCGTGCGGGTGACGGTGCCGAGGTGGGCGAGGAGGTGCTCGACGCCGGTCGTGTCACCGCCGGCGAGGATACCGAGGGCGCCCGAAGCCGCCTTGTGGTGCTGCCCTCCCCCACTCTCGGCTTCGCTCGAGCGGGGGGACCCCCAGGGGGCGTCGACGAGGGGGACGCCTTCGGGCAGTCGGGCTGCGAGTCGGTGTACGGCGTCCGGGCCGACGGTCGACATCTCGATCCAGTGGCCGCCCGGCCGCAGGGCTTCCGCGGCGGCCCCTGCCACCGCCTCCAGCGCGTCCGGGCCGGCGAGCATGGTGATGACGACGTCCGCGTCCCGGACGGCGCCGGCCGGGGAGGCGGCGAGTCCGGCGCCCGCGGCGACGAGCGGTCCGGCCTTCCCGGCGGTGCGGTTCCAGACGGTCAACGGGTGGCCCGCGGCGAGGAGTCGGCGGGCCATGGGGGCGCCCATGTGTCCCAGGCCGAGGAATGCGATGTGCTCCATGGCGCCGACGCTATGTCCACCCCCGCGATGCGACAAGCGAATGTCTAGCATGGGCCCCATGCCGTCTCCGCATGAGTCGCTCGATCTCTCCACCGTCTGGCTGCGCGCCTTCCTGGAGGTCGCCCGCCGGGGTTCCTTCACGGTCGCCGCGCGGACCCTCGGCTGGACCCAGTCCGCGGTGTCCCGGCAGATCTCCTCGCTGGAGTCGGCGCTGGGCGGGGCCCCGCTCTTCGACCGGCTGCCGCGGGGCGTACGGCTCACCGAGGCGGGCCGAGTCCTGGTGCCGCACGCGGAGGCCGTCGTCGAGGCGCTGCACGGGGCCGGGCGGGAGCTGGCGGCGTTGCGCGAAGTGGCGGGCGGACGACTGCGGTTCGGGGCGTTCGCCACGGCCGACGCGGCGCTGGTGCCGCGTGCGCTCGGCGCCTTCCGCGACCGCCATCCGCGCGTCCGGGTCTCCCGCGAGGAGGGGTTCACCCCCGGGCTCCTGGACCGGCTCGCCGCCGGGCATCTGGACCTGGCGGTGGTGTCCACGACAGGCGGCGCGCCGCTGGAGCCGTATGCCCTGCACCACCTCCTCGACGAGTCCCTGTACGTCGCCGTCCCGGCCGCACATCCGCTGGCGGACGGCGGTCCGGTCCGCCTCGGCCGACTCGCCGACGCCGACTGGATCTCCGGCAGCGCCCGCCCGGAGGGCACACTGCTGGACGCGGCCCTGCGCCAGGGCTTTCGGCCGCGCGTCGCACACGTCGTCGCCGAGTGGACCGCAAAGCAGGGCTACGTCGCCGCGGGCCTCGGCGTGACGCTGGTCCCGGCGCTGGCGGCGGAGTCGGTACGGCCGGACGTCGCCCTGCTGCCGGTCCTGGACGAAGGGGCGCCGGCGCGGGCGGTGTACGCGGCGACGGCACGGGGGCGCTCCGCGGTGCCTGCGGTGAGGGCGTTCGTGGGGGCGTTGCGGGAGGCGGCGGGGAGGATCGCTGTGTCGGTGGCGCAGTGACGAAAGCGCGCGTCGGTGGGGGCTGGTCGCGCCCACGCGGCGGTAGCCGCAAATTGATACAGCCCCACGCCCCTTTCGGGGCGCAAGGAGCCCTTCCTGAATCACACACCATGGCGTAGACCACTTCCGTCACGCGATACTTCGGCCCACTCCCCCACACCAGACGGAGGCTGAACTCCCGTGGTTGCTCTACGTGTTCGGACAGTCGTCCTCGGATTCGCCCTGATGACCGGGCTCACGGTCACCCCCCACCCGGCGCAGGCCGCCGCCGCTCCCACCGCCACCGTCGAAGAACAGCGGCTCGACAAGGCCGTGCCGCAGGAGATACTGCGGCGCTCCGGATTCGACTCCGTGGCACCGGAGTTCGCGCGGGAGCTCGGCTCGGCGCGCACCTATGCGCAGGCCCGCCGGATCGTCGTACGCGAAGGATCCGCGCTGTGGAGGCGGGCCGTCGACCGGGTGCAGGGGCGGGGGCCGGCCGGGGGTGATCTGAGCCGGGACGATGATCGGCCGTTGTACTGGGCGCGGTTGGGGATGACGCGGGAGGTGCGGGCCTGGGAGCCGGGGTTCGGGCTGGGCGACAGGCAACGGGCCGTGCTGCTGGGCGAGTTGGAGCGGACCTCGCGGGGGCAGACCGCCATCCGGTATCCGTCCGGGAAGGGGATCAAGCGGATCCTCGTCACCGGGTTCGATCCGTTCACGCTGGACCGGGACATCCGGATCTCCAATCCGTCCGGGGCGACCGCGCTCGCGCTCGACGGCACGGTGATCGAGACGGCGAAGGGGCCGGCGCGGGTGGAGACGGCCGTGTTCCCGGTGCGCTGGCAGGACTTCGCGGAGGGCACGGTGGAGCGGACGTTGCGGCCGTATCTGAAGAGGGTCGACCTCTTCACCACGGTCAGCCAGGGGCGGGTCGGGCGGTTCGACATCGAGCGGACCAACGGGGCCTGGCGGGGCGGTTTCCCGGACAACGAGAACGTCTCCCGGACGGAGACCGTCCCCGTGACCGATCCGGCCTCGCAGCCGCAGTGGACGACTACGACCCTGCCGTACAAGGCGATCGTGGCGGCGAGCACCGGGCGCTTCCCCGTGTACGACAACACGAGCGTGACCGAGATCCCGGTGGGAGGGACGGAACCCGTCGTACGGGCCGACGGGCCGACGCAGGGTTCGACGGCCCGGGCCGGGGGCGGCGGGGACTACCTGTCGAACGAGATCGCCTACCGGGCCACGCTGTTGCGCGACCGGTCGGGGCTGCACGACGAGCTGCCCGGCGGCCATGTGCACACGCCCGTGCTGCAGTTCGCCACCGGCAACACCACCGAGGTCACCGACCCCGAGTTCGTGCGGAACCGGCTGGACATCATCGCCCAGGTGCGGTCGATCGTGACCGTGGCGGTCAGTGAGACGGGGCGAACGCGAGGCTGACGCCGAGGCCGGCGAGGACCGAGCCGATCACCTTGTTGAGGATCTTCTGGCCGCGGAGCATCAGGGTGCGCATGCGGTCGTGCGAGAAGAAGACCGCGACGACGCCGAACCACAGCAGATGGGCCAGTGACATGAACAGGCCGTAGCCCACCTGCTGGTAGACCGGGGTGCCGGGGCTGACGACCTGGGCGAAGGTCGAGACGACGAAGAGGGTCGTCTTCGGGTTGAGGACGTTGGTGAGGAAGCCGGAGCGCAGGGCCTTGAGCGGGGTCAGGTCCGACGTGGTCTCCAGGTCGAGCTGGACCTCGCCACGGGTGCGGAAGGTGCGGACGCCGATGTAGACGAGGTAGGCCGCGCCGACCAGCTTGATCACCGTGAACAGGAAGGTGGAGGAGGCGATCAGCAGGCCCACGCCGAGCATCGTGTAGGTGACGTGCACCAGGACGCCGGCGGCGACGCCGGTCGCGGCGAACAGGCCGGTGCGGCGGCCGTGGAGGTAGCTGTTGCGGATGACCATGGCGAAGTCGGCGCCGGGGGCGATGACGGCCAGGACGGTGATGACGGCGACGGCGAGTATCTCGGTCAAGAGGTGATCCCCTCTGTGTCGTCGTCGGTGTCGTCGGTGTCGTCGGCGTCCTCGCGGGTCTCTTCCCCGAGCAGTTCGCGGGCCATCAGAGTGGCGCCCGCGACCGCGCCCGGCATCAGGAACACCGCGACGAACGGAACCAGGAAGGCCACGCCGAGGGGGGTGCCGAAGCCCCAGATCAGGGTCTTGCGGGAGCGGAACAGCGCGAGCCGGTCGCGGAGTTCGACGCCGCGGCGCTGGAGGGCCACGGCGGCGAGTTCCTCGGTGAGGAAGAACCCGGTGACGAAGAAGCCGATCACCGGGACCACGGTCTGGCCGACGAAGGGGATGAAGCCGAGGGCGAAGAGCAGGACCGCCCAGAGCAGGGCACGGACCACGATCCGCAGGCTGTCGCGGCCCGAGATCCACAGCTCGCGCCACAGGGGGAGGCCGGACTCGGGGGCGGTGCCGTCCGGGGACACATCGCGGTCGACCGTCTCCGAGAGGCTCTCGTAGAAGGGCTGGCCTATCAGGAGCGTGACCGCGGTGAAGGTCAGGACCGCGAGAAGGAGGGCGAGGGCCCACAGCACGACGGTGAGGAAACCGCGGAAGAGACCGAGCCAGGGGCTGGACCAGTCGTCGGCGAAGGGGGTGGCCCAGCCGATGAAGTCCTCGCCCCAGACCGCGAGCGAGACGAGCGCCGCCGCGTAGAGAACGAGGGTGATCAGGCCCGGTATCAGCCCGAAGCCGTACTGCTTGCCGTGCCGGGCCACCCATCGCTGGCCCTTCAGCAGATAGGTGAAGCCCACCCCAAGATCGCGCATGGGGGAACTCTATCGGGCGCCGGGGACAGGGTTCCCGGCCGTGGACGCCGTTGCTCGTGGGGCGTGGGTCACCCAGGCGCCACCGCCACCACCACCCCCCGCTCATCCGCCGGACTCACCGCTGCCTGCACCCGTACCGCCGCCGCCCGGGCCACCCGGCCCGCACGCGACGCCCCGGCCAGCAGCACCGGCTGGAGCTGCTCAAGGCCCGTCACGAGCAGCTCCTCCCCGGCGATCAGCACCGGACGGGCCGCCTTCGTGGTCGCCGCCGCCGCTTCCGTGAGGTCGGCGAGGGGCTGGAGGGAGGCGCGGACCACGCCCGCGCCCGCGGCGGCCGCACGTTCCGCCAGGGCGAGCTGGAGCGGCATCAGCGGGGCCAGCGCCGCCGTCAACGCGTCGGCGATACGGCGGAGTTCGGGGGAGGAGTCGCGGAGGATCTCCGCCGCCGTACGGATCACCGGGGTCAACGCGAGCAGGGTGCCCGCCGCCAGTCCGGCCGCCGCGGGCAGCAGCGGGGACATCGCCTCCACCAGGTCGCCCAGCGCGGTCGCGAACTCCTCCACCGCCGGCTCCACCGCGTCCAGCACCGGCAGCAGGCTGTCGCCCAGCGCCGTCAGCAGGGCCTGGGCCGGTTCGCTGACCGGGTGGACGGCCAGCGGAGCGCCGCTCGTGCCGAGCCGGGTCAGCGTGTCCACGATCCGGTAGAAGGCCTCCTGCGCCTGCGGCGACGCGCTCGCCTCCGCCAGCCCCGCCGTCGTCTCGCGCAGGACCCGCAGTACCTCCTGCCCCGAACCGTCCCTGGGGTCGAAGGTGTTGATCGCGATCTTCGTGATGTTCCCGGCCGTGTCGAGGAGTTGGCCGGTGATGTCGCTGGTGCTGCGCGCCATGCGCAGTACGTCTTCCCTGCTGGGAAGGGGAGGGATCGGTGCCATGAGGAGCTCGCCGCCTTCCTGGTGGGTCCGCCTGCCAAGCCGCCGTCGCCGGGTGTCCCGAGCTCAGCATGCCCCGTCCGGACCCCTCGGGATGCGCCATCCGGGGCATCCGTGACACGAACTCCCTCTTGTTCCGGTTGAGTCGAACAGGTACATGTCGCCGTACCGATCTCAGGAAGCTCCCGGAGGAGGTACGACGCGTGCGCACCACGAGAACCGCACCCGCGAGACCCGTACTGATCGCCGCCCTCGCCCTCACCACGGCAGGCTCACTGCTGCTCACCCCGCATACGGCCGGCGCGGAACCCGCGCCGCCCGTCACCCGGGACGAGGCACCGCTCGACCAGCGGGCCGCACAGGCCCCCGCGAGCGCCGCCAGGAGAGCCCTCGCCGACGAACAGACGGCCGGTGGCGCGATCCGCGGCTACCCCCGCGAGCAGATCCTCTCCGCCGACCCGGAGAACCCCGCCGACAAGTCCATCAAGCTCGGCCTCACCCCGTACCACGCGATCGCCCCGAAGCTGAACGCCGTCCAGACCCTCGGCGACCGCGTCAGCGTCGAGGTCGCCGGACGGTCGGCCGGCGGACACCGGCTCTACCTCGTGACCGTCACCGCACCCGAGACGGTCCGCCAGGCCCGCGCCCAGGAACGGATGCGCGACCTCATCGAGAACTCCCCGGCCCAGGCCGCCAAGTCGCCCGAGATCAAGGCCGGTTACAAGGCGCCCGTCTTCTTCAACAACAACATCCACGGCAACGAGTGGGAGGGCACCGACGCCTCCCTGAAGCTCATCGAGCAGCTCGCCACCGCCACGGACACCAGGACCCGGGACCTGCTCGCCCACTCCCGGCTCTACTTCAACATCACCGCCAACCCGGACGGCCGTATCGCCGGCACCCGCGCCAACGCCAACGGCTTCGACATGAACCGGGACTTCGTCACCGCCTCGCAGCCCGAGGTGCGGGCGATGCGGCAGATCGAGATCGACAAGCAGCCCGCCGTCATGCTCGACCTGCACGGCTACGTCAACGGCACCCTCATCGAGCCCACCACTCCCCCGCACGGCGAGAACTACGAGTACGACCTCTTCCTGAAGAACACCTACGCCAACGCCCTCGGCATGGAGACCGCCGTCAACGGCCTCGGCTACACGCCCGCGAAGGACGGGGTGCAGCCCGCGCAGATCCCCTTCCGGGACCAGGAGGAGGGCTGGGACGACTGGCCGCCGATCTTCACCCCGCAGTACGCGGCGTTCCACGGCACGGTCGCCGCGCACACGGTCGAGATCCCGTTGCAGGTGAACAACGCGGCCTACGACAACCTGCCGGTGGCGGAGCTGCGGCGCCGGTCGGCCGTCAACGTGGACGTCGCCGGTGCCGCCATCCGCGCCACGCTCGACTTCGTCCGGGCCAACCGCACCGCGCTGGTGAACGACCAGATCGAGGTCTTCCGCCGCGGAGCGACGGGCGCCGCGCAGATCCCCGTCTCCTTGGAGACGGTCCCCGGGGTCCCCGGCATCGGCCCCGAGGACGTCTACACGACCGTCTTCCCGCGCGCCTACGTCCTGCCCGGCGGCCCGAAGGCCACCGCCACCGCCCGCCTGGTCGACCACCTCCTCGCCAACGACGTCCGCGTCACCCGCGCGAGCCACGCCTTCCGGCTCGGCGGAAAGGCGTATGCGAAGGGCTCGTACGTCGTCGACATGCACCAGCCCAAGCGGGGTCTCGCCAATGTGCTGCTCGCCGACGGACGGGACATCAGCGACAAGGTGTCGGTGATGTACGACATCTCGGGCTGGAGCCTGGGCCGGCTGTGGGGCGCCACGGTGGAGCCGGTGCCGGCCGGAACCCTCAAGGGCCTGCCGCTGCGGTCGATCGGCGAGGCCACGGCCGTCGGGCACGTCGCCCCGCGCGGCGCCCTGCGGCTGCGCCTGGACGACCCGCAGGCGATCTCCGCCGTCAACTCCCTTCTCCAGCAAGGCATTCCGGTACGGCGGACAGCCGACGGCACCAGCGCGATCGTCCCGGCGTCGGCGCGGCAGAAGGCGGCCGAACTGGCCCGGACGTACGACGTGGCCTTCGACGCGACCACCCTCACCGGCACCCAGGCACTGCGCCGCACCCGGGTCGCCGCCGCCGTGACCCCCGGCGAGCTCTTCGCGCTGCGCGAGATGAACTTCGAGGTCACCCCGGTCTCGACGGCCGTCGCCAACGCGGGCTTCGACTGGTCGTCGGCGGACGTCCTGTTCGTGTCCACGGGGCTGGAGTACGGCGCTCTCACGACGTCCGCCCGCACGGCCCTGGACGCCTTCCTCGACGCCGGTCACGGTCTCGTCGGGCGCGGGGTCATCGGAGCCGGACTCGCCACCGCCACCGGCCTGCTGGCCGCGAAGCCGGTCGAGGGCAACGGGGACGCCAACGGTGTGGTGCGGGTGGTGAACTCGGGGCCGGTGACCGCCGGCGCTCCCGGACACGGTTTCGTGTACGCGCCCGTCTGGTTCACGGACCTCGGCCCGCAGGTCCGCGTGGAGCAGTCGTACGCCACCGGAAACCCCCTTGTCTCCGGGCACTGGCGCCCGTCGGCGGACGGCAGCGGCGGACCCCTGGCCGCAGCCGGACAGCCCTCGGTCGTCAGCGGTCCGCAGTCGGTCCTCTTCGGCACCGAACCCCTCTTCCGGGATCATCCGAAGGGGGAATTCCCGCAGGTCGCAGGGGCGTTGTTCAGCATGGCCAGCGCCGGCTAGCGGTGTAGATCAGTCAAGGAGAGCGGATGACACAGGAGATACACGGCACCGTCGCCGACGGCTTCGAGGCGGTGCGCGAGGAGTTCGCCGCGTTCGTTTCCGGTGAACGCCCCGACTACGAGGGCCAGTTGTGCGCGTACGTCCACGGCCGCAGGGTCGTGGACCTGTGGACGGGCGACGACAACGACGCCGACTCCCTCCACGCCGTGTTCTCGTCGACGAAGGGTGCCGCGCATCTCGTGGCCGCTCTCCTCGTCCAGGACGGCACGCTCGAACTGGACCGCAAGGTGACGTACTACTGGCCGGAGTTCGCGGCCGAGGGCAAGGGCGCGCTGACCCTGCGCGAGCTGATCACGCACCGGGCCGGGCTGGTCGGTCTCGACGCCGGGTTCACCCGGGACGAGCTGGCCGACGACCGGGCGATCGCCGAACGCCTCGCCGACCAACGGCCGTTCTGGCGCCCGGGCACGGCCTTCGGCTACCACGCCCTGGTGATCGGCGCGCTCACCGGCGAGGTCGTACGCCGGGCGACGGGCCGTACGATCCAGGAACTGTGGGAGGAGCGGATCCGGGCTCCGTACGGCCTGGACTTCCACCTGGGCCTGCCCGCGGCCCTGGAACCGCGGTACCGCTCCGCGCAGCCGATGATCCCCACCCCCACCCAGCAGGCCCTGATCGACACCGCGCCCTCCGGTCCGCACACCCTGGCGTCGATCGCGTTCAACATGCATGTGCCGGACCCGGGCGACCTGGTGGGGCACATCAACTCCCGTACCGTGCGCGCCAAGGGCCCGGCGTCGGCGGGCGGGGTGGCGGCCGCGCGCGGGCTCGCCGGGATGTACGCGGCAGCGATCAGCGAGATGGGCGACCGGCCGCCGCTGCTGAAGCCGGACACGATCGCCGAGGTCGGCCAGATCCACTCCAGCGGCTATGACCTGGTGGCCCGTGAGCACCGCTCCTACGGTCTGGGCTTCCAGGCGATCGCCGACAGCCGTCACCCGTTCCTGGGCGCCGGCACCTTCGGGCACAGCGGCGCGGGCGGCTCCCAGACCTTCGCCGACCCGTGGAGCGGCCTCGCCTACGGCTACACCCGGCGCCGGCTCGCCTTCCCGGGCGGGGCGGCACCGGAGAACGACCGGCTGGTGAAGGCGGTGCACGGCGCGGCGCTGGCCTCGGCCGTGTGAGGCGGGCGGAGACCGACAGGACACAGGCGAAGGCCGCACCCCACGTCCAGGGGTGCGGCCTCCGTCGTAGGCAACGAACGGGTCAGACCAGCGTCACGCTGATGTTGCCGCGGGTCGCCTTCGAGTACGGGCAGACCTGGTGGGCCTTCTCGAGGAGGTCCCTGGCGGTCTCGGCGTCGACGTTCGGGATCCGGGCCGAGATCTCGACGATGATCCCGAAGCCGTCGTCGTTCCTGCCGATGCCGACCTTCGCGGTGACCGTCGAGCCGGAGATGTCGGCCTTCTCCAGACGGGCGACGACGCCGAGGGCGCCCTGGAAGCAGGCGCTGTAACCGGCGGCGAACAGCTGCTCCGGGTTGGTGCCCTCGCCGCTGCCGCCCATCTCCTTGGGCGGGTTCACGACGACGTCGAGCCTGCCGTCCTCGGTGGCCACCCGGCCGTCGCGACCGTTCTCGGCGGTGGCGACGGCGGTGTAGAGGACGTCGGTCTGCTGGATGGTCATGCGGTGTCTTCCTCCTAGGTCCGCCGCGCTCGCGCCCACGATCGACGACGGGTTTCGGAAAGAAGTTACCGCATGCCGGAAACCGGCAGAAGATGTCAGACCTTGACGATCATCTTCCCGGTGTTGTCGCCGCGCAGGACGCCGAGGAAGGCCTCCAGGTTGTTCTCGATGCCCTCGACGACGGTCTCGCGGTACTTCAGCGCGCCCGCGGCGACCCAGGGGCCGACCTCCTGGACGAACTGGGGCTGGAGGTCGTAGTGGTCGCTGACCAGGAAGCCCTCGATGCGGCCGCGGGTGGCGATGAGGCGGGCGAGGTTCTTCGGGCCGGGGGCGGGCTCGGTGCTGTTGTAGATGGAGATCATGCCGCAGACGGCGATGCGACCGCCCTGGTTGAGGGAGCCGATGGCGGCCTCCAGGTGGTCACCGCCGACGTTGTCGAAGTAGACGTCGACGCCGTCGGGGGCGGCGGCGCGCAGCTGCTCGCTGACCGAGCCGTTCTTGTAGTTGAAGGCGGCGTCGAAGCCGTACTCCTCGACGAGGAGCTTGACCTTGTCGTCGGAGCCGGCCGAGCCGATGACCCGCGAGGCGCCCTTGAGCTTGGCGATCTGACCCACCTGGCTGCCGACGGCACCGGCCGCGCCGGACACGAAGACGCTGTCGCCCTCCTTGAAGACGGCGGTGCGCAGGAGGCCGGCGTAGGCGGTGAGGCCGGTCATGCCGAGGACGCCGAGGTACGCCGACAGGGGCGCGGCCTCGGGGTCGACCTTCACGGCCTGCGCGGCGTCGAACGTGGCGTACTCGCGCCAGCCGCCGAAGTGCAGGACGTGGTCGCCGACGGCCACGCCCTCCGCCTCGGACGCGATGACCTCGCCGACCGCGCCGCCCTGCATCGCCTTGCCGAGCTCGAAGGGGGCGGTGTAGGACTTCGCGTCGCTCATGCGGCCGCGCATGTACGGGTCGACGGACAGGTACTTGTTCCGTACGAGGACCTGTCCCTCGGTGGGCTGCCGGATCTCCGTCTCGACCAGGGCGAAGTCCTCGGGCTTGGGCCAGCCGACGGGGCGGGAGAGGAGGTGCCACTCGCGGTTGATCATGACGGAACCTTTCAGATTTACTTCAGTACCTGAAACAACCATGCCCCTGAATATTTCATGTTGTCAAGTAATGGGGGTACGCTTGTGCCATGGCCACACCACAGAAGACCGCTCGTCCCGATGTACTGACCCTTGAGGTCATCGAGCTGATCGGGGACGTCGTGGCCCGTTTCCACGCGGATTTCGAGGATGCGGCGGCGGAGTACGCGCTGACCGGGGCGCAGGCTCGGCTGTTGAGTCTGCTGTCCCTTGAGCCGCTGCCCATGCGGAAGCTGGCGCACAAGTTGCGGTGCGAGCCGTCCAATGTCACCGGGATCGTGGATCGGCTGGAGTCGCGGGGGCTGGTGGAGCGGCGGCCGGATCCTGCGGATCGGCGGGTGAAGCTGGCGGCGGTGACGGACGAAGGGCGGGCGGTGGCTCGTAGCCTTCGGGAGTCGTTGCGGTTCGCTCGGGAGCCGTTGGCGGGGCTGTCCGATGCGGAGCGGACGGTTTTCCGGGATCTGCTGCGGCGGATGCTGGGGGTTTGAGGCGGGGTGCGCGGCGGGCTTTTCTCGCCCCCGCCGCCCCTACCCGTCCCATCCTCCAGGGGCTGCCGCCCCTTCGACCCCGCCTCCAGGGGGCTCCGCCCCCTGGACCCCCGTCGGCCCGAAGGGCCTCGTCCTCAAACGCCCCCAGAGGGGGTACCCCCGGACGGGCTGAAATACCTGGGGACGGCAGGCCCTTGTCGTCGGACGCCGGGCGGGCTGAACCTAGGTGCACCACCACAGGAAGCGATCGCAGGTTTCCGTCGGTGACGGGGCCGCTGTGGGTTGCGATGTTGTCGGGTCCGATGTGGGAGTCGCGGAGGACGTCGGGGTCGTTGCCGCCGGGGCGGATGTGGTGAGGCTCGGGGGTGAGGCCGAGGTGGACTGGGCGTCCTTGTCGGGGTCTTTGTCGTCCTTGGACTCCGAGGCCGACGGGGAGGTCGAGGCGTCCGGGGATCCGGAGGCCGAAGGGACGGTTCCGTTCTCGTCGGTCAGCGGCTCGGCCGTCTTGCTCGCCTCCGCCTCGGCCGCGCCCTCCGCCGATTCACCCCCCGCCGCGGCAGGCGTCGACGACGAGCCGGGAGCGTCCATGCCGAGCTCCGCCAGGCTCAGACCACCGGCGGCGAGTATGAAGCCCGCCGCGATCAGCAGGGTCCGCCGGCGCCGACGCCGATGCGCCGCCGCTTTGCGGTCACGGCGACTCGCGCCACCGGCCCCGCCGGCTCCACCTTCATCGTCGTCGTCCTCGAACTCGTCGGAGTCGTCGTAGCCCTCGGGCTCCTCATCGACTTCGGCAGGCCTGCCGCCCCGTCCCCGGCCCCGCGCACGTCTTCGCGCCGCCCGACCACCACCCGCGGGCACTCCCACGACCTCGGTCCGGTCGAGGCTCTGCGCACTCTCGGCGCTCTCCGCGGCACCGCCGCCCTCGGACCCGTCGCCGTACGCCGCACCCGCGTACCCACCGTCGGCCCCGTACGCCTGATAGGCGTCGCCGCCTGCACCCGCCTGCTGCGGCTGGGCCGCGTACGCGTGGAGTTGTTGAGCTGGGGTGCCGCAGCCCGGGCAGGCGAGGGCTCCGTTGAGGTGCCTGCGGCACGGGAGGCAGTAGTCCATGACGCGGGAAGGTTAAGTTCCGAACCGGCGGCGTTCCTAGAGGCAGCTGTGAAGGTTGTGTGGGGAACCGGCCGTTCCGGCGCGGCGAGTTGAGGATGTTCTGCCCTCATCACACCTCATCGCATCGAAAGCGACATCGGACCGCAGCGGGCCGGTTCCCCCTCCGCTCACGTTTCCTTACGGGTCGTCATGACGCGCTGGATCAGGATGAACGCACACAGCAGCACACCCGTGGCGATCTTCGTCCACCAGGAGCTGAGCGTGCCCTCGAACTGGATGATGCTCTTGATCAGGCCGAGGACCAGGACGCCGAACAGGGTGCCCACGACATAACCCGAACCACCCGTCAGCAGCGTGCCGCCGATGACCACCGCGGCGATCGCGTCGAGCTCCATGCCCACGGCGTGCAGCGGGTCGCCGGACTGGATGTAGAGCATGAAGAGCAGGCCCGCCAGAGCCGAGCAGAAGCCGCTCATCGTGTAGACCGCGATCTTCGTGCCGCCCAGCGGCAGGCCCATCAGCAGGGCCGACTGCTCGTTGCCGCCGATGGCGTAGATCCGGCGTCCGAAGCGGGTGTAGTGGAGGAGGTAGAACGCCCCGGCCAGGACGAGCAGGGCCACGATGGCACCGATCGACAGCTCCCCCACCCCCAGCGACACCCGCGTCTCGGCCAGACTGCTCACGGCCGAGTCGGTGATGGCGATCGACTCCTTGCTGATGACCAGGCACAGGCCCCGGAAGAGGAAGAGGCCCGCCAGCGTCACGATGAACGGCTGGATCTCGAAGTTGTGGATCACATAGCCCATGAGGAAGCCGCCGAACGCTCCCACGCCCAGGGATATGGGGATGACGACCAGCAGCGGCAGGCCCACGTCCTGCACCAGCCACGCCGTGAGCATCGTCGTGAAGCCGATCACCGAGCCCACGGACAGGTCGATGCCGCCGGACATGATGACGAAGGTGGCTCCGACGGCGGCGACCAGCAGATAGCTGTTGTCGATGAACAGGTTGAGGAACACCTGCGAGTCGCCGAAGCCGTAGTTCACATAGCGGCTCAGTCCGCCGATGTACATCGCGAGGAACAACGCCGCCGTGACCAGGACGGGCAGTCGCCGGTCACCGAGCAGGCGCGCGGCCTTGGACGGCGTACGGGTCTGCGGCGTCGTGGGGGCCTTGGTGGTCGTACTCATCACGACACCTCCATCTTGGGAGCGGAGTCGGCGGGCTCGGCGACCACGGCGGGCGCCGCCGGGGCCGCGGCCTTCGCGCGGGCGCCGAAGACCTTGGCGCGGAACTTCGGGGACTGCAGGAGGCAGACGACGATGACGACGGCGGCCTTGAAGACCAGGTTGGTCTGGGTCGGGACGCCGATCGTGTAGATCGTCGTCGTCAGGGTCTGGATGACCAGGGCTCCGACCACTGTGCCGCCGATCGAGAACCGGCCGCCCAGCAGCGAGGTGCCGCCGATCACCACGGCGAGGATCGCGTCGAGTTCGATCCACAGGCCGGCGTTGTTGCCGTCCGCGGCCGAGGTGTTGGAGCTGATCATCAGGCCCGCGATGCCCGCGCACAGGGCGCAGAAGACGTACACCATGATCTTGATACGGCGGGAACGGATGCCGACCAGGCGGCTGGCCTCGGCGTTGCCGCCGACGGACTCGACCAGCAGGCCGAGGGCCGTGCGGCGGGTCAGCGCCACCGTGATGGCCACCACCGCGGCCACCACGAAGATGGAGAAGGGCAGGGTCAGCCAGTAGCCGCCGCCGATCAGCTTGTACGGCTCGCTGTTGATGGTGATGATCTGGCCGTCGGTGATCAGCTGGGCCACGCCGCGGCCGGCGACCATGATGATCAGCGTCGCGATGATCGGCTGGATGCCCATGCGGGCGACCAGGAAGCCGTTCCAGAGGCCGCAGACGACCGCCGCTATCAGGCCCACGCCCATCGCCAGCAGCACTCCGGCCAGGGCGTCCTGATCCGATTGGTCGCTGATGTACGAGCATGTCAGCGCGCCCGTGATGGCGACGACCGCGCCGACCGAGAGGTCGATGCCGCCGGTCGCGATGACCAGGGTCATGCCGACCGCCACCAGGATGAGGGGCGAGCCGAACAGCACGATCGAGACGAGGCTGCCGTAGAGGTGGCCGTCCGTCATGCGGATGGCGAAGAAGTCGGGTGTGAAGGGGACGTTGACGAGCAGCAGCGCCACCAGGACCACGATCGGCCAGAAGAGGTTGTGGCGCGTCAGTGCTCGCCAGCGGGAGGTGGTGGTCACTGCTGTTCTCCGCTCGCGATGGTCTCGAGGATCTTGCTGGTGGTGATCTCGGGCCCGTTGGTGAGCTGCGCGACCAGCTTGCGGTCGCGCAGGACGCCGATGGTGTGGCTGAGGCGGAGGACCTCCTCCAGCTCGGCCGCGATGTAGAGCACGGACATGCCGTCCTCGGAGAGGGAGACCACCAGCTTCTGGATCTCCGTCTTGGCGCCGATGTCGATGCCGCGTGTCGGCTCGTCGAGGATCAGCAGCTTCGGCTGGGTGATCAACCAGCGGGCGAGAAGCACCTTCTGCTGGTTGCCGCCGCTCAACTGGCCCACCCGGGCCTCCGGGTTGGCGGGACGGATGTCCAACGCCTTGATGTACTTGGCGACCAGTTCGTCGCGCTGGGCGGTGGGGATGGGGCGGGTCCAGCCGCGGGACGCCTGGAGGGCGAGGATGATGTTCTCGCGGACCGTCAGATCGGGGACCAGGCCCTCGGCCTTGCGGTTCTCCGAGCAGAACGCGACGCCGGCGCCGATGGCGTCGTTCGGGGCGCTCATCGCCACCTGCTTGCCGCCGATGGTGACCTTGCCGCTGTCGGGCTGGTCGGCGCCGAAGAGCAGCCGGGCCAGTTCGGTGCGGCCGGAGCCCAGCAGGCCCGCGAGGCCCACGACCTCGCCCTTCTTGATGTCCAGGTCGAAGGGGGCGATACCGCCGTTCCTGCCGAGGCCTTCCGCCTTCAGCAGCGACTCGCCCACGTCCGCGTGGAGTTGGTGGTCATGGAGCTCCTCCAACTGGTCCAGGGCCTTGCCGATCATCAGCTCGATCAGCCCGACCTGGTCGAGGTCGCGCACCAGGTGCTCGCCGACCAGGGTGCCGTTGCGCAGGACGGTCATGCGGTCGCAGATCTCGTAGATCTGGTCGAGGAAGTGCGAGACGAAGAGGATCGCGACGCCCTCGTCCCGCAACTGCCGCATCAGACGGAACAGTTCGAGGACCTCGTCGCGGTCGAGGCTGGAGGTCGGTTCGTCCAGGACCAGCACCTTGGTACCGGAGCCCGAGCCGTCGCTGTCGCCGGTGCCCACCGATCGTACGATCGCGACCAGTTGCTGCACCGCGAGGGGGTACGAGGACAGGGGCGCGGTGACGTCGATGTCGAGGCCGAGCCGGTCGACGAGCTCCGCGGCCTCCTTGCGCATGCGCTTCCACTGGATGCGGCCGGCGCGGGTGGGTTCACGGCCGATGAAGATGTTCTCCGCCACCGACAGGTTGGGGCAGAGGTTGACCTCCTGGTAGACGGTGCTGATCCCGGCGTGCTGCGCCTGCAGCGGGCTGCCGATCCGCACGGTCTTGCCGTCGAGGGTGATGGTGCCGCCGTCCAGGGAGTGAACCCCCGTCAGCACCTTGATCAGGGTGGACTTCCCGGCCCCGTTCTCGCCCATCAGGGCGTGGATCTCGCCGGGGAAGAGCCGGAAGTCGACGCCCGACAGAGCCCTTACCCCCGGAAACTCCTTGACTATGCCCGTCATCTCCAGGACGGGCTGCGGCTCTGCCATGGCAGCGCTCCTCTTGAACTCGTGCAATCGGTTAAGGCCCGCGGGGAGCCTCCGTAAGCCGAGACATGCTCGGCCGACGGGAGGCTCCCTGCGTCGTGCGGTCGGTCATCACCGCGATCGGCCAATACCGCGGCCGGTCTTCACGGCAATCGGTCGGCGCCGCGCCCAGTCAGTACGACCGGCCGGCCGGCGCCGGTCGCCAGGCACCCCCAGTCGGTCGGCACCGCCGGTCGGCAGGCACCCCCCAGTCGGCAGGCACCCCCGCTCGGTCAGCGCCCCCGGTCGGTCGGCACCCCCAGTCGGCGGCGTCGCCAGTCGGTCAGTACTTGCGGTCGGGGAGCGCGGCCTTGGCCTGGTCCTGCATGAAGTCGCTCTCCTTGGTCTTGATCCAGCGCTCGACCGAGCCGCCCTCGTGGACCGTCTTGACGACCTCCATCAGCTGGGGGCCGAGCAGCGGGTTGCACTCGACGATGGCGTTGATCTTGCCCTCGGACATCGCGACGAAGCCGTCCTTCACGCCGTCGACCGTGACGATGAGGATGTCCTTGCCGGGCTTCTTGCCGGCCGCCTCGATGGCCTGGATGGCGCCGATGCCCATGTCGTCGTTGTGGGCGTAGAGGACGTTGATGTCCGGGTTGGACTGCAGGAAGGCCGCCATGACCTGCTTGCCGCCGGCGCGGGTGAAGTCACCGGTCTGGCTGACGACGATCTTCCAGTCGTCGGCGTGGTCGGCGTCCATGACCTCCTTGAAGCCCTTGGCGCGCTCGATGGCGGGGGCGGCACCGGTGGTGCCCTCCAGCTGGGCGATCTTCACGTCGCCCTTGAGGCCGGCCTTCTCGATGACCTTCTCGAGGATCTTGGCGGCGCGGCGGCCCTCGTCGGTGAAGTCGGAGCCGACCAGGGTGACGTAGAGGGACTCGTCGGAGGTCTCGACCGAGCGGTCGGTGAGGACCACCGGGATCTTCGCGGCCTTGGCCTCCTTGAGCACCGCGTCCCAGCCGGTGACGACCACCGGGGAGAAGGCGATGACGTCGACCTTCTGCGAGATGTAGCTGCGGATGGCGGAGATCTGGTTCTCCTGCTTCTGCTGGGCGTCGGAGAACTGCAGCTTGTAGCCCGCCTCCTTGGCCGCGGACTTCACCGAGTCGCTGTTGGCCGTGCGCCAGCCGCTCTCGGAGCCGACCTGGGAGAAGCCGAGGGTGATCGTCTTGCTGCCGCCGCCTGCGGAGTCGCTGGAGCTGTCGTCCTCCTTGGCACAGGCGGCCAGGGTGCCCGCCGCCGCAACGCCGATCGCCGCGGTGAGGAAGTTCCTTCTGTTGAGCATGTCTTCTCCTTTGAAGAGCCGGTCCGGGGAGGACCGCAGTTACTCGCGAGGACCGACTCACTGCGTCCAGCCTGTCGATCGTTATTCGAAATATCGGTCACACTGGTGTACGAATTGTGACCGTTTGGTGCCGTGGTGCCGTGTCAGTCGGGAGCGGTGCTGGCCCGGACCACGAGATGGGGTTCGATGGCGACTCCGGGCGCCCCGGAGGGGGCCCGCCCCTCGATGAGGTCCAGCAGCAGGGCGATGCTGTGCTTGCCCACCGTCGCGAAGTCCTGCCGGACGGTGGTGAGCGGTGGCGCGAAGAACTCCGATTCCGGGATGTCGTCGAAGCCGACCACCGCGACGTCCTGGGGAGTGCGCACGCCCGCCTCACGCAGCGCCCGCAACACCCCCAGCGCCATCTGGTCGTTGGCGACGAAGACGGCGGTGAGTCCACGGCCCACCCAGCCGGCCAGTTCCTGGCCCGCACGGTAGCCCGAAAGCGGGCTCCAGTCCCCCCGCAGCGACGTCGGCGGCTCGATGCCCGCCGCTTCGAGGGTCGCCCGCCAGCCGGTCTCCCGGTCGGCCGCCTCCTGCCAGTCCTCGGGCCCGGCGAGATGCCAGACCGTCCGGTGGCCGGCGGCCAGCAGATGGCCGGTGGCCAGGCGTGCGCCCAGTTGCTGGTCCACGTTGACGCTGGGGATCTCCGCGCCGGACCCGGTCCCCACGGCCACCACCGGGAAGGGATGGCGGAGTTCGGCGAGGGCCTCGACCGCGGAGCGCTGGGGAGCGAGGGCGATCACCCCCTCCACCCCGCCCTCGCTGAGATGGTCCAGGGCCTCGGAGAGCGTCTCCACCGCCAGCCTGCGCAGACTGACCGTCGAGACGGTGTACCCGGCGGCGCGCGCCGCGTCCTCCAGCGCGAACAGGGTGCTGGCCGGTCCGTAGAGCGTGGTGTTGGAGGCGACCACACCCAGGGTCCGGGTGCGCCGGGTGACCAGGGCCCGGGCGGAGGAGTTGCGGCGGTAGCCCATCTCCTCGATCGCACGCAGCACTCTGGCCCGGGTCTCGTCCCGCACGTTGGGATGATCCCCCAGAACGCGGGACACGGTCTGATGGGACACCCCGGCAAGGCGTGCCACATCGGCCATGGTGGGCGGCCGGAGCTGTAAGTGGTTCACGGTCGCACCTCCTGGCGGTCGGTGATCGGATGCGGTGCACATTGTGAGCGCTAACAATTCATGGCGGTCAAGAGGGCTGCAGCAGGGAAGGCGTCACGGTTGAATAACGCCGCAGGCTGCGGGAGTTGAAATACCGGACGGTTGTGTACGTCACCAAGACCGTTACGCCGTTCGACCATCCGACCCATTGACACCCCGGCCGAGACATCCTTACCGTCAGGCCAGCATTTCGAACGTGAGCCGAAATTTCGAACAAGCCGGAAAGTCTAGAGGAGTAGCTGACGTGCGCATCACGGGAATCAGCACGCACGTGGTCGGGACGCCATGGCGGAACCTGACCTACGTCCAGGTGCACACCGACGAGGGGCTCACCGGAGTCGGCGAGACCCGCATGCTGGGCCACACCGACGCCCTGCTCGGCTATCTGCACGAGGCGCAGACCAACCACATTCTCGGGTCGGACCCGTTCGCTGTCGAGGATCTCGTCAAGCGGATGAAGTACGGCGACTACGGCCGGGCCGGCGAGATCGTGATGTCCGGTATCGCCGTGATCGAGATGGCCTGCTGGGACATCAAGGGCAAGGCCCTGGGCGTCCCGGTCTGGCAGCTGCTGGGCGGCAAGGTCACCGACAAGGTCAAGGCGTACGCCAACGGCTGGTACACCACCGAGCGGACCCCGGAGGCCTATCACAAGGCCGCCCAGGGGGTCATGGAGCGCGGGTACAAGGCGCTCAAGATCGACCCCTTCGGCACCGGGCACTTCGAGCTCGACCACGAGCAGAGCATGTACGCCGTCTCCCTCATCGAGGCCGTCCGGGACGCCATCGGCCCCGACGCCGAGCTGATGCTGGAGATGCACGGCCGGTTCTCCCCCGCCACCGCCGTGCGGCTCGCCAAGGACCTCGCCCCCTTCAAGCCCGCCTGGCTGGAGGAGCCGGTGCCGCCGGAGAACCTGAAGGCGCTGGAGAAGGTCGCCGCCAAGGTCGACATGCCGGTCGCCACCGGTGAGCGGATCCACGACCGCATCGAGTTCCGCGAGCTCTTCGAGAGCCAGGCCGTGGACATCATCCAGCCCGACGTCGGCCACATCGGCGGCATCTGGGAGACCCGGAAGCTGGCCGCGACCGCCGAGACCCACTACATGCTGGTCGCGCCCCACAACGTGGGCGGGCCGGTCCTGACCGCCGCCTCGCTCCAGGTCGGCTTCACCGCGCCGAACTTCAAGATCCTCGAGCACTTCAACGACTTCGCCGACGCGGACATCAAGAAGGTCGTCAAGGGCGCCCCGCAGGTCGTGGACGGCTACTTCCACCTCTCCGACGCCCCTGGCCTCGGCGTCGAGCTGGACGTCGACGCCGCCGCCGAGTTCCCGCAGCAGCAGGCCCGCTTCGACCTGTGGGCCGACGGCTGGGAGCAGCGCAAGCCCAAGGGCGCCGAGCAGTGAGCACGGCCGTCGTCATCGGGGCGCCCGGCGAGCACGAGCTCGTCGAGCACACCCCTCGTGAGCCCGCCGCCGGGGAGGCCCTGGTCCGCGTCCACGCGGTCGGCATCTGCGGCAGCGACCGCGAGGTGTACCAGGGCAACCGGCCCGAGGGGTACGTCCGTTACCCGCTCACCCCGGGCCACGAGTGGTCCGGCACGGTCGTGGCGGTGGGCTCCGGGGTTCCGGCCTCGCTGGTGGGCCGCAAGGTGGTGGGCGAGGGTTTCCGCAACTGCCAGGTCTGCGACCGCTGCCACGAGGGCGAAACCACGCTGTGCACGGCCGGCTACGAGGAGACCGGGTTCACCCAGCCCGGTGCCATGGCCACCACGCTCACCCTGCCCGCCCGGCTGCTGCACGCCCTCCCGGACGACGCCGACCTGACGGCGGCGGCGCTCCTGGAGCCCGCCGCGTGCATCGCGGCCGCCGCGCTCAAGGCGAACGCGCGGCCCGGTGAGCGGGTCGCGGTGGTGGGCACGGGGACGCTCGGGATGTTCGCCGTGCAGTTCCTGAAGGCGGGCTCGCCCTCGGAGCTGCTGGTGGTCGGCACCCGCCCGGACCGTGCGGAGCTGTCGAAGAAGTTCGGCGCCACCGACTTCCGCACCCGGGACCAGGAGCTGCCCGACGACTTCGACGTCGTCATCGAGACCGCCGGGTCGGCGTCGGCCGCGAACACCGCGGCCTCGCTGCTCAGACGCGGTGGCCGGCTCGTCCTCACCGGTATCCCGGCGCCGGGTGCCGACGGCCTCGACCCCACCGATCTCGTCGTACGCCAGCTGGAGGTGCACACCGTGTTCGGGGCGCCGCCGGATGCCTGGGCGCACACCGTGCGGGTCTTCGGGGCCGGGCTGCTCGATCCGCTGCCGCTCGTCACGCACGAGCTGCCGCTGGATGAGTTTGCGCAGGCCATCGACTTGGTGGGGTCCGGCGACCCGAAGGTCGGAAAGGTCCTCCTCCGGCCGTGACACATCTCTGAGCCGTACGCCGGTACGGGGTACCTGACGACTTCGTACCGGCGTACATCCAAGGCCTTCTCCATCCAGAGCCGCGACCCTCGTCCGAAATATCGAACCTGAAGGACAGCTTGTGACCGAGACCACCGCCAGTGCGGCCCGACGACCCGGTGAGCAGGCGCTCGCCGCGCTCGGCCTGAACGCGCCGGCCCTCGACCCGTCCGACGCGTCCCCGCACACCTTCCCCGGTGGCGGACGCTGGCGCACCGAAGTGCCCTCCGTCGAGGGTCCCGAGGCCCTCGCCGTGGTCCTCAAGGAGTCCTCGCGGCTCGATGTGCCGATCCATCGGATCAGCCAGGGGTCCGGCATCTGGATGCTCACCGACGCCGAGATCACCGAGATGGTGGAGGCGACCGCCGAGCGTGACATCGAGCTCTGCCTGTTCACCGGCCCCCGCGGCACCTGGGACATCGGCGGCTCGACCCGGACCGACTCCAAGGGCGGCGGGCTGCGCGCCCGTGGGTACGACGCGGTCGCCGGGTGCGTCGAGGACGCCGTACGCGCCACCGAGCTGGGTGTGAAGTGCCTGCTCGTCGCCGACGAGGGCGTGTTGTGGGCGCTGCACCGGGCGCGGGTCGCCGGGATCATTCCGGCCGACACGACGCTGAAGGTGTCGGCGCTGATCGGGCCGGTGAACCCGGCCGCGTACGCCGTCTACGAGAACCTCGGCGGCGACTCGATCAACGTGCCCAGCGATCTGACACTGGATCACCTCACCGAGATCCGCCGGGTGTCGGGCGCTCCCATGGACATGTACATCGAGGCCCCCGACGACCTCGGCGGCTACATCCGGATGTACGAGGTCGCCGAGCTGATCCGGCGCGGCGCACCGCTCTATCTGAAGTTCGGCCTGTCGAAGGCCCCCGGGATCTACCCGTACGGGCATCACATGCGCGAGCTCACGCTGTCCACCGCCAAGGAGAGAGTGCGGCGCGGACGGCTCGCCCTGGACCTGCTCGCACGGCATGGAGCGGACGGCGACATGGCGCCGCTCGGCTCGCGACTGCCCGGCGCGCTGAAGCGATTCGAAACGCCTGCATAACGTTACGGACAACGCCCCTTCACAGAAGCCGACGGAGTCGCACAGACTCCGACACAACTTCTCTCGGTCGACCCAGCTCCACCGACAGGCACCCGCACCGCCGGATCGCCCATGGCCCCTAGAACATCAAGGAAGATGATCATGCTGAACCGTAGAGCCGCACTCTCCGCCATAGCCACCTCGGCCGTGCTCACCCTCACCCTCTCGGCCTGCGGCCAGGACAGCGAGGGCGGCAGCGCGGAGGAGACCGGCAGCGCCAAGGGCGGCACCATCGGCATCTCGATGCCGACCAAGTCCTCCGAGCGCTGGATCGCCGACGGCAAGAACGTCGTCGCGGACCTGGAGGCCAAGGGCTACAAGACCAGCCTGGTCTACGGCGAGGACGACCCGGAGAACCAGGTCTCGCAGATCGAGAACCTGATCACCAAGGGCGTCAAGGCGATCATCGTCGCGGCGATCGACAACAAGTCCCTGGGCGGCGTGCTCCAGCAGGCCAAGGACGCGAACATCCCGGTCATCGCCTACGACCGTCTCATCCTCGGCTCGGCGAACGTCGACTACTACGCGTCGTTCGACAACACCAAGGTCGGCGAGCTCCAGGCCAACTACATCGTCGAGAAGCTCGGTCTGAAGGAGGGCAAGGGCCCCTTCAACCTCGAACTCTTCGCCGGCTCCAACGACGACAACAACACCAAGTACTTCTTCGGCGGCGCGATGAGCGTCCTGCAGCCGTACATCGACAGCAAGAAGCTGGTCATCCAGTCCGGCCAGAAGGGCCTCACCCAGGTCACCACGCTGCGCTGGGACGGCGCCACGGCGCAGAAGCGCATGGACGACATCCTGACCAAGTCGTACTCCAGCAAGAAGGTCGACGCGGTCCTCTCGCCCTACGACGGCATCTCGATCGGCATCCTGTCGGCGCTGAAGTCCGACGGCTACGGCACCAAGAGCAAGCCGCTGCCGGTCCTCACCGGCCAGGACGCCGAGCTCGCCTCGGTGAAGTCGATCATCGCGGGCCAGCAGACGCAGACCGTCTACAAGGACACCCGTGAGCTCGCCAAGGTCGCCGGCAGCATGGTGGACGCGGTCCTCAACGGCAAGAAGCCGGAGACCAACGACACCAAGACCTACGACAACGGTGCCAAGGTCGTCCCCGCCTACCTGCTGAAGCCGGTGAGCGTCGACAAGACCAACTACAAGCAGGTCCTGATCGACGGCGGCTACTACACCGAGGGCGACCTCAAGTAGTCCTTCACCGCCTGTAGACAGAACAGAGATTGGAAGGCACGACCATGGCGGGACCCGTCCTGGAAATGCGCTCGATCGTCAAGACCTTTCCCGGTGTCAAAGCGCTCTCGGACGTCACACTGACCGTCCGGCAGGGCGAGGTCCACGCCATCTGCGGTGAGAACGGCGCCGGTAAGTCCACCTTGATGAAGGTGCTCTCCGGCGTCCATCCGCACGGCACGTACGAGGGCGAGATCCTCTTCGAGGGGGATCGCTGCGAGTTCAAGGACATCCGCGCGAGCGAGGATCGCGGCATCGTGATCATCCACCAGGAGCTCGCGCTGGTGCCCTACCTCTCCCTCGCGGAGAACATCTTCCTCGGCAACGAGCACGCCAAGGGCGGGCTGATCGACTGGCGCGAGACCCTGCGCCACGCCAGTGAGCTGCTGCGCCGGGTCGGTCTGAGCGACCACCCGGAGACCCGCGTCGCCGACATCGGCGTGGGCAAGCAGCAGCTCGTGGAGATCGCCAAGGCGCTCTCGAAGAAGGTGAAGCTGCTCATCCTCGACGAGCCGACCGCGGCTCTCAACGACGAGGACAGCGGCAAACTCCTGGATCTCATCCTGGAGTTGAAGAACCAGGGCATCACCTCGATCATCATCTCCCACAAGCTCAACGAGATCCGCAAGGTCGCCGACTCGGTGACCATCCTGCGCGACGGGCAGACGATCGAGACGCTCGACGTGAAGGCCAAGGAGACCAGCGAGGACCGGATCATCTCCGGCATGGTCGGTCGCGACCTCGACCACCGCTTCCCCGAACGCACCGCGTACAAGGGCGAGTCGGAGGAGGCTCCGGCCCTGGAGATCCGCGACTGGACCGTGCACCACCCGATCGACCAGGCGCGCAAGGTGGTCGACGACGTGTCGATCAACGTCAAGCGCGGGGAGATCGTCGGCATCGCGGGCCTGATGGGTGCGGGACGTACCGAACTCGCCATGAGCGTCTTCGGCCGCACCTACGGCCGGCACGCGGGCGGCACGGTCCTCAAGGACGGCAAGGAGATCCGCACCAAGAGCGTCTCCGAGGCGGTCGGACACGGCATCGCCTACGTCACCGAGGACCGCAAGCACTATGGCCTCAACCTCATCGACACCATCAACCGCAACATCTCGCTCAGCGCGCTGGGCAAGGTGTCCAAGCGGGGCATCGTCGACGAGCACCAGGAGCGGCAGGTCGCCGAGGGCTTCCGCAAGTCCATGAACATCAAGGCACCGACCGTCTTCGAGCCGGTGGGCAAGCTGTCCGGCGGCAACCAGCAGAAGGTCGTCCTCAGCAAGTGGATCTTCACGGGTCCCGATGTGCTGATCCTGGACGAGCCGACCCGAGGCATCGACGTGGGTGCCAAGTTCGAGATCTACACCGTCATCGACCAGCTGGCCGCCCAGGGCAAGGCGGTCGTCTTCATCTCCTCCGAGCTGCCGGAGCTGCTCGGTATGTGCGACCGCATCTACACGATGGCCGCGGGACGGCTGACCGGCGAGTTCTCTCGGGAAGAGGCCTCGCAGGAATCGCTGATGCGCCAGATGACCAAGGACAAAGAGGTAACCCGATGAGCACCGACGTGACCAAGACCCCGGCGGCGGCACCGCCCGGGAAGTCCGCAGGAGCGTCCTCCGACAGCGGGTTGCTGCAGCTGATGCTGGACGGCCTGCGCCGCAACATGCGCCAGTACGGCATGCTGATCGCCCTCGGTCTGATCGTCGCCCTCTTCGCGGTCTGGACCGACGGCGTGCTGCTCCAGCCGCGCAACGTCTCCAACCTGGTCCTCCAGAACAGCTACGTCCTGATCCTCGCGATCGGCATGATGCTGGTCATCATCGCGGGCCACATCGACCTGTCGGTCGGCTCGCTGACCGCGTTCGTGGGCGCGTTCGCGGCCGTACTGACCGTGCAGCACGACGTGGCGTGGCCCGTCGCCGTGGTGCTGTGCCTGATAGTCGGCGCGATAGCGGGCTCCATCCAGGGCTTCCTCATCGCGTATCTGGGCATACCGTCGTTCATCGTCACGCTCGCCGGCATGCTCGTCTTCCGCGGCTTCACCGAGATCCTGCTGGAGGGCCAGACCCTCGGCCCGTTCCCGGACAGCCTCCAGAAGATCGGCAACGGCTTCCTGCCGGAGACCGGCCCCGACACCAACTACCACAACATCACGCTGCTGCTCGGCCTCGCGCTGATGGTCTTCGTGGTCCTCCAGGAGGTCCGCGACCGCAAGCGCCAGCAGGAGTTCTCCCTCGACGTGCTGCCGCGGAACATCTTCCTGCTGAAGCTCGTCTCGATCGTCGCCGCGGTCCTCGTCGTCACGATGCTGCTCGCCAGCTACAAGGGCGCGCCGATCATCCTGCTGATCCTGGGTGCGCTGGTCGTCGGCTACGGCTACGTCATGCGCAACGCCGTCTTCGGCCGTCACATCTACGCGATCGGCGGCAACCTGCCGGCCGCGAAGCTGTCCGGCGTCAAGGACAAGAAGGTCGTCTTCCTCGTCTTCCTGAACATGGGCGCGCTCGCCGCCCTGGCGGGTCTGGCGATCGCGGCCCGACTGAACGCGGCCTCCCCGAAGGCGGGTCTCAACTACGAACTCGAGGCCATCGCCTCGGCGTTCATCGGTGGCGCGTCCATGAGCGGCGGTGTCGGCACCGTCCTCGGCGCGATCATCGGCGGTGTCGTCCTCGGCGTCCTGAACAACGGCATGAACCTCCTCAGCGTCGGCTCCGACTGGCAGCAGGTCATCAAGGGCCTCGCCCTGCTGGCCGCGGTCGGGTTCGACGTCTGGAACAAGCGCAAGTCCGGCTCGTAGAACTGATCGACCGGATCGGATCGGGCCCCGCCACGCGGCGGGGCCCTTCCCATAGGAGGCACCGGTGAAGACCCTCTTCGGCAAGCTCGCCGACGGGACGGAGATCCACCGCTGGTCGCTGGATAACGGCGGCACCCGCATGAAGGTCCTGTCGTACGGCGGGATCGTGCAGTCCCTGGAGGTCCCCGACCGGCACGGCCGGTACGCGAACATCACCCTGGGCTTCGACCGTATCGAGGACTACGTCGACTCCAGCCCGTACTTCGGCGCGCTGATCGGCCGGTACGGCAACCGCATCGGCAAGGGCCGGTTCACCCTGGACGGCGAGACACACCAACTTTCCGTTGACGACGGCGAGAACAGCCTGCACGGCGGCCTCCGGGGCTTCGACACCGCGGTCTGGAACGTGACGCCCTTCACCCGGGGCACCGACGTCGGCCTCCACCTCTCGTACACCTCCGCCGACGGCGAGATGGGCTACCCCGGCACGCTCACCGCGAAGGTGACGTACACCCTCACCGACCAGGGCGACTGGCGCATCGACTACGAGGCCACCACCGACCGGACCACGGTCGTCAACCTCACCAGCCACGTCTACTGGAACCTCGCCGGCGAGGGCAGCGGCACCATCGAGGACCACGAACTCCGGCTCACCGCCTCCCACTTCACCCCCACCGACCCGGGCCTGATCCCGACCGGTGAACTGGCGCCCGTCGACGGCACCCCCTTCGACTTCCGCGAGTCCAAGCCGATCGGCCGGGACCTGCGCACCGGACACCCCCAGCTGCTCGCCGCCAAGGGCTACGACCACAACTGGGTGCTGGACAAAGGGATCACGGCCGCCCCCAAGCCCATCGCGACCCTCCACGACCCGTCCTCCGGCCGCACCCTGGAGATCGCCACCAACGAGCCCGGCGTGCAGTTCTACTCGGGCAACTTCCTGGACGGCACCCTGGTCGGCCCGAGCGGGCGCACCTACCGGCAGGGCGATGCGCTGTGCCTGGAGACACAGCACTATCCTGACTCCCCGAACCACCCGTCGTTCCCGTCGACCGTGCTGCGGCCGGGCGAGACGTACCGCACGACGACGATTCACACGTTCCACGCGTGACGCCGCGCCACCTGTGAAACTTCTTCACAGGTGGCACACAACTTCTTACCGATTTCTCAGCGGTTGAACAGCGCCTCCGCAGCCTTCGTATGTATGGGCGGCCCGTGCTCCCCCGCGCGGGCCACCTAAAGACGACGGTCCCGGTCGTCCCCACCGGGTCCGCCCCATACGGAGGTTCCATGGCCGAGAACGTCACCTCGCTGTTCCGAGCCACCGCGGCACACAGCCCGTCGATGGCGGCGCTGACGCGGGCGGCCGGCGACGGGGCGGGCCCGATCGACTTCTGTATTCCGGTCAATCCGTACTTCCCCACACCGGGGATGTGGGACGAGATGTCCAGCCGCCTCCGCGACATCATCACGTACTACCCCAGCAGCGCCGACACCATCACGTCCGAGCTCTGCAACCTCCTCCAACTCCCGCCGCAGGCCGTGGCGATGGGCAACGGCTCGACCGAACTCATCACCTGGATAGACCACCTGCTGGTCCGTGAGTCCCTCGCCATCCCCGTCCCCACCTTCGGCCGCTGGACCGACCAGCCGATGGAGACCGGCAAGCGCGTCGACATGTTCCCGCTCCAGGAATCCAGCGGCTTCGCCCTGGACCTCGCGCAGTACGCCGAGTTCATCCGGGCCAGGGGGACCCGGGCGGCCGTCATCTGCAACCCGAACAACCCCGACGGCGGCTTCCTGCACAAGCACGCGATCGTGCAGTTCATGGACGCGATGGCGGATCTGGACCTGATCGTCATCGACGAGAGCTTCCTGGAGTTCGCCGACGCGGAGGCGGAGCCGTCGGTGGTGCAGGAGGCCATGCTGCGCCCGAACGTCATCGTCCTGCGCTCGCTCGGCAAGAACTTCGGTCTGCACGGCATCCGCTTCGGCTACATGGTCGCCAACCCGGCGCTCGCCGGCCGGGTCCGCTCGATGCTGCCGAAGTGGAACCTCAACGCCTTCGCCGAGTACGTGGTGTTCATGCTCAAGGAGCACGGCGCCGAGTACGCGCAGAGCCTTCAGCAGGTCTACCGGGACCGGCTGGACATGTCGAGCCAGCTCGCCTCGCTGCCCGGCCTCACCGTCTACCCCTCCCAGGGCAACTTCCTGTTCGTGCGCCTCCCCGTGGGCGCCGAAGGCACCGTGGTCCGGGACCGACTGCTCACCGAGCACCGGATCCTGGTCCGCGAGTGCGGCAACAAGATCGGCTCGTCCAGCCGCTTCCTGAGACTCGTGGTGCGCCCCCAGGTGGACGTCCGTCGCCTGGTGTCCGGCCTGGAACAGGTGCTCTACGGGACCAGGAGGGGAGCCGCCGTGCCCGAGCTGGCCAACGGGACCAGTTACAGCTCGGGTACGGCGGCCGTGGACCGGCTGGTCGGCGCGTCCAACGGGGCGGGGATGCCGGGGCTCGCCGCCCAGGCGATGGCCTCCGGCGGTTCGACGGGGGGCGTGGGTATGCCGATGCCGATGCCCATGCCCATGCCGGCCGCCGCGCAGATGCCGCAGCCGATGCCGGTTGCTCCGCAGGTTCCGCAGATGCCGCAAATGCCGCAGGTTCCGCAGATGCCTCAGCCGATGGCTCCGGCCGCGGCCGCTCCGTCGCCCTTCGCCGCGCCTTCCGGGCCCACCCCGCCCGGGGTGCCGGCTCGGGGTGGGCTCACGGCGGCGCAGGTTCGGGGGACGAACGGGCTGGCGCCCGCGCCGGCTACGGGGTGGCCGAACTCCGGGAGCTGGCCCAACGCTGCGGGGGCGTGACGTTACGTTCGCCCATTCACCGTAGGGGCTGGTGACGCGGGGCGACTGCGGGTCCGATGTGGCTGGTCGCGCCACGCGGCGGAGCCGCAAATCGATACAGCCCCGCGCCCCTTCGGGGCGCGTCTTGGTTACGCCGGGTTCAGTTTCCACTGTTGGCAGTTGTTGTTCAGCCAGGTCCACTGCCTGACGTCCGCCGCGTCCGCCGTGGAGCAGTTCGAGACGTCCGCCACCTTCCCCGTGGCTTGATTGACGATCCTCACCCAGCTGTTGTCGGTCGCCACGAACCTGAACTTCTGGCAGGTGTTGTTCAGCCAGCTCCACTGGCGCAGGTCGGCGCCGTCGGCGCTGGAGCAGTCGGCGGTGTCCAGGACCTTGCCCGTGGCGACGTTGACGAGGCGGCTGGTGTCGTCGCCCTGGTCCTCGACGCGCCACTTCTGGTTGTTGCCGCCGTTGCAGGTGTACTGCTGGACGTTGGCGCCGTCGGCCGTCGAACTACCGGCGACGTCAAGGCACTTGCCGCTGTTGCGGTTGGAGATGGTGTACGTCGTGGAGGTGGTCGACGGTTCTCCGGACGGGCCGGTCATGCTCGAACCCAGGGCCACCGGGGTGCCGAAGTTGGGGGTGCCGTCGGAGTTCCAGGTGAACTTCTGGGCGCGGGTGGTACGGCCGTTGTCGCAGCCGTCGGAGGCCGAGTCGTTGGCGTGGTAGACGATCCAGTTCTCGGTGCCGTCGGGGGACGTGAAGAAGCCGTTGTGGCCGGGGCCGTAGACGCCGGCGGAGTCGTTGCGCTGGAAGACGGGCGTCGACTTCTTGGTCCAGGAGGAGGAGGTCAGCGGATCGGAGCCGGTCAGGGTGAGCTGGCCGAGCTTGTAGTCCGGTGTCCAGCAGCCGCTGCCCGAGTAGATCAGGAAGGTCCGGCCGTTCCGTTGGAGGATCTCGGGGCCTTCGTTGACCGTGCCGCCGGACGTCTCCCAGGAGTACGTCGGCGTGGAGATCGTCGAGAAGCCGGTGGCCAGGGTGTACGGGTTGGACATGCGGGCCGCGACGAGGTTCTGGGTGCCGCCGCTCGCGCTACCGAAGAGGTAGAGCTGACCGTTGATGGTCGCGACCGTCGGGTCCAGCATCCAGGCGGAGTTGAGCTGGTTCTTGTAGGTGTACGGGCCCGTGGGGTCCGTGCCCGCGCTCTCCAGGACATGGGTGCGCTGGGTGGCGTTGTAGTCGGTGATGTTCTGCCCGGCGACGTAGTACAGGTACCACTTGCCGTTGAGGAAGTGCAGCTCGGGCGCCCAGATGTTGCAGCAGCGCGAGGCGTTGTCACCGGTCCATACCTGGATGTTGGGGGCGGTGGCGAGGCCGGCGAGCGTGGCGGACTTCCTCATGGTGATGACGTTGGTCCAACTCGTCGTCACCAGGTAGTAGTTGCCGTTGTAGTACGAGATCCAGGGGTCGGCGCCCTTCTGCACCTTGATGGGGTTGGCGAAGGAGGCCGCGCTCGCCGAGGACTGCCCGAGGGAGAGGGCGAGGACCAGTGCGGCCAGCAGGGTCAGTAGGCGACGGGCCATCCGCTGCTCCAGTTCAGAAGGTTGATGCCGAGTTTGGGGGTGCCGTTGTCGTTGCCGTCGTAGTAGTGGTAGACGATCAGGTCACCGTCGGAGTCGCTCATGATCGACTGCCCGCCGGGGCCGATGTACCGCCCGTGCGACTCCAGGACGGGCGTCCCGCCGTTGTTCATCATCGAGACGCCGTTCTTGTCGTAGTACGGCCCGGTGACGCTGGTGGCGCGGCCGACCTTGACCTTGTACGTGGAACTGGTGCCGGCGCAGCAGGTGTCGTACGAGGCGAAGAGGTAGTAGTAGCCGTTGCGCTTGACGATGTACGGCGCCTCGACGGCCTTGGTCCCGGTGGGGCGGGACGCGATGGAGTACCGGGTGGTGTTGGAGGAGAGCTGCTTCCCGGTGCCGGGGTCGATCTGGATCATCTTCAGCCCGGTCCACCAACTGCCGAACGACAGCCACCACTTGCCGTCGCCGTCGACGAAGAGGTTCGGGTCGATGGCGTTGTAGTCGCTGGAGGTGGTGGAGGTGTAGACCGTGCCGTAGTCGGTCCAGGAGCCGGGGAGGCCGGTCGATGAAGTCGCCAGCCCGATCGCCGACTTGTTGGACCCGAAGGTCGAGACGGCGTAGTACATCAGGTACTTGCCGCCCTGGTACGAGATGTCGGGCGCCCACGCCTCCGTGGCGTACGACGACCACCAGCTCGGCTTGGTGGTGAAGGCGTCGCTCCCGGCCGAGAAGGCGATCCGGTCGGTGGAGGTCTTGTAGCCGAGTCCGCCGCCGGTGCCGTAGAGCAGGTAGCGACCCGCGGACGTGCGGATCATCGTCGGGTCGTGGACGACGGTGGCGCCGGTGACCGTCCCGGGGTTGGGGTACGCGGAGGCGCTGCTGGGGATCAGGGCGAGCAGGAGGGCTGCGGGGAGGGCGAGGAGGGTGGTTCGGACGCGCGAGGTGCGGCTCACACGGGCCTCCTTGACGGAAGAGGGGAAGGTGTTCGAGATTTCGGTCGGCGATCGTCAATTCGGACGGACCGTAGAGTCGAATCACTTGCGCGTCAATGGCCCTGACATTCACAGGAGTTCGCAACCGAACAGATCTTGTACAGAGATCAAATATTGGGCATAGTCCGTGCATAACGTGAAGATCGCGTGAGCACCCCCATGCTCCCCCCTTTGCCCTGCAAGGAGACCTCGGCATGCCCAAGCTCAGACGCCTCGCCATACCCGCCCTCGCCGCGGCGGCTCTCGTGATCGGGACGGCGGGTTCGTCCTACGCCTCGACCTACACGGGCGCGTCCAGCAACTCCTGTGGGGCCGCGTACTTCTACGACGTGGGCGACACCTTCAAGATCATCGACGTCTGTACGGACGGCAAGGGCGTGCGCCTTCAGTACACGAATCCCACCACGGGCAGTCCGTCCACCAGCAACACGAAGATCAGCGTGGACTACACCGGCGGCTACACCGGGTGGGACCTGAACAACGCCTACGTCTACGACACCGACATGAACGAGAACGCCTGCTTCTACTTCCGCGTCGGCCACGTGGACGACGGCGCCTACGTCAGCGGCTCCTACGGCAGCTGGCACCTGGCCTGCGCCGCGAACTGACCCACCGTCGCGCCCCCGGTCCGAAGTCGGAGCGGGGGCGCACATGCCCGCGAGTCCCCGGTGCCACCCCGCCCGGCGGCGCCGACGATTGGCAGATCCGTCCCCGCCACGGCCGGGAAAGCGCAGGTGGCCGGCGCCCGGGATGAGACACATCTGCCAATCACTGGCTCCACAACCGGACCAGCCCCCACCCTCGTCAGGCCCGGCAGCGCAACATCTCCAGCGGCGGGGCGGCGAGAAGGTCCGTCCAGAAGTCCGTACCGAACTCACGCAGGCCCGCCTCGGAGATCTCCAGCGGGAGCCAGGTCGGTGCGTCGAAGCCGGCCGCCCGCAGACAGGACTCGTAGACCTCGCGGCGCGGACAGGTGGCGACGAACGAGATCGGTGGGTCCAGCAGTGCCGTGATCCGTACGCGCGGTCCGGTCTCGGCCTCCTCGCCGGTGGACTCGCAGCGGAAGCCGTACTTGGACAGGGCCGGGTCGTCCATGCCGTAGTCCGGGTTCTGGGCGAGCACGAAGAACTCGGCGCCGGGCTTCAGGCTCCGGTGCACATTGCGGCACATCCGCTCCAGGGCGGCGATGTCCTGGGCGTAGTTGAGCAGCTGGACCCCGGTGGCGATGTCGAAGCGCCGTTCAAGAGGCCGGAGTTCGGCCACATCGCCCACCTCGTACCGCACCCCCAGCGGCTCGCGCTCCTCGAACCTCCGTGCCGCGGCGACCATCTCACCGGAGATGTCGATGCCGAGCACCTCCGCCGCCCCACGCCGCTTGAACTCCCGGCTGTAGAACCCGGTCCCGGAGGCCAGGTCGAGGACCGACTTGCCGCGCACGTCCCCGACCAGCCCCAGGAAGCTCGGCACCTCCCCGTACCTCGCCAGCGGCAGGGACTTGAACCCCTCGAACGCCTCACCGATCTCGTCGTACTGCTGCACGCTCATCGCGATGTCCTCCCGTAAGCCTCGTGATGTCCTCGGCCTCGGCAGTCTCTACGAGCCACGACGGACGGCCTTACTGGCAGAACCCACAAAGATCCGGACCGCACCCCGGCCTCCCGTACAAACGAACCTCGAAAACCCTGACCGACAAGGAACTTGACGCTCCGTCACTTTGCCCAACTGACAGCTCACCAACAGCATCCCTTCCTATGGTGCCGTGTTCATGACAGACACTTCGGAAGCAACCCCCACCCCGATCGGGCGCCGCACCGTACTGATCGCCACCGGAGCCACGGCAGCCGCCCTCGCCGTGACCGCCGCCGCGCCCGAAGCCCCCACAGCCGACGCGGCCGACACCGCCCCCGTCGCCGCCGCGGCCGTCTGCACCCTCACGAAGGAGATGACCGAAGGCCCCTACTACCTGGACGGCGCGCTCGTCCGCGCCGACATCCGCGAGGACAAGACCGGCTTCCGGCTCAACCTCGCCCTCACCGTCGTCGACGACGACACCTGCGCCGTGATCCCAGGCGCCCTCGTGGAGATCTGGCACTCCGACGTCCTCGGCGAGTACTCCGGCTACGTCGGCAACAACGGCCACAACGAGCCCGACAACGGCACCTTCCTGCGCGGCGGCGTCCTCACCGACTCCAGCGGCGTCGCCAACATCACCACCGTCTACCCCGGTTGGTACCGCGGCCGCTGCGTCCACATCCACATCAAGGTGCACACCGGCGTCACACTCACCTCCGACGGCTCCTTCACCGGGGGCGCCGAACTCCACACCGGACA
This sequence comes from Streptomyces sp. WM6386, assembly GCF_000972385.1. Taxonomy (GTDB): domain Bacteria; phylum Actinomycetota; class Actinomycetes; order Streptomycetales; family Streptomycetaceae; genus Streptomyces. Next base: position 83,247 of record NZ_JXTE01000022.1, read on the forward strand.
GCTCTTCTTCAACGAGACGATCACCGCGAGAGTCGGCGCGCTCTCGCCGTACTCGGCGAACACGGTCACCCGCACCACCCTCGCCCAGGACTCCATCTACGACGAAGGAGGAGCCGCCTCCGGCCTCCTCACCCTCACCGCACTGGGCTCCTCACCCTCGGCCGGCTATACCGGGACCCTGACCCTCGGCATCGAGCGCTGATTCCTGCCTCCCCGGGTCCCGCCGCCGGCGGCGGGACCCGGGGAGAGCCGCTCTACGACTCCGGACACTCCTTCCACGCCATGTGGTACACCGTGCTGATGTCCCCGTCCGTCGAGTCCATCGTCATGAAGCTGACCTTGCTCGCGGAGCTTGTCCCCGCGTTGACCCGGAGCTCCGTGTTGATGTTGAAGTTGCGCTGAACTCCGCAGGGTGCCCACACCAGTTGGGCCCAGTCGGTGGAGTCGGTCGCCTGCCAGTTGTCGTTGTACGGGCCGCTGAAGGGGTGCGACCGGAACGCCGTGCTCGGTGAGCCCTGGAAGTAGTACGACGCTCTCTGCGTGGCGCTCGCCCCCGACTGGAGTGCGGCGAAGCCGCGGTAGTCGGCGCTGGCGATGGCGTATGTGAAGCCCTGCGGGACATGGACGATCAGGTTGAGCTGGCAGTTCTTGCGGAAGGCCGTCGGGTCCGAGTTGCCGCCCGCCTGAGCGAGGTAGTCGCTGTACGTCACCGTGAACGCCGTGTTGTCCTCGGAGACGGCGACCGCGGTCGTACCGGCCGGGCAGCCGGAGCCGTTCACCGTGGCGACCTTGATGACGATCTTGTCCGGCGGCGGGTCCTCGAACCCGTCGGACGGGCCCTGTGCGGGCAGTGCGGTGGTGAGCAGAGCGGCGAGGGCGCCGCCCAGCAGGAGTCCACCAGCCATGGTCTCTCCCTGAAGGGTGGGGGGTGGTTGGTTGCACCCCGGACCGTAGGGAGAGACACACCTCACGGGCAGGTCGAACTCAAGCCATTCACAGGTGCGCTTTTCACATTCTCTTCACAGTGTCTGAACTCTGCGGAAATAAGGGGCCGTTGACGAATCCGTCCCCAGCCTATTCACAGCCGCACATTAAGGATTTCTTCAGCTGGCCCCCTAACTTCTCTCGGCATGACGGGAAACAACGAGCACCACAGCGAGCAAGGCACCGAGCACCACGACGAGCAGCAGCCCGGCCGGCACCGTAGGGACAAGGGCCTCCAGCGCCGCCGTGTCCTGATCGGCGGCGGCACCGTGGCGGTGGCGGGGGGCCTCGCGGCCGCCGGTCTCGCCTCGGCCGACCCGGGCAAGGGCAACAAACCGACGAAGGGAGCCGCCACCGGCGCCGCCTCCGCCTCCACCGAGGCCTCCACTTCGGCGACCAGCAGCGTGTGCGTGCTGAACGCCGAGGTCACCGAGGGTCCGTACTCCCTCGAAGGGGCCCTCGTCCGCGAGGACATCCGCGAGGACAAGGAAGGCTTCGAGGTCCAGTACACCTTCACGGTCGTCGACCTGGCCAACGACTGCGCCCCGCTCGCCGACGCCCTGGTCGAGATCTGGCACTGCGACCACCTCGGCGAGTACTCCGGCTTCGTGGGCGGCAACGGCCACGACGAGGAGGACAACGGCACGTTCCTGCGCGGCGGTCGGCTGACCGACGAGAACGGCGAGTGCGACATCACCTCGATCTGGCCCGGGCACTACGTCTCGCGCGCCGTGCACGTCCATATGCGGGTGCACACGGACGTCACGCTCACCGACGACTCGTACACCGGCGGCGAGATCATCCACACCGGTCAGCTCTTCTTCGACCAGGACATCAACACCGAGATCCAGGCGACCTCGCCGTACTCCGCGAACACCACCCAGGAGACCCTGCTGGAGAACGACACCATCTACGACGACGGCGGCGCCTCCTCCGGCCTGCTGACCCTGACCGCCCTGGGCTCCAGCGTCTCCGACGGCTACAAGGCGACCCTCACCGTGGGCGTCAACAGCGACTGACGGTCACGCGCTGACGGTCCAGAGCTGAGAGTCGAGCGCTGACGGCCGGAAGCCGACCCTCAGGCGCCGACGGGCTGCCGCTCGGCGTGGTCGGTCTGTGCTGCCTTCTCCTGACGGTAGGCACGGATCGAGTACGTCAGAGCGGCGGCCCACACCGCGTAGAGGACGACGTACACCACGGCACTCACCGAACCGCTCGCGCCGATCCAGTCGCTCTTCAGCAGCGTACGGACGTTGGTGACGATGATGACGCCACCCACCGCGGAGCCCAGGACCCGCGGCGGGACCAGCCGGACGAGCCAGGCGGCGACCGGCGACCAGGAACTCGCTGGTGTCGATCGAGCCGATCACCTCGCGCGGCTCCATCCGCCCGCCGGCCAGCAGCGCGGGCGTACCGACCGGCCCCCAGCCGCCGCCACCGGTCGCGTCGAGGAACCCGGCGACCAGGCCGAGCGGGGACAGGAACCGCTCCCGCAGCCGAACGGGACGCGACGGTAGGGCGTCAAACTGAGGACAGCATTAGACCCGGATGAGCGCACTCACAGACAGGGGCCCTACGGGTTCTCCCATGCCGCCGGCTCCGCCGCCAGCGCCTGTACCGGCCCCGGCAGGGCGTCCGCGGCGATGTCGGCGATGGTGACGACCTCCAGGATGCGGCGCACATTGGCCCGCAGCGCGATCCACAGGGGCAGCAGCGGCTGGGCGGAGCCGGTGTAGGAGAGCTCGGTGGGGCGTTCACCTCGTACGGAGACGATGGGGCCGTCCACGGTCCGGATCACATCGGCGACCGTGATCTTCGCCGCGTCACGGGCCAGCCGGTAACCGCCGTTGCCGCCGCGCCGGCTGTCGACGACACCACCGCGCCGCAGGTCACCGAGGATGCCCTCCAGGAACTTGTGCGGAATGTCCTGGGTGGCGGCGATGGCCTCCGCCTTCACCGGGCCGTCGCCCTGTCGTACGGCGAGCTCCAGTACCGCTCGTACCGCGTAGTCCGCCCGTGCCGAGATCCTCATGGGCCCATTGTGAGGCGTGCCGCGCCGGGCGTGGAGAATGGTCCCTCCCTCGCGTCCCGGGAAACGCAGGCACAACAGGAGGCGACGCTCGCGTGGAGCTCAGCAGACGAACCTTCAGCGCACTGGCCGGCACGACCGCGCTCGGCCTGGCGCTGACCGGCAGTGGCGGTGCGCTGCCGTCCTCCGCCGCGCCCGGACTCACGCCCACGGGCCCTCCACCGAGCCCGCCCAGCGCCGACGGCAGCGCGCACAACGTCGGCTTCGACCGGTATTCGCTGCTGGTCGACGGCCGCCGGCTGGTCCTGTGGTCGGGCGAGATGCATCCGTTCCGGCTGCCGAGCCCGTCGCTGTGGCGGGACGTGCTGCAGAAGATGCGCGCGCACGGCTACAACGCGGTGAGCGTCTACGTGGCCTGGAACCTCCACTCCCCCGCGCCCGGTGAGTACGACTTCACGGGCGTCCGCGACCTGGACCTGTTCCTGCGCACGGCCGCCGAGACCGGCCTGTACGTGATCCTGCGCCCGGGCCCGTACATCAACGCCGAGGTCGACGCGGGCGGCTTCCCTGGCTGGCTGACGGCGACCGAGGGCAGAGCCAGGACCACCGACCCCACCTATCTGTCGTACGCCGACGAGTGGTTGACGCGGGTGAACGCGATCGCCGCCCGGCATCTCTACACCAGGGGCAAGGGCTCGGTCCTGCTCTACCAGATCGAGAACGCGTACGACGTCACCGGCGCGGACGGCCGCGCGTACATGTCCCACCTGTACAAGAAGGTGCGGGCGGACGGGATCGACGTACCCCTCTTCCACAACGACAAGACCCGCGAGGGACGTTGGGCGCCCGGGTCGTTCGACACCGGTGGCAAGAAGGGGAGTTGGCTGTACGGCTTCGACGGGTATCCGGAGCCTGACGAGATCCCGCAGGACTGGGGTCGCTTCGGCACACAGCCGGCGCGGGCCGCGAAGGCCAGCCCGAAGACCCCGGGTTTCCTCCCGGAGTTCGGCGGCGGCCGGCCCGATCCGTGGGGCGGGACGGCGTTCGACGGCAAGGGGTACGAGGAGTCACGGCGGACCCGGGACGCGGCGTACGAGCGGCGCTTCCATCTCACCAACCTCGCCAACGGGATCACACTGCACAACGTCTACATGACGTTCGGCGGCACCTCGTGGGGCTGGCTGCCCGCGCCGCAGGTCTACACGTCGTACGACTACGGGGCGGTCCTCGACGAGGGGCGCCGGCAGACGGCGAAGCTCGCCCCGATGCATCAGCTCGGTCATCTGCTGCGGCAGGTCCCGGACTTCGCGAAACTGGACCGGGCCAGGGGCGTGCCGTCCCCCGACGACCGGCTGAAGGTGTACCACCTGACCAACCGCGACACGGGCTCCCATGTCTACGTCGTGCGCAACGACTCCGCCGAGGACGTCTCCGTACCCCTGCCGGACGCCGGCATCGAGGTGCCGATGACCGTCCCGGCCCATGACGCCCGGCTGATCACCACCGACCTGAAGCTCGGGCGGCGGACGTTGAGGTACGCCACCGCCCAGCTCGCGATGTTCGTCGCCGCCGGGCGGCAGGACATCGCCGTCTTCTCCGGCCGGCACGGCGACATGGCCCAGGTCGTCCTGGAGTGCCCGGACGAGCCGACGGCGACCCGCCTCGACGCGGAACCGGCGTGGATCTACGACCGCGGTCTGCTGCGGGTGACCGCCCCGCTCGGCGTGGGCCTGCTGGCCCGCGTGAAGGTGGAGAACGGCGGCTCCGGGCGCCCGCTGCTGCTCTTCTTCGCCGACGACGAGACCGCGCTGCGGCTGTGGCCGTACGAGACCCCGTCCGGGACGGTGCTGGTGTACGGGCCGTCGCTGGTGCGGTCCGTCACCCTGGAGGGCTCCACCGTGCACCTCACCGGTGACACGACCGTGGTGACCGGCCTGGAGGTGTGGGGGCCGCGCGGTATCGGCCAGGTCACCTGGAACGGACAGCCGGTACCGACCCGGGTCAGCGCCACCAACAGCCTCATCGCCCTCAAGCCCCTGCCCGGTGTGGGCGCCGTGTCCCTGCCCGCCCTCGACAAGGGCTGGCGGCGCCGCACCGAGAACCCCGAGTCCGCACCGGACTTCGACGACTCGGCGTGGCAACGGGCCGACAGGAAGAGCTCGTTCAGCACCACCCCGGTCCCCGAGGGGCAGCCGGTGCTCTTCGCGGACGACTACGGCTTCCACTACGGCGACGTCTGGTACCGCGGCCGCCTCACCGACGCCGAGGACACGGAGTCGGTCTCCCTCGCCTACAGCACCGGCACCCAGGGCCTCCTGATGGCCTGGCTGGACGGGGAACCGCTGGGCACCCACCGGATGCCGGTACCGGACAGGAAGACGGCCCGGAAGGGCACTTGGACGGACACGGCGGACTTCGAGGTGCCGGAGAAGCTGAGGGAGCGGGGCGAGCATGTGCTGTCGGTCCTCGTACGGCGGATGCAGCACGACATGGACGGCGAGTCGCTCGACACGCACAAGGCGGCCCGGGGGCTGACGGCCGTACGGTTCAAGGGCGCCTCGCCGAAGGCGAGTTGGCGGCTCCAGGGCGCGGCCGCGGCCGATCCGGTGCGCGGGCCGCTGAACAACGGCGGTCTGTACGGGGAGCGGGAGGGCTGGCATCTGCCCGGCCATGACGACGGCGACTGGGAGTCGGTGCGGCTGCCGCGCGAGGAACGGCGGCAGGGCGTCACCTGGTACCGCACGTCCTTCCGGCTGTCCGTCGACCCCGGCGTCGACGCCTCGATCGCCCTCACCCTCGACGACGACCGGAGGCGTGCCTACCGGGTGCAAATCTTCCTCAACGGCTGGAACATGGGCCAGTACATCAACGACGTCGGCCCCCAGCACACCTTCGTCCTGCCGAACGGCGTCCTGCGTACCAGGGGCAGCAACACCCTTGCCCTGGCGGTCATCTCGGACGGTACGACGCAGGCGGGCCCCAAGGACGTACGGCTGACACTGCTGGGTGCGACGGCGGGCGGGGTGACAGTGGAGAACGTCTGAGGAGGAGAACCTCGTGCGAAGACGGCGATTCATCGGCGGGTTACTCGGCACCGGGGCGGCGATGTCCCTCGCCCCGGAGAGCAGCGGGGCCACTGGAGCCACCGGGGCCGCGGCGCCCCGGGCCGTGGGCCCACACGACTGGCAGACCGTCCCGGCCCCCGTGTGCACCCCGGCCGCCCAGCTGCTCGGCGTGGCGGCCGCGGGACCGGACCTCGCGTGGGCCGTGGGCGAGGAGGGCCGCAACGGCGGCACCCGCGGAGTGCCGCTCGCCCTGGTCTGGGACGGCAGCGCGTGGACCCGCCTCGATCTCACCCATCTCGGGCTCACCGGCGGGTATCTGAGCTCGGTCGCCGCTTCGGCGGGCGCCGCCTGGGCCGTCGGCACCGACAGGGGCGGCGTCGCTCGCCTGCTGCGCTGGGACGGGGCGACCTGGCAGGAGTCCCTCTTCGCCGGGCGACTGGCGTACGGGACGAGCCTGACCGGGGTGACGCTGGACGCGAAGGACCGCGTCTGGCTCTCCGGCCGCAACAGCGACGGCTGCGTACTGCTGCGCGGCGACGGCGGGGACGACGCCTGGACCTGGGTGACACCGCCCCCGACCCCGCCCACCAGCGCCCCGGCCGGCGTCCGCGTGGCACCCGACGGCGATGTCTGGGTGTACGACGCCGCACTCGTCGCCCGCTGGGACGGCGAGACCTGGACCGAACTGCCCGCCCCTGCCGGGCTGCGCCCCTACGTCAGCGGTCTGCTCCCGGTCACCGCCGACGACGTCTGGCTCACCGGCTACGACTACGGAGTCGGCGGCCCGCCCGGCAAACCGCCGTCCGTCACCCTGCGCCACTGGGACGGCAGCGCGTGGACCTACGCCGGCACCCCGTTCACCGTCGGCATGCTCACCGCGATCGTCGCCGACGCCCAGGGACGCCCCGACCGCATCGCGGGCTGGGACTTCTGGGACCAGACCCGCGCGCACTACCTCCGGTGGGAGAACGGGGCATGGGTCGGCGAGCGGGGCCCGCTGTCCTCGACCCCCGTACTGATCGGCGGACTTGCGTCCGTGCCCGGTGCGGGCGGGTACTGGTCCGTCGGCACGAACTCCGCCTCGCCGTACCCGCCCGCGCAGGTGTATGTCGAGCGATGAGCTGCTAGGCCAGCCGGATCACGTTCCACGACAGCGGTTCGAGTACGGCGGTCAGGGTGCCGTCGGTCAGCGCGGTGCCCTCGACCGTGTGCGGGGCGACCCGCTCGGGCTCGGCGAGGGTGTTCCTGGCGTCCGGGTCGGCGTCGGCGAGGACGCTGTGCTCGACGACGGACGACAGGTCCAGCGCGCCGAGGGCGACTTCGAGCGGCAGCGCCTCGGTCCGGCTGCGGTTGACCGCGAAGACGGTGACCGAGCCGTCCTCGCCGCGCACGGCGGTGGCGTGCAGCAGGTCGGCCTCGCCGTACTTCTTCGTCTCGTACGTCGGTGAGTCGACCCGTACGTCCAGGACCTCGCCGCGGCCGTACCGGGCGGCCTGGGCGAACGGGAAGAACGTCGTCTGCCGCCAGGCCGGACCGCCCGGCTCGGTCATGATCGGCGCGATGACGTTGACCAGTTGGGCGAGGCAGGCCACGGTGACGCGGTCGGCGTGCCGGAGCAGGGCGATGAGGAGGGAGCCGAAGACGACGGCGTCGGTGACGCTGTAGTTGTCCTCCAGGAGGCGGGGGGCCTCGGGCCAGTCGTCCTGCGCGAAGGTCTTCGCCTTCGCCTCCCACTCGGGCAGGTACCAGACGTTCCACTCGTCGAAGGAGAGGTTGATCTTCTTCTTCGACTTCAGCCGGGCGCCCACGTGGTCGGCGGTGGCGACGACGTTCTCGATGAACGACTCCATGTCGACGGCGGAGGCGAGGAAGGAGTCGATGTCACCGTCCTCCGGCCAGTAGTAGGCGTGCAGCGAGATGTAGTCGACGAGGTCGTACGTCTCCTTGAGGACCGTCGCCTCCCACTCGGCGAAGGTCGGCATGGACTGGCTGGAGGAGCCGCAGGCCACGAGTTCGACCTTCGGGTCCTGCTGGCGCATCGCGCGGGCCGTCTCGGCGGCGATCCGGCCATACTCCTCGGCCGTCTTGTGGCCGGTCTGCCAGGGGCCGTCCATCTCGTTGCCGAGGCACCACAGGCGGATGCCGAAGGGGTCCTTGTCGCCGTGGGCGATGCGCTGGTCGGCGAGTGCGGTGCCCTCGGCGTGGTTGGAGTACTCCTGGAGCTCCAGGGCCTCGGCCACGCCCCTTGTGCCGAGGTTGACGGCCATCATGGGCTCGGCCTGGGGGCCTACCTTGCGGAGGAAGGAGATGTACTCCGAGAGGCCGAAGCGGTTCGTCTCCGTGGAGTGCCAGGCGAGGTCGAGGCGGCGGGGACGGTCCTCGGCGGGGCCGACCGAGTCTTCCCACTTGTAGCCCGATACGAAGTTGCCGCCGGGGTAGCGGATGGCGGTGGCGCCGAGTTCGCGGACCAGTTCCAGGACGTCGGTGCGGAGGCCTTCGGCGTCGGCGGTGGGGTGGCCGGGTTCGTAGATGCCGGTGTAGACGCAGCGGCCGAGGTGCTCGACGAAGGATCCGAAGACACGGGGGTTTACTTCGCCGATGGTGAAGGCGGGGTCCAGAGTGAAGCGGGCGGTGCTCATGCTTTCCTTTCGCGGTTCAGTTTCGTCTGCGGGTTGTGGGGGCTGGTCGCGCCCGCGCGGCGGAGCCGCATATCGGACAGGGCCCCGCGCCCCTAAAAGACCTTCGGCCAGCCGTTCCTTGTCCAGCTGAGCCTGTTGAGCCCCAGCTTGGGCGTGCCCTCGTCCTCTGCGTCGTAGTAGTGGTACGCGAGCCAGTCCTGACCATGGTCCCGGAAGACCGACTCGCCGCCCGTGCCGATGTATCTGCCGTGGCCCTCCAGCACTAGGTCGCCGCCGCCTTCCAGCATGGGCAGGCCTGTGCTGTCGACGTACGGGCCCGTGATCGTCGTAGACCTGCCTACCTTGATCTTGTACGTCGAGTTCACGCCCGCGCAGCACGCGTCGTAGGACGCGAAGAGGTAGTAGTAGCGGCCGTGTTTGACGATGTAGGGGCCCTCGACCGCGTACGGCGCGTCCGGGCGGGTCGCCAGGTGGTGGACCGTGGTGCCCTCGATCGCCTTGCCCGTGACCGGGTTCAGCTCGACCATGCGGATGCCGGTCCAGTACGAGCCGAAGGACATCCACAGCTTGCCGTCGGCCTTGATCAGGGCGGGGTCGATGGCGTTCCAGGTGTCCGTGCGCTCGGAGGAGAAGACCTTGCCCTGGTCGGTCCAGGTGCCGGGGAGACCGGACGTCGAGGTGGCCACGCCTATCGCGGAGTGGTTGGTGCCCCAGGAGGAGACGGCGTAGTACAGCCAGTACTTGCCCGCCCGGTAGGAGATGTCCGGGGCCCATGGGTCGCCGGTGTCGTTGTACTCGTACCACCAACTCGGCGGCTCGGCGAAGGCGTTGCCGGAGTCGTCCCAGTGCTTGCGGTCCTTGGACAGGCGGGCGCCGATGATTCCGCCCGTCGAATAGGCCACGTAGCCGCCGGACTTGAGGCGGATGACGGTGGGGTCGTGGATGATCTGCTGGCCGGTGACGGGCTGCGGGTCCGGGTAACTCGGCTGTGCGTAGGCCGTGTTGGGCAGGAGTGCCAGGAACAGCGCCGCGATCAGGGCCGTCAACGCTCTGGGTGCTCTCACTGTCCCGCCAATCCTGTGTGGGCGACGCCCGCCACGATCTGCCGCTGGAAGAAGACGAAGACGACGATCAGGGGCAGGCCCGCCATCAGACCGCCGGCCATGAGCTGGGCCCACTGGATGCCGTAGGAGTTCATGACGGTCGCGATGCCGTTCGGCATGGTCATCAGGTCGGGGTTGTTGGTGACCATGTACGGCCACAGGAAGTTGTTCCACGAGGCGATGAAGGTGAAGATGCCCACCGCCGCCAGGGAGGGTCGCGCGAGCGGGACGACGATCGTGAAGAAGACACGCCAGCGGCCGGCGCCGTCGATGAACGCGGCCTCCTCCAGTTCGCGCGGGATGCCCTGGAAGAACTTGTAGAGGATGTAGACCATCGCGGCGGGCGCGCACTGCGGCAGGATCATGCCCCAGTAGGTGTCGACCATCCCCATCTGCTGGACCGTGGTGAACAGCGGTACGCCGAGGACCGCCGGGGAGACCATCAGGCCCGCCATCACCACGCCCATCAGGACGTTCTTGCCGCGGAACTCGGTGCGGGCGAAGCCGTATCCGGCCAGCGCGCTCACCGCCAGCACGATGGTCGTCACACACACCGAGACGACCAGCGAGTTGATGAACCAGTTGCCGACGTTGCCGGTCTCCCAGAGGGACTTCCAGGCCTGGACCGTCCACACCTTCGGCAGCCAGTGCGGCGGGATCTCGGCCGCTTCCGCCTCGGACTTGAGCGAGGTGAACAGGGCGGCGGCGATCGGGGCCACGAAGACGGCGGAGACGGCGGCGCCGACCACCGTGAGGACGATCTGGCTGGGCGTCCAGGGCTTGCGGGACTTGAGCCGTATCCGGGTGGTGCTCATCGGGTTCCCTCCTCACGGTTGCGCAGCAGTGCCATTCGTCCCAGGGCGACGGCCGCGATGATCACGAAGAAGATGATGGACATCGCGGAGGCGTAGCCCACGCGGTAGCTGGTGAAGCCCTGTTCGAGGGTGTACTGGACGAAGGAGCGGGTGCTGAGCTCGGGTCCGGGACTGAAGTCCATCATCACGACGGCCTGGTCGAAGAGCTGGAGCGAGGCGAGGATCTGGAGCGCGATCACCAGACCGGTGATGTGGCGCAGCATCGGCAGGGTGATGTGGACCATGCGGTGCCAGGCGTTGGCGCCGTCCAGCTTGGCGGCCTCGTAGAGGTGGTCGGGGATGCCCTGGAGCGCGGCCAGGTACAGCAGGAAGCTGAAGCCGACCGTCCACCACAGGGTCTGGATGACGATGGCGAGCATCGCGTACGACTTGTCGGTCAGCCAGGGTGTGTCGAGGCCGAAGGTCTCGTTGAACAGGCCGATGCCCTGGGTGAAGAGCCACTGCCACATGTTGGCGGCGACTGTCGAGGGCAGCAGGAAGGGGACGAAGAAGCACAGCCGCCACAGCCATTTGCCGCGCTCGATGTGGTGGGCGAGCATCGCGAGCAGGAACGCCAGGATCGTGATGCACGGGACGACGAGGAGGGTGAACCAGGCGCTGTGGCCGAGCGCGTCCCACATCGCCTGGTCGTTGAGGGCCTCACGGTAGTTGTCGAGGCCGACGAAGCTCGCGCCCTCGCCGGAGATGTTGGCGTCCGTGAAGCTGAGGTAGAGGCCGCGCAGCAGCGGCCAGACCACGAAGAGCGCGAACAGCACCAGGAACGGGGCGATGAACCAGCCCCCGTGCTGGAAGCCCTGGTTGCGGCGGACGGTGGCGGTGGCGGTGGCGGTTTTCGCCCGCGCCGGTGCGACGACGGTCTGAGCGCTGGTCGTCATGCGGCCGTACCTCCCTGCGCGGCGGTCCTGCCGTCCATCGGGTTCTTCGAGGCGAGGAGCTTGGTGAGCCGGGACTTCATCCGCTGTGCCACGGCGGCCGGCTTGGCGGAGCCCATGGTCGAGGAGACGACGACGGGGCCGAGGTCCTGGGCGAGGACGCCGGTGGAGCCCGCGAACCACACCTTGGGCTCGGTGGCCTGGTGGTCCATGGCGCTCACGTACTCGTTCTGCGGTTCGAGCTTCTGGTACGCGGCCGTGGACAGCGTCGGCGTGTACGCGGGGATGTGGCCGCCGGCCGCCCACTGCTGGGCGTGGGTGACGACGTACGCGGCGAGTTCGTGCGCGGCCTCGTTGGTGGCGCCGCCGCGGCCCGACTGGTGGGGCAGGACGAACGCGTGCGACTCGGCGTGGGTGGCGGGCTTGCCGAAGACGGGCGGCAGCGGGGTCGCGCCGTAGTCCAGTTTCGCGCCGGAGAAGACCGGCACCGACCAGTTGCCCTCCCAGGTGAAGGGGGCGCCGTTGATGAACTGCTCGCCGGTGGGTGCGCCGGGGATGACGTAGCCGTCGGTGACGTGTTGCCGGAGGAACTCCAGGACCTGGGTGGCCTTGTCGGCGTCGAAGAGGACTTCCGTATTGGCGGGGGTGCCCTCGTCGAACCAGCGGCCGCCGAGCTGGGTGTAGAAGGCGACGAAGAACCACCACTGGAAGTTCTGGTCGTTGGTCCACAGACCGATGGTCTGGAGCCCCTTCTTCTGGACCGCCTTGGCCTTCTTCAGGATGTCGAACCACTCGGCGGTGGAGGAGACCGGGATCATCCGGCCGTCGTCGCCGAGCAGGTCCGCCTTCTTCAGGACGTCCTTGCGGTAGAAGCAGAGTTGGACGTGGATGTCGAGGGGGAGGGCGTAGAGCTTGCCGTCGATGACACCGCGGTTCCACAGCGCCGGGTTGTAGTCGGCCTTGCGCACGCCGTACCGGGCGAGGAGTGCCTCGTCCCACGGGTCCAGGAGCCGTCCCGGCGAGAAGCCCGCGACCCGGCCCACGTGCATGACGCCGAGTTCGGGGGCGCGGTTGCCCGCGGCGGCCATGGCGAGCTTGGTGTAGAAGGGGTTGCCCCACTGGAGGGTGGAGTCCTTGACCGCGATGTCGGGGTGTTCCTTCCGGAAGGAGTCCAGCATCGCGATCATGTTGGCGCCGTCGCCGCCGCTGAAGAGGTTCCAGTAGCGCACCCGGGTGTCCGCGTCGGAGGCCAGCGCGTCGGCGCCGGTGCCGAGTGCGGCGAAGCCGAAGCTGCCGGCCACGGCCAACCCGCCTGCGGCGGCGAGCAGTTGCCTGCGGTTCAGGTCAGGTCGTGCCATTGCCTGCCCTTACAGTCGGAGGAGAGAGTCAGTCGGTTCGATATTTCGTTAGGTGCTCGTAACTTCGAACGGACCGTAGATAGGAAGCGCTTTCTCGTCAATGGTCCGGACAAGATTTTCAGAACCGCGAGCGCTGGTTCTTACTTGTACGAACGGTCACCGGATCGCATGACGTGGACAGTTCGGGCCGCGTACGCTCGGACGGGCTGCCGTACAGCGGTGAGAAGGGGGATCGATGGACATCGCGCGCACGAGGGCGGGGCGGGTCGCCGCGGCGCTGCGGCGCGCGAGAACCGGGTCCGCGATGCGCCGGCTCGCCGTCGAACTCGACACCGCGCTGCGGTCCAGGCCCACTCCCCCGGCCGGCGTGCACGAGGTGTGCCTGGCGCTGTGCGAGGAGATGAGCGCGCGCCGCGACGGGCGGCCCGTCGAGCTGCGCTTCGAACGGTTCCCCGACGAGATCGAGGTGACCGGCCTGTGCGTGGAGTTCCGAGACTTCGACCTGGTCATCGTCGAGGAGCGGGCCGAAGCGGTGCAGCAACTGGTCATCCTCGGCCATGAGTTGTGGCATCTCAACGCCGGGCACCGGCACGGGGTGGGCCAGGCCGCCGCCCGCGCGCTGGCCGGCGGTCCCGACTGGAAGGACGCCCTGGCCGTCGCCGCACGCGACGGCTCCCGGCAGACCGACGAGGCGGAGGCGGACGACTTCGGGCACCGGCTGGCGGCGGCGTTCCGGCCCTATCTGTCGGGCCGCGGCGGCAGGGCGTCCCTCACCGGGATGGAGCGGTCCATGGGGTACCGCGGGCGCAGAGGCACAGAGCGGTGACGCACACCGGTCCGCTCGCGCAGGGCAACCTCCTCAGCGGGGTGTATGTCTCCTTCTGGCTCCCCACCGTGGTGCTGACCGCGGCCCTGGTGATCAAACTGCCCAGCATCCTGAAGCTCTGGCGGGACCCGCTGCTGCGGGCCGTCGGCGGACTGCTGCTGTTCGCCTGCGCGGTGTTCGTCTTCGCCGCCCCCAGCACCATCTCCTGGACCAACCGGGTCACCGGTGTGCCGAACATCGCGGCACCCTGGGTGTACTCGCTGATCACCGCGCTCTGCGCGTCATGGCTGCTGCTGGTCGTCCACTGGCGCAACGGACGCATCGAGCGCCACGCCCACACCCGCCGCGCGACCCGGTGGGTGGTCGCCGTCTACGCGGGTGTCGTGGTCGCCCTGTGGGTGCTGTTCGCCCTCGCCGACGTACCCGTGGAACAGATCCGGAACCTGGACACCTACTACGCCTCCACGCCGTTCATGCGCGAGGCGATCCTCCTCTACCTGTTCGCTCACATGGTGGCCAGCCTGGTCACGTCCCGGCTCGTCTGGAACTGGATCCGCATCGAGGGTCTCGACGGCTGGCTGCGCTGGGGGCTGAGGTTCCTGGGAGTCGGCTTCGCGACGAACCTGCTCTTCAGCGTCGCCAAGCTCACGGCCGTCGTCGCCCGCTGGACCGGCCACGACCTGGACTGGCTGAACACCAACATCGCGCCGTCGGCCGCGTGTGTCGCGGCGACCCTGGTCGCGATCGGCTTCATCGTGCCGCACGCCGGCCAGTACCTCCAGGAGCGGTGGCGGCTGCGCCGCCGGCATCGCGGCCTCGCACCCCTGGCCCGGCTGATGCGGGGCGTCGCGGGCAGCCGTGAGCCCTTCGCGCTGCGGGCGACCCTCGAGATGCGGCTGATCCGCCGCGAGACGCTCATCCGCGACGCCCTCCTGCACCTCTCCCGTCGCCTCGACGACGAGCTGCGCGACCGCGCCCACGACGCCGCCCTGGCCCTCGGTCTCGAACGCGGCCGGGCCCAGGCGCTGGCGGCGGCCGTGACGATCCTGGACGCCATGGAGCGCGAGCCGGGCTCCCCGGAGGCCGATGACGCGGGCGTCCCCGACACCACCTACCTGCTGCAGGAGATCCAGGCCGTGTCCGAGGCCCTGCGCAGCCCCGACGAGATCAAGGCGGTACGCACCCGTGCGGCCGTCCCGGCAGAGAGCATGTCCGCGCATGAGTGAGAGTCCCTCCCCCGCCAGAACCGCCGTGGTCCTGGGGGGATCCCATACCGGCATGCTCGCGGCGCGGGCGCTCGCCGCCTTCGCCGACCGCGTCCTGGTCGTCGAGCGGGACGTGCTGCCCGAGGGCCCCGGGCCACGCAAGGGTCTGCCACAGGCCCGGCACGCCCACATGCTGTGGTCGGGCGGTGTGCGGGCCATGGAGGAGCTGCTGCCGGGCATCTCCGAGGTGCTCCGGGAGGCGGGGGCACGGCGGGCGCCGGTCACCACGGACATCGTCGGCTACTCGGCGCAGGGCTGGTTCCGGCGCTGGCCCGAGTCCCACCATGTGATCCTGGCCGGGCGGGACCTGCTGGACGCGACGGTCCGCGCACAGGTCCTGGCCGGCGGGCGGGTGGAAGTGCTCGGGGGCACCGAGGTGCTGGGCCTCACGGGTACGCCGGAGGCGGTCACCGGGGTCCGGGTGCGCGAGCACGACGGCCGTGAACGGACCATCGGGGCGGGCATGGTGGTCGACGCCACCGGCCGGGGCTCCGGAGCGCCCCGCTGGCTGACGGAACTCGGACTGCCCGCGCCGCGGGAGCGCAGGGTCGACTCCGGCCTCGCGTACGCCAGTCGGCTCTACCTCGCGCCCGAGCAGGCCCGCGGCGGCTTCCCCGTCATCCATGTGCAGCCCGACCCGCACGCCGGCGTCCCGGGCCGGGCGGGCTTTCTGCTGCCCATCGAGAACGGCCGCTGGATCGTCACGGTGAACGGCACGCGGGGCGGCGAACCCTCCGGCGCCGCCGACGACTTCGTCCGTTTCGCCCGCGAGGAGCTGCGGCACCCGCTCATCGGCGACCTGCTGCGGCAGGCCGAGCCGCTGTCGGAGGTGGCGGTCACCCGCACCACGGTCAACCGCCGGTACTTCTACGAGCGGATGCCGGCCTGGCCCGACAACTTCACGGTGCTGGGCGACGCGTTGGCCGCGTACAACCCGGTGTACGGCCACGGTCTGGCGGTCGGCGCCCAGAGCGCGCTGCTCCTGCGGAAGCTGACCGCACGTCATGGCTGGGGTGCGCCCGGGCTGTCCCGGCGGATCCAGAAGGCGGTGGCCCGTCCGGTGGGGGCGGCGTGGGATCTGGCGACGGGGCAGGACGTGTTCTACCCGGGGGCGACGGAGAACGGGCCGACGCTGCGGGATCGGCTGCTGGCCGGGTATGTGGACCGGCTGATGCTCACGGCCACGGGGAACGGGCGGATCGCCCGCCGCGTGACGGATGTGACGTCGTTGGAGCGGCGGGCGGAGGTGTTGCTGAGTCCGTCGGTGTTGCTGGCGGCGGCGGTGGGGCCGTTGAAGGCCCCCTTGGTGGCGCCGCCTTTGACTGCGGAGGAGTTGAAGAGAGTGGGGCTTCAGTAGTTGGTCGGGCGCGGGCCGGTGGGGGCTTGTCGCGCCCACGCGGCGGAGCCGCACATCGATACGGCCCCGCGCCCCTGGGTGGGTCCACCTACCCGGCGAAAACCGGTTGCTCCATACCCTTTCCCGCGCCAGGCACCACCAGCAGCGAGCCCGCCACCGGATGAGGGGACTCCAGGCCCACCCGCGCCGTCGTGATGTACAGGTCCGTCAAGTCCGCGCCCCCAAACGCACAAGCCGTCACCCTCGGCGTGGGAAGGGTGATCACCCGGTCCAGCGCACCCTCCGGCGTATAACGGCGTACCGCTCCCCCGTCCCACAGGGCCACCCACACACAGCCGTCGGCGTCGACGGTGAGGCCGTCGGGGAAGCCGGCGTCCTCCTCGATCTCGACGAGGGGACGGCGGTTCACGGGGCGCCCGGCCTCGAAGTCG
The DNA here is from genome assembly GCF_000972385.1 of Streptomyces sp. WM6386. GTDB lineage: Bacteria > Actinomycetota > Actinomycetes > Streptomycetales > Streptomycetaceae > Streptomyces. Next base: position 100,051 of record NZ_JXTE01000022.1, read on the forward strand.
AAGACGTCGAGGCGGCGGGTCGGTGAGTCGATGTAGTACATCCGCCGGCCGTCGGGGCTCCAGCCGGTGCCGTTGCTGACCGCGACGTCGTCGAGGACGGTCTCGAAGGAGCCGTCGCCGGTGAGACGGGACAGGGTGCCGCCGCCCGGCGCCTCGTCGTAGCGCATGGTGCCCGCCCACAGCGAACCGTCGGGGGCCACGGCGGCGTCGTTGGCGCGGCGGCCGGGAACCGGCTCGTGGTGCAGCCAGCGGAAGGAGTCGTCCGCGTCGAGGAGGGCGACGCCGTCCCGCAGGTTGAGGACGAGCCCTCCGCCGGTGCGCGGCTTGGCGGCGCCGATGTGCTGGTCGGTGACGCGGACCGTGCGGTGGCCGGAGACGGGGTCGTAGGTGTTGATCCGGGCGCCGAGGATGTCGAGCCAGATGAGGTGGTTCCGCGCCGGGTCCCAGGTGGGGCCCTCGCCGAGGGTCGCCTCGGCGCGGACGGCCACCTCGTAGTCGTACGTCGTCGAGGTCATCCCACGCTCCGGTAGCCCAGGCGCTCGGACAGCTCGGCGGCACCCTTCGCGGCGAGCTGCTCCAGCTCGCCCTGGCGCTCGTCGCTCCAGCGGATCATGGGCACGGAGATGGACAGCGCGGCCACCACCCGGCCGGTGCGGTCGCGGACCGGGGCGGCCACGCAGGAGACGTCCGGGTTGGACTCACGGCTCTCCACCGCGAGGCCGCGCTCGCGGATGTGGGCGAGGGCCTCGCGCAGCGCGCCGGGTTCGGTGATGCTGTTCGGAGTCATCCGGATCAGCTCGGCGGAGTCCGGGATGCGGGAGCTCAGCTCCGGCTCGGGAAGCGAGGCGAGCAGCATCTTGCCGACGGAGGTGCAATGGGCAGGGAGCCTGCGCCCGGCGGCGGACACCATCCGCACCGCATGCGTGGAGTCCACCTTGGCGATGTAGATGACGTCGGTGCCCTCCAGGATCGCCACGTGCACCGTCTCGTCACAGGTCTCGGCGACGGTCCGGGCGACCTGCTGCCCCTCGGCGGCGAGGTCGAGCTGCTCGGCGTACCGGCTGCCGAGCTGGTAGGGCCGCACCCCGAGCCGGTAACGTCCCGGCTGACCCGGCACGGCGACAATGTAGGACCGCGCGGCGAGCGTGGTCACCAGCTCGTGCACGGTGGTGCGCGGCAGCTGCAGCTTGCGCACTATGTCGGGGGCGGAGAGCGTGCCGTCCCCGTCGAGGAAGAGCTCGAGAATGTCGAGAGCCCGGGTCACGGCAGGTACAAGACGTCCCACGTCCAGCCCCCCCTTTGCGTCTTAGGCGTCTGTTCGAAATTTCAACAGACGATCGGCATAACGAACACAGGCTAGCCATACCGCGTTTCCCCGGGCAATGGGCCTGACGATTACGCGCACAGCAACCGTCCCGTTTCGGCGGGAAGCGTACGGGTGCGAGGTGCCGGTACTACTGTGTTCGTGTGTGACACGTCACACTGCGTGGCGTGTCTTGGGGGATGCGGTTCCTGGGGGGATCTCGTGCACGAAATGACCAAGGGGTCGAACGCTGCCCTGGCGGCGCTGGAGGGCAGCCCCCTGGTCGACGTCAGGATCGACCGGCGGCGCAAGCACCAGGTGGCGCTCTGGCATCTGTCCTGGGCCGAGGTGGCCCATCAGGCACAGCTGCTGATCCGGCACGAGGGGGTCGGCAACGCGGCGCGCACCTGGCTGCTCCAGGAGCTGCTGCACTACCTCCAGCACGAGAACTCCGGCTGTCACGGCTTCCAGAACATGGGCTCCGCCTGGGTGCCGGTACGCAACGGCATCAACGACGAAACCCTCTGCCAGGGCGATCCGCGGGCCCTCGAAGTGGTCGAGAGCTGGGAGCGGCTCATCCGCCAGGTGTGCCTCAGGCTCGGCGGCGAACTCGGGCAGAAGGTGCTGCCCGCCCAGCGCGTCAGACGCGGCACCGACCACGGGACCCGGCGGAGCCAGCTGGCCGACCGGCTGTGCCTGGAAGGCCGGCTCCATGCGGAGCTCCGCGTCGAACAGGCCCCCGGACTGCTCACCATCGGCGCCGATCTGCGCACCGGCAGGCTGCGCACCTCCGTCGAGGTCCCCGCGCCGGACCAGGGCTATCCCCTGACCCGGGCCAAGCGACTGATGCGCCGCCTCGGCGAGGCCCCGGCCGACCTGCACGTGGAGACCCTGGTCGAGGGCGACGCCGTCGGCCCGCGCGGCACCCTGGAACGGCTCCGACCGGAACCCGCGGACCTCCTTCCGAAGAACGGCACGCAGATCACCGGATTCCGGCTGTCCCTTCTCAAGGGCATGGGCAGCACCCGGGGCAACGCCGAGTCCGGCTTCATCCGCAGCGTCGACGACGCCGTGCACCGCTTCTACACGACCGTGGTGGTCCACCTGGACCAGCCGGTCCCCCGACGTGCCCCGCAGAAGGAACCCGCCTGACCGAGAAGCCCCGGCGCCCCCTCTTCCCTTCCCGATCCGATGTGACAGGGTGACGTCACGTCGATGGGTGGGGGGAGTCGCTGTGCCTGAGCTTCTCAAGGGCGGGAACACCGTGGTGGGCTCCGGGCCGCTGACCGCCGAGCTGCACACCGTGGGTGATCCGGTGGATCTGAGTGCGCTGCTGGTGGGGGCGGACGGACGGGTGCGGTCCGATGGGGATCTCGTGTTCTACAACCAGCCCTCGGGTGAGGACGGGGCCGTGCGGCATGTCGGTGCCGATGGTTCCGGGCCCGAGCGGGTGGTCGTGGATCCGGCCGGGCTGCCCGCGGACGTGGACCGGGTCGTGCTGGTCGGCAGCTGTGATCCCGACAACGCCGCCCGCACCTTCCGTGAGGTCGATGAGGTCACCGTCCGGGCCCATCAGGCCAACGGTGATCCCGTGGTCTTCCGTGCGCCCCCGCTGACCGACGGTGAGCGTGCGGTGCTGCTCGTGGAGCTGTACCGGCGGGGCGACGGGTGGAAGCTGCGGGCCATCGGGCAGGGGTACGCCGAGGGGCTGGCGGGGCTGGCCACGGACTTCGGGATCGATGTGTCCGAGCCGGAGGCCGAGACGCCTCCCGCACAGGCACAGGCGCAGTCGCTGTCGCAGGCACCGGCGCCCGCACCGGCACCGGCACCGGCACCGACCAGTCTCGTCAAGCCCCCGCTCGGCAAGGTCAGCCTGGACAAGGGCGGCCAGGTTTCGATCAGTCTGGACAAGTCGGACCGCGAGCTGGTCGTCACCGTGGCCCTGGAGTGGGACGGCGGCAGCGACAAGCGGCGCCGCCAGGGCGCCGACCTGGACCTGTACGCCCTGTTCGTGCCCGCCTCGAAGGTCCGGCGCGGACCGCGGGATCCGGGCACCTTCGTCAAGAAGGGTCCCATCACCAAGGACCCGGACGTCGTCTACTACAAGAACCTCGGCTCCCTGAAGGAGCCGCCCTACGTGCAGCTCGACGGTGACTCCCGCACCCCCGGCCGCGAGACGGTCCGCATCGTCCGGCCCGACGAGCAGGGCTATGTCCTGCTGTGCGCCTACTCCGCCGTCAGCAACGGCTTCGGTTCCTTCAAGAGCTTCGGCGCCAAGGTCGTCGTGGACGACGGCCGCGGATCCAACGTCACCGTGCCGCTCTACGAGAACACCTCGACCCGTTTCTGGGTGGCCATCGCCCTCGTCGACTTCACCGCTCCCGACGGTGCGGCGATCCACCACGTCGAGGCGTACAGCAGCCGCATGACCGAACGCCGTCCGTTCCTGCACCTGGACGGCACGATCCAGATGAACGCGGGGCCGGTGGAGTTCAAGCGCCGGTCGGACTCCTGAGGCGCTCCTAGGGCTTACCCGGCGACTCCCCCAGCACCCCCCTCAACCGCTGCGCCCTGAGCACCAGTTCCAGCTCGAAGCGCCGGTCCGGGTCGTCGATCTCCGCGCCCCAGAGCTCACGGATCTGACGGAGGCGGTAGCGGACCGTCTGAGGGTGGACGCCCAGCCGGGCGGCCACCTCCGGGGCACCACCACGGGTCTCCAGCCAGGCCAGTAACGTCTCGGCGAGGCGGCGGCCGTGCGTGGGGCCGCAGTGGGCCAGGGGGGCCAGGCAGCGCAGGGCGAGGTCGTCGATCAGTTCCTCCGGCTGCAGGAGGACCAGCGCCTCCGTGTGCTCCGTGCAGTGCAGCACCTCACCCGACGGCAGCAGACGGCGTTCCATCAGGCGTACGGCGGCCTCGGCCCAGCGCAGCGACTTCGCCGCGTCGGCCAGCGGGACGGGGGGTCCTATCGCGCCGGACCAGCCGGTCAGGGCGCGGTGGAGGAGTTCGGGGCGACCCGCCGCGTCCGGTTCGGGGACGACCATGCGTGGCAGTTCGTACTCCATGTCCAGGAGCACTTCCTGGCCGACCGCGGGCGGTACCGCCTCCCGTGCCGGGCGCAGCAGGACGCCGACGGCGACTCTCTCGGGGAGCGGCCAGCCGATGCGGGCGGCGCGTTCCGTGAGGGCCTCGGCGGGGTCGCCGTGCCGGTGGCGTTCGACCAACAGGAGTTCCATCAGGCGGCGTTGGAGCCGGAGCCGTTCGCCCGCCTGGCGGGCCGCCGCCTCGGCGTAGCCGCGGACCGACTGGTCGACGAGGCCGTCGAGGTACTCGTAGCCCGCGTCGACGAGTTCGTACATCGCCGGCGGCGGGATCTCGACGCGCTGGCCGATCTCGGCGAAACGGCGCCAGGCCAGGCGTACGCCCATGCGGTAGATGGCCTGGAGGGAGTCCAGGCTGCGGCCGTTCAGTCCCTCGCCCCGGCCGAACTCCTGGAAGACACCCGGGGGGACCGAGGGGCGGCCCTCCGCGGTCTCCAGGTGCTGGACGAAGACCTCGATGGCGCGGCGGATGCCGACGAGGGCCATCGGCTCGCCCGACTCGTCGAGGACGACGGGCAGATGGGGGTACTCGCGGCGGATCTCGCGCAGGATCTCCTCGGCGAGCGCCGGTGCCTCCGCCATCGCGATCTCCGCGAACCGGCGCACCTGAAGCCGGGGTACGTCGAGCCAGGCCGACCGGGAAGTCACCGCCGTCACGGCTCAACTCCCCTGACCTGCTTGCTCGTACGTGATCAAGGGCGTGTTCGGCTGGTCGGGCGTCGCTTCGAGCAGCGCGACAATGCCGAACGCGGCCCCCACGGCGAGCGCGGCGGCGGCCACGACGGTGAGTGCGGCGGCGAGCAGTCTGGACATCGCAGGGTCAGCCTTTCAGTGGCGGGGTCCTGTCGTCGGATTCCCGTCGTCCGCCCGAAGGGCGGGCCTCGCGGCGTCTGGTGCTCCCCCAGAGGGGGCACCCCCAGATCGCAAGGCGCCGGAGCGTCCGCGTGGCGGAGCCACGTGGGCGGTTCGGCAACGCGGCGAGCGTGCGTGCCAGACGCCGCGAGGCAGGCGGGAATCCGACGACAGGACCCACGTTCCGGCGGTTGTCCCCACCCCGGCAGTCCACCCTGTCTGTCCGCCCCAGTGTCGACAAGACATTGACACTCCGTCAAGGGCGGCCTACGGTTCCCGGCCCATAGAGCGGCCCGAACTCCGTACCCTCACGCCCCAGGAGTAGCCGGATGCGCCGTACAGCCTCTCCTTTCTCTCTGATTCTGCTGGGACTTGGCACGTTTCTGCTGGTCCTGGCGCCCATGCTGGCGTGGTACGTGACCCCACGGGCCGCGGTGAACCCGATCGACATCGACCAGACCGCCGTCTACAAGGGCACCGGCAGCGTCTTCGACACCGACAAGGTCGAGACCGTGGACGGCCAGACGATCACCGTCACCCAGCGGGTGCGCGGCAACGTCGAGGACAGCGAGCGCAGCGGTGACGCGGTCTGGGACGTGACGACCACGGTCGACACCGACAAGACCCTGCCGGCCGCGGATCCGCACGACGCGCTGGACTTCGTACCGCACCGCTGGGTCATGGACCGCAGAACCACCAAGCCCGTCCACTGCTGCGGCGAGAAGCCGTACATCGAGGGCGAGGCGTATCTGAAGTTCCCCTTCGACGTGCAAAAACGCGCCTACCAGTGGTGGGACAACACCCTCGGCAACACCATCGTGCTGAGCTACCGGGATACCAGGAAGGTCCAGGGGTACACGGGTTACCGGTTCACCGGCACGGTCGCCCCGACGAAGGTCGGCACCCGGATGGTGCCGGGCAGCCTAGTCGGCCGGCCGGACAGCCCGCAGGTGCTGGCCGAGGAGTGGTACTCCAACCACGGTTTCGAGCTGGTCGTCGACCAGCGCACCGGCCGCGTGATCTACGCGCAGACCGGGCCGAAGCGGACCCTGCGGGCGCCGGGCGCCAAGAAGGACGCGGTGGTGCTGCTGGACAGCGAGAAGATCGCCTTCACGACCGCGACGCAGCAGGACGCGGTGAAGAAGGCCGAGCAGGACAGCGGTCAGCTGAAGGCGATCGGCGAGACGGTGCCGATCGGTGCGGCTGTGCTGGGGTTCGTCCTGGTGGTGGCCGGTTCCGTTTTGGTGGTACGCGGGAGGCGCCATCCTGGTTCATCCGATACGCCCGATTCCCCGCTCACGATGTGACTGGACGTCAGCTCTAATAACGCCGGAAATTGTCACCTCGGTGAGTAGCCACGGCGAACGGGTGGGCGAAAACTGTCCACCCCCACCCGAGCACAGTCCACCCACATGACCCTCGCAGTAAGCACTCAAACCCCCCACAGGAACGTAAAGCTCTCCCCCACGCTCAAAGTTCCGCACCCTGAGACGAGTTGGAGCGCACATGCCCCAGCACGTACCACCCTCTCCCCCAATCTCGACTTCGCTCGAGCGGGGGGACCCCCATCACGCCGCCTCGCCCCGGGCGTCGCAGCACCCCTCGGTGCTCCCCCCACCCCCGCGCCGAATCGTTTTCCTTGCCCATCGTGATCTGGGCAACCCGGCCGCCGGGGGCTCCGAGCTCCTGGTCGACCGGCTCGCCGACGGCCTCACCGGGCTCGGCCACCAGGTCACCCTGCTGTGCGGCGGTCCCGCGTCGTACCGCGACTACCGGGTCGTCTCCGCGGGCGGCGAACTCGGTCACTTCCTCCGTGCCCGTTCGGCCTTCTCCCGCCAGGTCGGCGACTGCGATCTGCTGGTCGAGGTCTGCAACGGGATGCCGTACTTCGCGCCCGTCTGGCACCGCGGTCCCACGCTGTGCCTGGTCAACCATGTGCACACCGATCTGTGGAAGATGCGGTTCGGCGGGCCGATGGCCCCCGCCGCGCGCCTCGGCCGAAGACTCGAACACTGGGCGCTGACCGGTGCGCAGCACCGGAGTCTGCTGGTGGCCGTGTCCCCCTCGACGGCCCACGCACTGCGCGGGATCGGCGTCGAGCGGGACCGTATCCGTGTCGTGCACAACGGAGTGGAGGAGCCGGGCCCGCGCGCGGACCGCTCCCCCGAGCCGCTGTTCGTGGCGGTCGGCCGGCTCGTCGAGTACAAGCGCATCGACCTGCTGCTGCGGCTGTGGGAGCGGGTACGGCCCGTGACCGGCGGCCGGCTGCTGATCGTCGGCGACGGTCCCGAACGGGAGCGTCTGGAGCAACTCGCCGGTCCTGGCGTGGAGTTCACCGGCCATGTGTCCGAGGCGGAGAAGCACCGGCTGCTCTGTGCGGCGTGGCTGCTGCTGCATCCGTCGGCGGTCGAGGGCTGGGGTCTGGTCGTCACGGAGGCCGCGGCCCGTGAGACGCCGACGATCGCCTTCGACGTACCCGGTCTGCGGGATTCCGTCGTGGACGGGGAGACGGGTGTGCTGGCGCACGGCGAGTCCACGTTCGCGGCGGCCTGGTGCACGTTGGCCCTGTCGGGTCATCGCCGTGAACTGATGGGCAAGACGGCCCGAGATCATGCGGCGCGTTATCGCTGGGATCGGACGGTGAGACAGTTCCGTGCGGTCGCCGCCGAGGCGGTGAGGAGCTGGGCGCCATGACGCGGCTGCGGGTGCGTCGTGGCTGGTCGCGCACGCGCGGCGGCAGCCGCACATCAGACACAGCCCCGCGCCCCTATCGGGGCGCGTCCAAGGATCCCTCGTTTCGACGTTCCCTCGCACTTTTCCGAGCCTTCCTTCACGAACAGGACGACCCCTCCGCCTGCTACGAACTCCTCGCCCGCGACTCCGTCGACCAGGTCGAGGCCTACGACGGTCCCGTCGCCGGCCGTACGGTCGTCGACGTCGGGGGCGGCAGCGGGTGCTTCACCGAGGAGTTCCGCAGACGGGGTGCCCAGGCGTACCTCTTCGAGCCCGACATGGCGGAACTCGGTCCCAAGCCGACCGACGGGGCCGTGATCGCCGACGGATACCTGCTGCCGCTGTACGACGGGGTCGCGGACGTCACCTTCTCCTCCAACGTCCTGGAGCATGTCGCCGATCCGCAGACCTTCGTCAGTGAGCTCGTACGGGTCACGCGGCCCGGTGGGCTGATCTATCTGTCGTTCACCAACTGGCTGTCCCCGTGGGGCGGCCATGAGTGGGCGCCCTGGCACTACCTGGGCGCCGAGCGGGCGCGGGCCCGCTACCGGCGCCGTACCGGAAAGGCCGCCAAGCACACCCTCGGCGAGAACCTGTTCGCCGTGCACATCGGCCCGACCCTGCGGCAGGTGCGCGCCCGCGACGATGTACGGGTGGTCTCGGCGCGCTCCCGCTACTGGCCGTTCCTCGCGGAGACCGTCGTCAAGGCGCCGGGTATCCGCGAGGTCGCCACCTGGAACCTCCTCCTCATCCTCCGGCGGTGTCCACGATGACGACGTCCACGGTCCAGGCCCCTCCCCCGGCGGCCGTACCCTCCACCGCGCGTATGTCGGGCCCGCCGGAGGGCCCGCGGTCGCGGCGCTGGCTGCTGGGGTTCTGGGCCGTGGTGTTCGTGCTGTTCCTGGCGGTGCACCCGGGGCGGCAGACCTTCGACACCAAGCTCGGTGTCACCGTCGACCCGGGCCGGTTCTTCTCCGACCTGGGCCAGCTGTGGCAGGACCAGGGCGGTTTCGGCGGGATCTCCGACCAGTACACCGGCTATCTGTGGCCGATGCTGCCGTTCTACTGGCTGGCCGACGCCGTACAACTGCCGGTGTGGCTGGCCGAACGGCTGTGGATGTCGCTCATCGTCTCGGTCGCCTTCTGGGGCGCCCTGCGGCTGGCCGAGCGGCTGCGCATCGGCAGCGGCGCCTCACGGCTGCTCGCCGCCGTCGCCTACGCGCTGTGGCCGGTGTTCACCATCGTCATCGGCTCGACGTCGGCGGCCGCGCTGCCGGGTGCCGTCCTGCCGTGGGTGCTGCTGCCGCTGGTCGACGAGCGGTACAGCGCCCGGGTCGCCGCCCTGCGCTCGGCGGTGATCATCCCGTTCATGGGCGGCGTGAACGCGGCTTCGACCCTCGCCTCCCTCCTCCCGGTCGGGCTCTATCTGCTGTCCCGACCGCCCGGGCCACGACAGCGCAAGCTGATCGCCTGGTGGGTGCCGGGCCTGGTGCTGGCGACGGCCTGGTGGTGGATCCCGCTGCTGCTGCTCGGCTTCTACGGCGAGAACTTCCTTCCGTACGTGGAGAGTTCACAGACCACGACCGAGACCATGGCGGCGACCGAGGCGCTGCGCGGCGCCGGGAACTGGGTCGCGTATCTGCACTTCGGCGAGGCCTGGCTGCCGGCCGGCTGGACCGTGGCGGCCTCGGTGGTCGTCATCGTCGGCTCGACGCTCGCGGCCGGCCTCGGCCTCGCGGGGCTTGCCCGGCGGGACATGCCGGAGCGGCGCTGGCTGACGCTCACGGTGATCGTCATCGCGCCGCTCCTGCTCGCCGGGTACGGCGGCGCCTTCGGTGCGCCCTTCCACGGGGTGGTGCAGGACTGGCTGAACGGCGGACTCGTCCCGTTCCGGAACATCTACAAGTTCCAGACGGGGCTGGCCCTGGCGCTGGTGCTGGGGCTCGCCCATCTGGCGGGGGTCGCGGCCGAGACGCGGGGCGCCCGACCGGTACGGGGGCGTCGGTTCGCGCCACTGATCGCGGCCGTGCTCATCCTGCCCGGCCTGATGTGGCCCTACCTCAACGGCTCGATCCTCACCCCGGGTTCCTTCCAGGAGATCCCCAAGTACTGGAAGGCGACGGCCGCTTGGCTGAAGGACGCCTCGCCCGACTCCCGCGCCCTGGTCGTCCCGGCGACCGCGCACGGCATCTACACCTGGGGCTCGACCATCGACCAGCCGCTCGACGTGGTCGCCGAGTCCCGCTGGGCGCAGCGCGACTACGTCCCCTTCGGCACCGCCGGCAACCGGCGCGCGATGGACGCCGTCGAGCAGGCCCTGATGAGCGGCGGCGAAGTCCCGGGCCTGGCCGACTACTTGAGCCGCTCGGGCATCTACTACGTCGTCGTCCGCAACGACCTCGACCCGGACCAGATCGGCTATGTGCCGACGACCACGGTGAAGCGGACCCTGGAGGAGTCCGGCTACCAGCGCATGAAGGGGCTCGGCCCGATCATGACCGGCGGCCGGATCATCCAGGACGCCCCCCTCGCGGTCGAGGGCCTCTACCCGAGGCAGCGGGCGGTGGAGATCTACGCTCCGGCCGAGGAAGTACCGCGCCCCGGGCATGCCGGGCTGCTGCCGGTCGCCGACACCGCCGTCGTCTCCGGCGGCCCCGAGTCCCTGCTGCCGCTCGCGACCGAGCTGCGCGGCCGGCCGACCGTGCTGACCGGCGACAACCACCCCGGCGTCGGGACCCCGCCGCTCCAGGTGGTCGGCGACGGACTGCGCCGCGCGGACACCCGGTTCGGACTGGTCAACGCCAACACCTCGTACACGTACACCAGCAACGAACGCAACGCCCCCGAGGCGGCGGAGGACGCGGGCGAGAAACCGCACCAGATCCTGCCGACGAAGGGCCTCGACCATCAGACGGTGGCCCAACTGCGGGGCGCGCGCTCGGTGTCGGCGTCCAGTTACGGCAACTGGCTGTTCCATCTCCCGCAGTACGACCCGGTCAACGCCTTCGACGGCAACCCGGACACCGCCTGGGCCGAGGGTGCGCTGGGCTCGGCGGACGGACAGTGGCTGCGGATCGCGTTCTCGGACGACGCGTACGACATGCCGTCCTCGTTCAAGGTGACACCGCTGCCGCAGGACAGCGTGCGGCCGGCGGCGACGAAGGTGCGGGTGGAGACCGAGAAGGGGTCCCAGACCACCATCCTGCGCTCCGACGGCAGCACCCAGACCATCAAGTCGCCGCCCGGGGCCACCGGTTGGATGAAGCTGACGATCCTCGACACGGTGGAACGCCGCACCGGCCTGCTGGGCGCCGGCTTCTCCGAGATCACCCTGCCGGACGTCCAGGTGACCCGGCTGCTGAGGCTGCCGACCGACGCCGAGGACACGAACGCCGGCGCCGAGTTGATCTCCCTGCACCGCACGGCCAACCCGACGGGCCTGTCCGCCACGGGTATGGAAGCAGGCCTGCACCGGCGCTTCGCGACGGCCACCGGAGGGACGTACTCGATCCGGGCGAACGCGGTCCCGGTGCCGGGCGAGCAACTCGACCGGCTGCTCTACGAGATCGCGCCCGAAGGCCAGGATCAGCGCGTGATCGCCACCGCCGACTCCACGGCGGCCCTCGGCGTCGGTCTGTCCGCGCGCAACCTCACCGACGGCGACCTGACGACGGCGTGGATCGCGGGCGACCGGCCGACGATCCATCTGCGCTGGGACGGCAAACAGCCCGTCAGCGAACTGGTGCTGGCCCCCGCGGGCGGCCTGTCCACACGTCCGACCGAGGTGAACATCAGCTCCCCGGACGGCGCGACCGTCGCCGGCGTCGACGAGAACGGCTGGGTCCGCTTCCCCGCGATCACCACCGACCGCCTCGACATCACGATCACCCAGACGGCACCGCTGACCCTCTACAACCCGATGGTCGACGAGGACCTGCGACTGCCGGTGGGCCTGACCGAGGCCTACATCCCCTCGCTCGAGACGCCCGAGGCCTCCTCTCGCACGCCCCAGCCGGGCAGCGACCGGGAGTTCTCGCTGCCGTGCGGCGAGGGTCCGGTGGTGTCGGTGGACCGCGAGCTCTACCGGACCAGCGTGAAGGGGACGGTGGGAGACCTCACCCAGCGCCGCCCCGTCGAGGTGACGCTCTGCCAAGAGGGGCGCGCCGACGCCGAGTTGGACCTCGGCTCCGGTACGCACCAGGTCGAGGCGGGGGACACCGGGCCCCTGACGCTGACCGACGTCACCCTGACGCGCGGGACGGTCGCGGAACCCACCGCCACCGGCCGTGATCTTCGGATCCGGGACTGGCTGGGCGACCGCCGCGAGGTGAACGTCGGCTCCGGTGCGGCCATGTATCTGACGACGTACGAGAACTACAACGACGGCTGGAAGGCCACGCTGGGCGGCAGGGAACTGTCGTCGGTACGGCTCGACGGCTGGCAGCAGGCCTGGCGGATCCCGGCCGGGGCGGGCGGCACGGTCAAGCTGTCGTACGAGCCGGCGACGACCTACGACGGCGCGCTGATCGGCAGCGGTGTGGCGGTGCTGGTCCTGGTCGGCCTGGTGCTGTGGCGGCGGCACGAACCCAGCCCCGACGAGCTTCAGCCGCCGCCCCCGCCGCCGGGTCTCTGGCTGGGCACGGTCGCGCTCACCGTGGTGGGGGTGGTGATCGCCGGATGGTTCGCCCTGCTGGTGCCGGCGCTCGCGATGCTGGCGCACCGGCGGCACGAGTGGCTCGTACCGATCGCGTTCGTGGCGCTGGCCGGGGCGGGGATCGCGGCCGCGACCGGGGCGGGCGAGCCGGTCGCGGCAGGCCACGGGGCTTTCGGTCATACGGCCCAACTGCTGGCGCTGATCGGGCTGTTCGCGGCGGTGGTGAGCGTGCGGGAGCCCACGGCGGAAGCCACGCCACCCGAGTCGGAGGCGCCGACGCGACAGCTGCCCAAAGTCGAAGGGGGCGAACCCGCATGACCACCGCACCCGCGCGCATCCCGTTCCCGGTCGTGGACGAGGTCTCCCGGCACTGCCTCCAGGAGGAGGAGCCGGAGACGGTCCACATCGAGGTCCATCTGCCCGGGCGTCTCGACCCGGCGGGGCTGCGCAAGGCGTTCCACGAGGCGCTGCTGCGGCATCCGCGGATCCTGATGAGGGAGGCGCGCGGGACGTGGTACCGGCGCCGGTACGAGTGGGAGCTGACCGAGCGCCCGGACGTGGAGGTGGTCACCTTCCCCGCTCCGGGGAGGGACGCGTTGCGGGACGCCCGGACCCGGGCGCTGACGACGGCACCGCCGCTGACGGACTCGCCGCCGATCAGGCTGGAGG
>NZ_JXTE01000220.1 GCF_000972385.1 Streptomyces sp. WM6386
GCCACACTCGACTCCTACGTACGGGGGATGATCCACGGATGAGCGGCACCACGCTCGACGGCACCGCGGCGGGCTCCGTGGCAGTCGCCCACATGATCCGCGGCGAAGTCGACCACGGCTCGCACACCACCCACGGACGCCCCGGCGCGGCCTTCACCACACCGGCCCTCGATCTGGACCGCCTCGTGTGGTCCCGCACCGAACCCGGCCCCGCCTTCCACGTGCCCGTCGCGGAGATCGTCGACCTGCTGGTGGAGACCGGCGAGGCCCTCAAGACGGACCGCGCGGGCCTGCTCGCCGAGGCCCTGGACCGGGTGGTCCGGGTCAGCCCGCTGCCCGCGGAGATTCTCGAACGCGCCTACGCCGCACTGTGGCGCAGCTTCCAACGAGCCGGCCTGTACGCCCAGATCGACCACGAACTCGGCGGGGCGGACGTGCTCGACGGCTGGCGCGAGGTGGCGCTGCCCGACGACCGGACGGCCGCGACCCGCGCGTTCCCGCCCCGCCTGGTGCACATCATCGCAGGCAACGCACCCGGAGTCGCGGCGATGTCCGTCGTGCGCGGCGCCCTCACCAAGGGCGTCAACCTGCTCAAGCTGCCCTCGAACGACCTGTTCACCGCGTCCGCGATCCTGCGCACGATGGCCGAGGTGGCCCCCGGCCATCCCGTGGTGCGTTCGTTCTCCGCGGTGTACTGGCGCGGCGGCGACGAGACGGTGGAGAGCGTGCTGTTCCGTCCGCAGTTCTTCGACAAGCTGGTGGCGTGGGGCGGCGAGGCCACGATCCGCGGGGCACTGAAGTACGTCGGTCCGGGATTCGAGCTTGTCTCCTTCGACCCCAAGACCTCCATCTCGCTGATCGGCCGCGAGGCCTTCGAGTCCCCGGAGACACTGGCCCGGGCAGCCGACGCGGGCGCCGCCGACGCCACGTTCTTCAACCAGCAGGCGTGCGTGGCCAGCCGCTTCCAGTTCGTCGAGGGTTCCTGGGACGACGCCGACCGCTATGCCGCCCAGCTGTGCGAACG
>NZ_JXTE01000221.1 GCF_000972385.1 Streptomyces sp. WM6386
CGCCCACGTCCATGCGCGGCGCCCCCGCTATCAGGCCGACCCGCATGTCCAGCAGCAGGTCACCGAGCGGTTCATCGACGCCGCGCTCGGCGGCGACCTCGGTCTGTTGATGGAGATGCTGGCACCGGACGTGACCATGTGGACCGACGGCGGCGGCAAGGTCCGCACCGCGGGCCTGCGTCCGGTCATCGGCCGGGAGAAGGTCTGCCGGCTGCTCGCGGGCTACGCGGGGCGTACCCCGAAGGACATCGACATCCACTACCGGCACGTCAACGGCGATCCCTCGGCGGTGGTGTTCTCCGAGGACTCCCCGTACGCGGTGCTGGTCATGGATCTCACCCCCGACAGCGACCAGGTGCGCGGCATCTACGCCGTGGTCAACCCGGACAAGCTGGCCCGGGTGCGGTCCGGCGAATCCGGCGAATCCGGCGAGAGCAACGGGAGCACCGAGCCCACCGAGAACAAGGTCTGAGCCGTGGGTGTCACTGCGCGCCGCGCCCGTGGCCGGCGGCCGCTTCGGCGACGTCGGCACGCGGTCCGGCGGCCACCTCGGCGACGTCCGGAGTGCCGACTGCGCTCCCCACCAGGGGTGCCCGGTCGTCGTCCCGCAGCAGCCGGTTGAGGACGGGCGCCGCGATCCCGGTGGTGACCAGGGCCATGAGCACCATCGCGGAGAACAGCTGCACGGTCAGCAGCCCGAGGCTCAACCCCACGTTCAGCAGCACCAGTTCGGTCAGACCGCGGGTGTTCATCAGCACCCCGAGCACGGTGGCGTCCCGCCACTCCATGCCCGTCAACCGGGCGGACAGGGCGACGCCACCGAGCTTGCCGAGGCAGGCCACCACGATGATGGCCACCGTCTGCAGGACTCCACCCGCGCTGAGCGTGGTGAGGTCCACGGACAGGCCGGTGACGACGAAGAACACCGGAAGCAGCAGCTTGCCGACGGTTTCCAGGGGCGGCATCGCCACCCGGTGCAGCAGGCTGTCGTGCCGCCGGGGCATCACGAGACCGAACATGAAC
>NZ_JXTE01000222.1 GCF_000972385.1 Streptomyces sp. WM6386
CCGCCGTCCTGATCGGCGCCTTCCTGATGTACGAGCGCGGCCAGCAGGACAACGAGCCGCTGCTGCCGTTCTCCCTGTTCAAGGACCGCAACTTCTCCGTCGTCAACCTCGTCGGCATCGCGGTGTCCTTCGGTGTCCTCGGCATCCTCCTGCCGACCACCATCTACCTCCAGTCCGTGCTCGGCTTCAGCGCGATCAAGACCGGCCTGGTCCTGGTGCCCCTCGCGCTCGGCTCGATGTTCACGGCCGGCCCGGCCGGCATCCTGTCGGAGAAGTTCGGCGGCAAGTACATCCTCACGGCGGGCCTGTCGATGTTCGGCATCGGCATCACCTGGATCTTCCTGGTCGCCGACACCAACAGCTCCTGGACCGCGTTCGTCGGCCCGCTCTTCGTCGCCGGACTCGGCGCCGGCTGCACTTTCGCCCCGATGGGCTCCGAGGTGATGCGCAACGTGCCGCCGCACCTGACCGGTGCCGCCTCCGGCGTCAACAACGCGCTCAGGCAGGTCGGCTCCGTGCTCGCCGGCGCCGTCATCGGCGCGGTGCTCCAGGCCAAGCTGGTCTCCGCGCTGCGCGAGGAGGCCGCCACCGCCGCCCAGTCGCTCCCGCAGGACTACCGGGCCGACTTCGTCTCCGGGTTCGCCGACGGCGCCCAGCAGGTCGAGGTCGGCACCCAGCAGGGTGCCTCACTGCCGGCGGACGTACCGCAGGACGTCGCCAACACCATCCAGGAACTGGCCGGCAAGGTCTTCCACCAGGGCTTCGTCGACGCGCTCCAGCCCACCATGCTGGTGCCCGCCCTGACGATGTTCGCCGGCGCGGCCCTGTGCCTCGCCCTCAAGGGCGGGCCGACCCCCTCGGGCATGGGACACGGCGCGCCGCCCGCGCAGCCGCAGACCGCGCCCGACAAGGACGCCACCGCCGCGCACTGACCGACCGCACCACCGTCTACGCCCCCGGCCCACAAGGGCCGGGGGCGCTTGTGTTGGGACCGAACATGATCAGTCGAAGAACACTCCTC
>NZ_JXTE01000223.1 GCF_000972385.1 Streptomyces sp. WM6386
CGTCAAGACAATCGAATCAAGTGTCTCAATGAGTCACGTGTCCCATTGGGACATCTATCGAGACATCCAGAGGGCGACTCGGTCGCCGCCCCGCTCACCTACGAGCGGCTGCACGCCGGGAAGATCAACGGGCGGGCGGTGATTGTGCCGCACGGCTGATCCGAGCTCCGGAGAAGGCGTCAACTCACCTTCTCCACACGGCATTTCAGACAGTCGACGCAGAAGTGAACAGAGAGCGTTCGGTTTCGGGGCGAAGTCTCGATCAACCGTGCGAGAAGGGTCGGCGACGGTGTGTACTGTGCTGCGAGCGCCTAGCCACCGGCACTCGGACTCCCCCCTGCCCGACTTCCCCTGGAAACCGATTCGATGATCGAATTACCGGACCTGGCCGTCGGCGGTCTCGCCGTCGGCACACTGTCCGCGCTCGCCCTCGGCGGCGGCCTGCTGCGCTCACGGCGTCAACTGACCCGGCAGCGCACCGAGACGGACGCCCTGCGCTCCCGACTCGACGGCGCGCTGCAGACGTTGACGGCCGAGGTCGAGCACCTGGCGGCACAGCGCGTACCCGCCACCGCCCGGCAGCTCGCCCACCCGCACGTGACGGTCCCGGGCCCGCTCCGGCCGCACACCGCGGGAACGCCCCTGGGTATCGCCCTGGAAGGCGTACTGCTGGGGCTGCGCGCCGAGCTCTCCGCACAGCGCACCCGTATCGACGCGGCCGCGCAGGCCGGGATGCGCGGCGCCACCCGGGAGATCCAGGCTGCCCTCTACCGCCTGCAGGACGCCCTGCGTCAGCTGCAACAGCGCTACGACGACCCGGAGTTGGCGCAGACCCTCTTCCAGCTGGACCACGAGAACGAGCAGTCGCTGCGCCGGGCGCAGGTCGCCGCCGTGGTGTGCGGGGCCTGGGTGGGGCTCGCGCGCGAGGAGTCGCACCTGGTGGACGCGGTGACCCGCGGACAGTCACGGCCCGCGGGCTACCACCGGGTCAAGGTCCACAACCATCTGGAGACAGGCAC
>NZ_JXTE01000224.1 GCF_000972385.1 Streptomyces sp. WM6386
TGGTAGGGCCGCTCGGACACGGCGAGGCCGCCGGTCTCGTAGTCCGCGCCGCCCGTGCCCTCCCCGTGGGGGATGCGGGGGGGGTGGCACTGCCCGGTGCGCAGCAGCTGGTTCATCAGCGGGTCCGCGGTGCGCCTGAGGTCGATCTCGGGCAGGCGGGCCTCGATGGGGACCGTGGCCCGCACCCGCACGTCCGGTATCTCGCTCGACGTGCCGCTGAAGCTGGGTCCGAGCGGGTCGTCGGGGTCGGGGGTGACGCGCATACCGGGGCCGGTCACGTCCAGGACGCCGGCGTCCAGGAGCGCGGCCATCTCCTCTATACGGGAGGCCGGCGGGCCGATGGACAGATAGGCGTTGAGCGGTGTGTACCAGCCGTCGAGGTCGTCGCGGTGGGACGCGGCGGTCAGGCCGGCATGGTCGACGGCGAGCCGCAGTTCGTTGCGCAGGTCCCGCAGGACGTCGAGGGCGGCCTTGACCGGTCCGCTGACGTTGCCCTGGCGGGCCAGGCGGACGTCGTCGTCGAGGTGGCCGCGCAGCCAGTCATGGAAGGCGGCCCGGTCGGTGAAGACGCGGTCGCCGTAGGGGCGGGCGACGCGCTTCCAGTCCCAGCGCTCGGCGGCGTCGATGCCGGTCGCGTCGAGGAGCACGTCCTCCTCCGCGCCCGGTTCGGCCTCCAGATAGGCCTCGACGAACTCCTCCACGACGTCGGGGAGTTCACCGCACGACTCGAGCAGCGCGGCGTAGTAGACGCTGCACACCTCCTTGGAGATGAGCGGCCACAGGTCGGCGGCGAAGTCGATGGCGCCGTGGTGGGGGGTGCGGGCGCGCAGCGCGGCGATGTACCCGGTGGTCAGCAGCCGGGGGTAGTGGCGGCCGTGGGCGCCCTTCTCGTTCTCGCCGCGTGCCTGGGAGGGCGCGCCGGGCCGGGGGCCGGCGTACAGGCGCGGTTCGCGGCCCGAGGGCCGGTAGAGAAGGCGGCCGTCGACGCGGGTGAAGATGCCGCCCCGGCCGTGGGG
>NZ_JXTE01000225.1 GCF_000972385.1 Streptomyces sp. WM6386
ATGCCACACTGTGAGCCGGTCCATGCCGATGCGGCGGTCCAGCCACGGCAGCCGGGCCACGAGAAGCAGTTGCAGCAGCATCAGCAGGGCCGCGTGCAGTCCGAAGAACTTGGCGACCGTGAGCACCTCGTTCTTGCCCGACCCGGCGCTGACGAACAGAGCCTCGACGATCACCACATTGACGATGACGAACGTCCACATCGCCCAGCGTGCCGCGTCCACCGGAAGCACGGTGCCTGTTCGCACCGTATGACTCTCCGCCACCATGGTTGCCCCCTCACTCCCCCGTGGCCGCAGCAACGCGTGCGACCTGTGTGCACAAACCCCATGAAGACCGAGGAATTTGGCTGGATACGCACCCCGATCGCGTAAGAATACGGCCGGTGGGCCGGTTCCGTTCATACCGGAACCTTCCTGTCTGACCGCCAATCGGCGCATTCGACGGTTCGTTCCTTCAGGCGGTGCTCCGGCTTTCCCTGGACCTCCGATTCACCGCACGTCAGCGCGCCGTCCGGGAAACCGATCGGCGGTGACGGGCAGGCCTGGCGATGTCTGCCCCCGACGAGCTGTGCGCCGTACCCGAGTTGAGGTCGGCGGAGCGGGTGCCCGCGGGCTGGAGATCTGCCCGCGGGCGAAGGTCGGGGACAAGTTCACGCACCCGGGGCCCCTGCAGCCAGGAGTGCATCGCCCCGGCAACCTCGGACAGGATCTGGGTGTTGCCCAAGGCCATGTGGATCTCGCCGGCCCCGCAGTCATTCACTGAGCGTCCCTCGGCCTCCAACCGCGCGGCCACATAGCGTCAGCCCGGTGAGCGACGTCAGCTCGGCCGCAAGCCCATGGCCCGCGTGATCAGCCACTGCCTGCGAGGCGCGCCGCGTACCTGCCCATGGGATCGTTCGACACTTTGCCGGGAAGCCGCTCGGGCATACGGTCGAGTCGTCCAGTCCGGCGCGCCGTCGCGCTCTACTGCCTCCGGTCGGTGACACGGCAGCCCGCGACGAGCAGTAC
>NZ_JXTE01000226.1 GCF_000972385.1 Streptomyces sp. WM6386
CACAAGACGATCGGAACGCTGTATCTGGTCACGTCGTTCGCGTTCTTCTGCATCGGTGGTCTGCTGGCGCTGTTCATGCGCGCCGAGCTGGCCCGCCCCGGTCTGCAGATCATGTCGAACGAGCAGTTCAACCAGGCGTTCACGATGCACGGCACGATCATGCTGCTGATGTTCGCGACGCCGCTGTTCGCCGGCTTCGCGAACTGGATCATGCCGCTGCAGATCGGTGCGCCGGACGTGGCCTTCCCCCGGCTGAACATGTTCGCCTACTGGCTGTACCTGTTCGGCTCGCTCATCGCGGTCGGTGGCTTCCTCACCCCGCAGGGCGCGGCCGACTTCGGCTGGTTCGCCTACAGCCCGCTGTCCGACGCGGTCCGCAGCCCCGGCATCGGCGCCGACCTGTGGATCATGGGTCTGGCCTTCTCCGGCTTCGGCACCATCCTCGGCTCGGTCAACTTCATCACCACGATCATCTGCATGCGCGCACCCGGCATGACCATGTTCCGCATGCCGATCTTCGTGTGGAACGTGCTGCTGACCGCGGTGCTGGTCCTGCTGGCCTTCCCGGTCCTCGCGGCCGCGCTGTTCGCCCTGGAGGCGGACCGGAAGTTCGGTGCCCATGTCTTCGACTCCGCGAACGGCGGGGCCTTGCTATGGCAACACCTCTTCTGGTTCTTCGGCCATCCAGAGGTGTACATCATCGCCCTACCGTTCTTCGGCATCATCTCCGAAGTGATCCCGGTCTTCTCCCGTAAGCCGATGTTCGGCTACATGGGCCTGGTGGCCGCGACGATCTCGATCGCCGGTCTGTCCGTGACGGTGTGGGCGCACCACATGTACGTCACCGGCGGCGTGCTGCTGCCGTTCTTCTCCTTCATGACGTTCCTCATCGCCGTACCGACAGGCGTGAAGTTCTTCAACTGGATCGGAACGATGTGGAAGGGCTCGTTGTCCTTCGAGACACCGATGCTCTGGGCCACCGGCTTCCTGATCACCTTC
>NZ_JXTE01000227.1 GCF_000972385.1 Streptomyces sp. WM6386
CCTCCACGCTGCTGCTGATATCCAGCGTCCCCCCGATCATCGCGCCCGTGATCGCCGGACAGGTCCTGCACTTCACCAACTGGCGGGGCATCTTCGTCGTCCTCACGGGGATCGGTGTCGCGCTCACCGTGCTGGTGTGGCGCCGACTGCCGGAGACCCTGCCGCCCGAGCGGCGCCAGCGCGGTGGGGTGCGCGGGGCGATGTGGATCATGCGGGGGCTGTTCATCGACCGGGTCTTCACCGGGTATCTGATGACGAACGGCTTCGCGTACGGGGCGCTGTTCTCCTACATCGCCGCCTCGCCGTTCGTGATCCAGGACATCTACGGGGCGTCGCCGCAGACCTTCTCCCTGCTGTTCGGCCTCAACTCGCTGGGGCTGCTGATCACCGGCCAGCTCAACGGCAAGGTGCTGGTGGGCCGGGTCCGGCTGGACAAGGTCCTCGGGTACGGGCTCGCGCTGCTGCTGGTGACGCAGGGCGTCTTCGGTGAGCCGGGCACGGTCCAGATCGCGGCCTGTCTGTTCGTCATGATCTCCTCGCTGGGCCTGATCCTGCCGAACACCAACGCGCTCGCCCTGATGCGCACCCCGCATGCCGCGGGTTCGGCTTCCGCGCTGGTCGGTACGTCGTGCTTCGTGATGGGCGCGATCGCCTCCTCGCTCGTCGGGATCGCGGGCAAGGAGACGGCGGTGCCGATGGCCGCGGTCCAGCTGGGCAGCGCGCTGGCCGCGATGGTCTGCTTCCTGGGTGTGTGCCGTCCCTGGCAGAACCGGCCGATGGAGATGCCGAAGCACTGAACCCACCGCAGGCGTCCGGGACATACGAACCAGGCGGCGTACTCCGACACGGTGTCGGTGTACGCCGCCTTGTGGTGGGACGGGGTGCGAAAGGCCGAACGGTTCAGAGGCTGCGGGCGGTGATGTCGCCGTAAGCGGTGGTGGCGCGGATGGTCAGGGGGGCGGCACCGGCGTTGACGAGGGTGTTGTCGAC
>NZ_JXTE01000228.1 GCF_000972385.1 Streptomyces sp. WM6386
GCCGGTCGTCACGGCGAACTCCTAGTGAGGCAAGCGCAGTTGATAGCCGCGCCCTGGTCGTCGTACGCCTTCGGCCCTACGACGACCAGGGTGCCGCCGGCCGGTCAGGCGACGCAGATGCCCTCGACGGCGATCTTCTCGTAGACGTGCGGGTAGGCCGTGATGCCGTCGGGGTACTTGGCCGCCGACTGCTGGAACTCCGGCTTGCTGAAGGCGGCGAACAGGGCCTCGGTGGACTCCCACACGGCCACGTTCACCAGCAGGCGGCTGCCGGCGATGCCCTTGTGCAGCTGGGTCTGGATGCAGCCTGGGCTGCCCTTCATGTACGCGGCGTCCTCCTGCCAGATCTTGAGGAACTCGTCGTACAGCTCGCTCGGCACGTCGAAGACGTTGACGAGTGTGATCGGCCCGCTCTTCTCCTGGAATTGCTTGATGAGGGGGGGTGGCCGGGTCCAGCGCCTCGATCTTCATCTGTTTCCTTCCTGGTGGCGGGGGTGCTCAGAGTTCTTGCGGGTCGAGGTCGTCGGGGGTGATCTCCAGGACCGGGATGGGGCGGCTGGCGCGCTTTTGGAACTCGGCGATGAACGGGAAGACCTCGCAGAACTCGCGCCACCTGCGGTCGCGTTCGTCGCCGGCGAGGATCCGCACGGTGGCCGGGAACTGCTCGGGGCCGATGGCCACGCTCTCCTGCGGGGTGGCGCGCACGTTGTGGAACCAGGCGGGGTGGCTGGCCTGCGGGCCGCCGGGCACGTCGAAGTGGCCGGGGGCGGCGCACACGATGTAGCGGCCGTTGTCGTAGACGTAGCCGACCGGCAGGGTGCGCGCCAGGCCCGTCTTGCGGCCGGTGGTGGTCAGCAGCATCGCGTCGAGGCGCCCGAAGTGCCCCATGATCTTTCCGCGGGACTTGCGGTACAGGAACAGATGCAGGTGCAGGAAGGACTTGTTGACCTTCTTGACGTACTTGTTCGGCGGCTTGGAGTACAGG
>NZ_JXTE01000229.1 GCF_000972385.1 Streptomyces sp. WM6386
GGGGAGATCTTCTCGGCGGTGGCGAGGGTGGCGCCCTGCCGGAACAGGGCGAGCCGGCCGGGCAGGGAGCGCTGACCGTCGGGCAGGCCGCGGCAGCTCCATTCGGCGGCGGCGAGCAGGGAGCGCTGCCGGGGCGGTACGTCGACGAGCCCGGCCAGGTGGCTGTCGCCGCCCCGGTGCAGCCACGACTGCACCTCCTGGAGCGGGAACAGGCGCAGCCGGCGTGCGGCCAGTTCCAGGACGAGGGGTACGCCCTCCAGCAGGTTGCAGATGTCGACGACGGAGGTGACGTTCTCGGCGGTGAGCGCGAACCCGGGGTTCACCTCGTGGGCGCGGCGGGTGAACAGTTGCACGGCCGGGTTGTCCTGTACGTCGGCGACGTCGGGTTCGAACAGCGGGCCGGGCGGGGGCAGTGGTGCCACGGGTACCACCTGCTCGCCGTAGATGCGCAGTACCTCCTGGCCGGTGGCGAGGACGGTGAGCCAGGGGCGGGCGGCCAGGTGATCGGCGACGGCGGGGGCCAGCTGGGCGGCGATGTGCTCCACCCCGTCGAGGATCAGCAGCGCGCGGGGGCGGGGCGCGAGGACGCCTTTCGGGTCGTGTGCGTCGACGGCGCGGGCGACGGCGGCCACCGCCTCCTCGGGGCCGGGGCAGGCGGGCAGGTCCACGGTGCGGATGCCGCCGGGGAAGGTGTCGTCGAGCAGTTGGGCGGCTTCGGCGGCCAGGCGGCTCTTGCCCACGCCACCGGCGCCGGCGAGCGTGATCAGCCGAAGGGAGGAGTCCTCGAGCCGTCCGCACACCGACGTCAGCTCCAGTTCGCGACCCACTATCTCCGTCGTCGGCTCGTGCACCGGCAAATCGGTCAGCATGTTTCCCCTCAGGACCACCGGGCGCCGACTTGCGCCACAGGTTCGGGTACTCCCGGTACTCCACGGTGTGCGACTGAACGCTAGGGACCGTGACTCGACCATGGCTTAAGGC
>NZ_JXTE01000023.1:0-68779 GCF_000972385.1 Streptomyces sp. WM6386
GGGCCCTGGCAGGGGTCTTGGGGGGGGATGCCCCCGGGGACCCGCGCCCGCCCCCCCCGCCGCCCGGGGCCTCACCGCCCCCCAGCCCCCCGCCGATGCCCTCGCGGCCGCCCATGGCCCCACGCACACCCCCGAGCCCCGTCGGACTGCACAGTCCCTCCCCCGCCCCCGACGCATTCCTCGCCCTGGTCAACTCCGCCCGCGCCGCCGCCGGTTCCCCGCCCGTCTCCCCCGACCCCCGCCTCACCTCCGCCGCCCAGGCCCACGCCTCCGCGATGGCCGCGGCCCGAAGCCTCGGCGTCCAGGGCGCCGACGGCATCTCCGTCTACCAGCGCCTCACCGCCACCGGGTACGCGTACGTCACCGTCGGCGAACACCTCGTCTCCGGCCCGCGCACCCCCGCCGAGTTCGTCGACTACTGTCTGCGCACCGCCCAGCCCCGCCGGACCCTCGGCGACCCGGCCTTCACCCACGCGGGCCTGGCCCACGCCTTCGACGGCCGCACCGGCGACACCTACTGGACGGCGCTGTGGGCCAGGCCCCTCACACCGGGCGACCTGAGCCGTACGGCGTCGGAGGTCGTCGACCTCACCAACCGCGAACGTACCCGGCACGGCCTGCCGCCCCTGGCCGTCGATCCCTTCCTCACCACCGCCGCACAGGCCCACAGCGCCGACATGATCGCTCGCGCCTTCTACTCCCACACGTCGCCGGACGGCAGCCGGCCCTGGGACCGGGCGGCCGCCGCGGGGTCGAGGCGGCGCTCGATCGGCGAGAACATCGCCTGCGGTCAGCGGTCCCCCGCCGAAGTCGTGGAGGGCTGGATGAACAGCCCGGGCCATCGCGCCAACATCCTCAAACCCGACTTCACCCATATCGGGATCGGCTTCGCGGGCGGCGGCTCGTCGGGCACGTACTGGACACAACTCTTCGGCGCCTGAACCGACACGCCGGTGGGCCCCATGGCGGAACGGAAACGTCCGGGACACCATGCCCCCATGAAGGGTGACCTCTTTTCCAGTGAGCACATGGTCCAGCCGGCCACGACGCCGGGCATGTCCGTCGAGAACGCGAAGTGCATCAGGTACACGGTGAACGGCGAGATGCTCGCCCGGCAGGGGGCGATGATCGCCTACCGCGGCAACCTCCAGTTCGAGCGCAAGGGCCAGGGCGTCGGCGGGATGCTGAAGCGCGCGGTCACCGGTGAGGGACTGCCGCTGATGACCGTGCGCGGCCAGGGTGAGGCCTGGTTCGCGCAGGAGGCGCAGAACTGCTTCGTCGTCGAGGTCGACCCGGGCGACGAGTTCACCGTCAACGGCCGCAACGTCCTGTGCTTCGACGCCTCGTTGTCGTACCGGATCTCCACGGTGAAGGGGGCGGGCATCTCGGGCGGCGGTCTGTTCAACAGCGTCTTCACGGGCAGCGGCAGGCTGGGACTGGTGTGCGAGGGCAACCCGCTGGTGATCCCGGTCTCGCAGCAGTACCCGGTGTACGTCGACACGGACGCGGTCGTGGGCTGGACCGCCGGCCTGCAGACCTCGCTGCACCGTTCGCAGTCCATCGGGTCGATGCTGCGCGGCGGGTCGGGCGAGGCCGTGCAGCTGATGCTCCAGGGCCAGGGGTACGTCGTCGTACGGCCGAGCGAGGCGACACCGCAGAAGCCGCAGCAGCACTGAGCCGACCACCCCACTGCCCGAAACCGTGTTGACCGGTGCCGCGCACCGCGCCAGGGTCGAGGCGGTGCGGATCGTCCGTGCCGGAAGGGTTGAGTGTCTTGATCGGGATCTCCGACATCGAAGCCGCGGCCGAGCGGATCGCCGCACACGTCGTCCGCACCCCGACCGTGCCGAGCCCCGGGCTGTCCGCCCTGCTCGGCGCTCCGGTCACCGCCAAGCTCGAACTCCTCCAGCGCACCGGTTCGTTCAAGGCGCGCGGCGCGACGGCGAAGCTGCTCTCGCTCACCGACGCCGAGCGGGCCGCCGGAGTCGTGGCGGTCAGCGGCGGCAACCACGGCATCGCCCTCGCGGTGATGGCCGCGGCGCTCGATGTGAAGGCCACCGTCGTCATGCCGCGCTCGGCGCCCGCCCACGCCGTGGAGATCGCCAGGGACGCCGGTGCGTCGGTGCGGGTGACCGACGACATGGACGGCGCGTTCTCGCTGGTGACACGGTTGCGGGACGAGGGCCTCACCCTGGTCCACCCCTTCGACGATCCGCTCGTGATCGCCGGACAGGGGACCGTGGGACTGGAGTTCGCCGAGGACGCCGGTGAACTCACCGACGTCCTCGTCAGCATCGGGGGCGGCGGGCTGATCGCCGGTGTCGCGGCGGCGCTGCGCGCCCGGCGCCCGGGTCTGCGGATCTGGGGTGTGGAGACCGAAGGCGCCCAGGCCATGTCCGAGGCACTGGCCGCGGGCGGTCCGGTGCCGGTCGCGCTGTCGTCGATCGTGTCCACGCTCAGCGCGCCGTCCGTGTCACAACTGACGTACGACCATGTGTCGGCCCTGGTCGACGAGGTCCTCGTGGTCACCGACCGGGAGGCCGTGCAGGGTGCGCTGCAGCTCGCCGATCACGCCAAGGTGTGGGCCGAGCCCGCCGCCGGCTGTCTGCTGCCCGCGGCCCGGCGGGTGCTTCAGCGGGTGGGCGACGACGCCCGGCTGGGACTGGTGGTGTGCGGGGGCAACGCGACGACCGGGGATGTCAAAACCTGGGCAGAACGTTTCGAATTGCTCTGACCATTCGTCAAATCCCTTCCCGTGACAGCCCATCAGGAAAAGCACCCGGCTTTCCGCTGAACGCACCCCGTCACGCCCCCCGTACCTGTGGGAAAGGTGAGAGACAGGTTCAGCAAGGGATGACCATGGTCAAGGCGCACGTCTCCACACACGAGTTGGTGGCCGGAAGGTACCGGCTCCTGGAGGTCCTCCACCGCGAAACGAACCGCGTCTGCTGGTACGGCGAGGACGTCGAGGCCGGCCGTCCATGTCTGCTCACACAGATCGGGCTGCCACCGGATCCGGACGGCGAGAGCTCGCGCCGCGCGATCGCCCGGGTCATCCGGATGTCCGAGACCATGGGACGGCTCTGCCCGGACCGGCTCGCCTCGGTCGTCGACGCCGTCGAGGAGTACGGCACCCTGTGGACCGTCACCGAGTGGATCGAGGGCACCCCGCTGGGCGAAGTCCTGGAAAGGGAAGGCACGTTCAGCTACGTGCGGGCGGCCCGTATCGGCCTGGAACTGCTCGACGTGCTGGAGGCCGGGCACGGCGAGGGCATCACCCACGGCGAGCTCAGCCCCGGCCAGGTGTTCGTGCGGGACAAGGGCCCCGTCGTGGTCACCGGCTTCGGCCTGACCGGCGCGACGCTCGCACCCCGGGTCAGCGCACCGTCGTACGCCTCCCCGGAACAGGCCCGCGACGAGCGCATCGGGCCGGCCGCGGACCTGTGGGCGCTCGGCGCGATGCTGTACACGATGGTCGAAGGTCGCCCGCCCTTCCGGGACCGGGACAGCCCGGAGACCACACTGAAGGGCGTGGACCGGCTGCCGCTGCGCAGCCCGGTGCGGGCCGGGCCGCTCACCCAGACCGTGCAGGGGCTGCTCCGGAAGAACTCCAGGGAGCGGCTGAACCGTCAGGTGGTCCGCGAGGCGCTCGTCCGTGTCGTCACCGAGGACCCCGACGCCGCCCTGGCATCGGCCCCCCGGTCCCGGCTGCGCGGCCTCACCTCCGGTGGGCCGGGCTGGAGCCGGCGCACCATGGCCGCCGGCACCGCGCTGGCCGTCGTCACCGTCGCGGTGGCCGTCGTCGCCGTGGCCCGTGAACTGCCCGGCGGCTCGGACGACTCCGCGAACGACGCGGCCACGCCCAGACCGTCCGCCTCGGCCTCCGCCTCCGTCCCGGCCGCACAGCCCAGCCAGGCACCCGTCCCGACGCCGACGCCCCAGAGTCCCACGCCCACGCCGACACCCACTCCTACGAGCGCCTCGCCGGCGGCTCCGCAACCGGAGTTCCAGCACTACACCTCACCGCAGGGCTTCTCCGTCTCCCTCCCCGAGGGCTGGGAGGCGCTGAGCACGACGAAGCAGGACGACCTCGCGTACCGGGTCGTCCTCGGCGCGAAGGGCGACCCGCGCACGCTCGCGGTCACCTACAGCACGCGCGTGGGGGACGATCCGGTGGCCGTCTGGCGGGACGACGTCGAACCGAGGCTGCGGCAGTCCGGCGACTACGAGCGGATCGGGGAGATCCGCGCGACGACGTACCAGGGCCGCGAGGCCGCCGACCTGGAGTGGCTCTCCACCGTCGACGGCACCCGCCTGCACACCCTGGGCCGTGGCTTCCTCCTCGGCTCGGGCCAGGGTTTCTCGCTGCGCTGGACCACTCCGGCGTCCGACTGGGACGACGACGCCAACCAGCAGACCCTGGACACGATCCTGCGGACGTTCCGCGTGCCCTCAGACTGAGTCGCGGGGTGCGCGCATCGCGCGGACACGGGAGCTGTGCAGCGGCTGGGTGCTCCACCGCGCGGTGAACGTCCGGTGCGTGAGCGAGCAGGTCAGGTCGACGTGGTGCGGGGTCTCCAGGAGGGCCACATCCAGGGCGAGGGTGTCCGGGCCGCTCCATCCTCCGCTCACCGCCGCGGGAACCGGTCCGTCGGTGACGGTCCAGCCCGGCTCCCCGAACCGCAGCTCCAGCCGGTGGCCGTCCTCGACGAGGGTCAGCCGCCGGCCCTCCGCGTCGACCTCGACCGCCGTCAGCTTCGGAAGTCCCTCGCAGACGCCGCCGTACGGCGTGAACGCGAGAGCCCGCTCAGGCGGTGCGGGCTTGCCCGGCGCCGGCGGCAGCGCGAGCCGGGACATCCGCTCGGCCAGCGCGACATCGTCCTCCGCGCGGCCGGTCAGCGGGCCGGCGCCGAACGCCGGCAGCAGATGGCTCCAGACCAGGTCCAGCACCTTCTGCATCTCCTCGGTGGCCCCGGTGATCGCGACCACCGCGTCCTGCTCGGGCAGCACGAGGCAGTACTGCCCGTACGCCCCGTCCCCGCGGTAGCCGTGCCGGGACATCCAGAACTGGAAGCCGTACCCCTGCGCCCAGTCGGTCCAGGTGCCGTCCCCGTTGACGATGTGCGACCGCGTCGCCTCGGCGACCCACTCCCGCGACAGCAGCCGCTCGCCCTCCCACACGCCGTCCTGGAGGTACAACTGGCCGAGCCGGGCGATCGCGTCGGTGGTGGCGTGCAGTCCGCTGTAGCCCAGCTCGCGTCCGGTGCGGCCGCGCAGCCACGCCACGTCGCCGATGCCGAGGGGATCGAGAAGGCGCGGGCGCAGATACTCGGTCAGCGGTCGGCCGGTCACCCGCTGGACGATCGCGGCGAGGGTGTAGGTGGCGGGCTGGTTGTAGGCGAAGACCGTGCCGGGGTCACGGTCCGGCGGCAGCAGCAGGAAGCCGCGCACCGGCTCGTCGCGGTCCGTCGCCAGCGCCCGGTCATGGGTCTCGGCCTCATGACCGCTGGCCATCGTCGTGACGTGCCGGACGAGCATCGCGCGGCTGCGCGGGTCGGTGATGTCGGTGTCGAACTCCGGGAAGTACGAGATCACCGGGTCGTCGAGCCGGAGCAGTCCCTCGGCGACGGCGAAGGCGGCGGCCGTCGCGGTGAAACTCTTGCTGAGCGAGTACAGGAGATGGGGACGGTCGGCCGTGTAGGGCGCCCACCATCCGGACGCCACGACCTTGCCGTGACGCAGGACCATCAGACTGTGCGGCTCGATTTCCGGGGCGGATTCGAGGGCGTCGAGCAGGGCCTGCACGCCGGTCGCGTCGATGCCTTCGGCGGACGGGGTGCTCGTGGGCAAGGGGCGAACACTCATACGACCATCCTCCCCCGGCGATCACGTCATGATCCAGACGCCTGCGGGCCGTTTTCCGTGCCGAAGCCCGGGGACTCGCTCCTTATGGTGCAAATCGGATACACGATGATGACCGAGCAGGCCGGGCCCCGTGAGCTCGTCGACCATGTGGTGCGGGCCGAAGAGGTGGGCTTCGACTTCTCGGTGACCTCGGACCACTACTTTCCGTGGCTGCGTGCACAGGGTCACTCGCCGTACGCCTGGAGTGTGCTGGGCGCCGCCGCGCAGGCGACCTCACGCATCCCGCTGATGACGTACGTGACATGTCCGACCTTCCGTTACCACCCGGCCGTCGTGGCACAGAAGGCGGCGACGATGCAATTGCTCTCCGAGGGCCGCTTCCGGCTGGGCCTCGGCTCGGGAGAGAATCTCAACGAGCATGTGGTGGGCGGCGGTTGGCCGTCCGCGGACGTACGGCACGAGATGCTGGAGGAGGCGGTCGAGATCATCCGGGCGCTCTTCCGGGGCGGACATGTGAACCATCGCGGGACGCACTTCGACGTGGAGTCCGCCCGGCTGTGGGATCTGCCCGACGTACCGCCGCCCCTGGGCATCGCGGTCTCCGGCGAGCAGTCCTGCGCCCTCGCGGGCCGGCTCGCGGACCTGGTGATCGCGACGGAGCCCAAGGCCGGCCTCCTCGACGCCTTCGACCGCAACGGCGGTACCGGCAAGCCGCGCGTCGGCCAGCTGCCGGTCTGCTACGACCCCGACCGGGACACCGCCGTGAAACGCGCCCACGCGCAGTTCCGCTGGTTCGGCGGTGGCTGGAAGGTCAACTCGGAGCTGCCGCATCCCGATTCGTTCGAGGGGGCCACACAGTTCGTGACGCCGGACGACGTCGCCGCCTCCATCCCGTGCGGCGACGACCCGGACGACTTCGTCGAGGCCGTGCGTCCCTACGCGGAGGCCGGGTTCACGGAGATCGCCCTGGTGCAGATCGGCGGCGAGTCGCAGCCGGCGTATCTGGACTGGGCGGAGAAGACGCTGCTGCCGGCGCTCCACGACGCCCTGGACCACTAGACACAGGGGTTTGCCAAAGCATCGCCAATGGGTGGATATAGGCTGCCTCCCTGCATTCGTGCAGTTCGACCGGCCCCCACCCAGGAGAGTCACCTGTGACCCTAGCCATCGCCCCGTCCGAGACGTCCCCCGCCCCCCTGTCCGACCTCGTGGCACGGGACGCTCGTGAGTTCGGCGTCTACGCGCGGACCGGAGGCTGGGCCTTCGGGCTGATGGTGGCGCGCAGCGTACGGCCCGGCGGCCAGGGCGCGGACGAGACGCCGAAGGTGTCCGCGAAGGAGTTCGCCGAGCTCGCCGGCTGCTCCGCCGACCGTGTCATGCGGTACTACAAGGCGTGGGACCGGGCCGCCGACGACGGTCTCGTCCCGCACTTCGAGGCGCTCGCACCGGGCCAGGAGGTGGAGGAGCTGCCGGACGCCGATGTGTGGCTGACCTACTACGTCTCCCGCAACAGTGCCACCTCCGAGCGCGGCACCGCCATCGCAGAGGCCGCCGAGGCCGAGGGCATCCGGCCCACGAAGGCGCTGGAGGTCGCCGAGAACCCCACCGCGCTGCGCGCCGCGATCCTCGCCGACCCTTCCACCGCCCGGGCCGCCCGCCAGGCGCTCCTGGACCGGGTGCGCGAAGACCCCGACCTGCAGGCCGAGTTGGCCCGTGACGTCGTGCGCACCGACGACCTCAAGAAGGCCGTCGCCACC
Source organism: Streptomyces sp. WM6386 (assembly GCF_000972385.1). Taxonomy (GTDB): domain Bacteria; phylum Actinomycetota; class Actinomycetes; order Streptomycetales; family Streptomycetaceae; genus Streptomyces. The sequence continues at coordinate 7,623 of NZ_JXTE01000023.1, forward strand.
GAGAGCAGGTCCGCCGACCGCATCGGCTACGTCCGTCAGATCGCCGAGTCGGGCCAGATCAAGACCCCCGCCGGACAGACCGTCGACGCGCCCGCCGACCTCCGCCAGGAGGCCGAGCGGCACCTTTCGCTCCTCGATGAGCTGGACGAGGACGAGGACACCGGCGAGTGGGCCACCGAGGCCTACGGCACCATGAAGACCCTCGTCGTCGAGGCCGTGGAGGCCGATCCCGAACTCCGTGTCCAGGAACGGCGGACGAAGTTCTACAGCAGCCTCCAGAAGGCGACGAAGGTGTTCGAGGAACTGACCTTCGACGACGCGCAGGACTTCTACGAGGACGACATGGTCCAGCAGCTCGAGGAATTGCAGCAGGCCATCGGCGCCTGCATCACGTCCTTGCGCGACGCTCGGGAGAATCAGCCTCACGGGTGAGCATTTCGTGCGTGAGAGGGGTACTTGAGGGCAGCACCGCGTCCGTTCTTTCCGGAGGCCCTCACGTGAACTTCTCGACGCACAAGACCTTGGTCGTACAGCTCCAGGCGGGCGACACGGGGCGTTTCCCCGTGCTCGCCCACCTGGACTACGACGCCTCCGACCCGTTCGCCGTCACGGTGGTGTTCAGCCACGACGGCCGGGTGCTCGCCCGGTGGCGCCTCGACCGCGAGATGCTCGCCCAGGGACTGACGGGACCGGTCGGGCTGGGCGACGTACGTCTGCGCCCCGTGTCCTCGGGCGCGGGCAAAGAGCTGCGCATGGAGTTCCTCGGCGACGCTCGGCCCGGCGGCGGCAGACATCACGCCGTGGTGTTCGCCTGGGCCCCGACGGTCGCCGCGTTCCTGAGCCGGACCTACGAGGTCGTGCTGCCGGGGCAGGAGGACGTCGAGGTCGACGACTTCCTCGCGGAGGTCATCGCACGGGGCTGAACCGGGTAGCCGTACTCATGCCAGGCGCCGCTGACGGGGTGTCGTCTTCGAGATGCCGGCGTGGCCGGCCGTGGTGCTCGGCGGTCAGGCGGCGGACGCCTTCCTGGCCGCGCGGGCCTTCACTTCGTCGTGTAGCGGCGCCGGATCCACAGCGGCAGCAGGAACCAGCACACCAGGTACCACGCGACCACTGCGGTGACCAGCCACGGCACGTAGGGGTCGTGGGTGGCGACCCGCAGGATCAGCAGGAGTGAGGCGGCCGTGGTGGCGAGCAGCAGCAGCAGGCCGACGAAGGTCAGCCGGGCCGCCCACTGCACCGCGCGGGGTTTGATGCGACGCCCGGACACCAGGCGGTGCAGGGACACCGGCCCGATGAGGGCGCCGGTGGCGGTGGCGCCGAGGACGACCGTCACGATGTAGATCGTCTTCTCGGTGTCGCCGAGGTCGGCGTACTTCGGTGTGAAGACGACGGTCAGCAGGAAGCCGAACAGGATCTGCACGCCCATCTGCGCGACACGGATCTCCTGCATGAGCTCGGCCCACATACGGTCGGCCCGCTCGTCCTCGGTCTCGTCGCGTCCCGTTCGTCTCTCCGCAGCCTGCACCATGCGGGACGGGTAACCCGGCGTCTGATCGTTCAAACAGCCGGGCTCCCGCCCCCATGGACTACCAGCGGTTCTCGACCTGGTCCTTGATCCGCCCCTCGTAGAGGTCCCGGATCGCGGTGAGCGTGTCCTCGGACAGCTCCGGCAGCGCGGCGGCGGCCGCGTTGGCGCGGGCCTGTTCGGGGTTGCGGGCGCCGGGGATCACGGTGGTCACGCCGGGCTGCTGGATGATCCAGCGCAGTGCCAGCTGGGCCGGGGTGTATCCCTCGGGAGCGAGGGCGGAGAACTCGGCGGCCGCCTCAACGCCCGTGGCGTAGTCGACGCCGGAGAAGGTCTCGCCGACGTCGAAGGACTCGCCGTGCCGGTTGTAGGCGCGGTGGTCGTTCTCGGGGAAGACGGTGTCCTTGGTGTACTTGCCGGACAGCAGACCGGAGGCCAGGGGCACCCGGACGATGATGCCGACGCCCGCCTCCTGCGCCGCCGGGAGCACCCGCTGAAGCGGCTTCATGCGGAACGCGTTGAAGATGATCTGCACACCGGCCACGCCCGGCCGGGCGATCGCGGTCAGGGCTTCCTCGCACGTCTCCACACTGACGCCGTACGCGGCGATGCGCTCCTCCTCGACGAGGGTGTCCAGCGCGTCGTACACCGCGTCCGTCGAGTAGACCGGCGTGGGCGGGCAGTGCAGCTGGACGAGGTCGAGGCGGTCGACGCCGAGGTTGCGGCGGGAACGGTCGTTCCAGGCACGGAAGTTGTCGAGGACGTAGTTCTCCGGGATCTGGTCGACCCGGCGGCCCATCTTCGTGGCGACCAGGACGTGCAGGTCGGGACGGCTCCGCAGAAACGTGGCGATGGTCTGCTCGCTGCGGCCGTCGCCGTACACATCGGCGGTGTCGAAGAAGGTCACGCCCGACTCGGCGGCGGTTTCCAGTACCGAAAGGGCTTCCTTGTCGTCGACGTCTCCCCAGTCGGCACCCAGCTGCCATGTACCGAGACCGACGACGGATGCGTGCTGACCCGACCTACCGAAAGTGCGCTCGTCCATGGCGTCAGTCTGTCATCCGTCACCTCTGTGCGCGGAACGGGCTCCTCCGGAGACTCGCCTGTAAATCATTCACTCACACGAGTGAATCAACTCGACGAGCAAGCGCTCTCTGTCAAGCAAGTCCCTAGCTTGACCCCCGTGACCCACAACTGGACCCGCAGAAGCTTTCTCCTCAGTGCCGCCGCCCTGACCCTCGTGCCGGCCGATCCGGCCGTCGCCGCGCAGGAACTGCCCGGCTTCCCGGACGAGGTGGCGCTCTACCGCTCGGCGTACCGGAACTGGGTCGGCGAGATCACCGCCGCCGGGCTGTGGGCCTGTGCGCCTTCCGACGGGGACCAGGTGGCCGCCGTCGTCAACTGGGCCTGGCGCAGCGGCTGGCGGGTGCGGGCCCGGGGTCACTCGCACGGCTGGTCCCCGCTGACGGTCACGGAGGGCACCTCGCCGGACGCGCCCGTGCTGCTCGTCGACACGACCGCGCACCTCACCGATCTGACCCTGGAGTCCGCCGGCGCCGTGCGAGCCGGCGCCGGCGCCTCGATGGAGTCCCTGCTGACCTTCCTGGAGGGACACGGCCTCGGTGTGACGGCCGCGCCCGCGCCCGGCGACCTCACCCTCGGCGGCGCCCTGGCGATCGACGCGCACGGCAGCGCCGTCCCCGCACAGGGCGAGCGACGGCCGCCGGGCCAGACCTACGGCTCGCTGAGCAACCGGGTGCTGTCGGTGACGGCGGTCGTGTGGGACGAGGGCTCCGGGGCCTACGTCCTGCGGACCTTCGCACGTGACGAGGCGGACGCCGCCGCGCTGCTGACCCATCTCGGGCGGACCTTCGTCACGGAGGTCGTCCTGCGGGTCGGCGCGAACGCGAACCTGCGCTGTGTCAGCCGTACGGACATCCCGGCCGGTGAGCTCTTCGCCGCGCCCGGCGGCGACGGACGCACCCTCGCGAGCTACCTGGACGAGGCCGGGCGCGTCGAGGCGATCTGGTTCGCCTTCACCGAGTTCCCGTGGCTCAAGGTGTGGAGCGTCGAGCCGACGAAGCCGCTCACCTCGCGCCGCGTGACGTCGCCGTACAACTATCCGTTCTCCGACAACGTCCCGACCCTGGTGGCGGACCTCGCCGGGCGGATGGTCTCGGACGCGGCCTGGTATCTGGCGCCGGTGCTCGGGAACGCGCAGTACGACACGGCCGCGCTCGGGCTCGTGGCGACGCTGTCCGCCGACATCTGGGGGCCGTCCAAGAACACGCTGCTCTACATCAAGCCCACCACCCTGCGGCTCAACGCCAACGGCTACGCGGTGCTCATCTCCCGGGACCAGGTGCAGCGTGTCGTGGCCGAGTTCACCGCCTTCTACCGCGAACGGCTCACGACGTACGCGGCCCTGGGACGTTTCCCGGTCAACGGCTCGGTGGAGATCCGGGTGACGGGCCTGGAGGACCCGGCCGACGCCGAACTCGTCGGCGCCCGCGCCCCGTTGCTCTCCGCACTGCGGCCGGACAGTGGGCACCCGCAGTGGGACACCGCTGTCTGGCTGGACGTGCTGACGCTGCCGGGGACCCCGTACGCGGAGGCGTTCCTGCGTGAGCTGGAGCAGTTCCTGCTGGACAGCCACGACGGCACGGAGGCCCTGACCCGCGTCGAGTGGTCCAAGGGCTGGGCCTACACGGACGACGCGGTGTGGGACGACGAGCAGGTGCTCGGCACGGCGGTGCCCGCCTCCCTCGGTGACGGCGTCTGGGGGCGGGCGGCCGGCATCCTGGACCGTCTCGACCCGCACGGCGTGTACGGCAACGCCTTCCTGGACCGGCTGTTCGGCTAGGACGTGAGCTGGGCCTGGACCACGGGTGCGTACCGCTCAATGACGGTGTCGAGCGTGCTCGCCCTGAGGTGGGGGCCACGGGCGATGCCGTACATCACGCCGAGGCCGAGAAGGGTGCCCACGGCGAGTTCGGCGCGCAGGCCGCTGTCGGGGCCGGTGAGGCGTTCGGCGAGGCGTTCGGTGACCTGGGCACGGAAGTTGGCGCGCAGGATGTCGCCCTGTTCGCCGTGCAGCGGGGCGAAGGCGATGCGCAGCAGAGGGTCTGCGCCGCGCTCGCTCTGGCTCTCCAGGACGTGGCGGACCATGTACCGGCCCAGCTCTTGCAGGGGTGCGTCCAGCAGGGCTTCCGCGTCGGCCTCGAAGGACATGACGCGGGCGAAGAGGGCGTCCTTGTTGCCGAAGTACTTCAGGATCAACGGCGGGCTCACACCGGCGCGTTCGGCGACCGCCTTCAGGGTGATGTCGGCGTGGGCGTGGCGGGCCAGGAGATAGCGGGCCGACCTGAGGATGGCCGCCTTGGTCGCCTCGGCGTCCCTGCGTGCGGACGTGGCGGCGGTCGGTGGAGTGCTCACGGCACTCATGCTCCCTCCATCACCTCCTTGCGGGCTCCCCGGGCCCGGCGTGTTCCGCCCGCCTCCGGGTCGGCGGGGATGCACAGCGCGGTCGCGCACGCCGCCAGGGCGACCGCACCCGCGACGCCGAAGGCCAGCAGATAGCCGTCCAGGGCGGGCACGGGAACACCGCCGACCAGGCTGGTGTGGCGGACCAGGACCGCGGCGACGACGGCACTCGACACCGCCTGCCCGATCGTGCGCATCAGGACGTTGACGCCGTTGGCGGAGGCGGTCTGGCCTGCCGGGACGGCGTGCAGGATGAGGGTGGGCAGCGCCGAGTAGGCCAGCGTGGTGCCGGTGCCCACGACCGCCGCACCGACCATGATCATCCACAGGTCGTGGCTGTCGGCGATCCGCACGGCATAGCCGGCCGCGATGACCAGCGCCCCCAGGGCGAGCGTGACGCGCGGTCCGCGGGAGGCGGAGATCCGGGCCGAGACCGGCGAGAACAACAGCATGATGAAGCCGCCAGGGAGCAGCACCAGACCGGTCTGGACGATCGACAGCCCGAGCCCGTACCCGGTGGCCCGGGGCGCCTGCACGAGCTGGGCCGTGACCAGGGAGTTGGCGTAGAACGCGAACCCGGTCAGCAGTGCGGCCACATGCGAGAGCCCGACCCGCGGCTTCGACACCAGCCGCAGATCGACCAGGGGCCGTTCGGTCCGCAACTGCTGCCACCACCACAGGGCCAGTACGACGGCGGCGGCGCCGAAGAGTCCCAGGATCCGCGCGCTGCCCCACCCCCACTGCCCGCCCTGCGACACCCCGAGCAGCAGGCTCACGAGCCCGGCGGCCAGGCCGAGGGTGCCCGGCACGTCGAACCGGCCGGGCTCCCGCACCGGCGACTCCCGTACCGCCCACCACACCGAGGTGACGCCGAACGCGCCCAGGCCGGCGGTCACCCAGAACATCGCGTGCCAGTTCGCGTACTGCACGATGACCGCCGCGAGCGGCAGGCCCAGCGCCGCGCCGATGCCCACGGTCGAGCTCATCAGCGCCACCGCGTTGCCCCGGCGTTCCGGCGGGAGTTCGTCGCGCAGAATGCTGATGGCCAGCGGTACGACGGCGGATGCGGCGCCCGACAGGGCGCGGGCGGCGATGAGCACCCGGATGTCGGAGGACAGGGCGCACAGCACCGAGCCGACGGTCATCAGGCCCAGCGCCGCCATGAGCACCCTGCGCTTGCCGTACATGTCGCCGGCCCGGCCGAGGACCGGGGTGAGGACGGCGCCGGCGAGCAGGGTCGCGGTGACCATCCAGGAGACGGCGCCGGGTGAGGCACCGGTCAGCCGCGGCAGGTCCGGCAGCAGCGGGACGACCACGGTCTGCATGACGGCCATGAGGATGCCGCCGAACGCCAGCACCGGGACCGTCAGCCGTTCTCGCAGGGGCCGGGGTATGGCAGCGGGCTCGTCCATCGGCGCTCCAGCGGAAAATATGGGTGAATGGCAATTCACCATAGCTGGTGAATTGCCATTCACCCAAGAGAAAAGGCCGCTACTTCCGCTCGCTCAGAGCCCGGGTGTGGGCGCTGCGCGCGATCTTCGGACCCAGCCAGCGCTTGAGCCGCCGCAGCGCTTCGAGCTGCCCCGCGGCCTTGTCGAGCCGGTAGTACAGCTGGGGCGGGACATAGGGCAGCAGGGGCGAGTGGCGCTGGCCGAGCAGGGCGAACATCTGCCGCGGGGGCAGGTGGATGTAGCGCGGGAGGTTCTCGTACCACTGGGCGCTGTAGCGGGCGGCGCTCTGGACGGAGAGGAGCTCGGCCTTGCGCTGCCGCTCATAGCGGGCGAGCGCTTGTGGGAGATCGCTGTGCTCGCGGAGCGCTGTGGCCAGGGCGATGGCGTCCTCGAGGGCGAGGGTGGTGCCGGCGCCGATGGAGTAGTGGGTGGTGTGGGCGGCGTCGCCGATGAGGACGAGGTTGCCGTGGGACCAGGTGCGGTTGGTGAGGGTGCGGAAGTTGAGCCACTGGGCGCTGCCGTCGCCACCGGAGCGGCCGATGAGGGAGTGGCCGTCCAGGACGTCGGCGAAGAGCTTCTCCAGCAGGGTCAGACCCTCGGCCTCGTCCGCGCCGTCGAGGCCGAGGCCTGCCCAGGTCTCCGGGGCGCATTCGATGACGCAGGTGCTGCGGTCGGGGCCGAAGCCGTAGCCGTAGCACCAGATCCAGCCGTGGTCGGTCTCGACGAAGGCGAAGGTGAAGGCGTCGAAGACCTTGGTGGTGCCGAGCCAGGCGTAGTGGTTGCGGCCTGCCCTGACCTCGGTGCCGAAGTGGCCGGCGTGGGCGGTGCGCAGCGCGCTGTGGACGCCGTCGCCGGCCACGATCAGATCGGCGTCCGGCAGGTTCTCCGGGGTGATCCCGTGCTCGAACTCCAGCCGTACACCGAGCTCCCGGGCACGGGCGGCGAGGAGCTCCAGGAACCGGTGGCGGCCGATGCCGTGTCCTTCGTCGCCGCGATGGCGGGTCGTCAGGTCCCGTACATGGGCGACGCCGTCGTTCCAGCGGACCGAGTGTTCCTCGACGGCCCGCGCGGTCTCGGGGTCGTGCTCGTGGAGCTTGTCGAGCAGGCCACGCCAGTAGGTGACACCCCAGCCGTAGGTCGAGCCCTCCGGATTGCGCTCGTAGACGGTGATGTCGTGGGACGGGTCCTGCCGTTTCAGCAGGATCGACAGATACAGGCCGGCGGGCCCGCCACCGACGCAGGCGACCTTCACGCGCACCCCAGGAATTACTCAAAGCGGTCAGTTGACGACGCAGAGTAGCAGGCGATTGCGCCAGTTTCTCCAGGTGAGCCAGGCCACCGACGGCACTCCCGTCCGCCAAGGACCACCCGAAACACGGCCCCCGACGGAAGGAATTTCCCGTTCCGGTGCTCCACGGGCCCCGTCGAAGCAAGATCATCTTCGTTCAACGTTGCACGACATGTTGGTAATTGTCCGGATCACAACCAACCGGTTCCGAGGGATTTCTCCCGCTCTCCGCGGGGCCGATAGGCATGCGGAGTCGCCCACCACCGGAAGGACTCCCATGCCCGAACTGACCCGACGCCGCGCACTCACCGCCGCGGCCGCCCTCGCCACCACGGTCGCCGTCGCACCCCGAGCCGCCGCCCGCGACCACTCCCCCGAGGCCTTCGACGAGGTCTACAAGGGCCGCCGCATCCAGGGCCGCCCCGCCGCGGCGGGCGGTCACCACCACGGCACCGGATACGCCGTGTTCGTCGACGGCACGGAACTGCACGTGATGCGGAACGCCGACGGCACCTGGATCAGCGTCGTCAGCCACTACGACCCGGTACCGACGCCGAAGGCCGCCGCACGCGCCGCCGTCGACGAGCTGCGGGGCGCACGACTCGTCCCCTTCCCCGCCAACTGACCTGTTCCGCACGCACCTTGGAGTACCGCACATGACCGTCCGCAAGAACCAGGCGAGCCTGAGCGCCGACGAGAAGCGGCGCTTCGTCGCCGCCGTCCTGGAGCTCAAGCGCAGCGGCCGCTACGACGCCTTCGTCACCACACACAATGCCTTCATCATGTCCGACACCGACAACAGCGAACGTACGGGCCACCGTTCACCGTCGTTCCTGCCCTGGCACCGCAGATATCTCCTCGAGTTCGAGCGGGCCCTGCAGTCGGTGGACGCGTCGGTGGCGCTTCCGTACTGGGACTGGTCCATCGACCGCTCCCCGCGCGCCTCGCTGTGGGCGCCGGACTTCCTCGGCGGCACCGGCCGCAGCCGGGACGGCCAGATCATGGACGGGCCGTTCGCCGCGGCGGCCGGCAACTGGCCCATATCCGTGCGGGTGGACGCCCGTACGTTCCTGCGCCGCTCGCTCGGCGGCTCCGTGCGCGAGCTGCCGACACGGGCGGAGGTCGACTCCGTGCTGGCCATGTCGACGTACGACATGGCGCCCTGGAACAGCGCCTCGGACGGCTTCCGCAACCATCTGGAAGGGTGGCGCGGGGTCAATCTCCACAACCGGGTCCATGTCTGGGTCGGCGGCCAGATGGCGACCGGGGTCTCCCCCAACGACCCGGTGTTCTGGCTGCACCACGCCTATGTCGACAAGCTGTGGGCCGAGTGGCAGCGCAGGCACCCGGACTCGGGATATCTGCCCGCCGCCGGGACGCGGGACGTGGTCGACCTGGACGAGACGATGAAGCCGTGGAACGACGTACGCCCGGCGGACCTGCTGGACCACCGGGCGCACTACACGTTCGACACGGACTGATCAGGCGTCCGCCGTACGGCACTCCGGGTGGCCCCAGCCCTGCGCGTTCTTCGCGATGTCCGCGCCGGCCGCGTAGGGGCGGCCGCACAGACAGCGGCCGGGGAACTTGGCCTTGATGGTGCGAGACCCTGAGGACGCCGAGCCGGCCGAACCGCCGCTCCGCCGGGGCGACTTGGCCTTGGCGGGGCGGGAGGGCCTCGGGGTGTCGGGCGCGGGCGGCGGCTCGGGCGAGCCGAGGTCGGTGCCCGCGGGCTCCTGGACCACGGCGGCCTGGCTGGCGGCGCGGTCCGCGAAGTCGTTGAGAGGGTCGCCGTCGACCTGGTGGGCGGGGACATAGCGGAAGTCGACCTTGCGGCCGTCGAGCAGTTCGTCGATACGGACGACCAGGTCCTGGTTGGCGACCGGCTTGCCGGCGGCCGTCTTCCAGCCGTTGCGCTTCCAGCCGGGCAGCCAGGTGGTGACGGCCTTCATGGCGTACTGGGAGTCCATCCGGATCTCCAGCGGCACGTCCGGCTCGACCGCCGTCAACAGGCGTTCCAGCGCGGTGAGTTCCGCGACGTTGTTGGTGGCCTTGCCGAGCGGCCCCGCCTCCCAGCGGGCCGGGGTCTCCGTGTCGTCCGCGACGACCCAGGCCCAGCCGGCCGGTCCGGGGTTTCCCTTCGAAGCGCCGTCGCAAGCGGCCACCACACGTTCACGCATGGGCCCGATCATGCCACGGAGGGGCGGGGCGCCCGGCCACCGGTCCTCAGACCTCCGAGATCTTCGGCATCTCACCCTCGGTCGTGCTCAGGTCGATCACCGAGAAGCTCGCGCCCTGCGGGTCGCTCAGCGCGGCGAACCGGCCGAACGGGCTGGACATCGGCCCGAAGCGCAGGATGCCACCGAGCTTGGTGGCCTTGGCGACGGCGTCGTCGCAGTCGGGCACGGCGAAGTAGACGTTGACGTACGACGGGACCTCGGGCGGGAAGTCGTCCGTCATCTTCATCCGGCCGAGGACGGTGTTCTCACCGACGTCGAAGATACGGAAGTCGATCGCGTCGTCCTCCATCTGCTTCACGCGGTACGGGAAGACCGCCGTGAGGAAGTCGTCCGTCTTCGCGGGCTCCCGGGTGAAGAACTCCGCCCAGGCGTACGCCCCCGGCTCGCCGATCGCCTCGAAGCCCTCGTGCTGTCCGGCCTGCCAGACGCCGAAGACGGCGCCGCTCGGGTCGCGGCCCAGGCACATGGTGCCGAAGTCGCCGACGGCCATGGGCTCCATCAGTACTTCGCCGCCGTTCTCACGGATCTTGCCGGCGGTGGCCGCGGCGTCCGGGCTCGCGAAGTACAGGCACCACTGCGACTGGCCCTCCTGGCCCGGCATGGGCGGGACGACGGCGGCGACGGCCTTGCCGTCCGAGTACGCCTGGGTGTAGTTGCCGTACTCCGACGACGCCTCGCCGAAGGTCCAGCCGAGGACGTCGCCGTAGAAGCTCTTGGCTCCCTCGACGTCACTGAACATCGCATCGGCCCAACAGGGGGTTCCCTCAGGTTGTACGGCCATGGCTGCGGCCCTCTCCGGTTCGGTGGTCGGTCCGGTTTCTCACGCTAGTCACCCCGCCGCCGGGTCGCGCGCCGAACGGTTCGGTCCGTTTGGGACGGGAAAGAGGGCCGTCACGGAGCGGGGGACGGCATGACGGTTGGTGCGATGCGGGCGGGGTCCGTGATGCGGCCGGGGCCCGTGGAAGGGGCCGCCGAGGAGGCATCCTTCGGGTTCGTGCGGTTACGCGGAGTAAACGAACACCGGCCGTCGCCGGGATGCGGTGAGCCCGGACACCGCCTCGGCCAGGGTGGCGAATGGATTCAGCGCCTCCGCTGTACCGTTCGCGCGCAGCAACCGCAGCTGACCGGTGTCACACAGAAGAGCGAATCCGCACCCCGCCTCGATGACCCGGCGCCGGAAGCGCAGCACCACGTCGAGGCCGGCGGAGTCGATGAAGGAGACCGGGCGCAGGTCGATGACGTAGCCCGGGGCGGCCACCGCCGCCAGGGTGTCGCACCAGAGGCTCAGGTGGGCGGCGGTGGCCAGGTCGATGTCGCCGTGCAGTTCGGCGACCAGCAGCCCGGTCTCCGTTCGCAGCAGCGCGTGCTCGCCGGCCGGGGGCCAGGAGGCCGCGTCGACGGGCTCCGCAATGGTGTCGTGCAAGCCGTCCGTCCCCGTTCCGTACCTGCCGCGTGTTCCGGCACGGGCGCGTGCGGTGACTTCGTCATCCCCGCACCGCAGGCACCCGCGCCGGAACTCCCCCTTGGCGGCTCCCCCTTGAACCGTGGGCCTTTACTGTTCTACCTTCGCCACATGGTCGGGGCATCAACGCCCGCTCGTCGGTTGCACAACGAGCGGACGGCAGTTGGGCCAGGTGATGCGGAATGCGTCCGCACCTCGCCCTGATCGAGGACGACTCCGATTTCGCACTGATGTGCCGTTCCTATCTGGAACGCGCGGGCTTCACCGTCACCTGGGCCATGGACGCCCGCGCCGGCAAGGCCACGTTGCACGAGGGCGGCGTCGATCTGGCCGTCCTCGACCTGGGCCTTCCCGACGGCAGCGGCCTGGAACTGCTGCGGGCGCTGCGCTCCACGAGCCGCCTCCCGGTCATCGTGGTCACCGGCCGCGGTGCGGAGGCCGACCGGGTGGCGGGCCTGGAGATCGGCGCCGACGACTACCTCGTCAAACCGTTCTCGCAGCGCGAGCTGGTGGCCCGGATCCGCGCGGTACTGCGCCGCTCGCAGCCGCCGGAGACTGCGACCGTGCTCCAGATCGGCTCCCTGCGCGTCGACACCGCCGCCCGCCAGGCCTCCTCCGAGGGCTTCCCGCTGACGCTGCGGCCCAAGGAGTACGCCCTGCTGGAGCTGCTGACCGCCGCGCCCGGCCGGGTCTTCTCGGCGGAACAGCTCCTCGAGCGGATCTGGAGTGCCTCCTGGCAGCAGCCCTCGACCGTGGTCGAGCACGTCTACCGGCTGCGCGGCAAACTCGCCCGGCTGCCCGCTCCCGCCCCTCGGATCACCACCGTCCGCGGCTACGGTTACCGACTCGACCCCTGAGAGCGACGCATGGCCGACGCCCCGGACTTCCGGCGCCTGTTCGACGCCGTCCTGTCCCCACTGCTGGTCCTCACCCCCGGCTTCACCATCGTCGAGGTCAACCGCGCGTATCTCACGGCCACCCGCACTGAACGCGCCATCGTGGGGCGTCCCCTCTTCGCCGTGTTCCCCGACAACCCCGACGATCCGTCGGCCGACGGCGTCGCCAATCTGCGCCGCTCCCTGGAAGCGGTGGTCGCCACCAGCCGTACCGACACCATGGCGCTCCAGCGCTACGACATCCCCACGGAGGACGGCGGCTTCGCCGAGCGCTACTGGAGTCCGGTGAACTCGCCCGTCCTGGACGCCGAGGGGGAGCTGTCGTACATCATCCACCGGGTCGAGGACGTCACGGAGTTCGTGCATGTGCGGCACGTGGGGCGGGAGCAGCAACGGGTGGCCGCCGAGGCACAGATGCGCGCGGAGGGCATGGAGATCGACCTGTTCGTACGGGCCCGGGAGATCCGCGAGGTCAACGAGCAGCTCCAGCGCGCCAACGCCGAACTGGACGCGGCGGGGCGGCGGCTCAGGGAGGAGCAGGAGGCCAAGGACCGGTTCATCGCAACGCTCTCGCACGAACTGCGCAACCCGCTCGCGGCGGCCACCGCGGCCACCGAGCTGCTGGCCCTCGACATGCCCGACGGCCATCCGGCGCTGTCCGTGCTGGAACGGCAGCTGGGCACGCTGGTGCGGATGAGCAACGACCTGCTGGACGGCACACGAGCGGTGACGGGGCGGCTGGGGCTGGTGCGGGAGCGGATCGACATCCGGTCCGTCGTCGAGGGTGCGTGTGCCGACATCCGCCATCTGTTCGGGCACGAGGGACGCCGGCTCGACGTCGGTGTGCCGGGCGAGCCGGTGATCGTGGACGGCGACCGGCTGCGGCTGGCGCAGGTGCTGACCAACCTGCTGTCGAACGCGCTCAAGTACACACCGCCGGGCGGGCACACCGAGGTCGCCCTGGGCATCGAGGGTGGGCAGGCCCGGCTGACCGTGCGGGACGACGGGATCGGTTTCGAGCCCGGTCAGTCCGAGGACCTGTTCGGGGTGTTCATGCGGGCGGCGCCGGCCGGGCCCGACACACCGGAGGGGCTGGGGCTGGGCCTCGCGGTCGCCCGCACCGTGGTGGAGCTGCAGGGGGGCCGGATCTCCGCGTACAGCGAAGGGCCGGGCCGGGGCGCCGAGTTCACCGTGGCGCTGCCGATCGCCGACTCCGGCGCACCTGAACCGGCACGAGCGGTGGTGGTCCGTCCGGCCAGACGGCAGCTGTCCGTCCTGATCGTGGAGGACAACTCGGATCTCGCCCTCACCTACCGCACCCTGCTCCAGCGGCAGGGCCACCACGTCACGGCGGTGCACACCGGCACCGACGCGCTCACCGCCACCGAGGGCCGCCTCTTCGACGTCGTGCTCTGCGACCTCGGTCTGCCCGACATCGACGGCTACACGGTCGCCCGCACGATCAGGACCCGGCCGCACGGCAAGCACCTGCGGCTGATCGCGGTCTCCGGTTTCGGTCAGGGCAGCGACCGCACCAGGTCCCGCGCGGCCGGATTCGACGCGCATCTGGCCAAGCCGCTGCCATTGAACGACCTCATCGACCTCCTGGAGCGTTTCGACGAGCCGTGACCGGCACACGTCTTCCGCCCTGTGCCCCGCTGTGCTTGCCTGGGGAGCCGTTTTCGGTGTCCGGGGCGGGAGTTGCCGCATGCGCAAGCCGTGGATCGTGGGAATGCTGCTGGCCGGAGTGCTGCTCGGAGCGTGCTCGGACCCGGCGTCCGGGCCCGAGGCGGCCCCGTCGTCCGTCGCGCCTCCCAAGCCGGCCGGCACGACGCAACAGCAGGCCGCCGGCAGTCCCGGTGCCCCGGCGAAGGCTCCGGTGGTGCTGTACCTCGGGGACTCGCTGGCGATGGAGGCCCAGAAGGTGGTCGGTCAGGAGCTCCGCCGGGACCTGCGTGCCGAGTACACGGGCAAGCCGTACTCCGGGACGACGGTGTGCGACTACCTGGAGGGCACCGGCGCCAAGTCCCTCGTGCCGGACCGCGACAAGGCGGCCGCCCTGGTGCGCTCGCTGCATCCGGACTTCGTGGTGCTCCAGTTCTGGGGCAACGCGTGGGGCTACACATGGTGCATGGACGGCATCACCCACGCCCAGGCGCCGACGACGTACTTCAAGCGGTACCAGGCCGACATGGCCCGCCTGACCGAGCAGATCGCGACGGCGGGCGGTGACCGCCGGCCCCGGATCGTGTGGGTGGCACAGGGCCCGGACCCGATCACCCCCGACCGGGTCCGGCGCGTGAACGAGCTCTACGCGCGCCAGGCGGCCGCCTCGGGCGACCTCGTCGCCGACGCGGGAGCCAAGGTGAGTGCGGCCGGGGCCCGCTACTCCTGGGTCCAGTACCTGCCGTGCACCGCCTACGAGCGCGAGCACTCCGCGTACTGCACCCAGCCGGGCCGGGACCGGACCGCCCTCCACCGCGACAAGGACTATCTGCACTTCTGTCTGGCGCCCACCACGTCCACGCCCAAGCCCTGCCCGGTCCGCTCCCCCGGCATCCTGCGGATCGCGCGGGAGATCACCCGGGTGATCGGCCGGACGCCCGTCGACTGAGCCTCACTCGCCCGCGTAGGCCCTCTCCAGGGCCGCGATGTCGAACTTGCCCATCGCCATGAACGCCTCGGTCACACGGGCCGCCTTCGCCGGGTCCGGGTCGGTGACCATGGTGTCCAGCGTGTCGGGGACGACCTGCCAGGACAGTCCGTACTTGTCCTTGAGCCAGCCACAGGGGCCGGGCTCGCCGCCGCCCTCGAGGAGCTTGGCCCAGTAGTAGTCGATCTCCTCCTGGTTCTCGCAGAAGATCATGAAGGAGGTGGCCTCGGTGAACTTGAACTGAGGGCCGCCGTTGAGCCCGAGGAACTTGTGGCCGTTGGCCGTGAACTCGACGGTCATCACTGTGCCCGCAGGCTGCATCGCCCCCTCGGGGTAGCGCGCGACCTTGCCGACACTGGAGTTCTTGAAGACCGAGACGTAGAAGTGGGCGGCCTCCTCGGCCTGGCCGTCGAACCAGAGACACGTGGTGAAACCGTCGGTTGCCATGAGTACCTCCTGGGCGGGCGGATCGCTGTCACCTGTGTCGACCGATCCTCGCCGCGAAACTCATCGGTCGCTTGGCCGGTTAATCCAGGTGGCCCGTACACCGTTCGGAACTAGCATCCGGGTCATGACGTCTTCGCCCGCCGGCACCGGCCTTCACACCTTCCGCATCGACATACCGCAGGCCGACCTGGACGACCTCCACGACCGCCTCGACCGGGTCCGGTGGCCCGACGAGCTGCCCGGGGTGGGCTGGGCCTACGGCGTGCCGGAGGGGTATCTGCGCGAGCTGGTGCGGTACTGGCGGCACGAGTACGACTGGCGGGCGGCGGAGGTGCGGCTGAACGAGTGGCCGCAGTTCACCACCGAGATCGACGGCGCCCATGTGCACTTCGCGCACATCCGCTCCCCCGAGCCCGATGCCACCCCGCTGATCATCACCCATGGCTGGCCGGGGTCGATCGTCGAATTCCTCGACGTCGTCGGCCCGTTGACGGATCCGGCCGCGCACGGCGGCGATCCCGCCGACGCCTTCCATCTCGTGGTGCCGAGCATCCCCGGCTTCGGGTTCTCCGGGCCGACCCGGGAGACCGGCTGGGAGGCGCGCCGGATCGCCGACGCATGGGTCGAGCTGATGACACGCCTCGGCTACGAGCGGTTCGGCGCCCAGGGCGGCGACTGGGGCGCGGGCATCTCCCGCGAGCTGGGCCGTGTCCATCCCGACCGGGTGATCGGCATCCACCTCAATCTGCTGCCCGGCGCACAGGCGGCCACGGAACCGACCGAGGAGGAGCTTCGGGCACTGAGCCCCGAGGAGCGGGAGCGGACCCGGCTCTCGTGGCGCAAGTGGGCCGCGTGGTTCCGCGACGGAGTGGGCTACTTCCACCTCCAGTCCACCCGGCCGCAGACCCTCTCGTACGCGCTCACCGACTCGCCGGTCGGCCAACTCGCCTGGATCGTCGAGAAGTTCCAGGAGTGGACGGACTCCGACGAACTGCCCGAGGAGGCCGTCGACCGGGACCTGATGCTCACCAACGTGATGCTGTACTGGCTGACCGGCACCGCGGGCTCCTCCGCCCGGGTCTACTACGAGCGCGCCCACGCCAAGGGCGACCGGATCGCCGCCCAGCACAAGCCCTCGACCGCCCCGACCGCGGTGGCCTCCTTCCCCGGCGACCCGCAGATCCCGCTGCGCCACAAGGCCGAGCGCACCGAGAACATCGTGCGCTGGACCGAGCTCGACCGGGGCGGCCACTTCGCCGCGATGGAGGAGCCTGACCTGCTGGTGGGCGACGTACGGGCCTTCTTCCGGCAGTTGCGCGAGAAGGGCTGAGACCTGCGGTGAAAGCGGCGCTCTGCCCTCGGCGAATCTGCCGCGGGCAGAGAACGGGCTGAAGGGCGCCGCCCGAGGTCAAGAGTGGAGTCGACGGCATCCCCGCCACCACGAGGAGAACCGATGACTCCACTCACCACGCTCGCCCCGCGGGCGGAGGAGGGCGACACCGCGCCCTCCCGCTTCGACGACCAGTTGGCCGCCCAACTGCTCGGCCAGCGGATCGTCCTGCTCGGCACCCAGGTCGACGAGGTCTCCGCGAACCGGGTCTGCTCCCAACTGCTGATCCTGTCCGCGGAGGACCCGCGCACCGACATCAGCCTGTACATCAACAGCCCGGGCGGCTCGGTGTACGCGGGCCTCGCCATCTACGACACGATGCGGCTCATCCCCAACGACGTGTCGACGCTCGCCATGGGTTTCGCGGCGAGCATGGGCCAGTTCCTGCTCTGCGGGGGCGCGCCCGGCAAGCGGTACGCCCTGCCGAACGCGCGGATCATGATGCACCAGGGGTCGGCGGGCATCGGCGGGACCACGGCCGACATCGAGATCCAGGCGGAGAACCTGGACCACAGCAAGCGGACCATGGAAAGGCTGCTCGCCGAGAACACCGGCCAGACGCCGGAGACCATCGCCCGGGACGGCGACCGCGACCGCTGGTACACGGCCGAGCAGGCCAGGCAGTACGGAATGGTGGACCAGGTCGTGGAGTCGCTCGCCGACGTCCGCCCGGCCGCCTCGAAGCGACGGATGGGGCTGTGACATGGGGAACTACACGATTCCGTACGTCGTCGAGCGGACCGCTAACGGTGAGCGGTCCTCGGACGTCTTCAGCCGGTTGCTGTCGGAGCGGATCATCTTCCTCGGCACCGAGATCGACGACGGGGTGGCCAACGTCATCATCGCGCAACTCCTCCATCTGGAGTCGTCCGCGCCTGACAACGAGATCGCGATCTACATCAACTCCCCCGGCGGCTCGTCCACTTCGCTCATGGCGATCTACGACACGATGACGTACGTGCAGGCACCGATCTCGACGTTCTGCGTCGGACAGGCGGCCTCCACGGCGGCCGTGTTGCTGGCCGGCGGGGATCCCGGGCGGCGGTTCGTGCTGGAGCACGCGCGCGTGCTGCTCGGCCAGCCGGCCAGCGGCGGCAGCCGGGGAGCGATCTCCGATCTCGCCCTCCAGGCCAAGGAGATGATGCGGATCCGCTCCCAGGTCGAGGAGGTACTGGCCCGCCACACGCACCACGACGTGGCGACGCTGCGCGCGGACATGGACCGCGACAAGGTGTTCACCGCCGAGGAGGCGGTGGCGTACGGGCTGGCGGACGAGGTGGTGAGTCGGCGCCTCGTGGGGGTGTGAGGCGCCGGGTTCCGCTCAGGCGGCCAGGCAGAGCCCGTCGTACGACGAACCGGGCGCCGCCCTGCGGCTGCCGACGGCGTGCCGGCTGGTGATCCGGACGAGTTCGCCCTGGGCCCGTCCGAGCAGGTCGCCGAGACCCAGTCCGAGGGCGTGGGCGGCGGCCGCGAGGACCTCCGACGAGGCCTCCTTGCGACCCCGCTCCACCTCGGAGAGGTAGGGCATGGAGATGCGCGCCTCGTCGGCCACGTCCTTCAACGTGCGCTCCTGGGCGAGCCGTTCACGGCGCAGGACGTCGCCGACCAGGTCACGCAGCAAAGGCTCCTTGGCTTGCGGTGCGGCGGCAGGGCGGGCGGTCCCCGGGCGCAGGGGGATGACGCGGGCTTGGTTCGTCGCTTCTTCGCTCACCTCTTCAGCCTAGAAGCCGTGGACCACAGCGGAAGGGATCAGCACAGGATCAGCATTCTGCTCTGGGGGGAATCGCCGGGGCCCGCCGTACGGCACGGATCGACCCGGTCGGCATGCACCGGCACGCACCGGGTAGGTGCAAAGGAGACTGCCCTCGGGCGATCCGCTGGTCAGCGGCGGACATACGCATACGTCGTCGCTGTGCGGGTACCCGTGGGACCGCGAAGCACAGTTTCGGAAAACAACCGAGGCTGAAGAGGCTGACGTCAAGCCGTGACTTGCGTGGGAGAGGTACATGGACACCGCCGTGATCCGGTCGGAGGCACAGGTCGTGGAGAAGACCGCCGGGACCAGCACGGGTGAGACATCACTGCCAGGAGTCGTGAACCCCCGGAGCGTGGCACCGCGCGACGCGCGGGAGCTGTCGCGCCAGTTCTTCCAGCGCCTGACCGAGCTCGAGGAAGGCACGCACGAATACCAGTACGCGCGCAACACGCTCATCGAGATGAACATGTCCCTCGTGCGCTTCGCCGCCGGCCGGTTCCGCGGTCGCGGCGACGACATGGAGGACATCGTCCAGACCGGCATGATCGGCCTGATCAAGGCCATCGACCGGTTCGACCTGACGCGGGAGGTCGAGTTCACCTCCTTCGCCCTGCCGTACATCGTCGGCGAGATCAAGCGGTTCTTCCGTGACACCACCTGGGCGGTGCACGTGCCGCGCAGGCTCCAGGAGCTGCGGGTCGAACTGGCCAAGGCACGTGAGGAACTGGCCAGCCGGCTGGACCGGGAGCCGACGGTGGCCGAGCTCGCCACCCTGATGAACATCGCCGAGTCCGAGGTGATCGAGGCGCAGATCGCCGCGAACGGCTACAACTCCTCGTCCCTCGACGCCGCGCTCACCGGCGACGGGCCCGAGAACGGCGAGTCGGTCCTGGCCGACTTCATCGGTGTGGAGGAGGACGGACTGCGCCTCGTCGAGGACTTCCAGTCGCTCGCCCCACTGATGGCCGAACTCAGCGAGCGCGACCGGCAGATCCTTCATCTGCGGTTCGTGGAGGAGGCCACCCAGGCGGAGATCGGTGAACAGCTGGGCTGCTCGCAGATGCATGTTTCCCGGCTGATCAAGCGCATCATCACCCGGCTGCGCACCGGCATGCTGGGCGAGTTGGGCTGCGCCTGAGACGAGAGGTGACCGCCGGAGGTGTCTTCGGCGGTCATTCCGTCTCCAGTCGCAGGACGGCGCTCACTCTCTTCCCGACCGGCACCCGTTCCGCGCTGACCTCGGCCGCCAGCGCGTGCACAATCTCCAGGCCGTGCCGGCCGACCCGCTCGGGGTCCTTGGGGAAGCGCAGGGGCATTGCCGCGCTGCTGTCGTAGACCGACACGGTGACGACCGCGTCCGTGCCCTCCAGGTCGAGGATGTACGGCCCGTTGCTGTGCCGGTCCGCGTTGGTGACCAGCTCGCTCACCACCAGAAGCACCTCGCCGTCGGCCCGGTCACCGATCTCGGCGCACCACTCGGTCCTGAGCTGCTCGAGGAAGTGCGCGGCGAAGTTGCGGGCCTCGGCGATGCATCCCGGTTCGCCGGTGTAGTGGGCCGCCCGCCGTAGTGGATCCACGGGCACGTCGAAACCAGTCGGTATCACTGCCCCGTCCAGGTGCTCGATCATGCGTTTCTCTCTCGGAAGCCGGACTGGCCGGACGCCTGCTGCACCAGTGCTCGTACCCCGAGCGCGGCTCCGCAGTCCCCATAACGGGTCGTGTCGGTCACATGGCTGGTGACGTCACCGCGGACCCGGGGCACTGTACGTGGACCCCGATTCTGTCGGTGTGTCGAATGCCAGTGGGGGCTGAGGCACAGAGGTGTCCGCGGACGGCTCGTCCTCTTCGGTCGCCCCGGAGTCCGACGTGGGCGGGCACGGTGTCGCTGTCGCCGAGTCGCTGGGAGTGTCCGTGGGCGTTCCGGAGGGAGTGCCGGTGGCGGTGGTGAGGCACGGCTCCGGGGAGGAGGGCGAGGTGGACGGCGAGGTCGGTGTCGTGGGCGCGGTCGGTGTGATCACACTCGCGGACGGGGCGACCGGGTTCACCGGCGGCTCGGTCGGCTTGTCCTTGTGGGCCGTGTCGCCGCGGTGGCGGGCGACCCAGTCGTCGGAGTCGTGGTCGTAGATCACGAAGATGTTGATGACGGTCACGGAGGGCGCGACCACCACGACGTTCGAGGGCCGGTAGGACGACCATGTGTCGCCGGTCCGCTTCGGGGCGCTCCGCTGGGCGACCGGCGGGGTCAGGGGGTTGCCGCACGCGCAGCGCACCCGGGGCACGCCGCGGCTGTCGACGAGGACGGCGGTGCCGGACTGGAGGACGGCCTGGTAGCCGGTGGCGTGTCCGTCCCGGTAGCCGTGGTTGGTGACGCGGGTGTCCATGCGCAGCTGGACCGGGGTGAGCGAGCGCAGGTAGGCGGGGACGCCGGACGGCTGGACCCCGGCGACCGAGGCGAAGGCCTGGTTGACCGGGGGGTTCGCCCGGAGGGCCTTGATCTGGCGCTTCACGTCGCAGCTGGCGACGTTGCGGGTGCCGCCGTAGAGACCGGGGGCGCTGCCGTCGACGCCGCGTACCGCGTTCGGGGAGGCCGACTCGGTGGCCGGGGAGGCGGAGACGGGTGCGGCGGAGCTGTCGGTCGCCGTCGACCCGGTGAAGGGGTCGGGGCCGGTCTTGCCGGCTGCCTGGAGGAAGACCTCGCTGTTCCCGCTCTTGCCGGAGCCGCCGTCAGGGCGGGTGAGGACAAGGCCCAGGACCACGGCGGCGGCGACCGCGGTGGCGAGCAGGGCGATACGGGGCACGGAACGCCACCAGGGGCGGTGCGGTTCCGGGGAGGGCGGCGCGCCCCCGCTGCCGCCCGGGGGCTGTGAGGGCGGCCCCGAAGGCGGCTGGGAGGGGCCCGACAGCGGACCGGAGGGCGGTCCTGTGGGCCGGCCGGAGGACGGTGGTTCGACGCTCACGAGCCCTTCTTCCCGACGTGGAACTCCTGCGGCTTTTTTGCCTTTACCCCGCTTTTATCCCCGCCCCTTACATTGTGTGCTCCGGTGTCGTGCCGCTCGCAAGCCGACGCGGACGGCCCTCTCGGCGGGCGGGGCCCCCGGGCCCTGCTTAGCGTGGCAGGGTGAGCCCGCGAACCCGCTCCGACCAGGCCATCGCCCCCCACGGCTGGGTACAGGCCCTCCTCACGGTCCTGTCCGCACTGATCGCCATGGGCGTCGCCGCGACTCTCGGACTGTGGGCGGCCGGGGCGACGGACCTTCCCGACGGCGCGTTCCCCCGGGTCGTGGCGGCGACGGTGGTCACCGCGGTCGGCGGCACGATCGAGCTCTCCGGCAACGCCGGTGGACTGGCCGACACCCAGGCGGGCCTCACCGTGATCCCGCTGTCCGTCACGCTCGTCGGGGCGCTCGTGATCGCCGCGGGCTTCCTGCGTCCGCTGCGGCACCGGGCGGTCGCGGGCGCCGGGGAACTGGCCGGCTGGGCCGCCAGGGTCGCCGTGCTGTGGCTGCTCGCGCTGCTCGCCCTGGCCCTCGGCGCCCGGCAGACCTTCCAGCTGTCGCTCGGCGACGGCACGCTCTCCGACCTGGGCGATGTGTTCGGTGTCTCGCCGAAGGTCGGCTTCGAGACGGACCTGCCCCCGACCCTGTTCTTCGGTCTGCTGTGGCTGGCCGGTGTCCTGGTGCTGGCCCTGCTGGTCTCGCGCGGAGCGCCGCTCCCGGCCCGGCTGCTGCGCTTCCAGGCGACGGTACGGCCGGCGGCGTACGCGATGGTGGTGCTGCTCCTGGTCTACGTGGCCCTGGGCATCGTCATCGCCGTCGTCGTGGCGGTCACGCGCGGGCAGGCGGCGGCGACCCTCGCCGTGATCCTGCTCGGCATGCCGAACCTGGTGTGGCTGACGCTCACGATCGGCCTGGGCGCCACCTGGAACGGCCGGGTGGAGGGCCCCTTCGGGCTGCCGATGCCGCATGTCCTCGACGAGGTGCTGCGCGGTTCGGACACCGCCACGCTGAATCTGCGCACGCTGGCCGAGTACGACGGCCGGGTGTGGTGGCTCGTCGCCGTGGACGCGGTCCTGCTGCCGGCCGCCGCCTTCCTGATGGCGGCGCGCTCCCCGGCCCGCATGCGCGCCTGGCAGCACGCCCTGCACATGGCGGTCGCGCTCGCGCTCACGGTGCTGATGATCTGCCTCGTCGGCCGGATCTCCGCGCACTACGGCCTGTCCGTCCTCGGCATCGGCGACCTCGGCGGCGATCTCAACGGGGAGCTCTTCCTCGAGCCCGAACTGTGGACCGCCGTCGGTCTCGCCGCACTGTGGGGGCTCGTCACCGGCTTCCTGGGCGCGCTCCTCGCCCGTCCGGTGCGGCGGACCGGCGAGGCGAAAACGGCTGGGACCGCAGACGCCGGGCGTGACAGTGTGCGGCCATGACGCTGCCGCTCGAAGACCGCCTGGCCATCACCGAGTTGATCTCCCTGCACGGCCATCTGGTCGACGAGGGGCAACTCGACCGCTTCGAGGAGGTGTTCACCTCCGACGTCGTCTACGACCTCTCCGACTACGGACAGGGCGAGGTCACCGGCGTCCCCGCGCTACGGGAGGCCGCACTGACCCTGGGCTCGGCGAATCCCGTCGCGCACCTCGTCACCAACGTGGTGATCGCCGAGGCGCAGGACGGCCAAGTGCGGGCCCGGTCCAAGGGGTTGGGCATCATGGCCGACGGCTCGTGCGGGTCGGTGACGTACGAGGACACGGTCGTCCGTGTCGGCACCGGCTGGCGGGTGTCGCACCGCAAGGTGTCGCCGCGGCGGGTGCCGCTGAGTGGAACTAGCCGCCCCTGAACACCGGTTGGGCCCACGGCGGCGGCCGCTTCGGGCCCTCCTGCGACGTCTCCACCACCTTCAGGTCGACCTCCGTCGGCGCGTGGGCGGCGAAACGGTCACCGGTCGTGGCCGCGCGCAGGGCCGCGACGAAGGCGAGGCAGGTGTCGTAGCGGGCGTCGGGGCTCTTGGCGAGGCCGCGCGCGAACACGGCGTCGACGCCCGGGTCGAGGTCGGGGCGGGACTCGGTCAGCGGGGGCGGATCGTCGTACTGGTGGGCCCACAGCAGGGCCATGTCGTCGTCGCGGCGGAAGGGCGGGCGGCCGGCGAGGGATTCGTAGACGACGCAGGCGAAGCCGTACACGTCGCAGCGTCCGTCGACCGGCTTGCCGGAGATCTGCTCCGGTGCCACGTAGTCCAGGGTGCCCACGAACTGGCCGACCGTCGTGAAGCCGGTCAGGGACAGGGACTTCTTGGTCAGGCCGAAGTCCGTGAGGTAGGCGTGTTCGGGGTGGTCGCTGTCGGTGCCGCGGGCGACCAGGATGTTCCCGGGCTTCACGTCCCGGTGGACGAGCCCGTGCTCGTGGGCGGCGTCCAGCGCCGAGGCGACCTGGGCGGCGATGCGCAGGGCGACGGCGGGCGCCAACGTGCCCTGGCGGTCCAGGAGATGACGCAGGTCGCTGCCCTCGACGTAGCGCATCGCGATGTACAGGACGCCGTCCGTCTCGCCCGCCTCGAAGACGGGCACGATGTGCGGGTGGTCGATCGCGGCGGCGGCCCGGGACTCGTGGGTGAAGCGGCGGCGGAAGGTGTCGTTGCGGGCGAGTTCGGGGGCGAGGAGCTTGAGCGCCACCGCGCGGTCCAGTCGCAGGTCGCGGGCGCGGTAGACGACAGCCATGCCGCCGCGGCCGATCTCGCGCTCGATGCGGTAGCCGGCGACCCGCCGGCCGATCAGCTCGGAGGGCCGGCCGGAGAAGAGGCTCGTGTCACGGGCCATCAGGGGTCACCACTTGTGTGGGGGCGTGGTCCTCGACGGCGGCACGGGGTGCCTCGTCCGTCGCGAAGGTGCTCAGACGGGCACCGTCGGCGTACACCCAGCGGCCGTGCTGGGCGTCGTAGAGCCATACGGACTCGCCGTCGACCACGACTCCGACGCGCCGGCCGCGCGTACGCGCCCGGAAGGCCTCGCCGTCGAGGCCGCCCGAGGCGAGCTCCTCGACCGCGGCCCGGTAGCCGGCCAGGGTCTGCTCGGCGCGGGCCAGCAGCGGGCGCGGGTCGGCGGTGCGGGCGAGCGGGCCGTCCGCGGCGGGCGGATCCGGGGGGACGGCGACCAGGAAGCGGCCGTCGACCCAGGCCGACCAGCCGTTGGCACACAGGACGTGTCCCCAGTCGCCGCGCCGCTCCACCAGCTGGACCGGAAGCAGCGGATCGAGAGGAACGGTGGGCCGGGCGGGATCGGGGGCCTCCCAGGCGGGCATGCCGTGCTGGGGGACGACGTGGGTGGGCCGGAAGCCGGGGGTCGCCATCGCGCGCGCCTACTTCCGCAGTACGGCCGGCTCGTGCCGGCGCAGCAGCCGGGACACGACGTAGCCGAAGAGAGCCGACAGCACGACGAGCATGGCCACATTGAGCAGCCACACCCCCGCCGAGTGCCGGAACAGCGGGTCGCCGGTCAGTTCGCCGGGCACGATCCGGGCGAGCCCGACGGTGCCGGCCATCGCACCGAGCGCCCAGCGCGAGGGCACCAGCCAGGACAGCTGCTCCAGGCCGGGTACGCCGTCGAGTTTCAGCAGGGCGCCGCAGAAGACCACCTGGACGATGGCGAGCAGCACAAGCAGCGGCATCGTCACCTCCTCCTTGCGCACCAGCGCGGAGACCAGCAGACCGAGCATCATCGCCGTGAACGCCAGCAGGGCGACGGCGACGGTGATCTCGACAAGGGGCGGCATCAGCACGCCTTCGCCGCCCGGCGCGTTGAGGTCGACGCCGAACAGGGCGACCAGGGTCAGCACGACCGCCTGGAGCACGGTGATCGTGCCGAGGACGACGACCTTGGAGAGCAGGTACGCCGATCTGGACAGGCCCACGGCCCGCTCCCGCTGATAGATCACGCGTTCCTTGACCAGCTCGCGCACAGCGTTGGCCGCCCCCGTGAGTACGCCGCCGACGCACAGGATCAGCAGCGCGTTCATCGCCGTCTCCTGCGTCAGCTTGCTGCCGGCCAGGGCGCGGGCCATCGCGCCCATCACGAACGGCAGGGCGATCATGATGACCAGGAAGGTGCGGTCGGCAGCGAGTGCCGTGGCGTAACGGCGGATCAGGGTGCCGAGCTGGGCGCCCCGGCTGCGGGGCCTGGGCGGTGGGGCGATGACGACCGGTCCGGACCTGGACACCCGGGGCTGCCCGGTCGCCTCGGAGACGTACTGCCGGTGGAGGGACGAGGTGCGGAACTCTCCGGCCCAGTCCCGGCCCTGGTCCCGCTCGAAGGCCTCGAAGGCCTCCGGCCACTGCTCGTAGCCGAAGTAGGCGAGGGTGTCCTCGGGCGGGCCGTAGTAGGCGATCTTCCCGCCGGGGGCGAGGACGAGGAGCCGGTCGCAGACGTCGAGGCTGAGGACGCTGTGGGTGACGACGATGACGGTGCGGCCGTCGTCGGCGAGGCCGCGCAGCATGTGCATCACCGAGCGGTCCATGCCGGGGTCGAGGCCCGAGGTCGGCTCGTCGAGGAAGAGGAGTGAGGGCTTGGTCAGCAGCTCCAGGGCGACGCTGACACGCTTGCGCTGACCGCCGGAGAGGCTGTGCACGGGCTGGTCGGCGCGCTGTTCCAGGCCCAGTTCGCGGATGACCTCCTCGACCCTGGCCTGCCGCTCGGCCTTGGCGGTGTCCTGCGGGAAGCGCAGTTCGGCGGCGTAGGACAGGGCGGCGCGGACGGTGAGCTGGGCGTGCAGGATGTCGTCCTGCGGGACGAGGCCGATGCGCTGGCGCAGCTCGGCGTAGTCGCGGTACAGGTCGCGGCCGTCGTACAGGACCGTGCCGTGGTCGGCGGGGCGCTGCCCGGTGAGCGCACCCAGGAGGGTGGACTTGCCCGCGCCGCTCGGGCCGACGACCGCGAGCAGGCACTTCTCCCCCACCGGGAACGACACATGCTCGAGGAGCGTCTTGCGGCCGTGGTCGACGGCGACGCTCAGATCCTGTACGTCGAGGGAGACCTCGCCGGTGTCGACGTACTCCTGGAGCTCGTCGCCGACCAGGCAGAACGCCGAGTGGCCGATGCCGACGACATCGCCGGGGCCGAGCTGGGCGCGGGTGACGGGGCCGCCGTTGAGGTAGGTGCCGTTGTGGCTGCCCAGGTCGACGATCTCGTACGTCCCGTCGGGGTGGGCGCGCAGTTCGGCGTGCCGGCGGGAGACGACCAGGTCGTCGATGACCAGGTCGTTGTCGGCGGCGCGGCCGATGCGGACGGTACGGGAGGGCAGCGGACGGACGGTGGTGGGCTGTCGGAAGGTGCCGGTCAGCGCGGGCATGGACACCGCCGAGGGGCGTTCCCGGGGGGCCGGTGCGGTACTGGTCAGCACCGCCCTGGGGCCGTCGGCGGGGCTACCGAAGCGGATCACGCTGCCGGGGCCGACACTCCACTCGTCGACCCGGCGGCCGTCGGCGTAGGTGCCGTTCGTGCTGTGCTCGTCCTCCAGCGTCCAGTGGTCGGCCTCGGGCCGCAGCACCGCGTGGTGCCACGAGACCCGGGCATCGTCGATCACGATGTCACTCAAGGGATCGCGCCCGACGTGGTAGTCGCGGCCCGGACTCATCACCGTGGAGCCCGTCTCGGTCTCCAGGACGAGTTCAGGCGCGGTCGGCGTGTTCAGCCGCTCTGCCATGCCGAAATTCTACCGATTCGTCCAGATGTGCGCCCGGCGTCGGCTCAGGGGCTCAGCCCACGGACACGACCAGCGCCGGAATCGTCCGCTGCATCCGCAGGGCGTCCACCGACTCGGCGAGCAGCTCGTACTCGGTGGTCTCGTCGCAGGTGGCGATCCGGATCAGCCGTCCGGCCGCCAACTCCTCGGCGACCAGCTCCTGTTGGGCGTCGTCCCCACACCACGCGCGCAGCACGGCGGGCACATCGGGCACGGTGTCGGCGACCGGGACGAGAGCGCCCGAAGGTAAGTGCTCGGCGTCGGGCTGCGGGTCGAGCCGCTCGGCGATCCAGGCGGCCCGGTCGCGCAGCCACCAAAGCGCCAGGGCGAGGGTCGGGGCCCGATAACTGCCCAGGGGTACGCCGATACGTTTCCCCTCGCACGTTCCGTACGCGGTGACATGGCACAGGAATTCGTCGTGCACGTTCACTCCCCCGGTGCGTAGTGCGCCTCTCGGCTTGCCTCGCTTTCGGTGCGGCTCTCGTGCTCGCGGGTACCGCGGCTCATGTGCGGTGTGTGATGGCATCCTCGCTGGATGTGAATGCCCTGTCAGTTGAGTATGTTCACTACTGAAACACTGTCACCACGACTTTCCGGCCACTCTCCTGGCATATTCACGGGGGGAGTTGGCCGAAATCCTGCGACGTCGGCATTACCCCAGGAGTAATCGACGCTCCGCCGCACTGCGGGCAAGGTTGCGGTACCGGGTCACCACGACCGGGATCCGGTCCTGACCAGCAGATACGACCTTGACGGAGGCTGATTTCGCATGCCCGCCAACACCGACCGTTACGAGAGTGCCGTCGCCCGCTATTTCGAGGCCTGGAACGCCGTCGATCACGAGACGCTGGCCAAAGCGGTGGCTGCCGCCTGGGCGCCGGACGGCACCTACACCGACCCGCTGACCGACGTGGGCGGCCATGAGCAGATCGCCGCGGTGATCGCGGCGGCGCACGAGCAGTTCCCGGGGTTCGTCTTCTACCCCACGGCGGTCGTGGACGCTCATCACGACACCGCGCGCTTCTCCTGGGAGCTGGTGAACGAGGCCGACGGAAGCGCACCCGTCGCCGGCTTCGACGTGATCACGCTGGACGAGAAGGGCCGTATCCGGTCGGTGTTCGGATTTCTGGACCGGGTGCCCGCCGGGGCGTGATGAGTTTTCGCGCTCGCGAGGGTCTCTTGAACGGGAGGTCTCCTGAACGGGAGACCACCGTGAGCGAAAGGCGGCCGCCATGAGTACGACCGGGAAACTGGACCGGCACTTCACCGCCGAGCTGGTCAAGAGCCCCGCCGAAGGGGGCTGGACCTATCTCGTGTGGCCCGAGTCCGTCGCGTTCTTCGGCACCCGCGGGCTGGTCAAGGTGCGCGGCACGATCGACGGGCACCCGTTCCGGAGCTCCTTCATGGCCCTGGGCGACGGCAGGCACAAGCTGCCCGTGAAGGCCGAGGTGCGCAGGGCCATCGGGAAGGAGGCGGGCGACACGGTGACCGTCCGCCTCCAGGAGCGGCTTACTTCTTGAGCACGGCGTCGATCCGGGCCAGCTCGTCCGCGTCGAAGTCGAGGTTGCGGATGGTGCCGACACTGTCCTCGATCTGCTGCGGGCTGCTCGCGCCGACGAGGGCGGAGGTCACCCGGCCGCCGCGCAGGACCCAGGCCAGGGCCAGCTGGGCCAGGGTCTGGCCGCGGGACTGGGCGATGTCGTTCAGCTCGCGCAGCTGGGCGACCAGGTCCTCGGTGAGCGCGTCGGAGTTCAGGAACGGGCTGTCGCTCGCGGCCCGCGAGTCCTCCGGGATGCCGTCGAGGTAGCGCCCGGTGAGCATGCCCTGCTCCAGCGGGGAGAAGACGATCGAACCGACCTGGAGCTCGTCCAGGGCGTCCAGGAGACCCCCGTCCTCGGGGCGCCGGTCGAGCATCGAGTAGCGCGGCTGGTGGATGAGGAGCGGGGTGCCGAGCTCGCCGAGGATACGGGCGGCCTCGCGGGTCTGCTCCGCGGAGTAGTTGGAGACGCCGACGTAGAGCGCCTTGCCCTGCTGCACGGCCGAGTGCAGGGCGCCCATCGTCTCCTCCAGCGGAGTCTCGGGGTCCGGGCGGTGCGAGTAGAAGACGTCGACGTAGTCCAGGCCCATCCGGGTCAGGCTCTGGTCCAGCGAGGACAGCAGGTACTTGCGGGAGCCCCACTCGCCGTACGGGCCGGGCCACATCAGGTAGCCGGCCTTGGTGGAGATGATCAGCTCGTCGCGGTAGGCGGCGAGATCGGACTTCAGGGCCTCACCGAAGGCGGACTCGGCGGCACCGGGCGGCGGGCCGTAGTTGTTGGCCAGGTCGAAGTGGGTGACCCCGAGGTCGAAGCTGCGGCGCAGGATCGCGCGCTGCGTCTCGACGGTGCGGTCCGCCGGGCCGAAGTTGTGCCACAGGCCCAGCGAGATCGCGGGAAGCTTCAGGCCGCTGCGGCCGGTGCGCCGGTAGGGCATGTCCGTGTAGCGGTCGGGGTGTGCGGTGTACAACGCGACTCCAGAGGGGTTGGCACGGTTTCCTGAGAACCACGGTTTCCTGAGAACCGCTGTCCACTACCGCCGTCCACTCTTTCGCGACCTGGGGGCATTCGTCCAACAGAAGAATCCGATGGAATTAAGCGGATACGCTTCTCAGTCATGGAACTCCGACATCTCCAGCACTTCGTCGCGGTCGCCGAGGACCAGCACTTCACCCGGGCCGCCGAGCGACTGCTGGTGTCCCAGTCGGGTCTGTCGGCCTCCATCCGGGCGCTGGAGCGGGAGCTGCAGACGCCGCTGTTCGTGCGGACCACCCGACGGGTGACGCTCACCCCGGCGGGCCGGGCGCTGCTGGGTGAGGCCGAGCGCATCCTCGCGCAGGTGCGGGCGGCCCATGAGGCGGTCGCCGCGGTCCAGGGGGTGCTGCGCGGGATGCTCGCGCTCGGGTCGGAGCAGTGCATCGCGGGGGTGCATGTGGCCGGCCTGCTCGCCACGTTCCGGCGACGGCACCCGGATGTGGAGATCTGTCTGCGGCAGGCAGGCTCGGGCGCGCTCGTGGAGGAGGTCGCGGCCGGGCGCCTCGATCTGGCCTTCGCGGTGCGGACCGCGCAGGAGGACACCGACCAGCTGCGGGTCGTACCGCTGGCCGGTGAGCCGATGACCGTCCTGTGCCACCCCGACCACCGGCTCGCGCGCGTCGGCGCGGCCGTGACTCCGGAGGATCTGGGCGGCGAGGTCTTCGTCGACTTCCACCCGGACTGGGGCCCGCGCCGCACCACCGACGCCGCGTTCGCCGCCGCGGGCGTACGGCGGGCGGTCGCGCTGGAGGTGAACGACGTGCACAGCCTCCTGGACCTGGTGGACGAGAACCTGGGCGTCGCCGTCGTACCGCGCCACTTCCGTCACAAGCGCCCGTCGCTGACCGCGCTGCCCGTGAAGGGCACCGGCGAGACCGTGTACGAGACGGTCGCCCTGCTGCCGCCCGAGCAGGCCACCAGCCCGGCGGCCCGGGCACTGATGGAACTGCTGGAAACAGGGGGCGTAGGTACACCCCCGGACGGGGCCCACCCCTCCTGACCCGGCCCGTCTCCCACCGCAGACTCGTGACCGTCCCTCACGACAACTGCGGTCAGGAGTACGGGAAATGACGGACCACACACGACGGAACGTACTGCGCGGCGCGGCGGCGATCGCGGCGGCGGGCGGGCTGGTGGGCACGGGAGCGGGGGCGGGACCGCGTGCGGCCGCCGCGGCTCCCCAGGCGTCCACCTCGCGGCGCTTCCCCTTCCTGGAGGGCGCGTTCGAGCCTGTCACGGAGGAACTGACGGCCTTCGACCTGCCGGTCACCGGCCGCATCCCCCACGACCTGAACGGCCGCTATCTGCGCAACGGCCCCAATGTCCTGGGCCTGGAGGACCCGCGCGCCCATCACTGGATGCTCGGCGACGGCATGGTGCACGGCGTCCGGCTGCGCGACGGCCGCGCCGAGTGGTACCGCAACCGCTGGGTGCGCTCCTCCCAGGTGGCGAGGAAACTGGGCGAGCCCTACCCGCGGCCGGTGCCACCGGACGACTTCCCGTGCAACACCCATGTGATCCCCTACCGGGGGCGGATCCTCACGCTCCAGGAGAGCGGGCCGCTGCCGTACGAACTCGACGACGAGCTCAACACCGTGGGTACGTACGACTTCCGGGGCACCCTGAAGGGTCCGCTCACCGCGCACACCAAGTTCGACGTGCACGCCGGTGAACTGCACGCCATCGCCTACTACCCGACCTGGGACCATGTCCGGCACCTGGTCGTGGACCCGACGGGCCGGGTCTCACGCACCACCAGGATCCCGGTGGCGGACGCGCCGATGATCCACGACTTCGCGCTCACCGAGCATCACGTGATCATCCTCGACATGCCGGTCACCTTCGACCCGGCGGCCGCCGAGCGCGGCGACATCGTCCCGTACGTCTGGAACGACAAGCACCCGGCCCGGGTCGGAGTACTGCCGCGCAAGGGCGGTGCGGTCCGCTGGTTCGAGGTCGACCCGGTCTACTACTCGCACACCCTCAACGCCTACGAGGAGGGCACGGACATCGTCATCGACACGACGAACTTCGACGCCCCCTTCCTCGTCGCCGGCAACGGCTCCGGCGGCCCCTACAGCGCGGGCACCCCCAGGCTCGACCGCTGGACGATCGACCTGCGCCACGGCCGGGTGCGCACCAGGACCCTCGACGACCGCCCGCAGGAATTCCCGCGCGTGAACGAGGCCCTGGTCTCCCGCAGGCACCGCTACGGCTACTCGGCGGCGTCCGCGGAGATGGCGGTGGCCTACATGGCGGTCGACGGCAATCCGCCCGACCGAGCGTTCAGCAACGCGCTCATCAAGCAGGACCTGTTGCGCGGCACGACCCAGGTCCACCGGCTGCCGCGCGGAGCGGCCGCGAGCGAGGCCGTGTTCGTCCCGCGCGAACACAGTGCGGCCGAGGACGACGGGTACGCGATCGCCTACGTCCACAATCCCGATCTCGGAGCGTCCGACCTGCTGATTCTCGCCGCACAGGACTTCACCGGCGAGCCGGTCGCCCGGATCCATCTGCCGGGCCGGGTGCCGCTGGGGTTCCACGGGAGCTGGATTCCGGACGCGTGAGGCGCCCGGGTGCGCGATGGTGGACGGTATGCATGCAAAGGACATCCTCATCGACGGTTTCAGCCGCATCCAGGAAGAAGTCCATGCCGCCGTCGAGGGCCTGACCCCCGACGACCTCAACCATCGCCTTGGCCCCGACGCCAACTCCATCACCTGGCTGGTCTGGCACCTCACCCGAATCCAGGACGACCACCTGGCCGACGCCTTCGCTCTCGACCAGGTGTGGCTGACCCAGGAGTGGGAGAAACGCTTCGGCCTCGACCTGCCGCCCCGCGACCACGGGTACGGTCACACCTCCGCGCAGGTCGCGAAGGTGCGGGTCGACTCCCCCGAGCTGCTGACCGGCTATTACGACGCCGTCCACGCACAGAGTCTGGAGGCGCTGCACGGGGTGACAGCGGCGGACCTGGATCGTGTCGTGGACACGAACTGGGATCCGCCGGTCACCCTCGGCGTCCGGCTGGTCAGCGTCCTGTCCGACGATCTGGAGCACGTCGGACAGGCCGCCTACCTCCGGGGGCTGCGTCAGAGCGCGTAACCCGGCAGGACGACGTCCTCGATGAGGGCCTTGCGCTCGTCGAACGGGATGAACGCGCTCTTGAGGGCGTTCACCGTGACCGTGCGCAGGTCCTCGACACTCCAGCCCGCCTCCTCGACCAGCAGGGACATCTCGCGGGTCATCGTCGTGCCGGACACCAGACGGTTGTCGGTGTTGAGGGTGACACGGAAGCCGAGGTCCTTCAGGGCCGTGATCGGGTGCTCGGCGATCGAGGTGGCGGCACCGGTCTGGAGGTTGGAGGTGGGGCACATCTCCAGGGCCACACGACGGTCGCGCACCCAGCCCGCGAGACGGCCGAGCTTGCCGTCCACGATGTCCTCGGTGATACGGACGCCGTGGCCGATGCGCTGGGCGCCGCAGACCTGGAGGGCCTGGTGGATGCTGGGCAGGCCATGGGCCTCGCCGGCGTGGATGGTGAACGGGACGTTCTCGCGGCGCAGGTGCTCGAAGGCGGCGAGGTGGTCGGCGGGCGGAAAGCCGTCCTCGGCGCCGGCGATGTCGAAGCCGACGACGCCCGCGTCGCGGAAGGCGACGGCCAGGTCGGCGGCCTCGCGGACGCGGTCGAACATCCGCATGCCGCACAGCAGGGTGCCGACCCGGACCGGGGTGCCGGCGGCGGCCGCCTTGGCCATGCCGGCCGCGAGCCCCTCCTGAACGGTCTCCACGACCTCGCTCATGGCGAGTCCGCCCTTGGTGTTCAGCTCGGGGGCGTAGCGCACCTCGGCGTACACGACACCGTCCGCGGCCAGGTCGAGGACGTACTCCTCGGCGGTGCGCAGCAGGCCCTCGCGGGTCTGCATCACGGCGAGGGTGTGCTCGAAGGTGGCTATGTAACGCACCAGGTCGCCGGAGTTCGCGGCGTCGAAGTACCAGGCGGCCAGCTCGTCCGGGTCGGTGGTGGGCAGGGTGTGGCCGACCGCCGCCGCGAGCTCCACCACGGTGGCGGGGCGCAGGCCGCCGTCGAGGTGGTCGTGCAGCACGGCCTTGGGCAGCCGGCGGATGGCATCGAGGTCTACGCGCGTAGCAGTCATGATGGATCTTTCCTTGGCAGTGCTGGGCGGGGCGGTGCGGCAGATGCGGTGCGGTGGTCAGTCGGCGGGCTGGAGCAGGTCCCAGCGGTTGCCGTAAAGGTCCTGGAAGACGGCGACCGAGCCGTAGGGCTCGTGGCGCGGCTCCTCCAGGAAGGTCACGCCGGCGGCGGTCATCCGGGCGTGGTCGCGGGCGAAGTCGTCGGTGTGCAGGAAGAAGCCGACGCGTCCGCCGGTCTGGTCGCCGACCCGGCCGCGCTGGGCCTCACTCTTGGCGCGGGCGAGGAGCAGGCCCGTGCCCCCGCCCTGTCCCGACCCCGGCTCCACGACGACCCAGCGGGAGCCGTCGGGGCGCGGGGCGTCCTCGGCGAGCCGGAAGCCGAGGG
Source organism: Streptomyces sp. WM6386 (assembly GCF_000972385.1). GTDB lineage: Bacteria > Actinomycetota > Actinomycetes > Streptomycetales > Streptomycetaceae > Streptomyces. The sequence goes on from NZ_JXTE01000023.1 coordinate 42,053, forward strand.
CCTCGGTGTAGAAGCGGATCGCCTCGTCGTAGTCGTCGACGACGAGGGTGACCAGGGCGACGCGTCTCATCGGGGCCTTTCGGAGGGCGGGGTTAGCGGAAGAGGTTATACGTAAAACGTGGCGGACGCCAGTCCGGCTCGGACCTAGGGCGGACGTCCGAGCCGGAGGGGACCCCTGGACCGAGGCGGGGCAGGCCGCCGGTCACTACCGTCCGGGTAATGAAGATCGACAACCCTCCGCGCGATGCCGAGGAGCGCAAGCGAGACGTGCTGGCCCGACTGGACCGGGAGAGCGACATCTGGGTGGCCTCGGCGGACGACGACGGGCTGCCGTGCATGGTCCCGCTCTGGTTCGTCTGGCACGCCGGGGCCGTATGGCTGGCGACCCGGCTGACGAACCCGACCGGCCGCAATCTGCGGGACGGCCGCCGGGCGCGGCTGGCGTTCGCGGACACCCGGGACGTGGTTCTGGTCGACGGCTCCGTGGAGACGTACACCCTCCAGGAGGTACCGTCCGAGGCGGCTGCCGCGTTCCTCGCCAAGCACGGCTGGGATCCGCGGGAGGACAGCCCGTCGTACGCCTTCTTCGAGGTGCGACCGTACGCGGTGCAGGCGTGGCACGAGGTGCGGGAGCTGCCGAAACGGCACGTCATGCGGGACGGGGAATGGGTCGTGTAAGGCCCCGCCCGGAGATGTCCTCCCGTCCCGCACGGGTGTCACCTGGGAGTAGCTCCCGGTGGTTCGATGTGCGGCGCCGGCTGATCAACCTGCCTTGGTGTGCGCCGAGTTGAGGCGGGTCAGCTCGTCGTCGGTCAGCTGGATCGCGCCGGCCGCCACGTTGTCGACGAGGTGGTCGGGGTTTCCGGTGCCGGGAATGGCCAGCACGTGCGGGCCCTGGTGCAGCGTCCAGGCGATACGGATCTGCGCGGGGCTCGCACCGTGCGCCCGGGCGATGGAGAGCACCTCCTCGTCGTGGTTCGTGGTCGCGCCCTGTTCCCCCACCGTGCCCGCCACCGCGTAGAACGGGACGTACGCGATGCCCTGCTCGCCGCAGATGCGCAGGAGTTCGTCGGGGTGGTCCAGGGCGTAGCGGTTCTGGACGCTCACCACGGGGGCGATGGCCTGGGCCTCGGCGAGGTGGCGGGGTTTCACGGACGAGATGCCCAGGTGGCGGATCAGTCCGGCCTCGCGCAGTTCGGCCAGGGCGCCGAAGTGCTCGGCGATGGATTCCTGTTTCATGCGGCGCAGATACACCAGGTCCAGGTGGTCCCGGCCCAGCTGGCGCAGGTTCTCCTCGACATGGCCGCGGAGGTCCTCGGGGCGGGCCGAGGTGCCCCACTCCCCCGCGTGGTCGCGGAAGGGGCCGACCTTGACGGCGACGACCAGGTCGTCGGGGTACGGGGCCAGCGCGGTGTTGATCAGTTCGTTGGCGGAGCGCAGGGACGAGAAGTAGAAGGCCGCCGTGTCGATGTGATCGACGCCGACCTCGATCGCCTTGTGCAGTACGGCGATCGAGCGTTGCCGGTCGCTCGGCGTCCCGTGGTGGAAGGCCGCGCTGCCCGTCAGCCGCATCGCGCCGAGGCCGAGGCGGTTGACGGGCAGGTCGCCCAGTTTCCAGGTGCCCGCGGCATCCGCGGTGATCGTTTCGGAGGTCATCAGCGGAGTGTCACACAGGGACCGCCGGGGGACGTGGTCCCTTTACGGACATATGAATCATCCGTCCCAGGTCCAGTCCGCCACCTCCGGCAGATCCGTGCCGTGTTCGCGGATCCATGCGTGGTGGCGCAGTCGGGCGTCCTCCATCTGCTGTCGTACGGGAGCGGCGCGCACGGCGAGACCGGGGACGCGGTCGATGACGTCCATGACCAGGCGGTAGCGGTCGAGGTCGTTGCGGACGACCATGTCGAAGGGCGTGGTCGTGGTGCCGATCTCCTTGTATCCGCGGACATGGAGATGCGGGTGGCCGTCGCGGCGGTAGGCCAGACGGTGGATGAGCCAGGGATAGCCGTGGTACGCGAAGATCACCGGCCGGTCGGTGGTGAACAGGCCGTCGTACTCGAAGTCGCTCACCCCGTGCGGGTGTTCGTCGCTCGGCATGAGCCGTGCGATGTCGACGACGTTGACGACGCGTACGGCGAGCCGTGGCAGGTGGCGGCGGAGCAACTGGGCGGCGGCCAGCACCTCCTGGGTCGGGACGTCGCCTGCGGCCGCCAGGACCACGTCCGGTTCGCGGTCGCCGTTCTCCGTGCCGGCCCACTCCCAGATGCCGGCGCCGCGGGCGCAGTGCGCCTTGGCCTGCTCCATCGACAGCCAGTCGTAGCAGGGCTGTTTGCCGGCGACGATCACGTTGACGTAGTCGCGGCTGCGCAGCGCGTGGTCGGTGACGGAGAGCAGGGTGTTGGCATCCGGCGGGAAGTAGACGCGCACCACTTCGGGGCTCTTGTTGAGGATGTGGTCGACGAAGCCGGGGTCCTGGTGGGAGAAACCGTTGTGGTCCTGGCGCCAGACGTGCGAGGTCAGCAGGTAGTTGAGGGAGGCGATGGGAGCGCGCCAGGGCAGTCGGCGGGTGACCCGCAGCCATTTGATGTGCTGGTTGACCATCGAGTCGACGATGTGGGCGAAGGCTTCGTAGCAGGAGAAGAGTCCGTGCCGGCCCGTGAGGAGGTAGCCCTCCAGCCAGCCCTGGCAGGTGTGTTCGGAGAGGATCTCCATCACCCGGCCGTGCCGGTCCAGGTGTTCGTCGACGTCCAGGGTGGCGGCCTGCCAGGCCTTGCCGGTGGCGGCGTAGACGGCCTGGAGACGGTTGGACTCGGTCTCGTCGGGGCCGACGATGCGGAAGTCGCGCCGGTCGGCGGTGGCCCGCATGACGTCCTCGAGCAACTCGCCCAGGACGCGGGTGGGTTCATGGAGGGTGGCGCCGGGTTTGTCGACGGGGACCGCGAACCGTTCGAGGGGCGGCAGGGGCAGGGAGCGCAGGAGCAGGCCGCCGTTGGCGTGGGGGGTGGCGCCGAGTCGGCGCTTGCCTTCGGGGACGCATGCCAGGACGTGAGGCTTCGGGCCGCCGTCCTCCTCGAACAGGTCCTCGGGGCGGTACGAGCGCAGCCACTGCTCCAGCTGCCGCAGGTGGTCGGGGTTGTCGCGGACGGCGGCCAGGGGGACTTGATGGGCACGCCAGGTGCCTTCCACCGGGAGGCCGTCGACCTCGGCGGGGCCGGTCCAGCCCTTGGGGGTGCGCAGCACGATCATCGGTGGCCGGCCGTGCTCGGCGATGCGGTCGAGCGCGGTGTCCAGGGCGTGGGCCATGGCGCGGTGGACGGTGGCCGGGTCGTCGCCGGTGACGTGGAGGGGTTCGTGGCCGTATCCGCGCAGGAGGGCGTCGAGTTCGTCCTCGGGGATGCGGGCGAGCACCGTCGGGTTGGCGATCTTGTAGCCGTTGAGGTGCAGGATCGGCAGGACGGCCCCGTCGTGTTCGGGGTCGAGGAACTTGTTGGAGTGCCAGGACGCGGCCAGTGGGCCCGTCTCGGCCTCGCCGTCGCCTATGACGCAGGCGACCACCAGACCGGGGTTGTCGAGCGCGGCTCCGTAGGCGTGCGAGAGGGAGTAGCCGAGCTCACCGCCCTCGTGGATCGAACCGGGGGTCTCGGGGGCGACATGGCTCGGCACCCCGCCGGGGAACGAGAACTGTTCGAAGAGGCGGGCCATGCCCTGCGCGTCCCGCGTGATGTCCGGATAGGTCTCGCTGTACGAGCCCTCCAGCCAGGCGTTGGCGAGCACGGCGGGGCCGCCGTGACCGGGGCCCCAGATGCACAGGGCGTCCAGGTCGCGGGCCTTGACGGCGCGGTTGAGGTGGGTGTGGACGAGGTTCAGCCCGGGTGAGGTTCCCCAGTGGCCGAGCAGCCGTGGCTTGATGTGCTCGGGGCGCAGGGGCTCGGTCAGCAGGGGGTTCGCCATCAGGTAGATCTGGCCGACGGCCAGGTAGTTGGCGGCGCGCCAGTGGGCGTCCAGGGAGGTCAGTTCCTCGTCCGTGAGTGCGCCGGGCGAGTGGCGGGGGTCGACGGACATGGGGTTCCCTTCCGGTCGGGGGTCGCGGTGCGGGTCGACGGTGTCTGCCGTCCACCTTCGTCGCGTTCCCGGGTACCCGGCATGGACCTCATGGGCCAAAGTCGTCGGGAGGAAAGCCGTGGATTCCTTCTGCGGAACCAGTGGCGTTCAGGGCCGGTGTCCCCGGCCCCGGACGGCCCGCCGACGCGGGGCCTCGAACGTGGGTCACCTCGGCGGCGTGGCCGGTGACGCCGACGCCGCGCGGCCGGGATCGGGGCGGGCCCGGACCACCAGCACCTCGGTGTGGAGTTCCTCCGGTGGGATGTCCAGGCCGGCCCAGAGCGCGGCGGCGGCGATGAGGTTGAAGGGGCGGTGCGGGACGCAGTGCACGTCGGAGGCGAGGTCGGGCAGCCGTTCGGCCAGGGCCCGGGCGGCGGCTTCGGCGTCGGCGGCGTGCGGTCCGGACTCCGTGGGGACGGGTTTGCCGGCCCCTGAGACCAGTGCTTCGGCGAGCAGGAGGCATGGGCCGCCCGGGGCGGTCCAGCGGTCCGGGCGGGTGGTGGCCGCCGTGCCGGGGAGCACGTCCGCCAGCCGAGCGAGCAGCCATGCCGCCTGGGCCACTCCGGTGGCCAGCACGCCGGCGCCCGCTCCGGCCGACCAGGGGCGGTTGCCCTCCCCCGCGCGTGCCCGGCCCAGTTCCCGCCACCCGGCCGGGACCGGTACGGCCATCGGCGCCTCCAGCACGAGCGCGGCACACCCTCCGTCCGCCAGGCCTTCGGCCAGCGCCAGGACAGCCGTGTCCGGATCGCTTCCCCGGGCCGCGAGGGCCGACGAGGGTGCGTCCACGGCGGCCCAGGCGAATCGGCCGAGGGCCACCGACCCGACGTCCACTCCTACAACACGCGTGTGCATGGCTCCAGTTCAGCACACGTCGATTCAGCCCAGCGGCTTGTCCAGCACCGCCTTGCGGTGGCTGAACGTCTCGATGGAGTACCGCCCGTGGTAGTTGCCCATGCCGCTCGCTCCCACCCCGCCGAACGGCAGGTCGGAGACCGTGAGGTGGGCCAGCGGCAGGCCGTAGCCGAGGCCGCCGGAGGACGTCTCGGCGGCGAGCCGGTCCCGGGTGTCCTGGGAGGCGGTGAAGACGTACAGGGCGAGCGGCTTGTCGCGGTCGTTGATGAAGTCGATCGCCCGGTCGAGGTCCGGCACGGTGACGATCGGGAGGATCGGGCCGAAGATCTCCTCCTGCATGACGGGCGACGCGGGGTCGACGTCGGCGAGGACGGTGGGCGCGATGTACTTCGTCGTACGGTCGCTCGCGCCGCCCACGACGACACGGCCCGAGTCGAGCAGCCCGCTCAGCCGGTCGAAGTGCCGTTCGTTGACGATCCGGCCGTACTCGCCGGAGGCCGAGGCGTCACTGCCGTAGACGGCCTCGACCGACTTGCGGAACAGGGGCTCCAGGGCGGCGGCGGTCTCCGGGTCGGTGAGGACGTAGTCGGGGGCGACGCAGGTCTGCCCCGCGTTGAGGAACTTGCCGCGGGCCAGTCGGTCGGCGACGACGGAGAGGTCGGCGTCCCGGTCGACGAACGCCGGGGACTTGCCGCCGAGTTCGAGGGTGACCGGGGTGAGGTGTTCGGCGGCGGCGCGCATGACGATACGGCCGACGGCGCCGTTGCCGGTGTAGAAGATGTGGTCGAAGCGCTCGGCCAGCAGGGCCGTGGTCTCCGGGATGCCGCCCTCGACGACGGCGAAGGCCTCGGTGTCGAGGAACGCCGGCATGAGCCGGGCCAGTACGGCGGAGGTGGCCGGGGCCATCTCGCTCGGCTTGACCACGACCGCGTTGCCGGACGCCAGGGCGCCGACCACGGGGGCGAGCAGGAGCTGGGCCGGGTAGTTCCAGGGGGCGATGACGAGGACGACGCCGAGCGGGTCGTACTGCGTCCAGGCGGTGGCGTCGGCGCCGAGGTGTGCGGGGACCGGGGCGGACTCGATGCGCAGCCAGTCCTCGAGGTGGTCGAGGGTGTGGTCGATCTCGCGGATCACGAAGTCGATCTCGGTGCGGTAGGCCTCGGTGGCGCTCTTGCCCAGGTCCGCGTGGAGGGCGTCGGCCAGGTCGGTGCCGTGCTCGGTGAGCATCTCGCGCAGTCGACGCAGCTGCGTGGTGCGCCATTCGACGGGCTTGGTGCGGCCGGTGCGGAAGGTGGCGCGCAGCCGGGCCACGATGTCGGCGGGCTGCTCGGGGGTGGGCTGGTTCACGATGCCTCGCTGATGCTGCGCGGGCCGCTGGGCACGGCCTCGAACGGTTGGATGTAATTACCAACCTTTTCTACACCAAGATACATTCCCTCACCACGTAGATAACTTTGCGCTACGCCGCGATCACACTCGGGTGGAGTCGTCCAGCGTGCCCGCCAGACGGTCGAGCAGTCCGCGCAGGAGCTCCTCGTCACTGTCGCCGAGGGCGGGCCAGTCGGTGCGGACCGCGCGGTCGACGCGGCGCCAGTACTCCTGCCCGCGCGGGGTGAGGTGGGCGAGGATGCGGCGCCGGTCCAGCGGGTCGACGCGGCGGTGGACGAGGTTCTGGTCGACGAGCTGGTCGATGAGCTTGGTCAGCGTCGGCGGCGGCAGGAACGCGGCCTCGGCTATCGCCGTCATGTGGTGCCCCTGCCCGTCGCAGAGCAGGCCGAGCACCCGCCAGGCGTCGAGCGAGCAGCCCTCCTCGTCCAGGACCGTCTGGAGGCGGCGCGCGGCCAGTCGCTCGGCCCGCGTCAGGAGCTGCACCAGATCACGGGGCTGACGCGGAGATGAGGTGGGCATCGCGCTCCTAGGTCACGGGGTGCGTACATCGTATGAGACAGGCTGGAGTTCACCGGGCGGACCCGAAATCATGACGCCATGTTCCGGCACGATCCTCCCGCACCCGAGTGGTTCACGGCCGACGCCTCCGTGCTCGGCGTGGCTCTCGTCGTCCCGATGCAGGGGCCGGCGGGGATCTTCGGGCCGACCTGCGAGCTGTGCGCGCAGTTGGCGGCCGAGGAGGTCAACCGGGCGGGCGGGGTGCTGGGGCGGGAGCTGCGGCTGCTGCCCGTGGACGGCGGTGGGTCGCCGCGGGAGATCGCCGACCATGTCGAGGCGCTGGTGGACCTGGGGGTCGTGCAGGGCGTCACGGGCTGGCACATCTCCTCGGTACGGCAGGCGCTGGCGCCGAGGATCGCCCATCGGGTGCCGTACGTCTACACCGCCCTGTACGAGGGCGGCGAGCACACCGCCGGTGTGTTCCTGACGAGCGAGACACCGCGCGACCAACTCCGGCCCGCCATGGGTCTGTTGGCGCATGAGCGCGGGGTGCGCCGGTGGTTCGTCGTCGGCAACGACTATGTGTGGCCGCGGCGTACGGCACGGGCGGCGCATGAGTACGCGCGCGAGTCCGGCGGAGCCGTGGACGGGGAGGTCTATCTCCCGCTCGGCACCCATGACTTCGAGCCGGTTCTGCGGCGCATCGAGCGGTCGGAGGCGGACGCGGTGCTGATGCTGCTGGTGGGCAGCGACGCGGTGCGCTTCAACCGGGCGTTCGCCGCCTACGGGCTGCCCGCGCGCTGTCTGCGGCTCAGCACCCTCATGGACGAGAACATGCTGATGGCGAGCGGCCCTTCGGCCACCGAGGACCTCTACAGCACCGCCGGCTTCTTCGCCTCGCTCGCCAACCAGGACACCCTCGACTTCCACGGGCAGTACGCCGGACGCTACGGCGTCGAGGCGCCCGCGCTGGGCAGTCTCGGCGAATCCTGTTACGAGGGTGTGCTGTTGCTCGCCGCGCTGCTCAGGCAGGCCGGGACGCTGGACGTCACGGCGATCGGGGCGGCGGCCGGATCGGTGTCCTACGAGGGGCCGCGCGGGCTCATGCATCTGCGGGGCCGGCATGTTCGCCAGCGGATCTACCTGGCGCGCGCCGACGGGCTGGACTTCGACGTCCTCACGGAACTCGATCTTCACGGTTCCCGCTCTTGACAGCCCCCGGCACCGCCAAGATACTTCCCACAGAAAGTAATTAGAATGCCTCGGGCGAATTGTGATTTCTGTTTCTGAATGCAGATCACATGCCGCCAGGGGCGTTTTTTGTTGCCTCCGGGAAAGTCGAGCGAAACACCCCGGAAACAGGGGGACTTGAGTCTGTGGACCGCACTTCAGCAGGCAGTCACCCGAGGGGGTTGGTTTGTCCAGCGGTTCCAGCAGTTCCCGTATTCTCCGCCGACGTTTCCTGGCCGGCGGCGCCGCGCTCACCGCGGTGGTGGCCCTCTCCGCGTGCGGCGCGAAGACCGACGCGGCCGGCACGTCGTCCGACAAGGCCGCGAAGATCGACGTCAGCGGTGACACGGTCAAGGTCGGTCTGCTCAACTCGCTCTCCGGCACCATGGCGATCAGCGAGGTGACCGTACGCGACTCGCTGAAGCTGGCGATCGACGAGATCAACGCCTCCGGCGGGGTGCTCGGCAAGCAGATCAAGCCCATCAGCGAGGACGGCGCCTCCGACTGGCCGACGTTCGCCGAGAAGGCGCAGAAACTCATCAAGGAGGACGGGGTCGCGGCCACCTTCGGCTGCTGGACCTCCGCCAGCCGCAAGGCCGTCAAGCCGGTCTTCGAGAAGAACAAGTCGCTGCTCTTCTACCCGGTGCAGTACGAGGGGCTCGAGGAGTCCCCGTACATCTTCTACACGGGCGCGACCACCAACCAGCAGATCGTCCCGGGCCTCGACTACCTCAAGAGCAAGGGCCTGAAGAAGATCTACCTGGTCGGCAGCGACTACGTCTTCCCGCGTACCGCCAACAAGGAGATCAAGGCCTACGCCAAGGCCAACGGCATGACGATCGCCGGCGAGGACTACGCGCCGCTGGGCTCCACGGAGTTCTCCACGATCGCCAACAAGGTGAAGGCGTCGAAGGCGGACGCCGTCTTCAACACCCTCAACGGCGACTCCAACGTGGCCTTCTTCAAGGAGTACAAGTCCGCAGGGCTCACCGCCAAGACCATGCCGGTCGTCTCGGTGTCGATCGCCGAGGAGGAGGTCAAGTCGATCGGAACGCAGTATCTGGCGGGCCAGTTGACGGCCTGGAACTACTACCAGACCACCGCGGGCGCGGCGAACGCGAAGTTCGTGAAGGCGTACAAGGCCAAGTACGGCCAGGACAAGCCGACCAGTGACCCGATGGAGGCCGCGTACACCTCGGTCTACCTGTGGAAGGCGATGGTCGAGAAGGCTAAGTCCTTCGACCCGGAGAAGGTGAAGGCCGCCTCCGACGGCATCACCTTCGACGCCCCCGAGGGCAAGGTCACCGTCGACGGCGCCTCGCAGCACGTCTACAAGACCGCCCGGATCGGCGAGATCGGCACCGACGGCCAGATCAAGGAGGTCTGGAACTCCGGCAAGCCCATCAAGCCGGACCCGTTCCTCAAGGGCTACTCCTGGGCCTCCGGCCTGTCCTGACCGACCGTCACACGGCGGCCTCGCACGCGGGGCCGCCGTCTCACGCCTCTCCGGAGCCGCCGTATGACCGTGATCCTCGGTCAGACCTTCACCGGCATCAGCATCGGTGCCGTCCTGCTCCTCATCGCACTCGGCCTCTCGCTCACCTTCGGCCAGATGAACGTCATCAACATGGCCCACGGAGAGTTCATCATGGCGGGCGCCTACACGACATACGTCCTGCAGAAGTCCATTTCCAGCGCGGGAATTTCGCTGCTGGTCGCACTTCCCGTCGCATTTCTCGTCTCGGGCGCACTGGGCGCGTTGCTGGAATGGCTGTTGATACGACGCCTGTATCTGCGGCCACTTGACACTCTTCTCGTCACCTGGGGCGTCTCGCTGATGCTCCAGCAGCTCGCCCGGGACATTTTCGGCGCGCCCAATGTCCAGACCCGCGCGCCGGACGTCCTCACCGGGAACATCACCGTCATCGGCGGCGACGACCCGCTCACCTTCGCCAACAGCCGCCTGTTCATTCTGGGACTGGCCGTGGCGGCCGTGGTCGTGCTGTCGCTGACGCTGCGGCTGACCTCGCTGGGACGCCGGATCAGGGCCGTGGTGCAGAACCGGGACCTGGCCGAGGTGTCCGGCATCTCGACCTCGACCGTGGACCGTACGGCCTTCTTCATCGGCTCCGGGCTCGCCGGCGTGGCCGGGGTGGCGCTGACGCTGGTCGGTCCGATCGGGCCGACGATGGGCACCAACGTCATCATCGACGCCTTCCTGGTGATCGTGGTCGGCGGCATCGGACAGCTCAAGGGCACGGTCATCGTCGCCTTCGTGCTGGGCGTGCTCCAGTCGGTCCTGGAGTACTCCACGACCGTCAGCGTCGCCAAGGTGCTGGTGCTCGTCGCCATCGTCGCGTTCCTCCAGTGGCGGCCCCAGGGGCTGTACACGCTGCGCACGAGGAGTCTCGTATGAACCTCCTGACAGGCCGCTCGGCACGGGTGTGGGCGGGTTTCGCCGGGGCCGCCGTCCTCCTCTTCGCCGTCGCTCCGCTCGCGCTGTCCGACTTCCGGCTCGGGCTGCTCGCCAAGTACCTGTGCACGGCCATGGTCGCCGTCGGCGTCTGTCTGGCCTGGGGCCGCGGCGGGCTGCTGACGCTCGGGCAGGGCGTGTTCTTCGGGCTGGGCGGCTACGCCATGGCGATGCATCTGAAGATCGCCGACGCCGGGCCGGGCAACCTGCCCGACTTCATGCAGCTGTACGGCACGGCCACCGAACTCCCCTGGTGGTGGAAGCCGTTCGAGAACCCGCTGTTCGCCCTCGCGGCGACCGTGCTGCTCCCGATGGCCGTCGCCGCGCTGCTCGGTCTGTTCATCTTCCGGCGCAGGGTCAAGGGCGCCTACTTCGCGATCCTCAGCCAGGCCCTCGCCGCGGCGCTGGCCATCTGGCTGATCGGCCAGCAGGCCACCACCGGCGGCACCAACGGGCTCACCGACATCCAGGGCTTCTTCGGCTACAGCCTCGACGACCCGGTCAACCAGCGGATGGTGTACTTCGTCATCGCCGCGGCCCTGCTGCTCCTGATCGTGATCGCCCGCCAGCTCATCAACAGCCGGTACGGCGAACTCCTCGTCGCCGTACGCGACTCCGAGGAGCGGGTGCGCTTCCTGGGGTACGACCCGGCGAACGTCAAGCTCGTCGCGTACGTCGTCGCCGCCGGTATGGCGGGCCTTGCCGGGGCGCTGTTCGTGCCGGCGGTCGGCATCATCTCGCCGGCGCTGATCGGCATCGTGCCGTCCATCGAGTTCGTGATCGGCGCGGCGGTGGGCGGCCGGGCCAGCCTGGTGGGTGCGGTCCTCGGCGCGGTCGCGGTCGCGTGGGCCAAGACCGCGCTGTCGGAGGAGTTCCCGGCGGCCTGGACGTACTTCCAGGGGCTGCTGTTCGTCGTGGCGCTGGCCTTCCTACCGGGTGGGCTCGCCTCGCTGGCGGTCCTCGTACGGCGACGCAGGGCGACCACCGAGAAGAAGCCGACCGCCATCCCCGTGGGAGAGGCAGCATGAGCGAGCTGGAGATACGCGGACTGCGGGTGTCCTTCGACGGGTTCACCGCCGTCGACGGCGTCGATCTCGACGTCAGCCCGGGTGATCTGCGCTTCCTCATCGGGCCGAACGGCGCGGGCAAGACAACCCTCGTCGACGCGGTCACCGGTCTGGTGAAGGCGGAGGGCTCGGTGCGGTTCGACGGCCAGGAGCTGTTGGGGCGGGCCGTGCACCGGATCGCGCGGTCCGGGATCGGGCGGACCTTCCAGACGGCCACCGTCTTCGAGGAGTTGACGGTCCTTCAGAACCTGGACATCGCGGCGGGCGCGGGCCGGAGCATGTGGACCATGCTGCGGCGGCGCAAGGACGTCCCCGAGCCCGTCGCGAAGGCGCTGGAGACCGTCGGGCTCACGGACCTCGCCGATTCCCCCGCCGGAACCCTCGCCCACGGCCAGAAGCAGTGGCTGGAGATCGGCATGCTGCTCGTGCAGGACGTGAAGCTGCTGCTCCTCGACGAGCCGGTGGCCGGTATGAGCCACGACGAACGGCAGGCGACCGGCGAGCTGTTGCAGCGCATCAGCGAGGAGCGCACCGTCGTCGTCATCGAGCACGACATGGACTTCATGCGGTCCTTCGCGCGCAGCGTCAGCGTGCTGCACGCCGGCAAGGTGCTCAGCGAGGGCACGGTGGCCCAGGTGCAGGCGGACCCGAAGGTGCAGGAGGTGTACCTCGGGCACACGGTGACCGAGGCCGCCCCTGCCGTCGTACAGGAGGCGTGATGTTGCAGATCGAGGGCGTCCGCGTCGGCTACCACCGCAGCACGGTCCTGCACGGGGTGTCGATCGAGGTACCGAAGGACGGCGTGGCCGCGGTGCTCGGGCACAACGGCGCCGGCAAGAGCACGCTGCTGCGCGCCGCCGTCGGCCTGCTCACCCCGAACAGCGGGACGATCCGCCTCGACGGCGAGGACATCACCCGTCGCAAGCCGCACGAGCGGGTCGGGCGCGGGATGGCGTACGTCCCGCAGGGGCAGCAGTCGTTCCCGCATCTGACCACCGCGGAGAACCTCCAGCTCGTCGCGGACGGCCGCAGACGCGGCAAGGAGGCGATCGCCGAGGCGCTGGACCTCTTCCCCGCGCTGCGGACGCTGTCCGGTCGGCGTGCGGGGCTGCTCTCCGGCGGTCAGCGGCAGCAACTCGCCATCGCCCGGGCCCTGGTGACGGAGCCTCGGATCCTTCTGCTGGACGAGCCGACCGAGGGCATCCAGCCGTCGGTGGTGGCCGAGATCGAGGAGACGATCCTCGCGCTGGCCGCCCGGGGCGGGCTCTCGGTGCTGCTGGTCGAGCAGCACGTCGGCTTCGCGATGCGGGCGGCGCAGAAGTACTACGTCCTGGAGGCCGGGCGCGTCACGTCCTTCGGCGAGGGCGGCAAGGAGTCGGAGCTCGCGGTGCGGGAGGCGCTCAGCGTGTGAGGCGGCGTTCGAGCCAGGCGCGTTCCGCCGGGTTCTCGGCCAGGGCGACGGCGGCCTCGTAGGCCCGCGCCGCCTCCGTGTCCCGGCCGAGGCGGCGCAGCAGGTCGGCGCGGACCGCGTGGAAGACGTGGTAGCCGTCGAGGTCGAGGGTGTCCACGAGGTCGAGGGCCGGGCGCGGTCCCTCGACCTCGGCCACGGCGACCGCCCGGTTCAGGGCCACCACCGGGCTGGGAGCCAGGGCCATCAGCTGGTCGTACAGCTGGAGGACCTGCGTCCAGTCCGTCGGCGGCCCGTCGCTGTGGACGGCCTGGACGGCGGCCTGGATCTGGTACGGACCGGGCTGGTTGCGGCGCAGACACCGGCGTACGAGATCCTGCCCCTCGGTGACGAGCCCGCGGTCCCAGCGCCCGCGGTCCTGCTCGGGCAGCGGCACGAGCACGCCCTCGCCGTCCTCCCGTGCCGCCCTGCGGGACTCGACGAGGAGCATCAGGGCGAGCAGGCCCGTGGCATCGGGCTCGTCCGGCATCAGGTCGGTCAGCAGACGGCCGAGGCGGAGCGCTTCCGCGCACAGGTCGGCCGAGCCCTCGTTGAAGATCAGGTAGACGACGGCGAGGACTCCTCGCAGCCGGTCCGGAAGGTCGGCGTCGCGGGGCACGCGATACGGGATCCGGGCGCCGCGGATCTTCGCCTTGGCGCGGACCAGTCGCTGGGCCATGGTCGGCTCGGGGACGAGGAAGGCGCGGGCGATCTGGGGTGTGGTGAGCCCACCGAGCAGGCGCAGGGTCAGGGCGACCCGGGCCTGCGGCGCTAGGGCGGGATGGCAGCAGGTGAAGATCAGACGGAGGCGTTCGTCGCGCACGGGGCCCTCCTCGGGCGGCGCGTCAGGGGTGTGCAGGAGGGTCGCCTCGGCGTGTCGGCCGTCCCGTTCGGCCTCGCGGCGCAGCCGGTCGATCGCTCGGTTACGGGCGGTGGTGATGATCCAGCCGGCCGGGCTCGGCGGGACTCCGGTCTCCGGCCAGCGCCGCACGGCCGTGGTGAAGGCGTCCTGGACCGCTTCCTCGGCGAGGTCGATGTCGCCGAGGAAGCGGACGAGGACGGCGACGGCCCGGCCGTACTCGGCGCGGAAGACCGCCTCGACGTCGACGGGCGCCGGCATCAGTCCTCGGCCTGGTGCATGAACGGGCGCACCTCGATGGGCAGGGTGGTGGCCCGGGTCGCCTTCCTGCCCCATTCCAGGGCCGCGTCCAGGTCGGGGGCCTTGATGAGACAGATGCCGCCCAGGTACTCCTTGCCCTCGGCGTACGGTCCGTCGGTGATCAGGATGTCGCCGTCCCCGGGGCGCAGCACGGTGGCCGTGTCGGGGCCGTGCAGTCCGCCGGCGAAGACCCAGGCGCCGGCCTCGCGCAGTTCCGCGTGGAAGGTGTCGAGGTTGCGGACGATCTCCGCCATGGCCTCGGGCCCGGGCGGCGTTCCGTCGGTCGGGGTGATCACGCTGAGCAGGTAGTACTGCATGACGTCCTCCTTGGTGCGGTGTCGTTCTCTCAGCTCCTACACGAACGGCTCACCCCCGGATCGACACCGCGCACGACGACATCGGGAGAATCTTTTCCATGACCATCGCACCGCACCCGCTCGTCGTCCGCACCCAGGAGCTCGCCGACCGCCTCCTCACCCCGCAGGCGGCGCGGGTCGACCTGGCGGAGGTGCCCGTGAGTCATGTCGCGGAGATCAGGCAGTCAGGGCTGCTCGGGGTGAGCGCGCCGAAGGAGTACGGCGGGGCGGGCGCCCCCGACCCGGTGGCGCGGGAGATCCAGGAGATCCTGGCGGGGGCGTGCTGCTCGACCTGGTTCGTGCAGACCCAGCACCACACTCCGGTGCGGATGCTCGCGAAGTCCCAACTCCCGGTCCGGGAGCGGCTGTTGCGCCCGCTGGCGGCCGGCGAGCTGCTGGCCGGGATCGCGTACGCCCACGTCCGGGCGTTCCCCCGGGTCCCCGTGCGGGCGAGGGCGGAGCGGGACGGCTGGCGGTTCGACGGAACCGTGCCCTGGTACACGGGCTGGGGTCTCAACGACGTGATGCTGCTCGCGGGCGTGACCGACTCCGACGAGATCGTGTTCGCCTTCGCCGACGCGCGCGAGCAGCCGGGAGTGCGTCCCTCGGCGCCGATGCGGCTGGCGGCGCTCACGGCCGCCCGTACGGTCTCCCTGGACCTGGACGGCCTGTGGCTGCCCGAGGAAAGCGTGGTGCTGCGCACTCCGCAGGAGAAGTTCGCCCTCATCGACCTGCCCCGCAGCACCAACACGTCTCCGGCGGTCTTCGGGGTGGCGTATGCCGCGCTGCGTGTGCTGGAGGACGCCGGGGAGGCGGAGACGGCCCGTGAGCTGCGCGGGCAGGTCGACGAGGTACGGCGACAGGCGTACGAGCTGGCCGATCACCCCGTCGCGCACGAGCGCGTCGAGGAGCGCCTGGCGCTCAGGACCCGGTCGTACGACCTGATGCGTGCGGCCACGACCGCGGCGGTCGTGGCCGGGGGCGGTCGCACCATGGACGTACGCCATCCTGCCCAGCGGCTGGCCCGGGAGGGACTGTTCCTGCTGGTGCAAGGGCAGACGTCGCTGGTGCGCAGGGCGCATCTCGACGCACTGACGGAACTCCGGGAGTCCGCATGAGCAACAGTCCGACCGACATCGTCGAAGCGGCGTTTCGCCACTACCGTTCACAGGATCGCGAGGCCGCCTTCGCGCTCTACGCCGAGGACTTCACCTTCACCAGTCCGCGGGACGACCACATCGACAGGGCGGCCTTCTTCGAGCGGTGTTTCCCGACTGCGGACCGGTTCGCGGAGCAGCGGCTGCTGCACGTCGTCCCCGCCGACGGGGAACTCGTACTCGTGCACTACGAGTACGAGCTCACGACCGGCGGCCGCTACCGCAATGTCGAGGCGATCACCGTCCGGGACGGACTCATCCGGGAGGTGCAGGTCTTCTTCGGCGGCGAGGTGGGCGACCGTCCCTAGCTCGCGAACGGCACCTGCGCCGAGGGAGCGGCCGCCTTCTCGAACGGGTGCTGCCACAGCCCCTGGGCGGCGAGCCGCGGCAGGACGCCCTCGCCGAACCAGTACGCCTCCTCCAGGTGCGGATAGCCGGAGAGGACGAACTCGTCGATGCCGAGGGCGTGGTACTCCTTGATCCGCTCGGCGACCTCGTCATGGCTGCCGACCAGGGCAGTGCCCGCGCCGCCGCGGACCAGGCCGATACCGGCCCAGAGGTTGGGGTGGATCTCCAGGCCGTCCCGGCCGCCTCCGCCGTGCAGGGCGAGCATCCGCTGCTGCCCCTCGGACTCACTGCGGGCGAGCCCGGCCTGGACCGACTTGACGGTCTCCGGGTCGAAGCCCGCCAGGAGGCGGTTCGCCTCGGCCCATGCCTGCTCGGAGGTGTCGCGGGCGATGACGTGCAGGCGGATGCCGAAGCGGAGGGTGCGGCCGTGCTGGGCGGCGAGCCCACGGATCCAGGCGATCTTCTCGGCGACCGCGGCCGGCGGCTCGCCCCACGTGAGGTACACGTCGACGTACTTCGCCGCGACCTCACCGGCGATGGGCGAGGAGCCGCCGAAGTACACCTCGGGCACCGGGTCGGGCACCCGGGCCAGCTTGGCGTCCTCGACCTGGAGGTGCTCGCCCTTCAGGTCGACCGTCTTGCCGTCCCACAACCCCCGTACGACTTCCAGGAATTCGCCGGTCCGACGGTAGCGGTCGTCCTTGTCGAGGAAGTCGCCGTAGGCCCGCTGCTCATGGCTCTCGCCGCCGGTGACGACGTTGAGCAGGAGCCGTCCGCCGCTCTGCCGCTGGAAGGTGGACGCCATCTGCGCGGCGAGCGTCGGTGAGACGAAACCGGGGCGGAAGGCGACCAGGAACTTCAGCCGCTCGGTGTGCCGGCTGACCATGGCGGTGGTCAGCCACGCGTCCTCGCACCAGGCGCCGGTCGGCGTGAGCGCGCCGACGAAACCGAGGTCCTCGGCGGCACGGGCGATCTGGCTCAGATAGGCCACCGTCGGCGGCCGGTCCCGCCCCGAGACGGTGGCCGGGGTGCCGTGGCCGCCGCCGACGACATGGCGGCTGTCCCCGTTGGTGGGGAGGAACCAGTGGAAGGTGAGGGACACGTGGGGGTCTCCGATCGGGTTAGAGCAGGCCGTGACGGGGTGGCCTGGTGCCGTTGAGCACGTACCGGCCGATGTGCTGGATCTTCCAGCGGGTCGGGTCGTGCAGGGTGTGGGTGCGGGCGTCGCGCCAATGGCGGTGCAGATTCAGGGAGTTGAGCGCCGAGCGAGTGCCGGAGACCTCGAAGAGCGCGCTCGCCACCTCGACAGCCGCCTCGGCGGCCCGCACCTTGGCGGCGGCCACGGCGATCGACGCCTCGGCCGCCGAGTCGTCGCTCAGGTCGGCCTGCGCCGCTTCGACGGCCCGCGCGGCCTCCCGCAGCAGCGCTTCCGTCGCCCGTACCTGGAGGGCGAGTTCGCCGAACCGCTGGATCAGCAACGGGTCCTCGGCAGCCGTGTCGAGGCCGCTCTCGAACCACGGCCTGCTCTTCGTCCGTACGAACTCCGCCGCTTCCGCCAGCGCGCCACCGGCGATCCCGGCGTCGATGGCGGCGTGCAGCAACTGGGCGAGGGTGCCGTGTAGTTGGGGGCCGTCGAAGGTGAGGTGATGGGGCAGGACCCGGTCGGCCGGGACCTCGACGCCTTCGAGGCGGACCGTGCCGCTGGCGGTGGTGCGCTGGCCGAGGCCGTCCCAGTCGTCGATCACGGTCAGGCCCGGCGCGTCCCGTGGCACGTACGCGACGTGGAGCTTGTCTTCCTCGGCGCGGGCGAGCACGGGGATCCAGTCCGCGAAGAGGGCGCCGGTGGAGTAGTGCTTGACGCCGTCGAGGACGTAAGAGCCGTCGGGCCGCGGTGCGAGACGGGTGCGGATGTCCTGGACGTGCCGGGTGCCCGCCTCCGACTGGGCGTTGCCGAGGCGGCGGCCGGAGAGGAGTTCGGCGAAGAAGAACTTCCGTTGCTCCTCGGTGCCCTGACGGCGGATCACGTTGACGTAGGCGAAGTGGCTCTGCGGGATCTGCGCGAGGCTGGCGTCGGCCGAGGCCAGCAGCCGGAAGGTCTCGGCGAGGGTCTGCGGGCCGACGTCCGCTCCCCCGTGCTCCGCGGGGACGGTGACGGCCAGCAGGCCGGAAGCGGAGAGCCGGTCCAACTCGGCGCGCGGCAGCCTGCGTTCGGCGTCCCGCGCGGTGGCACCCGCGCGGAACTCCTCGGCCAGGGCGGCCGCGACGGCGAGGGCCTCCGTGTCGTCGGCGATCACATGGGCGGTCATCCGGGTCAGCTCGCCGCGGCCAGGACCGGGACGCGGCCCAGGGCGGCCGAGAACTGGTCGACCACCTGGGTCAGGGCCTCGGCGCTGGTCGCGACGACGCTGAGGGTGCCGTCCTCGTGCACGGTGATGTCCTTGTCGAGGGTGAACCAGCCCTGGACGATGTGGGCGGCGCCCATGGAGTTGAGCACCGGGCGCAGCGCGTAGTCGATGGCGAGGACGTGGGCGGTGGTGCCGCCGGTGGCGAGCGGGAGCACGGTCTTGCCGGTGAGCGCGTACTGCGGGAGCAGGTCCAGCAGGGCCTTGAGGACTCCGGAGTAGGACGCCTTGTAGACGGGGGTGGCGACGACGACCCCGTCGGCGCGGGCGAAGAGCTCGGTGGCCTCGACGATCGCGGGATGCTTGAAGTCGGCGCCGAGGAGAGCCTCGGCGGGGATGGTGCGGACATCGAGCGGGATCACCTGGTGGCCCTGGGCGGTCAGCCGCTGGTCGAGGTGGCGCAGCAGGCGGTTGGTGCGGGAGGAGGCGGAGGGGCTGCCGGAGACGGACAGGACGGTGGCCATGCGGTCCTCTTTCGGGGAGGAGAGGCGGGGCGCCCCCGGTTCAGGCGGGGGCGCCCCTGGGGAAGCGGTCGGGAGTACCAGGTGGGTTCGGGCAGTTCGCCTTCCAGGGCCCAGCGGCCGACTCACCCTTGAACCAGCCGGGCACGACGTTCACGGCGAAGCGGCCGTTCGACAGATGGTCGGCGGTGGCACCGAGCTTGGCCAGCACGCCGGGGTGCCACAGGCCGGGGTGGACGGCGGCGATGACCTTCAGACGCTGGGTGGCCAGGAGGAGGGCGAGGCTGAAGCTGGTCGACTCGTGCTGGTACTCGGCGCCGTAGCCGGCCATGTAGCGGACCTGGCTGAGCGCGTAGTCGAAGCCGTTGTTCTCGGCGAGGACGGCGAGTTCGCGGTTGTGGTCGTAGCCCCAGTCGGTGCGCTGCTCGATCTTGCTCGTGACGAGGCCGCCGCTGACGTTGGGGACCCAGTAGGCCAATTTCACGGGCTCTGCGGGCATGCGGAACTCCAGTTGCGGAATGTTTTCGAGCACGCCGAATTCAAGGGGGTCGTCAAAGGGAACGCGGACGCGTTGAATTCAGGCGGGGAGAGCGAAAAGCGCGGCGGATCTCAAGAGAGTGATCAGGCCGCGGGGCAACAGGAGGCGCTGGAGACGCGCGCGAGGTCGACATGGCGTCGCCGCGTGAGGTCCAGTCGCATCATCATGTTCTCGATCGTGACAGCCGCCGGTCCGGGCCGTCAAGGTAAACCCGACCGGTCTCGTATCGCGGACCATTGAATTTCACGAAGGTGTGACAGGGAAACCCTTGAACGCGCCGGGAAATGCGCCGCATTCTTCCTGCCATGCGGACCGAACAGCTCGAATACATCGCCGCGGTGACCCGGCTCGGTTCCCTGCGCCGGGCCGCGGAGGAACTGCGCCTTTCCCAGCCCGCGTTGAGCGAGACGGTGCGGAACCTGGAACGCGAGCTGGGCGTGGACCTCCTGGAGCGCAAGCGCTCGGGCGCGACGATGAGCGCGGAGGGCCGGGAGCTGCTGCCGCACATCATCAATGTGCTGGACGCGGTGGACCGGTTGAGGTCGGCGGCGGGCGAGCAGCACCGCATCAGCCGGATGGTGCGGGTGGGGACGGTGAACGCGGCGACCGTGCCGCTGCTGATCCCGGCGGTGCGGGAGTTCCGCGCCGGCCATCCGGTGACCCAGGTCGAGGTGGTCGGCGCCCAGCAGACCGACATCCACCGGGCGCTGTCCGAGGGCGGTTTCGATCTCGGCCTGGTGAACCATCTCGACGGCGACGACGTGCCGGCCGACCTGGAGAGCACGGAGCTGCTGCGCGGCCGCCCGGTGGTGTGCCTGCGCCCGGACAGCCCGCTGGCCTCACGCACCGTCCTGTCGGTGACCGACCTCCTGGACACGCCGCTGATCGCGATGCGCTCGGGCTATGTCATGCACCGTTATGTGCACCGGCTGCTGGACGGCAGGGCGCCCTCGTTCTCGTACTCCACCGACGGCGCCGAGATGGGCAAGCTGATGGTCGCGGAGGGGCTCGGTGTGACAGTGCTGCCGGACTTCAGCGTCGTGGACGATCCGCTGGTGCGCGGCGGCGCGCTCACCCACCGCCCGCTCACCGACGACTCGACCCGCGTCCTGCTGATGCTCCAGCGCCGCCGCGCGGACCCGGTGCCGCGCGCGGTCCAGGATCTGCACGATGTGTTCGTGGCGCGGGCCCGGGTGCTGGCCTCAGGAAACTGAACGCCGGGCACCCTTCTGAGCCGGGGTCGGGATCACGGCCTCCCAGGGGACGGCACGATCGCACCACCGGTGCAGGAGCGGGCGGTCGTGGCCGACGGCGAGCAGGCGATCGATCCGTCGCAGGGAAGCCAGGCCGCATCCCACGGAACTGCGCGCGGCCATCGTCGAGCCGGGGTACGCCGTCGCCGCCTGACGCTTCGGACGCTGACGCGGGTGTCGGTGCCGGAGTGCACCGCTCGGCACCGACCCCGCTTGCCTTGTTCAGGCCGCCTGCAGGGCAGGCTGCTCCGCCTCGTCCAGCAGGTCCATCAAGGTCGCCCGGGCCCGGGCGACGCGGGAGCGGACCGTGCCGACGGGGCAGTCACCGACCTCGGCCGCCTCCGCGTAGGGCAGGCCCACCAGCTGGGTGAGGACGAACGCCTCACGGCGTTCGTCCGGCAGCGACTCCAGCAGGTCGAGCAGCGCGATGCCGTCGTCGAAGCCGGGCAGGTCCCGCGGCTGCGCGTGCTCGACGGCCAACTGCCAGTCCGGTACGTCGGACAGACGGGGCCGGGCGGAGGCGTACCGGTAGCTGTCGATCACCGCGCGGCGGGCGATGGCCAGCAGCCAGGCACGGGCCGAGGAGCGGCCCTCGAACCGGTGCAGGCTGCCGAGCGCGCGCAGGAACGTGTCCTGGGCGAGGTCGTCGGCGGCCTGGGGGTCGCCGCAGAGGTGGGCGACATAGCGCGTCACGTCGAGGTGCAGGGCGCGTACGAAGTGCTCGACCGCGTCCGCGTCACCTCCGCGGGCGGCGAGCGCCCAGGCGGTTATCGACTCGTCCATCGACATCGCCGCGTCGTGGTTCTCGCGCGCGGCCGACAGGGCAGAAGTGATCACTTGGTGTCCTTCTCGGTCATCCGTGATCCGGGCCGGGGCGCATGGAGCGCGAGCGGTCCGGTGCGTGGGGGGACGGCCGTACGGCAACCTGCGCGGGCGGCGTACGGCCAAGACCCGAGGCGCCTCAGAGACGGGCTCGGGGATACCGGCTGTCGATCAGACGACAGCGGTTCCCACGGGCGGACCCCGAGAAGTGATCGCATGGACGAGGAGGAGCCGCGGCACCCGGTCCGAGGAGGGCCGGTGCGCACGGACGCGTGGCCGCTCAGGGGGGATGGGCAGAGCGGCGAGCAGCAGCCGCAGCGGTGCGGCCAGCCATCCGGCCACGGCCCGCAGGATGCGGAACGCGGCCCTCTCGCCGTATGCCAGCCACAGCCCGCACAGCGACGCGGCCAACAGGTGGGCGGCGAGCATACCGAGGGACAACGAGCCGGTCATGGAGTGGCCCGTGTGATCCATGTGCCCCATATCCATGGAGTCCATGGAGTGCATGTGCATCGAGCCCATGTGCATGGCGCCCATGTCCATCGACCCCATGTCGTGCCCCGCGGAACCCGTGCCCCCGGCCGCCGACTGGGCGAGCGAGAAGGCGGAGTGCAGCCCGGTCTGGGCGGCGACCACGACGGCCACGATCAACGGCAGCCCTCGCTCCCGGCCCGCCAAGCACCATCCCACGCCGCCGGTCACGACCGCCCCGGCGGCCAGCGCCCACACCGGGACGTCACTGCCGGACATCATCACGTGGCCCAGGGCGGCGAGCAACACACAGACGGCCGCGAAGACCGCGGCCCGTACTGTGCGAGAACACCACCCTGCAGTCATGGCGCCTCATCCTCGCATCCGGGCACGGGTCATCACGCAGGGGTACGGAAATCGCCTCTGTTTCGCTCACACGGATGCCCCCTGCGGGCGGCATGCCCGGCACGAGCTCGGCCGGACCGCCATCGCGAGGGTCTCGACAGCTCCGGTGCGCTCGAAGCGCAGCCTGAACGGCACGAGATCGCGCGCCTTCCAGCGCGTCGGCGGTCAGGACGACGTCCAGGCTGTCCGTCAACATGGCCGACTCGCGGCCCGCGGGGACAGGAGCCGAAGCCACCTCGGAAGCCGCAGAGCGCAGACGGGCACCAACTTCCGTAACACCGGCCCGGAGTCGGGCGGTACGCCGGGGTCAGTCCCCCTCCGCCGGGACCACCACCAGGAACGCGTCCGACTTCAGGTCCATCACGACCGTCGCCGGTTCACCCTGCTCGCGGCGCTCGGCCGCGTACTCCTCCGCCGGCCACGATCCGCGCGGAGCTCCCGCAGGGAACCGCTCCAACACCTTCGCGCCCATAGCGGCAGGCACCTCCAGCATCGACCTTCGACTCGGAACGACGAGTGAGCGTCGTAGAGCTGTTCGCCTGCCCGCAACCGACGCGTTCATGTCCCGCTGAACCGAACCCGTGTGACGGAGCCGGTCACTTGGAGCCGGCCGCGGGGACGAGCAGCGAGCGCACGACCAGGGTGTCAAGGAGCACCCCGAAGGCGACGATGAACGCGATCTGCGCCAGGAACGCCGGCGGGGTCACTCCGAGCGCGGCGCAGCATGGTGGGCGACACCCCCAGACGCCGGGCCGGCGCACCGGTCGTCAAGGACACGTCGGCGGTCTCCGAGGGCGGTCCCGGTGGGTCCTGGGGCCCCGCCGGTGGAGGAGTCGTACGCCGACGAGGAGCTCGCCCGGGGCCTGACGGCCGGCGACGAGGCATGTCTGGAAGCGGCCTACCGCCGGTGGTCGCCGCTGGTGCACGCACTCGCCTGGCGTTCCCTGGGGGACCTCGGGAAGGCCGAGGACGTGACCCAGCAGGTGTTCCTGGGGGTGTGGCGGGGCCGCGGCCGATTCCGCCCCGAGCGGGGCGGGTTCGGCGGCTGGATCGTCGGCATCACCGGGCGGAAGATCGCCGACGCGCTCACCGCCCGGACCCGCCGCACCGACCTCCTCGCCGCCGCCGACTCCTCCCTGCCGCTCACGGATCCTTCCGCACGGCAGCCCGAGTCGATCCTGGACCGGGTCCTCGTCCGTCAGGAGCCGGCGAAGCTGCCCTCGGCCCAGCAGAGGGTCCTGAGGCTGACCTTCTACGAGGCACACGGCAGCCGACCGGCACATCTCCGGCCACCACTACACATAAGGGAAAAATAAGCGCAGAATGTATCTGCGCGGCGCTTACCGCACACCGCACAAAGACGCGGTCCGGCCTGCGAGTCAAAGGAGACGAGTCATGGCCAACGTCTCGCCCACCCGAGGTGACATGACCAGCCACCCTGATGCTTCCGAAATGCGGGAACGGTATGCCCGTATGCTCGGCGGTCGCGATGTGGCGCTCGTGGACGGACCGGTGTTCCTGCTCGGTCTGTACTGCGCCGTATCCCCCTGGATACTCCACTACACGACGAGCCAGCCCGCCCTCGTGCCCCACAACCTGATCGTGGGCATCGCCATCGGACTGCTGGCCCTCGGGTTCACCCAGACTCCGGAACGCATGTACGGCCTCAGCTGGGCCTTCTGCGCGGTAGGTCTGTGGATGATCGTCTCGGCGTGGATCGTCGGCGACAGCCCGGACGCCGGCGTCATCCTGAACAACATCATCATCGGCGCCCTGGCCGTCATCCTGGGGCTGATGTGCACCGTCACCGCGGCGAAGAGCGCCCCCAGGGCGTAGGGGCACCCGGAGAGGAAGCGACCCCGGCCGGTCCGCGCCCCGCGGGCCGGCCGCTCCGTTTCACGGCACCAGCCACGGCTCCTGCGGGAGCGGACTGCCGGTCTCCAGCAGCGACTTGAGGTTGGACAGCACCGCCGCCCAGCCGGAGGCCGCCGCGGCGCGCTCGCCCTCGTCGGCCAGGTTCTCGTGGGTGACGGTGAGACGGACGATGTCGCCGTGCTGCCGGATGTCGAAGGTGACCCGGGAGTACTTGTCGTCCTGGCCCTCGTCCTCGGGTGCGGCCCAGGTGGTGACGAGGCGGGTGGGACGCTCACTCTCCACGACGGTGCCGACGACGTCGGCGACGCCGGAGCCGTCGGTCCGTACGTGCTCCCAGCGGGAGCACTGCTTCCAGTCGGAGACATTGCTGTGTCCCCAGTACGCCGCGGTGAGGTCGGCGTCGGTGAGGGCGTCCCAGACCTTCTCGGGTGTGCTCTCGATGTAGGTGACGTACACGAACGTGGGCTTGTCGGTCATGGCTTCCTCGGCTCGTCGCTTCACGGCACCGAGCGCGCTCAGGCGCGGGCGCTCGAACTTGTCGATCCACCGCTCCTGGATCTCATGGAGCGGGACCGGATTGAGGTAGTGCAGCTTCTCCCGACCCCGCCGCACCGTGCTGACCAGGTTGGCCGCCTCCAGGAGGGCCAGGTGCTGGGTCACCGACTGACGTGTCATGGCGATGCGCTCGCACAGCTCGCCGAGCGTCTGACCGTTGTGCTCGTGCAGTCGGTCCAGCAGCCGTCTGCGCGTGTCGTCGGCCAGCGCCTTGAAGACCGTGTCCATTCCCGAGTCACCTTCTGATCGCACACTCCACGTTATGCAGGCATTCACCTGCATGTCAATGCAGCACGAAAAGAGGTGTCCCGAGGCAAGGGGCGGCTGCCACGCTCCTCCCATGGATCACTGCGAGGTGTTGCTCATCGGCGGTCGCGCCGGAGTCGGCAAGACGAGCGTGGGCTGGGAGGTCTCGGCACGGCTGCGGAGCGCGCAGGTCTCGCATGCCGTGATCGACGGGGACTTCATGGGGCAGGTGCATCCCGCCCCCGAGGGGGATCCGGACCGGGCGGCGATCGGTGAGCGCAACCTGACCGCCGTGTGGCGCAACTATGCCGAACTCGGCTACCGGCGCCTCGTGTACGTGAACACGGTGAGCGTTCTCGACGAGGCGACGGGGATGTTCCGCCGGGCGATGGGTGACGCCGTCCGGATTGTCAGGGTCCTGCTCACCGCGACCGACGGGACGGCCCAACGGCGTCTGACCGGACGGGAGTTGGGCTCCGAGCTGGACGCGGAGCTCCGCAGCGGCGCACGCAAGGCACGCCTGCTGGACGAGCGTGCGCCCGCCGACACCCTGCGGGTGGGGACCGACGGGCGCACCGTGATCGACATCGCGGCCGAGGTGGTGGCCGCCACCGGATGGGCTCCGGCGAGGATCAGCTGACGTTCAGCGCCGCGTCGTCGATGACGAACGACGTCTGGAGAGTGGACCCTTCCGTGCCGGTGAACTTGAGGGTGACGGTCTGCCCGGCGTAGCTCGCCAGGCTGAAGCTGCGCTGGGTGTAGCCACTGGCCGCATGGAGGTTGGAGTACGTGGCCAACGTACCGAGCACCGTGCCCGAGCTGTTGAGCACCTGCACCTTGAGGGTGTCGTAGGCGGTGCTGGTGGTGGTCTCGGCGGTGTCGATGTGCAGGGAGAAGCTGAACGTGGCGGTGGTGCAGGCCGACGGGACGGTCACCGCCTGGGACAGGGTGTCGGTGTGCGCGGAGCCGTAGCCGTCGAGCCAGGCGTAGTAGGAGCCGGTGCGGGCGGACTGGCTGCTGGAATTCGTGATGACACCGCTGGTGGCGGTCCAGGTGGTGCTGCCGGACTCGAAGCCGTTGTTGCCGAGGAGTTGGGCTGCGGTGCAGGTGCCGCCGCCGCCTCCCCCGCCGTCACCCCCGTCGTCGTCGCTGCCGCCCGCCAGCCACTCGGTGGCGTTCAGCGCGAGCGCCGCGTT
Source organism: Streptomyces sp. WM6386 (assembly GCF_000972385.1). Taxonomy (GTDB): domain Bacteria; phylum Actinomycetota; class Actinomycetes; order Streptomycetales; family Streptomycetaceae; genus Streptomyces. The sequence continues at coordinate 68,354 of NZ_JXTE01000023.1, forward strand.
GGTGGCGCCGGTGTCGTTCCAGCCGTCGTAGAGCGTGTTGCCGGACTGGCCGGTGTCGTCGTCGATGGGTGAGCTGTCGCCCCAGAAGGCGATCCTTCCGCTGCCGAAGGTGCTGGTGGCGAAGAAGGCTCCGGTGTTGCCGGAGTAGCCGGTGCGGTAGAGCAGGCCCTTGACCGACGAGTTGTCCGCGGGCTTGAGGGTGGCCGTCGTGCCGCTGGCGATCAGGCTCTTGGTGACGGTGCCGAACGAGCCGTGCAGCACCGGATTCGAGCTGTCGCTGACGGCCGACGGGTAGTCCGAGCCGATGCTGAGCGAGTCGACGGAGAAGCCGAACGGGTCGGTGGAGTCGACGCTGTTGTTGGTCATCAGGTCGTTGAGGATCTCGACCGCGTCCTCGCCGTCGTTGTTGCGGTCGGCGCCGGTGTG
>NZ_JXTE01000023.1:68788-170499 GCF_000972385.1 Streptomyces sp. WM6386
GTCGGAGATCATGAACAGGCCGCCGCCGTTCTTCACGAAGTTCATGATCGCCGTCTTCTCGGCGGTCGTGAACAGCGTGTTGGGCTCCGGCAGGACCAGTGTGTCGAAGTTCGCGAGATCCTGAGCGCCGGATCCGCCGTAAGTGAGACTGCTGCCCGACGGGAGCGTCTTCAGGCTGTAGTCGCCGGTCTTCTGCAGGGCGACGCCCCAGGAGGAGATGGCGCCGGTCCAGTCGGTCTCCGCGGAGGGCGAGGAGTCCTGGCCCAACGGGTCGGGCTGGCTGGTGGAGATGATCCAGTCGGCGTTGCCGGCCGTCTCGGCGTGGGCGTTGTCGAAGAGGATGCGGTGCGGGGTGGCCGCCTCGGCGGGCGTGGCGGTGGCCGCGGTGTGGACGGCGGCGCCCGTGACGAGCAGGCCGAGTACGGCGAGTGAGGTGGTGAGTCGGTGGCGGGGTCTGGTGGGTCCGGGCATCCGGCGTACCTCCGTGAAGGGTCGGGGGCTACGCGCGTAGAAAAAGGAGATCGCTCTGCGCGCGCAGAACTTCGGTTGTACGAGTGCCGGGCGACGGTGAGTTGAACGGTACATGGCAAGCCGGGAACTGAACAGGCATCACTTCGACACCGGGCCAGAGCTTGGCGCCGTGTTGGCCAGTGGTGGAAAGCGGACGGACTGTACCCGCCGCCCGGGGGCATCCGAACTACTGCGGGGGTCTTGAGAAGAGGGGCGGAGATGGAGATCTCGGGCATCATCAGCGCGATCGTGATCGGCATCGTCATCGGTGTGCTGGGCCGACTCGTGATCCCGGGCCGGCAGCGCATCGGGATCCTGCTGACCATCCTCGTCGGCATCGTGGCCGCACTGCTCGGCTCGGCGATCGCCGCGGGGTTCGACGTAGGCGACACCAAGGGCATCGACTGGCTCGAGTGGCTCATCCAGATCGGTCTCGCCGCGCTCGGCGTCGCCGCGCTGGACCGGTCGAGGCCGAGGGCGCGCCGCTGACTGTGGGCGAAGGGTTCGACGAGTAGACGGACGCGGCGAACAGGGCGGGCGCGACAGTGCGGTAAGTACGGGTGACGCGACGAGTCCGACCGGTGCGGCGGGTGCGATCTGCGGCATCGAAATCCCGTTGCGGGCGTGGTCCGGCGGTGGTTTGCTTCTGCGGCCCACCGCCCGACCCGACCCTGACGGAGCCCCGTTGACCCTGCGCATCATCCCGCTGGCCGACCCCGCACCCGGCGCTTCCAGCCGCCGTCTGGCCTGGCTGGCCTCGGCGGCCGACGGAGCACCGGCCGGGTCAGCCTTCCTCCGGCTGTTCACGAAGGCCGGGCAGGAGCATCTCGCGGAACTGGAGATCGCCGTGCACGGCGCCGAGCGGCGGCGGGGCGTCGGCACCCTCCTGCTGGAGGCCGCCGTGGCCGCGGCGCGGGCCGAGGGGCGGCGGACCGTCCTCGCGCAGGCCGAACAGGGCTCCCCCACCGACCGGTTCCTGGCGGCCCGGGGCTTCCGCCCGGTGCTCTCCCTGACGTACGCCAGACTCGCGCTGGCCGAAGCGGATGTCACCGCGGTGCGGGAACAGCCCTGCCCCGGCTACGAGTTGACCGAGTGGGACGGCATCGTGCCGGACGAACTCGCCCAGTCCTACGCCGACTCACGGCGGGCCATGGACGACATGCCGATGGAGGGCACCGACTACGGCACGGCCGTCTGGGACGTGGAGCGGGTGGTCGCCGCGGCCGAGGCGGTGGCGGGGCGCGGTGAACTGCTGCACACCGTCGCCGCGGTGGACACGGCGAACGGATCGGTCGTCGGCTTCTCCGAACTCGTCGTGCCGGGCGACGGCCGGGGCGACGGACAGCACTACGGTACGGCGGTGCTGCCGGAGCACCGCGGCCGTGGCCTCGCCCGCTGGATGAAGGCGGCGTCGATCCGCCGGGCCCGTGAACGGCACCCGGAACTCGCCGGGTTGCTCACCGACACCGCGAACAGCAACGCGCCCATGCTCGCCGTCAACGAGGCCCTCGGCTACGTGCCCACCCACAAGGCGCTGGAGTACCAGCTAGACCTGTGAGGCACGCAGCGCGGCCACGCCCTCGCGGCAGGACGGGTACACCGGCGTCCAGCCCAGTTCCCGCTCGGCCTTCGCGATGGATACCCGCAGCGTCGCCGCCACCACCACCTGCGCGTAGGACATCGGCCGCATCAGCCACATCGGTACGGTCATCGGCTTCGGCAGGCCGAACTCCTCGGACACGCACTCGAGGTAGCCCCGGAACCCCATGGGGGTGCGGTCCGCGATGTTGTACGCCTGTCCCGGGCGGCCCTTGTCGACGGCGGCGGCCATGGCGCGGCCCGCGTCGGCGAGTTCGATCCACGGCAGGACCCGGCCGTGGTCGGCGGGGGCGGGCAGTTGCCGCTTGCGCAGCATGGGCACCAGGTTCTCGGTGCCGCCGGGGCCGTAGAAGGCGCCGTAGCGCAGTGCGATGCCCTCCAGCCCCTCGGCCTCGAAGGTCAGCCGTTCCTTGGTGCGCATGCCGTCGAGGTGCCGCTCCAGCTCCGGGTCGTTGCCGCGCGGGCCGAAGGTGTCGTCCTCGGTGAGTTCCCGGTCGCCGTGGTCGCCGTAGCCGTAGCCGAAGACCATCGACTCCGACACGAAGCGGCGGGCCCCCGCGGCCTGGGCGGCCTCGATCAGGTGGGCGGTGCCCTCGATGCGCAGTGCGTCGGTGGCGTACATGTCGCGGTGCCGCATGGGCGGCTTGCTCAGGGCGGTCGCCGCGTGGATCACAGTGTCGAAGCGGTGGCCGTCGACGCCGCGCAACACGGCGTCGCGGTCCAGGAGGTCGGCCCGGATGTCGCTGCCCTGCCTGCGGCCGAGCCCGGTGACCTTGTGGCCCGCCTCGGTGAGGGCTCGGCTGATCTGGCGGCCGAGGGCCCCGCCGGCGCCTGCGAGAAGGATGCTCTGGTTCATCGTCATGCCCTTGCGACGGATCGGGTGGCCGCGGATGTGACATCCCCCCGGAGTGTGGTCCGCGTCACGGTGTGTACAGGTACGGAGTGGTCGTTGTCAGCGGCTCGAAGCCGAGCCGCTCCAGGATGGGGCGGCTGGCCGGCATGGCATCCACCTGAAGATAGCGGTAGCCGCGCTCCACCGCCTCGCGGGCGCGCACGGCGACCAGGGCTCGGTAGATGCCACGGCCGCGCCAGGCCTCGACGGTGCCGCCGCCCCACAGGCCCGCGAACCGGGTGCCGGGCACGAGCTCCATCCGGGCCGCGCTGACCGGGGTGTCCCCGGCCACGGCGACGACGGCGACCACGGTGTCCGGGTCGGCGGTGAGCTGGGCGAGCAGTTGGTGGCGCAGCCGGGTGCTGTCGGTGCCGAAGGCCGCCTCGTGCACGTCCGCCACGAGATCGACGCCCGCCCGGTCGGTGACGGGCAGGATCCGGACACCCTCGGGCGGCTCGGCGTCGAGGGTCAGGTCGGCGACCTCGCCGATCATCAGGGTCTCCTCGGGCTGCGCGGTGAACCGTGCCGTCCTGAGCCGCTGTCCGAGGTCGACCGGCAGGTCGTGCCCGTAGAGCTTCCACTCGAACTCGCGACCGAGCCCGGAGAAGTACGAGATCTGCTCGGCGATCGCCGCGTCCGCGCCGCCGGCGTCCAGGTCGGACCAGACCACACCGTTCCAGCCCCGCTCGGAGGAGACCTGGCGGACCACCTTGCCGACCCGCTCGATCCGGGACTCGGGGCTGTCCGGCTGTGCGCCTTCACGCATGTCCCGGTCGTACAGGGCGAGTACCGCGGCGTGATCCATGGACTCACTCCAACATCAGGGAGCCCGTGCGGCAACACGTTTACGGGCCATCACCAGGAGGTGCGGGCGCCGCGCCTTCCCGCCCGCGCGCGGGCGGACATAGAGTGCCTGATCCAAGATCACACCGCCGGAAGGGTCGTACGTCATGGTCGTGAAGGACGCCGAGCTGCCATATCTGCGCCGCTGTGTGGAGCTGGCCGCCGAGGCCCTGGAGGCGGGGGACGAGCCGTTCGGTTCGGTGCTGGTGGGGGCGGCCGGCGAGGTGCTCGCCGAGGACCACAACCGGGTGGCCTCCGGGGACCGCACCCGCCATCCCGAGTTCGAGCTGGCGCGCTGGTCCGCGGCCCACATGTCGCCCGAGGCGCGGGCGGCGGCGACCGTGTACACCGCCGGCGAGCACTGTCCGATGTGCGCGGCCGCCCACGCCTGGGTGGGCCTCGGCCGCATCGTCTACGTCGCCTCCTCGGAACAACTGGCCCATTGGTTGAGCCAGTTGGGGGTTCCGGCGCCACCGGTACGGACCCTGCCGGTGCACGAGGTGGCACCCGGGGTGACCGTGGAGGGCCCGGTGCCTGCGCTCGCCGAGGAGGTGCACGCGCTCCACCGGCGCTTCCACCAGGGGTGACGCCCGCGATCTCGGTCTTCTCCCGGCGTATGGCACCGGACGGGGATGGTGCCGCTCGCCGCGGCGTCCGAAGGGGGGACCCGGCGTGCTGACGAGAAGGACCCGCGTGCGCTCGGCCGGTGTCGGCGGAGGCCCCACCGGTCATCATCGATCGCCCGGTGGGGCCTTCCATCTCCGCGGGGAGCGGTCAGCGCTCCGACTGCGGGCGGAAGCGGCGGTACAGGGCGACTCCGCCCAGCATCAGCGCGGCGCTGCCCGCCACGGCGGGGAGGGTCTGGTCCGCTCCCGTGCGGGCGAGCGAGCCCACGGGCCGCCCCGGCCCGGGCCCGTCGGCCCTCGGACCCGGGTGCGGCTTCGGAGGGGCGGCTTCCGGCTCGGGTGCCGGCTTCACCGGGGTCTCGGGGGGCCGGCCACCGGAGGTGTTGACGGACTCGTTGCCGGCGGCCGCGTTGCCGACCCCGACCACGCTCACACCGTTCCCGCTGACGTTCACCGGGAGGTGGACCGGAAGCTGGACACCATTGCCGGAGACCACCCCCGGCGAATCCTTTCCGCTGCTCTGCGCGGCGGCGCCCGCGGGCGCCGGGCCGTCCTCGTCGCCCTCGTTCACACAGGTGTTTCCCGCGGCGGGGTTGAGAAGCCCCACCACGTTCACGGTGTTGCCGCAGACGTTCACCGGGACATGCACCGGGAGCTGGAGCGTGTTGCCGGAGACGACCCCGGGCGAGCCGGCCGTCTCACCGTCCGCCGCGGAGTCGGCGTAAGCGGGCATCGCCACAGCCATCGCGCCGGACACGGCGGCGACGGCGATCACACCGTTTCGGGTAACCCGTTTCATAGGTTCCCTGCCTTCCAGAACATGGTTCGCGGGCACTCACCCGCATGGCATAAAACGCAGACGAACCATCCGAGTTATGGCTTATCGGCCTTTCACCCCATCGAGCGTCACGGTTGTCGAACTAGTCGTAAAACCGTCGAATGCCTGTGGAGGGGCGCAGGATAAGGCACTCCGCACCGGCCCGCCCGTGCGGAGGCGGCGCTTCCGGGGGCCGCTTATCGTGATCGAGGGCGCTGTTCTCGCGGTCCGCAGCGTGCGCCCCTGGAGGCATCGATGCTGGCCAAGCTGTCCACGCGGCGCTGCGTGATGACCGGAGCGGTCGGCCTCGCCCTACTGGGCGCGGGTCTGTCGACGGCGACCACCCACCGCGACGGGCCCGACCTCTCACGGTTCTACGACCAGAAGGTCATGTGGTCGAAGTGCGAGGGCATGGAGGCGCCCAAGGATCTCCAGTGCGGCAAGGTCACGGTCCCCCTCGACTACGCCGAGCCCGCGTCCGGAACGCTCCAACTGGCCCTGGCCCGCTATCGGGCGACCGGGAAGTCGAGAGGTTCGGTGCTGCTGAACTTCGGCGGCCCCGGTGGCGCCGGCGTGAGTGAACTCGCCTCGAGCGGCAACGAGTTCATGGGGCTGGCCAAGGGATACGACGTCGTGTCCTTCGATCCGCGCGGCGTCGGCCGGTCCTCGCCGGTCAGCTGCGGAGACGGCACCGACGAGGCGCTCGCGGCGGCCGAGGACGGCGACGACCCGCGGGCGCTGCTGCGGCAGTTGAAGCGCGTCGCCGCCGCCTGCGCCGAGCACTCCGGCCCCGTCCTCCCGCACATCGGCACGGTCAACGCCTCCCGCGACATGGACGTGATGCGCGCGGCCCTCGGCGACAAGAAGCTCAACTACCTGGGCTTCTCCTACGGAACCCGGCTCGGTGCGGTCTACGCCGCTCAATTCCCCAAGAAGGTCGGCCGGTTGGTGCTCGACGGTGTGGACACCCTGACGGAGCCGCTCACCGAGCAGAGCAGGGTGGGCGCGGAGGGCCAGCAGACCGCGCTGGAGGACTTCATCGACTGGTGCACCGAGGACATCGCCTGCCCCTTCGGCCAGGATCCGCGCAAGGCCCGGGAGCAGGTCGTCCGGCTCGTCGACTCGCTCGACCAGGATCCGCTGCCGTCCGACTGGGGCTACGACTTCACCGGCCAGGACCTCGTGGGCGCCATCAGCCAGGCCCTCTACAGCAGGGAACTGTGGCCCCTGCTGGAGCGGGCCCTCGCCCAGCTCGTCGAGGACGGGGACACCCGGGGCATCGAGGCGTTCGCGTCGGGCGGGAGCGCGCTCCCCGTCCGCGCGAGGAACGACGGCGATCTGGCCGACGAGGACGAGGTCCCGCTGGACAACCTGCCGGCGGCGCTGATGGCGATCAACTGCGCGGACGACCCCGACCGGCCCACCGCCGACGAGATCACCCGCGACCTGGGCCGACTGCGCGCCGAGTACGAGGACGCCTCCCCCGTCTTCGGCCGCTACCGTCTCACCGAGGTGCTGACGTGCTACGGCCGGCCCAAGGGCACCGACTTCATCCGCGACGAGGTCCGGGACGTCCACACCCCGAAGATGCTCCTCGTGGGCACCCGCGGCGACCCGGCGACGCCGTACCGCTGGACCGTGGAGACGGCGAAGCGGCTCGGCGGCTCGGCGGTCGTGCTCGACAACAAGGGCGACGGCCACACCGGGTACGGCTCCTCCAAGTGCGTCCAGCGCAAGGTCGACAGCTTCCTCCTGTACGGGACCCTGCCGCCCAGCGGCAGCTCCTGCGGTTCGGAGGAGGACGACCGGTGAAATCCGTCGCCGCCGACCCGTCCCACCGGGGCCGCGCCTTCACTGCGGCCGAGCTCGGGGCGGGTGAGGCGATCCAGGAACCGCCGGAGGCCTGGGAGGGCCGACGTGTGGACGGCCGATCCGGCCTCCTTCGTCCGGGACTCACTCTCCCCAGTGCGCGAGGCGGTTCATGGCGGCCGCGGTCTGCCCGAAGCCGTCGTCGCCGAGCAGGGCGCGCACTTCGGTGTTGAAGCGGTCGATCTCGGGCCGGGCCGCCTTCAGTGCCGCCTCCCCGGCTTCCGTCAACTCCAGCACCACGGCCCGGTGCTGCCTCGGGTGCGCCTGCCGCGAGAGCAGCCCCGCCGTGGTGAGGCGTCCGACGAGTCCGGTGACGGCGGACTCGCGCAGACCGAGGGTGTGTGCGAGCCCCTGCTGGGTGATGCCCGGCTCTTCCTGTACGGCGAACAGCGCGCCGAGCTGTGCGGTGGTGACGCCGGCGACGGCGAGGCAGCGCCGGTCCAGCGTGGTGCGCAGACGGTGTGCCGCCCGCTGCAGCAGGTAGTACAGACGCTGATCCGGCTCGACCATGGGCCGATCTTGACAGACGACACCGAGCCGCGCCACCCTCACTTCACTAGTGAAGTGATATCGAGAGGTAGGGCCTGACCATGGATCTGGACCTCGCACGGAAGGTCCTCGCGGAGCAGCCGTTCAGCAGACTGCTGGGCGCCCGCGTGACGGCGTTCGGGGACGGCGAGGCGACCCTCGAACTGGACATCCGGCAGGAGCTGCTCCAGCAGTACGGCTTCGTCCACGGCGGAGTGGTCTCCTATGCGGCCGACAACACGCTGACGCTCGCCGCGGCCACCGTGGTGGGGCCGGGCCTGATCACCTCCGGCTTCACCATCGACTACCTGCGCCCGGCGACGGGCGAGACCCTGCGCGCGCACGCCCAGGTGGTGCGGGCCGGCCGCACCCGTGTCGTGAGCCGCTGCGACGTGAGCACGGTCGACGCCGACGGAAAGCAGACGCTGTGCGCGGTGGCCCAGGGGAACATCGCGGTGATCGACTCGAAGAGCTAGGTCAGAACTCCACGGGATCCCGCACGATCGGACACGTCATGCAGTGCCCGCCGCCGCGCCCGCGCCCCAACTCGGCGCCGACGATGGTGATGACCTCGATGCCCGCCTTGCGCAGCAGGGTGTTGGTCTGCGTGTTGCGGTCGTAGGTGAACACCACGCCGGGCTCGAGCGCGACCGCGTTGTTGCCGCTGTCCCACTGCGGCACAGGGCCGTCCCTCGGTGATGCGGCGAACGTCATCCGGCGACTCAAGCGACGCTAACAGCGAATTACCCTGAATGCCCGACTTGGTTGCCCCTAATGCCCTATCCGGCAATCAGTCCTATCGTGCTGATATGGAGCACGCACTCAGTCCCACGACCCTCACAGAGCTGCGGCGCCCGCGCCCCTATCCGGCCGTGTCCGTGCTGACGCCGACACATCGCCGGGAGCCCGAGAACACCCAGGACCCGGTCCGGCTGCGCAATGTCGTGGCCGAGGCCAAGAAGCAGTTGGAGGCCGATCCCGCCGTCAGCCGGGAGCGGCGCGCTGACGTCGAACGACAGCTCGACCAGGCCCTCTCCGAGGTCGACCTGGCTCATGCCGAGGACGGTCTGGTGATCTTCGCGGCTCCGGGTGAGCACCAGGTGTGGTCGCTGGCCCGCGCCGTACCCGAACGGGTGGTCCTCTCGGACACCTTCCTGACCCGCAATCTCGTCTCCGCGCAGGCCTCCGAGCGCCCGTTCTGGGTGCTCTCGGTCTCCGCCGACCAGGTCACGCTGTGGAACGGCGGCACGGACCGGGTCACGGAGCACCGTGTCGGCGGCTTCCCGCTGACCAGGAGCCGGGAGAACTTCGACGCCGAGCGCCAGGAGCGGATCGGCGATCTGCCGAGCACCTTCCGCGACGAGGGCACCCGTCACTTCCTGCGGGATGCCGACACCGCGATGGGCAGACTCCTGCGGGAGGACCCGCGGCCGCTCTACATCACGGGTGAGACCGCGGCGCTGTCCGCGCTGGACGGGGTCGGAAGCGCCACCAAGGACGCCGTGCACGTCCCGCACGGCGGCCTCGCGCACGGCACCCCGGACGCGGTGTGGCAGACCGTACGACCTCTGCAGGAGGCCGAGACCCGCAAGAACACCGCCGCCGTGGCCCGCGAGCTGGAGACGGCGCGCGGTCGCCGGGCGTTCGCGTCCGGCGTCGACGAGGTGTGGCAGAGCGCCCGGGACGGCCGCGTACGCCTGCTGGCCGTCGAGGAGAACTACCGGGTGACCGTCCGCGACGAGGGCGGCGACCACCTGGTCCCCGCCATCAGCGGCGATCTCGACGCCCGCGAGGACATCGTGGACGAGATCGTCGAGCAGTGCCTGGAGACCGGCGCCGACGTCCGCTTCGTACCGGACGGCACGCTGGGCGACGCGAGCGGGATCGCGGGAGTTCTGCGGTACTGACACCGCAGCACCCTCAGACACTTCCGAAGAGGGCGCTGAGACCGCGGTCCACCTCCGCGCTCACGTCCTCCTGACCGGCCGCGACCACCGCGTACGTCCGCAGCAGGAAGCGGCGCAGCGCCGAGGTGTCGAACTGCAGCAGGGCCAGCCCGTACGGCGAGTGGAGCTCCACGACCGTACGGGCGCGGCCGCACGGCCACAGGTGCACGTCCCCGCCGCCCGCCGGGGCGCGCAGCCCTGCCTCCAGGAGGGAGCGGGCGAAGGTCCAGCTGACCACCTCACCGTCGAGCGCGACCTCGGGCGGGAAGTCGAGGTGCACCGCGAGCGGGTCCGCGGAGGTGTAGCGGAGCGTCGTGGGGACGGGCAGTTCCTGCTCGTCGGCGGTGATCAGGCGTCCGTGGGCGGGCTGCTCGAGGTCGATGTCCATGGTCGGTCTCCACTGCGGGTCGGAGGTCGGCCGAATGTGCCGATGTCTTTACGACCTCGCAGGTGCCGTTTGCATTACGCCGAAGCCCGAATCAATTGATGTGACCTGCATCACACACCAAAGGTCCGAGTGATTCCCCGCCCTCCGAAGCCACCGTCGACCCCCTGCGTGGCGAGCCCTGGCGCGGCCCGATCCACGACTGCCGCCACCCCATAGAACACGGAGCCGTCGAACACATAGATGAATGCCGACCCGGAGGCCCGGACGATCCGTCAACTCACGTATTCTGACTACGACTTGCCCCATCGGGTGACGTACGCCAATCACACGGGGAAACCCCTCCGTGAAGACTGTGGCATATGCCAGAAGCACCACCGTATCGTGTGTTGCCGAATCCCTTACAGGGCGTCGCGGGCTGTGCCACAGTCGTAACGGTCCCTCCGTCAGCCTTGGTCGTATCTCCCCGCATCGGAGCGCGTCATGCCGTCCCATCTCTCTGCGGACCGCCCAGCCGCCCAGCCGCCAGGTGGCGGCTCGGTCGACGCGCTCATATCGCAGACGCGACGGCTCAAGGGCGACGTGGACGCCGTACGACGGGACGCCCAGGACGACGGATCGGACCCCCAGGGACGCTGGCAGCGCGCGCTGTACGACCTGGCGCTGCACCAACTCAACGACCTCGACGAGCACTTGGCACAGCTGCGGGAGGGCCCACCCGCACCCGCAGCGGTCGAGCCGGCACCCGCCCCGGCCGCGCCGACCACTCCCCGGCGCGACTCCCTGCTCAGCAGGGTCGGCAGCGCGGAGTGGAACCTGCTGACGGACGAGGCCAGTTGGTCCGGCGAGCTCTACCAGATCCTGGGCCGCGACCCGGCCGCTCCCCCGCTCACCCTCGACGAACTGCCGTCCCTGGTGCTCGACGAGGACCGGCCGAAGCTGACGTCGATGGTCACGGACTGCCTCGTCGACGCCAAGCCCATCGACGGGGAGTTCCGCATCCTGCGCCCGGACGGTGCCGTGCGCACCGTGCACATGATGGGCGAGCCCGTACTCGACGCCGACGGCAGTACCGCGTCCATGTGGGCCGTGCTGCGGGACGTCAGCGAACTGCGCCGCAGCCAACGGGTGGTGAGCGAGACCCGTGACTCGCTGCAGCACCACCAGCACCGCGCGCAGACCGAGCACCGGCTCGCGGTCGAGCTGCAGGAGGCTGTGCTGCCGCCGTGGCGCGGCTCCCTGCGGCTCCCGCAACGCAGCCCCGAGACCCTTGATCTGGCGGCGCACTATCTGCCGTCCTCGACGAGCGCGTTGATCGGCGGCGACTGGTACGACGCACTCGAACTCGCCGACGGCGACACGCTGCTCAGCGTCGGCGACCTCACCGGCCACGGCGTCGCCGTGACCTCGGGCATGGCGACCCTGCTGGGTGCCGTGCGCGGCATGGCCATGGCGGGCACCCAGCCGGGACAACTGCTGTCCTGGCTCAACCAGTTACTCGACGCCACCGTGCAACCCGCGCTCGGCAGCGCCATCTGCTGCCGCTACCGGCCCGAGACCCGCACACTCGCCTGGGCGCAGGCCGGGCACCCCGCCCCGCTGCTGTTCCGCGACGGGACGGGGCGCAGGCTGAACGCACCGGACGGCGTGCTGCTCGGCGCGACCTCGGGTGCCTCCTACGAGCAGGCCGAAGAGCCCCTCGAAGCCGGCGACCTGCTCCTGCTGCACACCGACGGGCTGGCGCCCGGGCACGACAGCATGGCGGCCGTGAACCTTCTCCTCGGTCTGGCCCCGCGCTTCGACGAGGCGCGCACCGCACAGGACTGTGTACGGATGGTCGTGGAGGAGTTCGGCGAGACCGCGCGCGAGGACGACGCCTGCGTGCTCATCGCCAAGGTGACTGGCTGAGATTCGACAGCCTGAGAATTCTCGGGGTGTCAGCGCACAAACCTTCTATGCCCGTGCGCTGCCGCCGCCCTTGGCCGGCCTCGGCAGGGCCAGCTTGATCTCCTCCCTCAGCTCGTAGATCTTCGGGTAGCTGGAGTACTCGGCGGTGAGCCGGTACATCTGGCGCAGCCGGTCCCAGGTGCGGTGCGAGGAGTTGGATCCCATCGACACCAGGGCCAGCCGAGCGTAGCGGTCCGCCTGTTCCGGGTCGTCCGCGATGAAGCAGGCCGAGGCCATCGACAGGAAGTCGAAGATCTTCGACCGCTGCCGCCCGTCGACCCGCAGGGCCAGGGCCTTCTCCGCGTAGTGCTGGGCGTGCACGGCCGCGGTGGGCTCGTGCTCCGCCAGCGTGCGGTAGGCCAGGGCCTGCATGCCGTACAGATCCTCCTCCTTGAAGGTCTGCATCCAGCTCGGCGGTGGCACGTCGCCCTGGTCCGAGACGAAGAGGTCCTCCGCCTGTCCGAGGGTGCGGCGCATCGCCTGCCCCTTGCCCATCGACGCCTGTGCCCAGGCCTCGATGGTGTAGAGCATCGCCCTGGTGCGCGGCAGCACCTGTTCTCCGGAGCCGGACTGGGCGAGCTTCATCAGGTCGAGTGCGTCGTCGGGCCGGCCCAGGTGCACCATCTGGCGAGCCGCTCGGGAGAGCGCCTCCCCGGCGCGGGGCCGGTCGCCGCCCTCACGGGCCGCATGGGCGGCGATGACGAAGTACTTCTGGGCCGTGGGCTCCAGGCCGACGTCATGCGACATCCAGCCCGCGAGGACGGCGAGGTTGGCGGCGACGCCCCACAGGCGCCGCTGCAGATGTTCGGGGTGTCGGTAGGCGAGCATCCCGCCCACCTCGTTGAGTTGGCCTACGACCGCCTTGCGCTGCAGCCCGCCGCCGCGAGCCGCGTCCCACGCCCTGAACACCTCGACGGAACGCTCCAGTTCCTCGATCTCCTGCGATCCGATGGGGGCGGCCTCGTAGCGGTCGAACCCAGCGGGGTCGGCGTGCAGGGGATCTTCGAACCTGGGAGCGTCGGCCGTCAGGGCCGGATCGGAGTGCAGCCAGTCGTGCATGGCGCTGCTGAGTGCGGATCCTGCGGTGAGCGCGACGCCCGCGCCCACCAAGCCGCGTCGGTTGAGCATGAGGTCCATTCCCGTGAATTCGGTGAGGACCGCCGCGGTCCGCTCGGGCGCCCACGGCACACCGTCGGGATGTTCCACACTCCCGGCGTCCTGCCGTTTCCCCGTACGCCCGTGCCGGACCAGACCGAGGTCCTCGATGGTCACGACACGGCCGAGACGCTCGGTGAACAGGGCAGCCAACACACGGGGCACCGGATCGCGCGGGATCTCTCCCATGTCGATCCAACGCCGCACCCGTGAGGTGTCGGTCGACAGCTGGGGGTGGCCCATGGCCGCCGCCTGCCGGTTGACCAGCCTCGCGAGTTCACCCTTGGACCAGCCGGCCAGGCCGAACAGGTCCGAAAGTCGGGTGTTGGGTTGTCCGCTCACGTCAAGCCCCCAGGTTCTCGGCTGAGTTGACAGTAGCCCGGTGGGAGTTGCCGAGCGACTATTCGCCAGGGTTCGCCAGGGTGCGCCAGATGGTGTGCCACTGGGCGATGGGTGTCAGGTAGGAACGCGCCACCCCGACCCGGCCGCTGCCATATGACGGGAGCATTCCCCAGGGTGCACCTCGGGCGGTCGGGCCGGGTAGCGCACTGCGCAGACATGCACTGCAGGCACACGAAGGGATCTGTTTCGCCCATGTACGCAGCATCGTCCTCCGTGTCCGCCCCGCCCCGGCCGCTGCACCCCCGCCCGGCGGGCAGCGGCCCCTACCTCGACCCCGCTCGCCCGGCGGCCCCCGTGCTCGGTGCCGGCAGGACGCGGCGCGCTCCGGGGCTCGGCACCCAACCGCTCAGCGGGAGACTCGACTTGTCCGGCCCCCAGGGCGCACAGCTGCGTACGGCGATCGCGTCGGTGCACCGGATCTGTCCGGAGTTCGCTCCGGTCCAGGTGCTGCGCCGCAGCGGCCGCTCCGTCCTCCTGGTGGGGACGACCGGGCGCAGCACGGCCGTCGCGAAGTGTTTACTGGACCACTCCCCCGCATGGGCCGAGCGGATCCGCCACGAAATAGCGGCATACCGCTCGTTCGTCCGGCATCGCCCGCCCGTGCGGGTGCCCCGGTTGATCGCGGCGGACCCGGACAACTGCACCCTGGTGATCGAGCGGATGCCGGGACGGGTGGCGGCTCTGCACCGGCACCCGGCGGAGGCCCCGCCGCGGGCGGACATCCGGGCGGCGCTCGGTGCGATCTGCCGGCTGAACGCCTGGCGGCCGCCGGCGGGCACCTTCGACGCTCCGCTGGACTACGCGGCCCGTATCTCCCGGTACCACGAGCTGGGGCTGCTCACCGACCGGGACATGGGCGACCTGCAGAAGCTGCTGCACGGCATCGCGGCGACCGCGGGCCGGCACGGCATGGGACAGTTCTGCCACGGCGATGCACTGCTCTCGAACATCCTTCTGTCACCGGCCGGTCCAGTGCTGGTGGACTGGGAGCACGCGGGCTGGTATCTGCCGGGGTACGACCTGGCGACGCTGTGGTCGGTGCTCGGGGACGCACCGGTGGCCCGGCGTCAGATCAGCCAGATCGCGCAGTCGGCGGGCCCGGCCTCGCGCGACGCGTTCCTGGTGAACCTGATGCTCGTACTGACCCGTGAGATCCGTACCTATGAAACCGCCGTGCAGCGCTCGATGCACGACACGACCCCGGCGGCACCGGGAGCGGCCCACCCAGGTGCTGCGCCGTCCGGCGAGGAGCAGCGCCTACTGCTGAGGCGGCTGCACGACGACTGCCAGTTGGCCCGACGGGCCGTACGCGCGGCGGTCGGCACTCGCTGACGGGGACGAAGGTCCGCGGTGCGCCTGGGACAGCGGCGCACCGCGGACCTTCGTATGTCCGCCCTCGCACGGTCCCTCGCAAACGGCCCATTGGTGTAAGCCACTGAAGCCCCGCAGGCCCGAAAGGTGCCGCCACGAAACTCCCGGGACCCCCGGTTGACAAGGGAATTCTCCTTGCCCTGGGCATGATTGACGGATCGTCGGCCAGCCGGTACCACTGACGCACGTCCGGCCCCGCACGGCTCATCGCGACCGACCGTCCCAGGAGGCTGCAATGCGAGGATCCGACCCGACCAGCGCCTGCGGGCACAGACATACACGAACCGCTGTCGGCGCGGTCGCCACCGCGGCGCTGCTGCTGCCCCTGCTCGGCGCGGCCCCCTCCGGCGCACAGACCTCGGCGAACAGCCTCCAGCTGGCGTTCGCCTCGGCGGCCGCCAGATACGAGGTCCCGCAGAGCGTCCTCCTCGGCGTCTCCTACCTGCAGTCCCGCTGGGACACGCACGCCGGGGCTCCGAGTGTGACCGGCGGCTACGGCCCGATGCACCTCACCGACGCCCGGACCGCCCTCGCCGAGGCCCCGCACCACAGCGAGGGCACGGAGGACGCGCGCGGCGACAGCGCCCGGGCGCCCCTGCTGCCCGAGACAGAGGTACCGGCGCCGACGGAGTTCCCGGCCCGGCTCACGACATTGCCGAAAGCGGCGGAACTGACCGGACTGAGCGCCGAGGAGCTGCGGACCGATCCCGCGGCGAACATCGCCGGCGGCGCCGCACTCCTGGCGAACACGCAGCAGGACCTGGGCGAACCGCTCAGCGAGGACCCGGCGGACTGGTACGCGGCGGTGGCCCGCTTCGCGGGAGCCGACGACACCGCGACGGCGGCGGCGTACGCCGACGACGTGTACGACGTGATCCGCACCGGCGAGGAACGCGCCACGGACGCCGGCCAACTGGTCGCCCTGGCGCCCCAGCCGGACGTCACCCCCGACACCTCCGGCATGAAGCGCACGGGTCTCCGGACGCTCGGTACCGGGGACACGCAGTGCCCGAAGTCCGTGTCCTGCGAGTGGATCCCGGCGCCGTACGAGGAGTTCGGCGACAACGACTACGGCAACCACGACCTGGGCGACCGGCCGAAGTCACAGAGCATCAAGTACATCGTCATCCACGACACCGAAGGCACCTGGGAAGGCGTCCTCAACCTCGTCCAGGACCCCACCTACGTCTCCTGGCAGTACACACTGCGCTCCACCGACGGCCATGTCGCCCAGCATGTGAAGGCCAAGGACGTCGCCTGGCACGCGGGCAACTGGTACGTCAACGCCAAGTCGATCGGTCTGGAGCACGAGGGCTTCCTGGCCGATCCGGACGCCTGGTACACGGAGGCGATGTACCGCTCCTCGGCGCGGCTGGTGAAGTACCTCGCCAAGAAGTACGGCATCCCGCTGGACCGGCAGCACATCCTCGGCCACGACAATGTGCCGGGCCCGACCACCGCCACCGTCGGCGGCATGCACACCGACCCCGGGCCGTACTGGGACTGGCGGCACTACTTCGAGCTGCTCGGCCACCCCTTCAAGGCCACCGGCGGTCAGGAGGCCGGGATGGTGACGATCCGGCCCGACTACGCGACCAACCAGCCGCAGTACACGGGCTGCGTCACCAAGGGCGAGCCGTGCGCGGCACACGGCTCCAGCGAGGTGCGGCTGTACTCCGGGCCGGGCAGGACCTACCCGCTGATCAAGGACATCGGTCTGGGTACGGTGCCGGGCACCGGGGTGAACGACATCTCCTCGCGGGCCTCCACCGGTCAGCAGTACGCGGTCGCCGGGCGCGACGGCGACTGGACGGCGATCTGGTACCTGGGGCAGAAGGCCTGGTTCGAGAACCCGACGAAGGACCCGACCGCAGTGAGCGCGAAGGGCCTGGTGGTGACTCCCAGGGCCGACGTGGAGAGCGTCCCGGTGTACGGGCGCGCGTACCCCGAGGCCTCCGCGTACCCGACGGGAGTGCCCGCGCAGGCGGTGTCGCCGCTGCCGTACAAACTGCTCAAGGACCAGAAGTACGTGGCCGGTGACGAGGTGCCGGGTGAGTACTACTACGCGGTCACGTTCACCACGGACTCGCACAAGGTCGTGGTCGGCAAGGACCTGTACTACGAGATCCAGTACGGCCACCGGGTGGCGTTCGTGCGGGCGGCGGACGTCGACGTGCAGGTCTCCCGGTAGGGGACGTCCGGCAGTTGGCGGTGCCACTCCTCGGGTGAGAGGCCGTCGCGGACCCGTCGGCAGACGGTGTCGGCGGCGGCCTCCGGTGTGATCAGGCCTCCCAGGTGTAGCGACGCCCTGCGACCGCCTTGAAGGTCAGCTCCCCGCTTCTGAACAGGTCACTGCGTACGGTCAGTTCACGTGTCCGTGACGCCGTCAGCGTGATCCGGGTCCCCTGGCCGCCGGCCCACTCGACGTCGACGGTGGCACCGCCGCGGGCGCGCAGTCCCCGGACCGAGCCGTCGGGCCACATGGCGGGCAGGGCGGGCAGTATCTCGATCACGTCGTGCTGGCTCTGCAGGAGCATCTCCACGATCCCGGACGTGGCACCGAAGTTGCCGTCGATCTGGAACGGCGGGTGGGTGTCCCAGAGGTTGGGCAGGGTGGAGAG
The DNA here is from genome assembly GCF_000972385.1 of Streptomyces sp. WM6386. Lineage (GTDB taxonomy): Bacteria > Actinomycetota > Actinomycetes > Streptomycetales > Streptomycetaceae > Streptomyces. The sequence continues at coordinate 86,300 of NZ_JXTE01000023.1, forward strand.
CTTGAGTTGTTCGCCGAGCATGAGGTGTGCGTGGTCGCCGTCGCGCAGCCGGGCCCAGAAGTTGACCTTCCACGCCTTGGACCAGCCGGTGCCGCCGTCGCCGCGCGCGGTGAGGGAGACCTTGGCCGCCTCGGCCCACCGGCTGCCGGGCTCGATCTGGCGTCCCGGGTGGAGGGCGAACAGATGGGAGACATGCCGGTGTTCGTCGGTGGGGTCGTCCAGGTCGGCCTTCCACTCCTGGAGTTGACCCCAGGACCCGATGCGCAGGCCGGGGTCGAGTCGCCCGAGCGTCTCTTCCAGACGGCGGCGGAAGTCGGGCGAGTCACCGAGGATCCGGGCCGCTTCGAAGGTGTTGGTGAACAGGTCGTGGACGATCTGCTGCGACATGGCCGCACCGGCCGTGAAGTCCCCGTGCTCCGGCGAGTAGCTGGGCGTGACGACGAGGGTGCCGTCACGCGGGTCGGTGCGCAGGTTGTCCAGCCAGAACTCGGTGGCCTCCTTCAGCACCGGGTACGCGGTGGTGCGGAGATAGGCCGTGGAGCCGCTGAACCGGTAGTGCTCGTACAGCTGTTGGGTGAGCCAGGCCGCCGCCTCGGGGAACCAGAACGCGGTCGCCCAGTCGTGCACACCGGTGAAGCCGTACGGGTTGGTCTCGTTGTGCACGACCCAGCCGCGCGAGCCGAACATCTCCTGTGCGCTGACGCGTCCCGGAGCGCGCAGCGCCTCGACGAAACGGTCGTAGGGCTCCGTCGTCTCGGCGAGGTTCGCGGCTTCGGCGAGCCAGTAGTTCATCTGCAGGTTGATGTTGACGTGGTAGTCGGCGGACCACGGGGGCGAGGTGCTCCGGTTCCAGACGCCCTGGAGGTTGGCGGGCAGGGAGCCGGGGCGTGAGGAGGCGATGAGGAGGTAGCGGCCGTACTGGAAGAAGAGGGCTTCCAGGGCACGTTCGGCCGCGGTCGGGCCGGCGGTGTAGGCGGACAGCAGCCGGTCCGTGGGGACGTCCGCGGGCGGTTCCTGGCCGATGTCGAGGGCGACCCTGCGGAACAGGGCGCGGTGGTCGCGGAGATGGCGGCGCAGGAGCGCCTGGTGGTCCGTGCCCGCCTGCTCGACGGTCCGGGTGACGACGGCGTGCGGGTCCGCGCCTCGGTAGCCGGGGTAGGTGTCGGCGTAGTCGGTGCCCGCGGCCAGGACGAACCAGGCGCTGTCGGCGCCGGTCACGGTGATGGTGCCGTCGGTGTGGGAGCTGAGGGTGCCGTCCTTGCTGTGGACCCGGATCTGCGCCTCGAAGCGCAGCCCGTTGTCGGCGAGCGTGCCCCGCACCGTCAGGGTTCCGTCCGCGGCGGCCGTGGTGGTGAAGTCGGCGCGCGGTGAGGTGTACCGGAGGGTGAAGGTGACGCTCCCGGGCCGGTCCGCGGTCAGCCGCCCCACGATCGCACCGTCGGGCTGGGAGGCGAAGAACTCCCTTCGGTGGCGCACTCCTTGATGGGTGTACGTGACGGACGCGACGGCCTTGTCGAGGTCGAGTTCGCGGCGGTAGTCGTCCGGGATGGTGGCCGGTGCGCCGGGGACGTCGAGGTGGAGGTCGCCGAAGGTCTGGTGGGCTCCGTAGCCGACGCGGCGCTGACCGAGGCGGGCGGCGACCTCGTCGGGGGCGAGGGTGGTCCGGGCGTCGACATCGTCCTGGACGGCGGTGAGGGCGCCGGGGCGGGCGTCGCGCCAGTTGCCGTGGTCGTATCCCTGGGCCGAACCGGGGCCGCCGGTCCACAGGGTCTTCTCGTTGAACTGGAGCCGTTCGGAGGCGAGGGTCCCGAAGATCATGGCGCCGAGTGCGCCGTTGCCGATGGGGAGGGCCTCGCGTTCCCAGTCGGCGGCGGGGGTGGCGTACCAGAGCGCCAAGGGTTGCACCGATACATCGGAGGAATCGGTAGCCGCCTCGCTGACACCGGCCCCTGTCGCGAGCACACCGGCACCGCTTGCCGCAGCCTTTAACGTCGTTCTTCGAGTGATCCCATACGACATGACCTTGACGCTAGAGGTCCGATGACTTGGCGACAAGGGTCATGACAAGGCGGGCGGAATCCCGAACAGGGACGGGTCGGGGTCAGCCCTGCTGGAAGAGCTCCGCCGGCAGCGGCTTCAGGAGGGCGTACAGGTCGTCGGTGATCGGGCGGTCCCACGCGGCGATGGTCACCAGGACATTGTCGCTGCGGTCGAACTGCACGCAGGAGATCCGGCCCTCGGAGAGCTTCAGGCGCCGCACGATCAGAAGGTTGTCGCCCTGCATCACCGGCATGTCCTCGGCGCCGACGACGGTCACCTCCTCCTCGTTCTCCAGCGCGATCAGCAGCTGGGCCACCTCGAAGGGCACCTCGCCCTCGGCGAGGTCCCGAGCCGGGGAGCCCTCGGGGAGGTTGCCGATGATCATCGCGGGGCCGCGGCCGCCGAACAGGTCGTAGCGCAGGAAGACACCCTGGCAGGTGCCGTCGGGGGCGGGCAGCAGACCGGCGCCGAGGTTGCCGGGCCAGTCGCCCGGGTCCATGGCCAGGACATCGAAGTCGGGGCCGGCGGGAGTTGCGCTGCGGCGGCGGAGGAACGACATGCGCCAATGGTACGGGGTGCCGTTCGGCGATGGGCACGTGCGGTCCTGGGGTGCTTCGGCCGATATCCGGGTGCGGGTGGGTGGGGGCTGGTCGCGCCCACGCGGCGGAGCCGCACATCGACACGACCGCGCGCCCCCTGGTGGGTGGGGCGCTACGTTGGCTCGAGAGCCGCTGCCAGTCCACGGTGGTCGGTGCCCATCTTCCTGTAGACCGCCGAGAGCAGGCGGGTGACCGTCGGCTCGTCGATGCCCAGCCCGTCGGCGATCTCACGCTTGGTGAGACCCTCGGCCGCCATGGTGGCTGCCGTACGTTCGCGAGTCGTCAGCGTGTCCGTGTCCGTGCTGTGGAGGCGACGCGGGCGCAGACCCGCCGCCGCCAGTTCGTCGCGGGCCGCCTCCACCAAGCCGTCCGCGCCGCACTGCACCGCCGTGTCCAGGCCCCGGTAGAGGTGCTCCGCCGCTTCCGTGGGGCGCCCCGTGCGCCGCAGCTCCGTCCCCAGTGCCACCAGCGCACATGCCAGCTCGTACGCGGCCGGGGAGCACTCCAGGTGGGCGACCGACTCCTCCAGGTACTTCACCCGGACCGTGCCCGAGGACACCTCGGCGGCCGTGCGCAGGGCCTGGCCGATGGCGGAGGGGGCACCGAACTGGCGGGCGCGGGCCACCGCTTCGAGGGCGGTGGTGACCGCGCGTTCGGGGGCGTCGTGGCTCTCGGCGCGGGCGAGGTGGAGCTGCCAGGGGCACCAGGCGGGGTTGCGGATGCCTCGGGGGTCGAGACGGCGGCCCGCTGCCGCCAGCTCGGCGGCCGCGTCCTTGGTGAGGCCGCGGGCGAGCAGCAGTTCGCCGTAGACGGTCTGGACGTCGGGGAAGACCACGGCGGCCGGGAAGGGTTCGTTGAAGGAGTAGTCCTCGGCGGTCTGCGCGGCCTCCGTGACGCGCCCGCGGGCCAGCAGGACCTCGATGAGGATGCCGACGGCGTACCAGTGGGCGGGTGTGCCGGGACCGACGCGTTCGGCGAGCCTGAGTCCCGCGCGCACGAAGTCCTCGGCTTCGGCGAGGCGGCCGCGGCGGAAGCGGAGGTAGGCGAGGAGCGTGTAGCCGAAGGAGAGGTGGGCGCCGCGCCAGCCCTGCCGTTCGAAGTCGGCGATCCCCGCGGCGAAGAGCTCTTCCGTACGGCCGGGGCGGTCCGCGTACATGAAGGCCATCGCCACCAGCACGGGCACCTCGAAACCACGGTCGGGTTCGGCCCAGCCGAGACCGCCGGCCAGGGCGCGTTCGGCGTGGTGGAGGGCGACATGGGCGGGTTCGCCGCGCAGGGTCGCGTCCCAGGCGCGCAGGCCGATGATGTACCGCTCGGTGAGGTCGCGGCCCTTGAGGCGGTCGGCGAGTCTGGTGAGACGGCGGGAGCGGGAGGGGTGGTCGGGCTCGTCGGCACGGAAGGCGTCCCACATGAACTGCTCGGCGACCATGCGCAGCTTGACGCGGGCGTCCTCGGTGACGCGGATCTCCCGGGCGAGGGTGTCGGAGGCCTCGGCGAGCCGGTCACTGTGGGCGAGGACCTGGGAGAGCCGGTAGACGATGTGGTGCCGCAGCTGCCGGTCGGCGATGGGCTCCTCCAGCGCGGCGCGCAGGTGGTTCACCGTGGTGGCCGGTTCGGTGAGCAGGGAGGCGCTGCCCAGTTCGTACAGCACTGCTGCCCGGTCCTCGAAGGGCGGGGGTTCGCGCAGGGCACGGGCGAGGTAGCTGCGGGCGGCGTCGGGGGCTCCGGAACGGACCGTCTCGCCGGCGGCGGCACGCAGTTGCTGTACGACCCAGGTGTCGCCGTCGGGGTGGGTCTCCAGGAGGTGGCGGGCAGCCACCGAGGGGCCCTGTCCGTCGTTGACGACGCACCATGCGGCCTGGCCGTGCAGGGCGACGCGCACCCCCGAGGGGATGGCCCGGTAGACGGCGGTGGCGATGAGCGGGTGGACGAACTCCAGGGTGTCGGCACCGGTGAGGACACGGGCGCCGCGCAGGGCGTCCGCGGCGTCCGCGGCCTCCTCCTGACCGAGCCCCGCGACGGCGGCGGCCAGCAACGGGTGGATCTCGGTGCCGAGGACGGCGCAGGCCCAGGCGAAGCGGACGGTGGAGGTGCCGAGCCGTTCGAGCCGGGCGATCAGTCCGCTGCCCTTGACCGCGGCGGCGAGGTCGCGCAGCAGATGGGCACCGGCCTCGGTGGGGGTCAGGCCGCGGTCGCGCACCTTGGCCGTGAGCTCGACGGTCTCGAAGGGGTTGCCTGCGGTGACGGCCCAGCACTCGCGGCAGAACGCGTCGTCGGCGTAGGTGCCGAGTGCTTCGCGGACGAGACCGGCGACGGCGACCGCGCTGAGCGGCTCCAGGTCGATGGGCCGGCCACCGGCCCGCCCGGGCAGTCCCCGGAACGACTCGGCGTGATCGGGGAGTTCGTCGGGCCGGTACCCGACGACGAGCAGCAGCGGGAGTTCCTCGGCACGCGGTGCGAACGCGGCCAGCCAGCGCAGCGATTCAGGATCCGCCCAGTGGGCGTCGTCGAGGACGAGGACCATCGGGGCACGCCGCACGGCGAGATGGGTGAGTACCCAGTCCAGTCCGTCCCGCAGGCCCTGCTGATCGGGTGGGGCACCGTCGGTGGGCGCGCACAGCCCGAGGGCCGGGCCGACGATGTCGTACCAACTGCCCAACCGGGCAAGGAGATCAGCCTCCGCCGCACCGGCGAACTGGGGTTGCAGAAGTTGCCGGGCCACGTGGAAGGCGACGCGCTGCTCCTGGTCACCGCCGCGCGCGGAGAGCACCGTGCAGCCCCGTGCGGCGGCGCGCCGACGGACCTCGGCCAGCAGGGTCGTCTTGCCGATCCCGGCCCTTCCGGCGAAGGCGAGCAGAGCGCCGCGAGGCCGACCGGCCGACTCGGACCCGTCCGCGCGCAAACCGGTGAGCTCGCCCAACGCCTCGTCCACGGCGGCGAGTTCACTTTCACGCTCGAAAAGCGTCCTGCTGCTCCTGATGCCGCGCCGGCCCATGGTGCACCCCCCGCCACGGTGGTACACCCGCGCGGGGAGCGAGCGCGCACCGTGACCTACAGGCACCTCAGCGTACGCTTCCGGCGGGCGGTGCGGGCCCGTGTCGGCGGGGCTCTGTTCCCTTCGCCTCGAACGCGGCGACCTTGAACGGTCCGACTCGGCACAGAGCGCGGCTAAGCGCTCCCTTTGTGCCGCTCATGATGCCGAGCCACCCGAGCCCGGTTCCCGCAAGACGGCTTGCACCACTCCTGCCGCGGATGCTCCTTGAGGAAGTACCGCACACAGCGCGGCGCATGGCATGCGCGCAACCGCTCCCGGTCCGGGCCGGCGAGGAAGCCGATCGCGGCCTGGGCGAGAACGGACGTCAGTTCCTCCTCACCGTGCGGCGCACGCCGCTCCACGGCGGGTTCGGCACCGCCGGCCCATCGCAGGACGGGGACGGTGGGGGTGCGAGCGGCAGCCGTGTTGAGCAGTTCGACGGCTTGCGGTACGGGCAGCAGCCGCGCGGCATCGGCTGGGCTCGGCTCGCCGGGTCGTACCGCGCGGGCGAACAGGGACCGGACGGCGGCGCGCAGCTCCCGTACGGCGGTCAGCTCCGCGTCGCCGGCCACGTACCCGGCGGCATTCGGCACGACGTCGGGGTGGGCCCGCACCCATGCGGTGAGCCCGGCGGGTTCGCCCAGGTCGTCGGCCACGCCCCCGTGTCCGTCATGGCGGATGGTGAGGGCGAGGTCGAGCGCGAGGTAGGTGTCCCTGTGGGTCGTGTCCTGCATGGCCCTAATGATAGGCGGCACTCTTACCCATTAGGCAGTCCCGGGTTCCGGCGGCACCACCGCCACCGGGCTCGCCGCATGCAGCAGCACCGCCTGAGTCACGGACCCCATCATGCGGGCAGGTGCCAGCAGCCGACGCCGGTGCCGCCCGACGACGACCAGCTCCGCGTCCTCGGACGCCCCGACGAGGTGGCCGGCCGCGTCACCCGGGGCCACCTGAAGATCGAGCCGTACATCGGTATGCCGCTTGCGGTGCGGGGCGAGGAAGCCCTCGGCCAGCGTGCGGGCCTCTCTCTCGACGGCCTCCTGGTCGATCATCACGGGGACGAGCTCGCCCGGCATCGCCCACGTCTGGAGCGGCCACTGGTAGGCGGTGACGACCTGGAGGCGGGCGCCCCGCAGGGCGGCCTCGGTGAAGCCGAAGGCGAGCGTGGTCTCGTCGGGGCTGTCGGCCTGGAGGCCCACGACCACGCGCGGTCCCGGTTCGGCGGGCGTCTGCGACCCCACCTCACGACCCGGCCGCGGCACCACGACCACCGGGCACTCCGCATCGCGCGCGGCGGCCATGCCGTTGGAGCCGAGCAGCAGGCTCGCGAAGCCACCACGCCCCCGGGAGCCCAGCACCAACAGCTGCGCGGTCGAGCCCAGTTCGGGCAGCAGGGCGGGCGGTGCGCCCTCCAGTACGAGATATTCCGTCGCCGGCCGGTCGGCGATCTCCGCCACCCGGGCGCGCACCTGGTCCAGCACCGAGTCCTGGTCCGACTCCGGCGGCCCGGCGGTCAGGACGTCGGGCCCGGCCCACGCGGCGTACTGCCGTACATGGACCACCCGCAACGGTGCCCGCCGCCTGCGGGCGGCGTCGAGGGCCCAGTCCAGGGCGCGCAGGCTGTCGTCCGAACCGTCGACCGCCGCGATGACCGGCAGGGTGCTCATGGGTTCCTCACCTCCGGAGTACGACCTTCCCCCGGGGGCCAGCGTCACTCGGACGCCGGCCCCGGCAGGCTGCTCAAGGTCGCGTGTCCGGAAAAACAGGTGAAACACCGCCGGATCGGCCCGTCACGTCACGTGAGGTCGAACTCCCCTTCCCGCGCGCCCGACACGAACGCGCCCCACTCGGCAGGTGTGAAGATCAGGGAAGGGCTCTCCGGGCGGCCGCTGTTGCGCATCGCGATGAAACCCTCGACAAAGGCGATCTGGACATCCCCCAGGCCACGGCTGCTGGAGTGCCAGTCGGCGCTGCTGAGGTCCAGCTCGGGCTTGTCCCAGCCCATGAGCGGCTGCTGCTGGATGGTGGTCTCGGCCACGTCCGTGCTCCTCCCGATTGCGTCGTCCGCGGTCAGCCTAGCGATCGACTCCGAGTGCCGACAGGCCACGTGAGGGGGACCTTTCGGTGACCTTCAAGGAGGCAATTCACGCATCTGGGGGTTCGGACCCCACGAGCCACATCGAGAAGAACTGGGATCCGCCGCCGTAGGCGTGCCCGAGCACCCGGCGGGCCCCGTCCACCTGGTGTTCCCCGGCCTGCCCTCGCACCTGCAGGGCTGCCTCGGCGAAGCGGATCATGCCGGAGGCGCCGATGGGGTTGGTGGACAGGACACCGCCCGACATGTTGACGGGCAGATCGCCGTCCAGTTCCGTCACCCCTGCCTCGGTGAGCTTCCAGCCCTCGCCCTCGTCCGCGAAGCCGAGGTTCTCCAGCCACATGGGCTCGTACCAGGAGAACGGGACGTACATCTCCACGGCGTCGATGTCCCGGCGCGGATCGGCGATGCCCGCCTGCCGGTACACGTCGGCCGCGCAGTCCTTCCCGGCCTGCGGCGAGACGGCGTCCTTGCCCGCGAAGAGGGTCGGCTCGCTGCGCATGGCGCCGCCGAGCATCCAGGCGGGCGGGCGCGGCGCGCGGGCCGCCCCCGCCCGGTCGGTGAGCACCATCGCGCAGGCCCCGTCGGAGGAGGGGCAGGTCTCGGAGTAGCGGATCGGGTCCCAGAGCATGGGCGAGGCCTGGACCTTCTCCAGGGTGATGTCGTGCTCGTGGAGATGCGCGTAGGGGTTCTTGAGCGCGTTGCGGCGGTCCTTGTACGCCACCAGCGAGCCGACCGTGTCGGGTGCGCCGCTGCGCCGCATGTACGCGCGTACGTGCGGGGCGAAGAAGCCGCCCGCCCCGGCCAGCAGAGGCTGTTGGAAGGGGATCGGCAGGGAGAGACCCCACATGGCGTTGGACTCGGACTGCTTCTCGAAGGCCAGCGTCAGGACGGTGCCGTGCACGCGGGCCGCGACGAGCCCCGCGGCGACCAGTGCCGTCGAACCGCCCACCGAGCCCGCGGTGTGCACCCGCAGCATCGGCTTGCCCACCGCGCCGAGCGCGTCCGCGAGATACAGCTCCGGCATCATGACGCCCTCGAAGAAGTCGGGCGCCTTGCCGATGACGACGGCGTCGATGTCGGCCCAGCCCAACTCGGCGTCGTCGAGGGCCCGTCGCGCCGCCTCCCGTACGAGCCCGGCGATCGACACGTCCCGCCGGGCCGCGACATGCTTGGTCTGACCGACGCCTATGACGGCCACGGGCTCCTTGCTCATCGCGGATCCCCTTCCAGTACGGCGACCAGGTTCTGTTGCAGACAGGGACCGGAGGTGGCGTGCGCGAGGGCCCGGTCGGACTCGCCGCGATGGATACGGGCGGCGGCCTCACCGATACGGATCAGTCCGGCGGCCATCATCGGGTTGGCGGCGAGTGCCCCGCCGGACGGGTTGACCCGAACGCCGTCGTCCAGTTTCAGCGCCCTGCGCAGCACGATCTCCTGGGAGCTGAACGGGGCGTGCAACTCTACGGTGTCGACGGGCCGTTGGAAGGCGCCCGCCTTCTCGGCGGCGAGGCGGGTGGAGGGCGAGTCGGTCAGGTCGCGGACGCCGAGGGCGTGTGCCTCGATGCGGTGGTCGATGCCGCGGATCCAGGCGGGGCGCGTGCACAGTTCGCGGGCCCGCTCCCCTGCCGCGAGCACCACCGCGGCCGCCCCGTCGCCGATCGGCGGGCAGTCACCGGCGCGCAACGGCCGTACGACGTAGTCCCCTTGCGGGACGGGTCCCGTGAGTTGGGCACGCGGATTGTCGACCGCACGGCTGCGGGCGCCGATCGCGGCGAGCGCCGGTTCGTCGGTGGCGCCCTCGTCGATGAGTGCCTGCGCCTGGAGGGCGGCGAGGGCGACCGAGTCGGGCCACAGGGGCGCGACGTAGTACGGGTCGAGCTGCCGGGTCAGCACATCGCGCAGCGACCCGGGTGAGGACTTGCCGTAGGAGTAGACGAGCGCGGTGTCCGCGTCCCCGGTGAGCAGTTTGGTCCAGGCCTCGTACAGCGCCCACGCGCCGTCCGTCTCGACGTGCGACTCGGAGATCGGCGGCCAGGCTCCGACGCCGTCGAGGGCGAGGGTGAAGGAGAAGGCGCGCCCTGCGAGGTAGTCGCTGGAGCCGGAGCAGGTGAAGCCGATGTCCGCGGTCTTCAGGCCGGTCCGGTCCAGGACGTCGTGCAGGACCGGCATGAGCATCTCCACCTCGGACTGTTCCTCGGTGGTGCGCAGGACGTCGGACTGTGCGAAGGCGACGACGGCGATGTCCCTGGTCACAGCAGCTCCTTGTACGTCTCGTAGTCCGCGTCGGGTTCTCCCGTGGGCCGGTAGTGGTCGGGGTAGCGGCCCCCTTCCGTCCAGACCGGTTCGACGCGCAGGCCCATCCGCACCTGGTCGTACGGGATACCGCCGATGCGTCCGTGCAGCGCGAGCCCGGCTCCGTCGAGGGCGATGTGGCCGTAGACGTAGGGGACTTCGATGTCGAGGTTCTTCGCCTTGATGTTGACGATGCAGAACGTGGTGACCGTGCCGGCCGGCCCCACCTCCACCTGTTCCGAGGTGGCGAGGCCGCAGGTGGGGCACGCGCCTCTCGGCGGCACGTACACCTTGCGGCAGGACGGGCAGCGTTCGCCGACGTTGCGGCGTTCCGAGAGGGCGTTGATGTAGGCGGTCTGGGCGCGGCCGGGCGAGTAGACGTAGTCGAGGCGGGCGGCCGCGACGATGCCGGTGATCGGGTCCTCGAACTCGCCGCTGTGGCCGGTCGGTTCGGCCGGGTCGCCGTCGTACGGCTCGAAGCAGGCGATGTCGGTGATCGCGCCGACGCGGTCCTCGGCCCAGCGGACGCGCACGCGCATGCCGGTGTGGACGGCGTCGGGGCGGGGTGCGTCGAGGGCGTGGAGGAGGGCTGTGTCGGCGCCGTCGAGGCGGACCAGGACCCAGGCGAAGGGCGAGGAGAGGGGCTGGCCGCGGCGGGGTTCGTGGTTCCAGGCCCAGGTGGTGACCGTGCCGGTGGGGGCGACCTCGACGAGGTCGCGGATCTCCTCGGCGGTGACGGGGTCGTACTCGACGGGGGGTACGAGGGTGCGGCCGTCGCCGGTCTTCACACCGAGGACGACGCGGTCGCGCAGGCCGGTGAGGAACGCGCTCTGGACGGGACCGAGGGAGCGGGTGAACGGGAATTCGACGATCAGAGGAGCTTTGAGGACTGCGGGCATCGGGGTTGCCTCCTTCGGAGCAAGGTGGGTGGATCGCGCCCGCAAGGGCGCGAGGCCGTGACATCTGCGGCTCCGCCGCGTGCGCGCGACCAGCCGCTGACGGCCCGCGGTGTCCGAACCGCCGCACCCGGCGGAGCACTACGCTCGCTTGTAGGTGGGCGGTCGTTTCTCCGCGAAGGCGCGGGCTCCCTCCTTGGCGTCGGCGGTGTCGAAGACGGGCCAGCCGCGCTTGAGTTCGGCGGCGAGGCCGTCGGTCTCGGTCATCTCGGCGCTCTCGTACACCGAGGCCTTGACGGCCTCGACCGCCAACGGGGCGCAGGCATTGATCTGTTCGGCGATCTCCAGGGCCTTGGTCAGTGCCGTGCCGTCGGGGACGACGTGTCCGATCAGGCCGATGTCCAGGGCCTCGCGGGCGCTGTACGGGCGGCCCGTGAGCAGCATCTCCAGGGCGTGGGTGCGCGGGATCTGGCGCTGGAGGCGGACCGTGGAGCCGCCGATCGGGAACAGGCCGCGTCTGACCTCGAACAGGCCGAAGGTCGCCGACTCGCCCGCGACCCTGATGTCGGTGCCCTGGAGCATCTCCGTGCCGCCTGCGACGCAGTGGCCCTCCACGGCGGCGATCACCGGCTTGCGGGGGCGATGGTGGCGCAGCATCGCCTTCCAGTGCAGGTCGGGGTCGGCTTTGAGCCGGTCCCGGTACTGCTCTCCCTCCATGCCCTGGCCGGCCAGGGCCTTGAGGTCCATGCCGGCACAGAACGAGCCGCCCTCGCCGGTGAACACGATCGAGCGGACCGAGTCGTCGGCGTCGGCCTCGACCCAGCCGTCGTACAGGCCGACGAGCATCGCCAGCGAGAGCGCGTTCTTGGCCTCCGGCCTGTTGAGTGTGAGCACCAGTGTGGCGCCTTCGCGCCGCACAGTGAGGTGTTCCGTCCCACCCATCGCCCATCTCCCCTCTGAAAGAACGAGAACAGGTTGCAGGAGCGGCCCGGGCTCTTCAAGAGTTTTCTGACAGTCAGTCAGATTTCTTCGCGCGGAGCCTTCACAGTTGGGTCGCCCTTTGCTCTGATGACCGGCAACCGGTGCGGAGCGAGGTCAGGAGGAGCGGTGGAGTACAACCTTGCCGACCTGTTCGAGTCGGTCGTCGACGTGGTCCCGGACCGCGAGGCGCTGGTGTACATCGACGTCCCCGGCACAGGTGCGGAGCGCCGGCTGACCTACGCGGAGCTGGACGCGGCGGCCAACCGCATCGGTCACCATCTGATCGACAGCGGGATACGGCCGGGTGAGCACGTCGGGCTGCACATGTACAACGGCATCGAGTACCTGCAGGTCGCGCTCGGCTGCCTGAAGGCCCGGGCCGTGCCGGTGAACGTCAACTACCGCTACGTCGAGGACGAGTTGGTCCATCTCTACCGGGACGCCGATCTGGTGGGCCTGGTCTTCGACGCGGAGCTCACCGACCGGGTGGCCGCCGCGCTGCCGCTGACGCAGAAGCTGCGCCACCTGGTGCGGGTGGGCGAATCCGTGCCCGGCGTGGACGCCGTGGCCTTCACGGACGCCGAGGCCGCCGGGTCCCCCGAGCGCGGGTTCCCGCAGCGCTCCGGCGACGACCAGTTCATCATCTACACCGGCGGCACCACCGGAATGCCCAAGGGTGTGATGTGGCGTCAGGAGGACCTGTTCTTCTCGGGAATGGGGGGCGGGGCGCCGACCGGCGAGCCGGTGAAGAAGCCCGAGGAGCTCGCCGAGCGGGTCGCGGCCGGCGGTTCGGGGATCACCTTCTTCCCCACGCCCCCGCTGATGCACGGCACCTCCACGCTCACCGCGTTCATCGGCTTCAACTTCGGCCAACGGATCGTGCTGCACCGCAAGTTCTCACCCGAGGACGTGTTGCGGACGATCGAGCGGGAGAAGGTCACCAGCATGTCCCTGGTCGGGGACGCGATGCTGCGCCCGCTGATCGACGCCCTCAAGGGCCCCATGAAGGGCACGGACACCTCGTCGATGTTCAGTGTGTCCTCGTCGGGGGCGATCATGTCGGACACCGTGCGCCGGCAGTTCCTGGAGCTCGTCCCGAACGTGATGCTGCTCAACAACTTCGGTTCCTCGGAGTCCGGCTTCAACGGCACGGCCACCGATGACGCCGGCCCGGAGCGCGGCTTCCGGGTGCGGGTCAACTCCCGTACACAGGTGGTCGATCCGGCCACGCACGAGCCGATCGCGGTGGGCGAGGTGGGCCGCGTCGCGCAGTGCGGCCATGTGCCGCTGGGCTACTACAACGACCCGCGCAAAACCGCGGAGACGTTCTTCGAGAAGGACGGCGAGCGCTGGGTGCTGCTCGGCGACATGGCGACCGTGGACGAGGAGGGCGTCGTCATCGTCCTCGGCCGGGGCTCCCAGTGCATCAACACGGGCGGCGAGAAGGTGTACCCGGAGGAGGTCGAGCAGGCGCTCAAGTCGCATCCGGACGTGTACGACGCGCTGGTGGCCGGGGTGCCGGACACCAGGTGGGGCCACCATGTGGCAGCCGTCGTACAGCTGCGGGAGGGTGCGCCCCGGCCGTCCCTCGACGACATCCGGACGCACTGCCGCAGCCGGCTCGCGGGTTACAAGATCCCGCGTCAGCTGGTGATCGAGGACTCCATCCAGCGGTCCCCCAGCGGGAAGGCCGACTACCGGTGGGCACGGGAGGTGGCGGTGCGGGCGGACGGGTGACGCCCCGGCCCTTTTCCTCGGTTTCGGTCCCGCCGGATTGAACCGAAGGTGACGTGCGGACGTACTGGTGGTGGCAGGCTCGGTCACAGGGCTCTGTTGGCATGCCATCGCAAGACCGTACGGAAGGACCGCCGGGTGTCGCTCTTCACACCTCGCTCTCGTCAGCTGCCGGAAGCCACCGAGGGCGGTGCGGAGGCGGATGATCAGGAGACGGGGCAGGAGACGGTCGAGGAGGTCAGGGGAAAGTCCGGCTGGTTCGGCTGGCGCGGCCGCTTCCCCCGTACCGCACGCGGCGTGAGCATCGGCACGACCGTCCTCGCCGCCGCCCTGGTGCTCGGCGCGCTGCTCATGCCCAACCGTCTCGACCGGATGAACGTCCAGGCGTTCCTGCGCCTGCCCGTGGAGGCGATCCTCCTCGCGGGCCTGCTCCTCGCGCTGCCGAGGCGGGCCCGGCGCATCACGGCCGTCGTCTCGGGCGTGCTCATCGGGCTGTTCACCATCGTCAAGTTCCTCGACATGGGCTTCCGCCAGACCCTGGCCCGCCCCTTCGATCTGGTCTTCGACTGGATCCTGCTGGACGACGCGACCGATTTCGTCAGGGAGTCGTTCGGCCGCTCGGGACAGGTGCTCGCGGTGACCGGGGCCATCGTGCTGGCCGTCGCCGTCCTCGCCCTGTGCACGCTCGCGGTGGTGCGGCTGACGAACCTCCTGGTACGGCACCGTCCCGTGGCGCTGCGCAGCACGCTCGTCCTCGGCATCGTGTGGATCGTCTGCTTCACGCTGGGTGTGCAGTTCGGCGGGGTCCCCTTCGCCACCAAGGGCAACACGCAGTTCGTCGCCAACCGGGTGCAGCAGGTGCGCGACGGCATCTTCGACGCCCAGGAGTTCGAGAAGAAGGCCGCCGTCGACGCCTTCGCCAAGACCCCGCCCGACCAGCTGCTGACCGGGCTGCGCGGCAAGGACGTCCTGTTCACCTTCATCGAGAGCTACGGCCGGGTCGCCATCGACGACCCGGCGATGGCCCCGCAGATCGACGCGGCCCTCCAGCAGGGCGACAGCAGGCTCAAAGCCGCCGGCTTCGCCTCGCGCAGCGGCTGGCTCCGCTCGCCCGTGACGGGCGCCGGCAGCTGGCTCGCCCACTCGACGTTCCTGTCCGGCCTGTGGGTCAAGAACCAGCAGCGCTACCGGAGCCTGACCGGTGGCGACCGCGCGACCCTGACCAGCTATTTCCAGAAGACCGGCGCCTGGCGCACGGTCGGTATCGTGCCGGGGGTGCGCAAGGCCTGGCCCGAGGGCAAGTACTTCGGCCTCGACCACATCTACGACTCCACGCACCTCGGCTACAACGGCCCCTACTTCAGCTGGACGCCGGTGCCCGACCAGTTCAGCCTGGAGGCCTTCGAGCGCCTGGAGCACGGCAAGGAGAACCGCGACCCGATCATGGCGGAGATCATCCTGGCCTCCAGCCACAACCCCTGGTCCCCCATCGCCCGCATGGTCGACTGGGACCAGCTCGGTGACGGCTCGGTCTTCGAGCAGATCAAGAAGGAAGGCACGGACCCCAAGGAGGTCTGGAAAAGCTCCAAGTCCGTGCGCACGGAGTACCGCAAGGCGATCGAGTACTCGCTGCAGAGCCTGACCGAGTGGGTCGAGCGCTACGGCGACGACGACACGGTCCTCGTCTTCCTCGGCGACCACCAGCCCGTCCCGACGGTCACCGGGGGCGACACCAACAAGGACGTGCCGATCACCATCGTGGCCCGCGATCCGAAGGTCCTCGACCGGATCGCCGACTGGGGCTGGACGGACGGGCTCAAGCCCGCCGGGAACGCGCCCGTGTGGGGCATGGACACGTTCCGCGACCGGTTCATGACGGCGTACGGGAAGTGAGGTACCGAACAGGCGCCCCGAGGAACGTGCCGATCCGTCGTACGAACCATTCCGGGTCGTCCAGCCACGGATAGTGCCCGGCACCGGGCTGCACCACGAGCTCGGCGTGCGGGAACACGTCGGCGGCGCGGCGGGCGAGCGCGGGCCGGGGGGCGTTGTCGACCTCCCCCGCGAGCACGAGCACCGGACGATCCAGCCGCCCGAGCGCCTCCCGGGTCGCGGGCGGGTCATAGGCGCCCGCCGATCCGTACGCGGCCCCCGCCGCGTCGTTGAACTCCTCGTCCCCGCGCGCGTCGTGTGCCGCGGCGGTCTCGTCCCAGCGACCGTAGAAGAAGGGCGCGAACACGGGGTCGTAACCGCCGGTCCCGTCGAGCGAGGCCGCGAACGCGGGGAACGCCTCCTCGAACCACGGCTCGTCCTTCCGCAGCACAGCCGCCGCCAACCGGTCCTCGTCCGTCACCGGCATGCCCAGCGCCCATGGAATGGCCGTGACCAGCGCCAGCCGCCGTATCCGTGCCGGATACCGGGCGGCGTACAGCATGGCGAGACTGCCGCCGGCCGAGTGCGCGAGCAGATCCATCTCCGCCGGCCCCAGGTGAACCCGCAGCGCCTCCACGTCGTCCACGAGCCGGTCGCAGCGGTACGTTGCCGGATCAGCGGGGGTCGCGGAAGCCCCCGTGCCCCGCAGATCGAGCAGGACGAGTCGCCGGTGGGTACTGAGCCCGCCCAGGTCCCCGAGGTAGGCAGACGCGCGCATGGGTCCGCCGGGCAGGACGACGAGCGGCGGGCCCTCACCCTTCAGGTGGTAGGCGAGTTCGGTCCCGTCGTACGAAGTGAAGGTCGGCATGGCGCCGATCCTCAACCGTCCTGTGCCCCCGTCGCAACGCAGTTCCTCCCAGGGCCCGGCCGATGCGGAACGACGCGTCGAGAAAGTGCGGGACGACCCCTTGCTTGATCGCCGGTGGCCTGGATTACTGATCCTCAGCACCTCGACCGAATGATCGGTCGCCCGTATTGCTGTGGTTGGTGAAGGAGACGTTCCGGTGGCGGACGCGACGGAGCTGTGGGACGCGGGGGAACGGCTCGACGAGGAGGGACTGAGGGCGCTCCAGCTGGAGCGGCTGCGGAAGTCCCTGCGACACGCCTACGACCATGTGCCGTTCTACCGGGAGTCCTTCGACAAGGCGGGGGTCGGTCCGGACGACTGCCGGTCCCTCGGCGATCTCGCCCGCTTCCCCTTCACCACCAAGGCGGACCTGCGCGAGAACTATCCGTACGGGATGTTCGCCGTGCCGCAGGACCGCATCCGCCGTATCCACGCGTCGAGCGGCACCACCGGACGCCCCACGGTCGTCGGCTACACGGACGGCGACCTCTCCCTGTGGTCCGACATGGTGGCCCGCTCTCTCCGGGCGGCGGGCGGCCGGCCGGGCGACATCGTCCATGTCGCCTACGGCTACGGCCTGTTCACCGGCGGCCTCGGCGCCCACTACGGCGCCGAACGGCTCGGCTGTACGGTCATCCCCGCGTCCGGCGGCATGACGGCCCGTCAAGTCCAGCTGATCCAGGACCTGAAGCCCGGCATCATCATGGTGACCCCGTCGTACATGCTGACGATCCTGGACGAGTTCGAGCGCCAGGGCATCGACCCGCGCGGCACCTCGCTCCGTGTCGGCGTCTTCGGTGCCGAGCCCTGGACGGAGCAGATGCGCCGGGAGATCGAGGAGCGGTTCGCGATCGACGCGGTCGACATATACGGGCTGTCCGAGGTGATCGGTCCGGGTGTGGCGCAGGAGTGCGTGGAGACCAAGGACGGGCTGCACATCTGGGAGGACCACTTCTTCCCGGAGGTCGTCGACCCGTTCACCGGCGAGGTGCTGCCGGACGGCGAGAAGGGCGAGCTGGTCTTCACCTCGCTCACCAAGGAGGCGATGCCCGTCATCCGGTACCGGACCCGGGACCTGACGCGGCTGCTGCCGGGCACGGCACGCGTGTTCCGCCGCATGGAGAAGGTCACCGGCCGCAGCGACGACATGGTGATCCTGCGCGGTGTGAACCTCTTCCCCACCCAGATCGAGGAGATCGTCCTGCGGACGCCCGGTGTGGCGCCGCACTTCCAGCTCCGCCTCACCCGCGAAGGCCGCCTCGACGCCCTCACCGTACGTGCCGAGGCCCGCCCCGGCGCCACCCCCGAGGCGAGGGAAGCGGCCGCGTCGGCGATCACCGCCGCCGTCAAGGACGGCATCGGCGTCTCCGTCACCGTCGAGATCGTCGAACCCGAGTCGCTGGAACGGTCGGTGGGCAAGATCCGACGGATCGTGGACCTGCGCCCCCGCTGAGCGCTCCGCGGGAAGTGCCGCGATGTGCCGTCGGCCGTCCGCGGCCCCGTCGTGGCTGGTCGCGCCCCGCGGCGGAGCCGCAGATCGATACGGCCCCGCGCCCCTTCAAGGCGCTGCCGAACCGTAGAGGACTTCACCCGGCCGCCTAGGCGAACCGGTCCCTGAGCTCCCGCTTGAGGATCTTCCCGCTCGCGTTCCGAGGCAGCTCGTCCACGAACAGCACCCGCTTCGGGGCCTTGAAGTGGGCGAGCTTCTCGCGTGCGTGCGCGATGAGTTCGGCCTCCTCCACCTCCTCGCGGGGGACGACGACTGCCGTCACGGCCTCGATCCAGCGCTCGTCCGGCAGGCCGATCACCGCCACCTCGGCGACGGCGTCGTGGGTGTAGAGCGCGTCCTCGACCTGGCGTGAGGCGACCAGTACGCCCCCGGAGTTGATGACGTCCTTCACGCGGTCGACGATCGTGAAGTAGCCGTGGGCGTCACGGACCGCGAGGTCGCCGGAGTGGAACCAGCCGTCGCGGAAGGCGTCGGCGGTCTCCTCGGGCTTGTCCCAGTAGCCCTCGCACAGCTGGGGTGAGCGGTAGACGATCTCGCCCGGTGTGCCGTCGGGGACCTCCTTGCCGTCCTCGTCGACCACGCGGGCGTCGACGAAGAGGACCGGGCGGCCGCAGGAGTCCATCCGGCCCTTGTGCTCGTCGGGGGCCAGGACCGTGGCCAGCGGGCCGATCTCGCTCTGCCCGAAGCAGTTGTAGAAGGCGAGCTTCGGGAGCCGTTCGCGCAGTCGCTCCAGCACGGGCACCGGCATGATCGACGCGCCGTAGTACGCCTTGCGCAGTCCGTCGAGATTGCGGGTGGTGAAGTCGGGGCGGTTCGACAGGCCGATCCACACCGTCGGCGGCGCGAAGAGGCTGTCCGCGCGGCCCGCCTCGATCAGGTCGAGGATCCGGTCGCCGTCGGGCGCGTCGAGGATGATGTTGGTCGCCCCGGCCGCCAGATACGGCAGCAGGAACACATGCATCTGCGCCGAGTGGTAGAGCGGGAGGGCGTGCACGGGGCGGTCGCCCGCGCTCAGGTCCAGTGCCGTGATGGCGCTCAGATACTCGTGCACCAGGGCGCGGTGCGTCATCATCGCGCCCTTCGGGAGCGCCGTGGTGCCCGAGGTGTAGAGCAGCTGGACCAGGTCCTCGCTGCGCGGTTCGGGCCCGTCGTACACGGGCGCCGACTCCAGCCGGGCCGGCAGCGCGTCGTCCGTGTCACGCAAGGACAAGGTGCGTACGGACTCCGGGAGGCGGTCTGCCAGCTCCGGGTCCGCGAGGACGAGTGAGCTGCCCGACTGGCCGACGATGTACGCCAGGTCCTCGCCGGTCAGGTTCTGGTTCACCGGGACGTGCACCAGGCCCGCGCGGGCGCAGGCGAGGAAGGCGATGAGGTAGGCGTCGGAGTTGCGGCCGTAGGCGCCGACCCGGTCGCCCGGCGTCAGGCCTTCGGCGAGCAGGACGCTCGCCGCGCGCGAGACGGCCTCGTCGAGTTCCCCGTACGTCCATGAGCGATCGCCGTACTCCACCGCGACCCGTGCCGGGGTGCGCCGGGCGCTGCGCCGCAGCAACCCGTCAACCGTGCTGCCGTGTCCAGGCGTCATGACACATGATCCTCGGTCCCTCACACCGGGAGGTCAAGCACGGGTCCAGGACACATACCCGTTGGTACCCTCAACCGCTCCTTCCCTCAATGACGTTGGGAGGCACGATGCGCACCCGCCTCAGACGCATACTCGTCGCGGCAGTCGCCCTGCTCACCGCCACGTCCGCGCTGCCGGCAGCCGCGGCCGAAGGCCAGAACCGTCAGCAGCACCCCTCGCACGGCGGCCTGTCCGCCACGATCCGCTACACCGAGTACGGCATCCCGCACATCCTGGCGAAGAACTACACGGACCTCGGCTTCGGAACCGGCTGGGCCCAGGCCGCCGACCAGGTGTGCACGCTCGCCGACGGCTTCGCGACCGTGCGCGGGGAACGCTCCCGGTACTTCGGGCCCGACGCCGCGCCCGACTTCTCGCTCTCCTCGGCCGCCAGGAACCTCTCCAGCGACCTCTACTTCCAGGGCGTGCGGGAGGCGCGCACGGTCGAGAAACTGCTCGCCGAACCGGCGCCGCGGGGACCCAGCCGACAGGCGAAGGACCTGATGCGGGGCTTCGCGGCCGGCTACAACGCCTGGCTCGAGCAGAACCGCGTCACCGACCCCGCCTGCAAGGGCGCCGCCTGGGTCCGCCCGGTGACGGCCCTCGACGTGGCCGCGCGCGGCTTCGCGCTCGCCGTCCTCGGCGGACAGGGACGCGGCGTGGACGGCATCACCGCCGCCCAGCCGCCCACGACGACCTCCACGGCGGCGCCCGACGCCCAGGACACCGCCCGTGCGGCCCGGGAACTACTGGCCGCCGACACCGCCGACATGGGCTCCAACGCCGTCGCCTTCAGCGGCACGACCACCGCCGACGGCCGCGGGCTGCTGCTCGGCAACCCCCACTACCCCTGGCAGGGCGGCCGTCGCTTCTGGCAGTCGCAGCAGACGATCCCCGGTGAACTCAACGTCTCCGGCGGCTCCTTGCTCGGCTCCGCGACGGTCTCCATCGGCCACAACGCGAAGGTGGCCTGGAGCCACACCGTCGCGACCGGCGTCCCCCTCAACCTCCATCAACTGACGCTGGATCCGGCCGACCCGACGGCCTACCTCGTGGACGGCAGGCCGGAGAAGATGACCGAGCGCACGGTGAGCGTCCGGGTGAAGGACGGCGCCCCGGTGACACGGACGCAGTGGTGGACCCGGTACGGCCCTGTGGTCACCTCGTTCGGCGCCTCGCTGCCCCTGCCCTGGTCCAGCACCACGGCGTACGCCCTCAACGATCCCAACTCCGCCAACCTGCGCGCCTCCGACACCGCCCTCGGCTTCAGCAGGGCCCGCTCCACGGCGGAGGTCCTCGGCTCGCTCAAGCGCACACAGGGCCTGCCGTGGGTGAACACGGTCGCCGCCGACTCGGGCGGCCACACGCTGTTCACCCAGTCCCAGGTTGTCCCCCGCATCACCGACGAGCTGGCCCAGCGCTGCTCCACGCCCCTGGGCAAGGTCACCTATCCCTCCGCCGGGCTGGCGATCCTCGACGGCTCGCGTGGCGACTGCGCGCTCGGCTCCGATCCCGACGCCGTGCAGCCGGGCGTCTTCGGTCCGGCGAGGATGCCGACCCTCACGGACGCCGCGTACGCGGAGAACTCCAACGACAGCGCCTGGCTGGCCAACGCCGACCGGCCGCTGACCGGGTACGAGCGGGTCTTCGGCACCATCGGCACACAGCGGTCGCTGCGGACCCGGGGTGCGATCGAGGACGTGTCGGCGATGGCACAGCGCGGTCGGCTGACCGTGCGGGATCTGCAGGCGCAGCAGTTCGCCAACCGGGTGCCCGCGGGCGGCCTGGCCGCGGCCGACGCGGCGAAGGCGTGCGCGGTGCTGCCGGGAGGTACGGCAACGGGCAGTGACGGCAAGGCCGTTGATGTCAGCGAGGCCTGTGGGGTGCTCGCCGCATGGGACCGTACGGTGAACACCGACAGCCGGGGCGCGCTGCTCTTCGACCGGCTGTGGCGCAAGATCCCGGCGGCCCAGCTCTGGAGGGTGCCGTTCTCGGCCGCCGACCCGGTGCACACACCGCACACCCTCGACACGGCGGCGCCCGCCTTCGCCACGGCCCTCGCGGACGCGGTCACCGAGTTGCGGGCGGCGGGCATCGCACTGAACTCCCCGCTCGGACAGCACCAGTTCGTCGTACGCAACAATCAGCGCATCGCGGTCTCGGGCGGCACCGAGTCGCTGGGCATCTGGAACAAGGTCGAGCCGGTGTGGGACCCGGCCCACGGGGGCTACACAGAGGTGACCACCGGCTCCAGCTACATCCAGGCCGTCGGCTGGGACGGCAGCCACTGCCCGGTGGCCCGCACCCTCCTGTCGTACTCCCAGTCCTCGAACCCGAACTCGTCGCACTACAGCGATCAGACCCGGCTGTACTCCCAGGAGAAGTGGGTGACGTCCCGATTCTGCGAGAGGGACATCCTGACGTCGCCCGGGCTCAGGATCGTCCATGTGCGGGAGCGCTGAGTCTCACGTCGGCTCGTCACAGAAGGTGTCCGGCGGGCAGAACCAGTTGGACGCCGTGCCGAGAAGCTCCAGTTCGTCGGCGCCACCGTCGGCGTCGGGGCCGTAGGAAATCAGCGCGTAGACCTCGTCGTCCTGGGCCACGAAGCGCAGGTCGTAGACGTGCCATGGGCCGAGGTCGGGTTCGTCTCCCAAGGAGTCCGCGAGGTACTCCAGCAGGGCGGCGGACCCGGTCCCGTCCCGGCTCTCGAGCGAGAGCTGGACGAAGCCGTCGGGTTTGGAGTACTCCGGGGACAGGAGCACCTCGAACGACTCGTCGGGCGAGGACTCCTCCACCTGGAACACCTGGAGTCTGCGGTCCCCGTCGGGGCTGCGGTAGTCGACCACGTCCATGCCGTACTGCGAGGGCGAAGCGGTGCGCAGCCACTCTTCGGGCACGGCGATCCGGAAGCCCTCCGGGTCGTCGTACGCCACATAGCCGGCGGGAAGTCCCTCGGCGGTCGGGAACTCCGTGTCGAACGTGGTCGCCGGATCGGGCGTGGACGGCTCGGGGGCGGACGTCGGCGGCGTGGGCTCGGGGCTCGCGGTCGTGCTGGTCGCGATCACCGGGCCGTCGCCGTCGTCGTCCGTCAGGGTCACCGCGAGGCTCACGCCGGTTCCGACGACGGCGACCGCGATCAGCACGGCCGCCCACACGGTCCGGCGGCCGGTCCTCTGAGGGGGCCGGGCGAAGGGGTGTGGCTCCGCCTCGGGCGGCTGCTGTCCCAGGATCACGGTCGGTCCCGGGGGCGGTGTGGGGTCCGGCCAGGGCGGAACCGGTCCCGCGTCCGGCTGGGGCGGGAGCGGTGTCTCGTCCGGTCTGCGCGGCGGGGGTGGGGTCACGGGGGCCGGGCCCGCGGGCCCCTGCTCCCAGCGTTGGGTCTCCTCGTTCCAGTGGCGTTGGCGCCCGTCGGTCATCTTCCCTCTCCCCCGTTCATCACTCACATCCCCAGCAGCCCGGCCACCGCTCCGGCCGACGTGAACAGGGCGAGCACCGCCTGGGCGTCCTCCAGCAGTCCGCGCAGCCGTTGCCGCCTGCCCTCGCCGGCGGCGCCGGTGCGGGTGATCTCGTCCTCGGTCTCGGCCAGTACGTCGTCCAGGCGCCGGATCCGGTCGTCCTGCTGGACACGCAGGAGGTCGGCGCGCAGGCCGCGGACCGCGGCCAGCAGTTCCTCGTCGGCCTCGCCACCCCCCGGCGTCGTGGCCTGATGGCTCTCGGCGCGGGCGTGACTGCCCACGGCGAAGGTGCTGTGCGTGACGTCGCCGATCCTGACGTGCGGCTCGTTCGCCGAGGTCATGGCTGCCGGGTCCCTTCTGGCGGCACGGTGCCGCCGGTCTGAGCGGAGGAGGCGCGCGCATGCTTGCCGACCGCGAAGGTGCTGTGCGCGACGGAGTCGATGTGCACACCGCCCTGACTGATGTTGATGACCTTCTGCACGAACTCGCCGGTCTGGTAGCCGTGTGCGGCCAGTGCCATGCGGACGCCGTGCGTGATGCGGTCCTGGACACTCCTGAGGTACCGGTCGACATCCATCCGCTGGAAGAGCGACCCCGACCGGGCCGCGCCCAACTCGCGCACGGACACGGCGGGTCCGTCGGGAAGCGCGTTGTTGTAGCCGCCGGTGAGCAACTCCCAGCCCCACGCGATCGCCTGACACACGGTGATGAAGGAGCGCACCGCGGAGGCGGGCACCTGGGCCGCGGCCCAGCCCACCTTGCCCAGCACGTTGTTGTTGCGGAACTGGTGGGCCGCGCGGTCGGCGTCCTTGAAGTCCTCGCGGATCGGCATCAGCACATGCGGCGCGATCTCCAGCATGAGCATGCGGCCCTGTGTATGGGTGCGGACGAAGACCGTGACGACCAGTTCCTCCTCCCAGCCGCCGACGCGCACGCGCAGGAAGTGCCGCCGTTTCTCGGCGCCCTCCTCGATCGCGCGTGCCCGGTGCTCCTCGAAGGCCTGCGGGTGGTACGGCGCCTCCTCGCGCTGTTCGAGGCCCTCGACGGGCAGGAACACGCACTCGTCGATCTCCAGCCAGCGCAGCCGGTCGCGCACCGTGTGGCCGGCGTACTCCGAGGGGAGCCGCAGCCCTTCGAGGAGCGGGCGGACGGTCTCCAGGACCGCCCGGTTGCTGAGCGGCTGCGGGGTGCCGGAGTCGTCGGGCCGCATCTCGACGGCGAGCACCCAGGTGTCGTAGGCGGCGCCGGCCCCGCAGAACGGGCGGGCCTCGTGGTACATGATCAGCGGCTGGTGCTGTTCGCGCCGGATGCGGTCCTTCACGTACTGGAACCGCTCGCCCTCGGCCCCTTCGGCGGGGTCGGACACGGCGTCCGGGAACCGTGAGGGGGACAGTTCCCCGCTCAGGGCGCGCGCGAACTGGCTGCGCTGTGCGCCGACGCACAGGGCTACGGCCACGAACAGGAGCAGCCCGAGCCATGCCTGGAGCGGGCTGACGGTGCCGTCGCCGCCGGCCAGCGCCGACGCCAGCGGGAGCAGGGACTTGAGTGTGCCCTTCATGCCCGGCTCGTCGTCGTAGGGGTCGGCCAGGTCGTCGGTACCGGAGAACGCGGCGAGCAAGGTCGCGACGAGGAGGGCCGCGAAGACGAGACGGCCCAGCCAGCGAAAGACCAGCGAGGCGAACCGCCGGGCGAACGCCGGGCGTTCCTCCTTGCCGCGGATACTCACCCCGACCGCGAGCAGCGCGCTGGGCATCAGATATCCGGCCAACTCCCGGTCGGTCAGCGGAAGTCCCACCACCCACAGGCCCACGATCCCCGAGGCCCAGGCCACTTCGACCCGCCGCGCCCGCAGGGCGTGCGCGACGACACGGGCCGCGTCGAAGCCCAGCGAGGGCGCCACGAGGCGCTGTTTGTTGAGATGCAGTTCCTCGATGACCCGGTCGCGGTAGACGGTGTCGAGGTAGGTGCCCGCGCACAGCAGCCTGGTGGCCTCGCTGGCGTGGGGCAGGGTGGAAGGCCCGGGCGGTGCGGGCGCAGGCCTCCATGAAGGTTGATGCGGTACGGCGCTCAAAACGATCCCCCGATGCACCGAAAGCAACCCAGATTCAAGCCATCTGAGAGTCCATCAGCCTAGGGAGGACCACGACACGCGTGGAGACAGAGCGCGTGAATACGCTCCGTAATGCCGCCGATGAGGGGACGGACACCCCTGCTTCCGGCGTAGACGTCCTGCTACCGGGGTTCACACCGGGCGGCTGCGGCCCTCCCAGTACGGGTCCCGCAGCCGTCGCTTGTAGAGCTTGCCGTTGGGGTCGCGAGGCATCTCGGTGATGAAGTCGACGGTCTTGGGGCACTTGTAGCCGGCGAGTTGTCCAGCGCAGTGGGCGAGGACGTCGGCGGCCAGGTCAGGACCGGGTTCGTGGCCCGGGGCCGGTTCCACGACGGCCTTGACCTCCTCGCCCCAGTCGTCGTGCGGGATGCCGAAGGCGGCGGCGTCGGCGACCGCGGGGTGCTGGAGCAGGACGGACTCGATCTCGGCGGGATAGATGTTGACCCCACCCGAGATGATCATGTCGATCTTGCGGTCGCGGAGGAAGAGATAGCCGTCCTCGTCGAGGAGGCCGAGATCACCCACAGTGAAGAAGTCGCCGATGCGGTTCTTCTTCGTCTTGCTCTCGTCCTTGTGGTAAGAGAATCCGCCCGTGTTCATCTTGAGGTACACGGTGCCGAGTTCACCGGGCGGCAGTCGGTTGCCGTCGTCGTCGAAGACGGCCAACTCGCTGATGGGCCACGCCTTTCCGACCGTGCCCGGCTTCTTGAGCCAGTCCTCGGCGGTGGCGAAGGCTCCGCCGCCTTCGCTGGCCGCGTAGTACTCCTCCACGCAGGGGCCCCACCAGTCGAGCATGGCCCGCTTCACATGGTCGGGGCAGGGCGCGGCGCCGTGGATGGCGTGGCGCATGGCCGAGACGTCGTAGCGCGCCTTGATGCCCTCCGGCAGCGCGAGCAGGCGGTGGAACTGGGTCGGGACCATGTGCGTGTGGGTGCACTTCTCCCGGTCCATCAGCCGGAGCATCTCCTCGGGCGTCCACTTGTCCATCAGCACCAGACGGTGGCCGATATGAAGGGAAGCGCTCGCGAACTGGAGGACCGCCGTGTGGTACAGCGGCGAGCAGACGAGGTGCACGTTGTCGTCGTACGGCCTGATGCCGAAGATGCCGAGGAAGCCGCCGAGGTAGGCCTCCTCGGGGAGCTTGCCGGTCAGCGGGCGGCGGATGCCGCGGGGGCGCCCTGTGGTGCCCGAGGTGTAGTTCATGACCCAGCCGAGGGTGCGGTCCTCGGGCGCCGACTCCGGCTGTCCTTCGAGGAGTTCGGCGTACGGGCGGAAGCCGTCGACCTCGCCGATCGCGTACCGGTGGGTGGCGGGGAGGCCGGCCTCGTCGGCGGCCTGGCGGGCGGGACCCGCGAAGCGCTCGTGGGCGAGGAGCACCTTGGCGCCGGAGTCGGCGACGATCCAGGCGATCTCCGGGCCGACGAAGTGGTGGTTGATCGGGACGAGGTAGAACCCGGCCTGGGTGGCGGCGAGATGGGCGGTGAAGAACTCGACGCCGTTGGGCAGGACGACCGCGAAGGCGTCACCGCGCTCCATGCCGGCGGCGCGCAGGCCGTGCACGAGACGGTTGGCGGCGGCGTGCAGCCGGCCGGCGGTCCACTTCTCGCCGTCGGGGGCGACGAGGACGGTGCGGTCGGGGTCGGCGGTGGCCTGGGCCCAGAAGCCCGCGGGGGGTGTGCTCGTCACTGGCCGCTCCTTCCGGCGATGCGGTTGACTCGGTCGACGGCCTGCTCGAAACCGCGCGTGAGGTCGTCGAAGACGGCCTGGACGCTGCGTTCGCTGTTCATCCGGCCGACGATCTGTCCGACGGGGGTGCCGAGCAGGGGCTCGACCTCGTACTTCTGGATGCGCGTGAGGGCATCGGCGACGAGCAGACCCTGGAGGGGCATGGGCAGGGTGCCGGGGCCGTTCGGGTCGTCCCAGGCGTCCGTCCACTCGGTCCGCAGCTGGCGTGCGGGTTTCCCGGTCAGAGCACGCGAGCGGACCGTGTCGCCGGAGCCGGCCTCCAGCAGCTTCCGCGTCACCGCGGGCGAGGACATCTCGGCCTCGGTGCAGGTGAGCCACAGCGAGCCCAGCCACACACCCTGGGCGCCGAGCGCCAGCGCGGCCGCCACCTGCCGTCCGCTGCCGATGCCGCCCGCGGCCAGTACCGGCAGCGGGTCGACGGCGTCCACGGCCTCGGGGGTCAGCACCATCGAGGCGATCTCGCCGGTGTGCCCGCCGGCCTCGTAGCCCTGGGCGACGACGATGTCGATGCCGCCTTCCTTGTGCTTGACGGCGTGCCGGGCGCTGCCCGCGAGCGCGGCGACGAGCACGCCCCGGTCGTGGGCGCGTTCCACGACATCCGCGGGCGGCGAGCCGAGGGCGTTGGCGAGCAGCTTGATCGGGTAGTCGAAGGCGACGTCGAGCTGGGTGCGGGCGACCTGCTCCATCCACCCGGTGATCCGCCAGCCGGACACCTCCCCCTCGGCCAGTTCGGGTACGCCGTACTTGGCGAGGGTGTCCTTGACGTACTGCCGGTGCCCCTCGGGGATCATGGCCTCGACCTCGGCCTCGGTCACCCCCTCGACCTTCTTGGCCGGCATGACGACGTCCAACCCGTAGGGCCTGCCCTCGACATGGGCCTCGATCCAGTCGAGGTCGCGCTTGAGGTCGTCGGGGGCGGTGTAGCGGACCGCGCCGAGCACGCCGAAGCCGCCGGCCCGGCTGATGGCCGCAGCGACGGCGGGGAACGGCGTGAAGCCGAAGATGGCGTACTCGACTCCCAGTTTCTTGCTCAGCTCCGTCTGCATGGGCGCAGGATGCCGCAGTCCTCCGGAGGACGGAAGGGGTTTTCTGATGCTCCGTCAGATTCGATCGCGGGGTTAGAGTTCCACGATGACTGATGAGGTGTCCAACGGACTGACCCGCCGTCACATCATCCGAAGAGCGCTCGCTCTGGGAGGCGCACTCTCCATCGCCCCGTTCCCCGCCGGACCCGCCTCAGCGGCACCCCGCGCCGGGGCGCCCACCCTCCGCCACGGCTCCCCCGAACGCGCCGGGCTCTTGGAGGGTCACCTCCGCCAACTGGTCACCGACGCCGAGACGTTCCTCGCCCCCTCCCCCAAGCACCCCTGGTACGCGGGCGCCGTGCTGCTCGCCGGACGCGGCGGCACCGTGGCCCTGCACCGGCCGATCGGCATGGCGGTGCGCTACTCGGCGTACGACGAGAAGACCGACACCGGCGTCGAGTTCGCACCCGAGGACCAGATCCCCATGGCCGAGGACACCGTCTTCGACCTGGCCTCGGTGTCCAAGCTGTTCACCTCGATCCTGGCGGTGCAGCAGATCGAGCGGGGCGCGCTGGAGCTGGAGGGCACGGTCGCCGGGTATCTCCCGGAGTTCGCCGGCGCGGGCAAGCAGGACATCACGATCCGTCAGCTCCTCACGCACACCTCGGGGTTCCGCGCCTGGATCCCGCTGTACAACGCGCCGACGTACGAGGAGAAGCTCCGACTCATCTGGAACGAGGCACCCCTCAACCCCCCGGGCACCAGGTACCTCTACTCAGACCTGAACCTGATCTCCCTCCAACTGGTCCTGGAGAAGATCACCGGCCGCACCCTGGACACACTCCTCCACGAGGAGATCACCGCCCCGCTCGGCATGCGCCGCACCCGCTACAACCCACCCGCCGCCTGGAGACCGAGGGTCGCGGCGACCGAGGACGCCCGAAAGCCCTGGTCCGGCCTCGACCGAGGGCTGGTATGGGGTGAGGTGCACGACGAGAACGCGTTCAGCCTGGGCGGAGTCGCGGGTCATGCGGGTGTCTTCTCCTGCGCCTGGGACCTGGCCGTGCTCGGCCGGACGCTGCTCAACGGAGGTTCCTACGGCCGGGTCCGCATCCTGCGTCGCGAGTCGGTGGAGTTGATGTTCACCGACTTCAACACCGCGTTCCCGGGGGATGAACACGGGCTCGGCTTCGAGCTCTACCAGCACTGGTACATGGGCGCGATGGCGACTCCGCGCACGGCCGGGCACACGGGCTTCACCGGTACGTCGCTGGTTCTCGACCCCACGACGGACTCGTTCCTGATCGTGCTCGGCAACTCGGTGCACCCGGTGCGGAGTTGGCGGTCCGGCTCCGCACCTCGGGTGGCCGCCGCGAACAACATGGCGCGCGCTGTGCCGGTACGGCCGCGATACGGCCGCAGCGCCTGGTTCTCCGGCATGGCGAGCGCCACGACGGCCACGCTCACGTTGCCGGTGCTCGACACGTCGTCCGGCGGCGCACGGCTGCGGTGCGCGCTGTGGTGGGACACCGAACCCCAGGCGGACGCCCTCGCGCTGGAAGCGACGACGGATGGCGGGGCGACATGGCAGCCGGTCCCCTTCACCACCACACGCCCCGACGAGGCGCATCCCACGGGCACGGTCACCGGCTGGTCGGGCCGTGCGTGGCACCGGCTCACGGCGGATCTACCGGCGCACCCTCAACTGGCCCTGCGCTGGCGGTACACGACCGATCGGCTGTACGTGGGCCGTGGAGCATACGTCGACGGGCTGCGCGTGGGGAGTGCCGGCGGCGCCCTCTTCGACGAGGCGCGGGCGGGCGACGCGGCGCGGATCGCCGCTGTGGGATGGGTGCCGGCCGCCGACTGAAGGAGCTGTTCCCGCGCCGGCCCCGGGAGGTTCAGGCGTAGGCGTCCTCGACAGCGACGCGTCGCACGGTGCGCAGCGTCGACCGGAGACGGTCCGTATCGGTGGAGCCCAGGGCGAGACGGAGCGCCTGTGGTGTGTGCGTGGTGGTGGTGAAGGGCTCCGCCGTGCTCACCGAGATGTGCTGACGCGCGAGGGTGGCGGTCAGTCGATCGGCGCGTGCGTCGTCGGGCAGCGGCAGCCATGTGAAGTAGGACGAGGGGTGACCGATGAGCGGCAGACCCGCCAGCTCCTGCACGGCGAGTGCCTGACGGGCCGTGGCGTCGTCGCGTTTCCGCGCTTCCAACCGGTCCACCGTGCCGTCCTCCAGCCAGCGGCAGGCGAGGGCGGTGGTGAGGGCCGGAGTGTTCCAGGTGGTCGCCCGAATCGCGCGTTCGAGCGACGGCACCCTGGACGGCGGAGCGGCGACGAAGCCGACCCTGAGGCCCGTCGCGACGCTCTTGGAAAGTCCCGAGACATAGACGGTGATGTCCGGCGCGGTGGCAGCCAGCGGCGGTGGCGGGTTCTCGACGAGGAAGGCGTACGAGGCGTCCTCGATGATGAGCACGCCGTACCGACGGGCGACCTCGATCAGACGGGTGCGCCCGGTCGTGGGCATGACCCAGCCCAGAGGGTTGTGCAAGGTGGGCATGGTGTAGACAGCGCGCACGGGGCGGGTCGCGCACAGCCTCTCGAATGCATCGAGATCCGGTCCGTCGGCAGAGGTGGGCAGGGGTTGTAGATCCAGACGAAGGGCATGCGCGAGCACCTTGAACCCCGGGTACGTGAGCGCGTCGGCCGCGACGACCTCGCCGGCATTGAGCGTGGCCATGACGGTGACGGCAAGGCCGTGCTGCGCGCCGTTGACGACGAGGATCTGGTCCGCGTCAGGGGCGATGCCGCGACGCCTCAGGTGCCGCGCGATCGTGGCTCTGTCCTGTGCACGCCCTCGATGTGGCTGGTAGGACAGCAGCGAGTCGAGATCGCCGGAGCCGGCCATCTCGCGCAGGGCCTGCCGTAGGAGGTCGGCCTGGCCGGGCAGCGAGGGATAGTTGAAGTTGAGGTCGACCGCGTCGGTGGCGACGAATTGGAGATCGATCCCCTGACCGGCGGGCACCGCGATGTCACGCACGAACGTGCCGCGGCCCTGTTCTCGGCTGACCAGGCCCATCGCTTCCAACTCGGCGTACACGCGAGTCGCGGTGACCACGGCGATTCCCTCACGGTCGGCGAGCCCACGATGGGTCGGAAGGCGCGTGCCGGCTGCGAGCCGCCCGTTCCGGATGTCGGATGCGAGCGCGTCGACCAGCTTCTTGTACCGAGCGGCTGCCATGCGGTGAATTGTATTCATGACAATTCTTTGACTGTCCTGCCCGCCGGCTCCTACCGTCGAGCCCAAGCCGCCACCGCCTGGAAGGACAGCCGCCGTGCACATCGCCATCCTCACCTTCGAGGGCTACAACGAGCTCGACTCCCTGATCGCGCTCGGTGTGCTCAACCGCGTCAGGACCGATGGCTGGCGCGTCACCCTCGCCACGCCCAGCCCCAAGGTGACATCGATGAACGGGGTCGTCGTCGAGCAGATGTCCACGCTCGAGGAGGCGTGCGCCGCCGACGCCGTCATCGTCGGCAGCGGCATCGCCACCCGCGAGGTCGTCGAGGACCAGACGATCATGAGCGTCCTGCGGGGCCTGGACCCCTCGCGCCAGCTCATCGCGGCCCAGTGCTCCGGCGCGCTCGTGCTGGCCAGGCTAGGCCTGCTCGACGGCATCCCCGCCTGCACCGACCTGACCACGAAGCCCTGGGTCGTCGCCGCCGGCGTCGAGGTGCTCAACCAGCCCTTCTACGCCGAGGACAACATCGCCACCGCCGGCGGCTGCCTGGCCTCGCACTACCTGGCCGCCTGGATCATCGCCCGTCTCCAGGGTGACGCCGCCGCCGAGAGTGCCCTGCACTATGTCGCCCCGGTCGGCGAGAAGGAGGAGTACATCGAGCGCGCCCTGCGCAACATCACCGCGTACCTGCCCGCACGGGCATTCACCTGAGCCGCCGATGGGTAGCATATGTTCGCGTCACACGAGCCTTGTGAAGCAAGGCAGTTCGCGGCATTCCTTGCGCGCGACCGTCGATCCGGGGTGGGCATGGCGAACGTCTTCATCAGTCATCGCAAGGTGGATGTGCCGGATGCCAAGCGGCTCGCCGAGGCCGTCTCCGCTGCCGGGCACGTCGTGTGGTTCGACGAGTGGGAGATCGGAATCGGGGACTCCGTCGTGGAGCGCATCGATACCGGCCTGGAAGGCACGTCTTATCTGGTGCTGTGCTATTCGGCCGCTGGTGTCATGAGCCCGTGGGTCACGCGAGAATGGATGTCCACCCTCCATCGCCAGCTGGAGGGGTGTGATGTGCGCATCCTCCCGGCGAAGTTCAGCGGTTCCGCGCCGGCGATCCTTGCCGACATCCGGTACGCGGATCTCTCCCAGGACTGGGATCAGGGATTCGAGCAACTCTTGAAGGCGATTCGCTGAACACTTCGGGGGGCTCGATGGCGCAGATCCTGATCGCGCATGCCGACGGCGACGAGGCCCTGGCCGCCGAGATCGCACGGCCGTTGGAGGACGCCGGGTACCAAGTGGTGCACCACGGCAGCCTGTTCGTCGGCGACTCGCTCATGCAGAAGGCGTCACAGGCGATCTCGCGGGGCAGCCCGGTCGTCCTGTGCGGGACGGTCAGGGCGATCGGGACCGGCTGGGCCCACTTCCTCGTCAATGCCGCGCGCCGGTACGGGGAGGCCCGGATCTTCGCGCTCCAGATGGAAGAGAACGTCTATCTCGACTCCCTGATCCTGGACGGCCGGATCGCCCGGTACTGGCAGGATCCTGCTGGGGCGATCACGGAGCTTGTGGCGGCGTTGGCGGAGTACTACCCGGTTCGCAGACCAGCGGGTGCGGAGCAGCGGCTGGATCGACTTGAGCAGCGGTACCGGGAGCTTGCGCTGGAGACGTGTGAC
Source organism: Streptomyces sp. WM6386 (assembly GCF_000972385.1). Lineage (GTDB taxonomy): Bacteria > Actinomycetota > Actinomycetes > Streptomycetales > Streptomycetaceae > Streptomyces. The sequence goes on from NZ_JXTE01000023.1 coordinate 119,133, forward strand.
ATCGTCGATCTGGCCAACTTTCCCATCGGGGACCGCGATCTCATCACGCGAAATCTGCAACTGCGTACCCTGTATGTGTCGTTGCGTGTCGCCGTGGACATTCCGTCGGGGACACAGGAGTACGAACTGGAGAAGAAGCTCCAGAGCCTCGAAGCACGGCGCAAGGAGCATGACGCGCAGGACACCCGATCCCGGTTCTCCGTCGGGGAGCGGCTCTCGCAGTCGAATCGGCTGGTGGTGCTGGGCGACCCGGGCGCGGGGAAGAGCACTCTGCTCCGCTGGATCGCCACCGCGTATCTCCTGCGTCTCAAGGAGGATCCGGACTGGAGCCAGCTGCCGGACGTCGACACCCTGCCCGACGCCAACTGGCTGCCGCTCTTCATCCGCTGCCGTGATCTGGACCGGAGGAGGCTGACGGGGTCACTGGAGGACATGATCCGGCACCATCTGTGCGACATGGAGTTCTCCAGCGACGAGGCCGCCGAGCTGACTCCGCTCCTGTTGGGCCGTCTTCGTGAGGGGCGGGTGCTGCTACTGATCGACGGTCTGGACGAGATCTCGGATCCCGCGCTGCGGGCCCGGTTCTGCCGCAAGGTCGAGAAGATACATGTGGCCTATCCCAAGGCTTCGATCATCGTGACCTCCAGGATCGTCGGCTACCGGGAGATGGGGCTGCGGATCACCCGGGGGTTCGAGCACCTCACGGTGCAGGATCTGACCCCCGGCGACAAGGACGACTTCGCCCGCCGCTGGTGCGAGGTGACCGAGCCGGTGGGCCGTCGCGAACTCGCGGCCGAGCACCTGGTCGGCGACATCCACAGCACCGACCGCATCGAGCGTCTGACCGGCAGTCCGATGTTGCTGACCACGATGGCTCTGGTCAAGAAGAAGGTCGGCAAGCTGCCGAGCCGGAGGGCGGATCTCTATCGGGAGGCCGTCGATGTGCTGCTGCACTGGCGCAGTGACGTGGACGAGAGAATGGATCCGCACGAGGCGCTGCCGCAGTTGCAGTACCTCGCGTATTCCATGTGCGCTTCGGGGGACCAGCAGATTCGGCGGGACCGGATTCTCGACATTCTGGAGCGCATGCGCAGGGAGTTCCCCGCCGTGCGTGCGGTCCGACAGCGTTCGGCGGTCGAATTCCTGCGCCGGCTGGAACGCCAGACCGGGATTCTCGTCGAGTCCGGCCATGTCGGCCATGACGGCGAGCTGGTCCCCGTCTACGAATTTCGGCACCTCACGTTCCAGGAGTATCTGGCGGGACTGGCTCTTGTCGCCGGCCGCTACCCGGGGCGTAACAGGCGGACGACCCTCGCGGAGCAGATCGGTGTGCTGGCCGCGGAGACCGCACCTTTTCCCGGCTATCCGAATCAGCACGAAGTCGTGGTCGCGGAGAAGTGGCGGGAGGCCATCCGGCTGAGCGTGATGACATGCAACGACGACGATGTGGACGGCGTCCTCCGGGCCATCGCCACACCGCTGACCGGGGAGGAGTCGGCCCTGACGGCGAGGGCGCGGGCGGCACTCGCCTGTGCCTGCCTGGCCGATGAACCCAATGTCAGCGAGGAGGCCGCGACCCAGATCCTCGCGCAGTTCGTCGCGACACTGACCGCGACGGACGGCAACGGTCCCGCCCTGACTGTGGCCGACACCGTGCTCGCGGAGGTGGGAGGTTCCCAATGGGCCGCTCTGCTCAGCCGGATGATGGTCACCGACTGGGTGCGAGACCCCTCCGAGTACCCAAGACTCGCCGGCTCGGCCCGTGTGGTCCTCGGCCAGACGGCGCCCTCCGGGGACGAGGCCATGCAGACCTGGGTCCGGAACCAGGTCGCCCTCCTCAAGGAGCCCGAACCGGAGGTAGCGACCGAAGCTGCGCTCGCGTTGCTGGACGTCGCCTACCAGGAGAAGCTCATGATGGTCCCCGGACTGGTGCCGGGACTCATGTCCCTGTTCTCCCGCGGTACCTGCGAAGCCACGGCTGCGGCATGGGCTCTCGGGTGGGCCAAGATGGCCGGCGACAAGGCACCTTGGAAGCCCTCGTCCGGCGAACTCGAGGAACTGGCGGCCGTCATCGTCATGGAGGGTCTCCGCCCTGAGACCGTGATGCATCTGCTGTGGTGCTTCGACGAAGTCCCGCTGTCGCGACGTCGCGACATGGCCGAGGCGGCGATGACCGCCTTCGGGTCAGCCGACGCCCAGAGACGGCAGGAGATCTTCAACCGGTACCAGGACCTGTTTCCCGAGGTGGTGGATCCCGTCGTGGCGGCGACTCGCCACCACCGTCGCGAAGTTCGCCGCGACGCCGCTTTCCTGCTGACGAAACTGGGCCACCCGCTGGCGCTTGAGCCGCTGTCAAAGATCCTCATCGAGGAGGACGGCACGGCGGACCCCGATGTCGTCGAGGCACTCGCCGAGATGGGCGATGCCCGCGCTGTGGAGCCCCTGCTCGGGGTGCTCAGAACCCCTCCGCACGGCGACGCCGACACCTTGGTCGTCGAAGCCCTCGGCTCGCTCGGTGACCCCCGAGCGGTGGAACCCCTTCTCGAGATACTCACCACCATCCGTGGCGACGTCGACCCGGACGTGGTGCGTGCACTCGGCCGAATTCGCGACCCGCGAGCGGTGCGACACCTGCTTGAATTCCTCCCCACGGCTGATGAGGGCGCGCGTCAGGCGGTCGTCGACGCCCTCGGCTGCCTCCGTGACCCCATCGCGGTGGAGCCCTTGCTCGACCAGCTGATCGACGCTGATGGCGTGCCGGACCTCACCGTCGCCATGAACCTGGGTCTCCTCGGTGACGTGCGCGCGGTGGACCCCCTGCTCGGTGCCCTCACCGACGCGGACGGCTGTGCGTACCCGGCCGTCGTCCGGGCCCTGGGCCATCTTCGTGACAGGCGAGCCGTCGACCCCCTGCTGACCGCGCTCGCGGATGTCGGCGACGATCCCGAACCGTACGACGACGATCCCCGTCTGGAGATCGTCGAGGCTCTCGCGCGCATCGGCGATCCGCGAGCGGCACCGGCGCTCAAAGACCTGCCCACGGGAGAATCGTGGGAACTCGGTTTCGCTGTGGGCGCCGCGCTGGCTCTGTTCGGAGAGAGCGAAGCCCGCAGGGCACTGCACGAGGCCATGGCTGACAACCAATTGGAGACTCGGCGCGCCGCACTGTGGTCCCTCGCCGCCCTGGAGGTCGACGAGATCGACAGAGCGCTGCTGTCGCGAGACCAGGACGGTGTCGCCCCCGGTCTGGACCCCGGGGAGGAGATCAGGGAAGGGGACCTACGCCGCCGCGCCGTCGCCGTACACCTGCCCGTCCAACAAGTCCGCGCCCGCTACGAGCAGTTGACGGACCGCTACCCCATCCGGCTCAGCTGGCACCCGTGATCGAACCGGCCCCCTCCAACACCACCATCGCCGCATTGTGCCCCGGCACCCCACTGACCCCACCCCCACGCACCGCACCCGCCCCGCACAGGAGCACATTCCCGTGCCGCGTCTCCACGCCCCAACGCCCGGCCCCTTCCTGGACATACGGCCAGGACAGATCCCGATGGAAGATGTTCCCCCCGGGCAGTCGCAGATCGCGTTCCAGATCGAGCGGGGTCTTCGCCTCGATGCAGGGCCGCCCCTCCGCGTCGACGGCCAGACAGTCGGCCAGCGGCTCGGCGAGCTGGGCGTCGAGCTGGGCGAGCGTCGACATCAGGAGCTCCTCGCGGACGGCGTCGTTGTCCCCCTCGAAGAGCCGCGCAGGCGTGTGCAGGCCGAACAACGTCAGCGTCTGGTAGCCCTGCTCCACCAATTCCGGGCCGAGGATCGTCGGATCCGTCAGCGAGTGGCAGTAGATCTCCGACGGCGGGGCCGCGGGCAGCTCACCGGCTGCGGCCTGGGTGTAGGCAGCGGCGAGCTGCTCGTACCCCTCCGCGATGTGGAAGGTGCCGGAAAAGGCGGCGCGCGGGTCGACGGAGCTGTCCCGCAGCCGGGGCAGCCGCTTGAGCAGCATGTTCACCTTGAGCTGGGCACCCTCCGCGGGGGCGGGCGGCTCGTCGCCGGTCAGGTCCGCCAGTGCCTGCGGGGAGGCGTTCACCAGGACGTGCCGGGCGGCCACCGTCCCCTCCCGCTCGGCCGTCCGAAACGCGACCTCCGCCATACGACCGTCCGTGGCGATCCGCACCACCTCGTGCCCGGTGGCGAGGACGGCACCCGCGTCCCGCGCGGCGGCGGCCAGGGCGTCGGTGAGGGCGCCCATGCCGCCGACGGGGACGTCCCAGTCACCGGTGCCACCGCCGATCACGTGGTACAGGAAGCAGCGGTTCTGCTTCAGCGAGGGATCATGCGCATCGGCGAACGTGCCGATCAGCGCGTCGGTGAGGACGACACCCCGGACCAGGTCATCAGCGAAACGGTCCTCCACCGTCACCCCGATCGGCTCCTCGAACAGGGCCCGCCAGGCCTCCTCGTCGTCCACCCGGTGCCGCAGCTCGTCCTGTGTGGGCAGCGGTTCGGTGAGGGTCGGGAAGACCCGTTCGGCGACGCGGCCGGTCATGCCGTAGAAGCGCTGCCAGGCCTCGTACTCGTGCTTCCCGCCCGTCAGGCGCTCGAAGGCCTCGCGGGTGCGTCGCTCACCCCCGCCCACCAGGAGGCCGGTGGGCTGTCCGTCGCGTTCGACGGGGGTGTACGAGGAGATGGTGCGCTTGCGGACCCGGAAGGTCAGGCCCAGATCCCGGACGATCTTCTTCGGGAGCAGGCTGACCAGGTACGAGTAGCGCGACAACCGTGCGTCGACGCCGGCGAAGGGCCGGCTGGAGATCGCGGCGCCCCCGGTGTGCTCGAGGCGTTCCAGGACCAGGACGGAGCGTCCGGCCCGGGCCAGGTAGGCGGCGGCGACCAGGCCGTTGTGCCCCCCGCCGACGATCACGGCGTCGTACGTGTGTCCCTCGAGTGCAGGCATGTCTCTTCGTAACACGCGATGATCGCCGGCGGCCAGGGGTGTACGGCGGTACGGCGACGGGGTCAGGGCCCCTGGGACGCCCGCTGCTGGCGCAACACCGCCACCCTCCGGTACAGCTCCACGGCCTCGGCGCCACGGCCGAGCTGTTCCAGGCAGTGCGCCTCGTCGTTGCGGCTGGCGAGGGTGTCGGGGTGGTCGGCGCCGAGGACGCGTTCGCGGGCGGCGGCGACTCTGCGGTACTCGGTGAGGGCGTCGGCCCAGCGGCCCAGCCAGCCCAGGCCCACGGCGACCTCACGGCGGCTGACCAGGGTGTCGGGGTGTTCCGGACCGAGGACACGCTCGCGGATGGCGCACACGTCGCGGGACTCGGCGAGGGCCTCCTCCCAGCGGCCGAGGCGGCCGAGGTTGACGCCGAGGCCGTGGCGGGCGCGGAGGGTCTCGGGGTGGGCGGGGCCGTGCACACGGGTACGGTCGTCGATCAGGTCGCGGTAGAGCTGGAGCGCCTCCGTGCTGCGACCGAGGCGGCCGAGGCTGATGCCGACCTCGTAGCGGGCGGCGAGGGTGTCGGGGTGGTCGGGGCCGAGGGCTTGGGCGCGGGCCTCGGTGACCTCGTGGTAGGTCTGGAGGGCCTCGGGCCAGCGCCCCAACTGGCCCAGCGCGTAGGCGACTTCGTAGCGGGTGACCAGGGTGTCGGGGTGGTCCGGGCCCAGGACGCGGGCGCGGGCCGCCGCGACGTCGCAGGCCATGCGGTAGGAGTCCTCCAGGCGGCCGAGCCGGCTGAGGTTGAAGGCGAGGTTGTGGCGGCAGCGCAGGGTGTCGGGGTGGTCGGGGCCCATGGTGCGCTCGCGGGCTGCGAGGACGGATATGTAGACCTGGTGGGCGTCGAAGTGGCGGCCCAACTGGCCCAGCACGTACGCCATTTCCTGACGGGCGGCGAGGGTGTCGGGGTGGTCCGGGCCGAGGGAGAGACTGCGGCTGCGGGCGACGTGTTTGTACTCGCGCAGGGCGTCGGCGGCGCGGCCGGTGCGGCTGAGGGTGAAGGCGACCTCGTAGCGGCTGGCGAGGGTGTCCGGGTGGTCGGGGCCGAGCAGGTGCTCGCGCTCGGCGGCCACCGCGCGGTGCACCTCGCCGGCCTCCGACCAGCGGCCCAGCCGGCCCAGGCTGAGCCCGGCGTTGTGGCGTCCGGTCAGGGCGGTGAGGGCCTCCGGGGTGGGGGCGGCCGAGTCGTCGGGGCTGGATTCCTCTGCCTGCCGTCCGGTGGCGGGCCGGGGGATCCACTCGCCGGTGAGCCCCGCTCCGGCGTCCGGTGGCGTGGTGGCGAGGCCGGCGCCGGTGGCCTTGTGGCCGGTGGTCATGCCACGGGTCCAGGACGGCAGCCGGGCCGCGCGGGCGGTGGGCTCGGGCCTGAGCGTCGGCTGGGGTGTCACCACGGTGGGCACGTACGTCGGTGTCGTACGTCCCAGGCTGATGCGGCGGCCCAACTCGCGGGCATCGGGCGGGCGTTGCTCGGGGAGCTTGGCCAGCAGGTCCAGGATGATCTTCTCGAAGTACGCGGGCACCTCCGCGCGGTGGCTGCGCGGCGGGCGGGGCGGGGTGTCGCGGTGGCCGACGAGGATCGCCCAGGCGTCGTCGAGGTCGAACGGCGGTACCCCGGTGGCGATCTCGTACAGCACACACCCCAGCGAGTAGAGGTCGCTGCGCTGGTCGACCTCGGAGCCGCCGATCTGCTCGGGCGACATGTAGTGCGGGGTGCCCATGGCGATGCCGGTGCCGGTGAGCCGGGAGGTGAAGCCGATGTCGTGGCCGAGGCGGGCGATGCCGAAGTCGCAGATCTTCACCGTGCCGTCGGTCAGCCGCATGATGTTCGCGGGCTTCAGGTCGCGGTGCACGATGCCCTGTTGATGGGTGTAGGCGAGGGCGGCCGCCACCTGGTCGGCGATCTCCACGACGTCCGCGACGGGCAGCGGGTGATGCTTGTTGTCCTCCAGGAGCTGGCTGAGGTTGCGGCCCTCCAGCAACTCCATGACGAGGTAGAGGATTCCGTCGGACTCTCCGAAGTCATGGACGACGGTGACCCCGCGGTGCTGGAGGGCGGCGGCCACCCGGGCCTCTCGGCGGAACCGCTCGCGCAGCACCCGGGTGAAGGACTGGTCATGGGACGGGCCCAGCGGCTTGAGGCACTTCACGGCGACCCGCCGGCCCAGCGACTCGTCGCGCGCCCGCCACACCTCGCCCATGCCGCCGCGCCCGATCAGATCGAGCAGCCGGTAGCGGCCCTGGATCAGCTTGCTGTCCCCCATCTGCTGCGATCGCCCCCGATGGTCTCGCCCCGCCCCTGGTCCGTCCAGTATGGCGAGCTATCTACCCACTTTGTACGGGGCCGGGCGCGAGCCGGGGCCGAGCCGTGACATGGCCCGGAGGATGTGTTTGGGCGGGAGTTGCCAGCGAAGACGTGCGGGAACACAGCGCAAAAGGGTGCCTGTGGCACGCAACTGGCGGGTGACGGTGGCGGGTTTCGGGGCCGGTCTGCCGTACAGCTCGTGGGCGTACGGCGGCAGAGCGGCGTACGCCAGTTGTGCCACGCGCCGCCACAGCACTTCACGCGCCGGGACGAGGAGGGTGTGCGTCGGCGGGCGGAGCAGGAAGTCGTCCACGGCGCGTGCCTCGGGTCCGACGGCGAGTTCGGGGCGCACCTTCTCGAAGTAGACGGCCATCTCGGCCTGGTCGGCGGGTACGGCGTCCGGGTCGAGGCCCACCAGGCGGGCGCCGATCCGCTGTTCGGCTATGTAGCGGTCGGCCTGTTCGTCGGTGAGCCGGAATCCGGAGCGGCGCGCGACCTGCAGATAGGAGTCGACCTCGGCGCAGTGCACCCACAGCAGCAGCTCGGGTTCGTCGACGCCGTACCGCTCCCCCGTGTCCGGGTCGACGGCCGACAGCATGGTGTGGATCTTCCGGACGCGAGCACCCGCCTTCTCCGCCGCCTCGGTGGTGCCGTAGCTGATGGTGCCGACGAAGTTCGCGGTACGCATCAGCCGGCCCCAGGCGTCCCTGCGGAAGTCGGAGTTCTGCATGACCCCGCGCACCGCACGCGGGTGCAGGGCCTGGAAGTAGAGCGCGCGGACACCGGCGACCCACATCATCGGGTCGCCGTGCATCTGCCAGGTCACCGACTTCGGTGTGAACAGTCCGGGATCACCCATGTCTCGAAGGCTAACGCCGTACCCTCGGCATCCCCAGACCGATCCACGAGATGATCTCCCGCTGGATCTCGTTGTTGCCGCCGCCGAAGGTGAAGATCACGGCCGAGCGGTAGCCGCGTTCCAGCTCCCCGTGGAGCACCGTGCCCGCCGAACCCTCCTTCAGGGCGCCCGCCGCGCCGACGATCTCCATCAGCCAGGCGTAGGCGTCACGGCGGGCCTCGGAGCCGTACACCTTGACCGCGGAGGCGTCCTGCGGGGTGAGCGTGCCGTCCTGGACCGCGCTGACCATCTGCCAGTTGAGGAGCTTGAGGGCTTCCAGCCTGGTGTGGGTCCGGGCGAGAAGGCGGCGCACCCAGGGCAGGTCGACGACGCGGCGGCCGTCGGCGAGCTTGGTCTCGGTGGCCCAGCGCTGGACGTCGTGCAGGGCGCGGATCGCCATGGTGCCGTGGGCGGCGAGGGTGACGCGTTCGTGGTTGAGCTGGTTGGTGATCAGCCGCCAGCCCTGGTTCTCGGCGCCGACGCGGCGGGTGACGGGGACGCGGATGTCCTCGTAGTAGCTGGCCGTGGTGTCGTGGCCGGCGAGGGTGTTGATGACGGTGCAGGAGTAGCCGGGGTCGGTGGTCGGCACCAGCAGCATGGTGATGCCCTTGTGGGGCGGGGCGGCCGGGTCGGTGCGGGTCGCGAGCCAGACCCAGTCGGCGGTGTCGCCGTTGGTCGTCCAGATCTTCTGGCCGTTGACGACGTAGTGGTCCCCGTCGCGTACCGCCCGCGTCTTCAGCGCCGCCAGGTCGGTGCCCGCGTCGGGCTCGCTGTAGCCGATCGCGAAGTCGATCTCGCCGGAGAGGATCTTGGGCAGGAAGTACGCCTTCTGCTCGTCCGTGCCGAACTGCATGATCGTCGGTCCGACGGTGTTCAGTGCCATGAGCGGCAGCGGCACGCCGGCCTGGGCGGCCTCGTCGAAGAAGATGAACTGCTCGATCGCGCTCAGCCCGCGTCCGCCGTACTCCTTGGGCCAGCCCACGCCGAGCCAGCGGTCGGCGCCGAGCCGCCGGATGATGGCGCGGTAGAAGCGCTTCTGCTCCCGTTTCTCGCCATGGCGGGCGTGCGCGTCCTCCGGCACCAAGTCGGCGAAGTAGGCACGCAGTTCGGTGCGCAGCCGCTGTTGCTCCGGCGTGTATTCGAGGTGCACGGCGCCTCCAGGCTCCCGGGAGAGGTCCCTGACGGCGCACACGGTAGAACGTGTTTCAGAAATAGGGAATGGCGAGAGCACGCGAAAGGACCCCGGTGTACCGGGGCCCTGTTCATGGCGCGTCGATCAGTGCGCGACCGGGGTCGGCTGCCCGGTGGCGGCCGACTGCTGGGCCGCCTTGGGCGCCAGCAGCCGCTCCGCCAGCAACCCAAAGACCAGCCCGAAGGAGGTCCACAGGGTCACCTGGACGGCGAGGGCGGCAAGCCGGTACTGCCACAGGAGGCCGGCCGGGAAGTGCTCCGGGACCTCGTTGAACGACGGCAGGAAGGCGTACGCCAGACCGACAGCGAGGACGAAGAACGCTCCCGCCGCGAGGGTGGCGTTCCAGTTGCCCAGGCGCGGCGCGAGGCGCTTGCCCAGGATGACGGTGCCGATCGCCAGCAGCACGCTGAGCACGATCATCAGGAAGAACAGCGCGGTGCGCTGGTTGAGGGTGTCGGGGTCGCCCACGGCCGGCGGGTTGGCCGGGTACTTCAGGAACGGGACGACGTAGACGCTGACCAGTCCGGCGGCAGCCAGGAGCAGCGCGCTCGCGCGCGGCCCGAAGCGACCGATGCGGCCCAGCGCGAAGCAGTACGCGAGTGCCGCGATGCCGCCGAAGGCGACCCCGTAGACGAGGACGCCGGTGGACAGGCCCGCGGTGGACTGCAGGGTGCGGCTGACGAGTTCCTCGCCGCCGTGCTCGTGGGCGTGGGCCTCCTCGAAGGCGATGGCCTGGTCGACGCGCGGTTCACCCAGGAAGTACGCGACGACGAGGGCGGCCAGGCCCGCGGCGAGGCCCGCGAGCATGCCGCGGACCAGCAGGTTTCTGACAGTTGCGGAGTTCATGCGCAGGGGGCTTCCTCGTCGCTGTCAGTGGCAGGGGAAGCCGAGCAGGTGGCGGGCGTCGTGCACCCACTCATGGACACCCTCACCGGAGATGAGGGAGGTGGCGCCCTGTTCGGCGCCGACGAAGTAGAGCAGGACCAGCATCACAACGCCGAAGAAGACCGCCCAGGGGGCGATGGCGCCGATCGGCAGTTTTGCGGGTACCGCGGTGGAACCGGTGGTCGGCGGGGCGACAGACTGCGCCATGGCAGGTACCTCCTGGGGGAACTCGCGTCCCGTGTCAGTGGTGCACAGGACGACGGGGCGGGTCTGACTCACCCGGCCCGCACCCGAAGGGCGTTCCCGGCATACAGTGGCGCGACCGTGCCGGAATCCCACCGGCTTCCACCGAACCGTCGTCGATATCGACGAGAAGGTACCGCGTGGAAGAGGTGCGGCCAAGAGCGCACGGGAGCACCCCGAGCGCCCGCGCAGGGCCGTTCGGCCCGTCAAGTACCGATCTTGGAGGGGCTGTTGAGCGGGGGAACGGGCGTATGACGAGCCGAGTGACGTTGATCTCACCAGCGATCACCGAGGCGCTGCGCGAGGCCAGGTTCGACGACGGCTGCTCTCTCGACGCGTCCGGCCGCCGCCTCGCCCGGGCCGCCGCGGGCTCGCTCCCGGTGGTGGAACGGGTCGTCTGCTCCCCCACCGTGCGCTGCCGCGAGACGGCTGCCGCGCTCGGACTCGACCCCGCGGACGCCGTGTCGCTGGCGGCTCTGGACGCCGGACGGTGGCGCGGCTCGACGTTGGCCGATGTGAGCGCCGAGGAGCCGGAAGCGCTGGCGCGCTGGCTGTCCGACCCCGACGCCGCGCCGCACGGCGGCGAATCCGTGCGCGCGGTGTGCGACCGGGTCGGCTCGTGGCTGGCCACGATGGCCCAGGCGGAGGGGCGCACCGTCGTCGTGGCCGAGCCCGAGATCGTGCGCGCGGCGGTCGTCCGGGCGCTCGGCGCACCGGAGTCGGCGTTCTGGCGTACGGACGTCCCGCCGCTGACGGCGGTCGAGCTCAGCGGCAGGGCGGGGCGCTGGAACGTACGCCTGGGGCACGCCCTCGGCTGAGGCTGACCTGGTCGGTCAGTGCAGTGTGGCCATGAAGTCCGAGCAGGCCTGTGCGCACGTCCGGCAGGCCTTCGCGCCGTCTTCGCCGCCCGGCAGCGCGTCGAATGCGTGCGCGGTCTCCAGGCACACGGTCCGGCACCACTCCAGCTGGACGCGGATGCCGTTCTCGTCCAGGCGGTTCTGCTCGGACAGCAGCCGGCAGGTCGCGTCGCAGACCTCCGCGCACATGATGCCCTTGCGTCGTACGAGTTCCTGTTGCTCGGTCCCGTCCGGATCCACGAGGCTCGCCCGCAGCGCGCACGCCCGGGCGCACTCGGTGCACGCCTGCGCACACGCGAAGCGGTCCTCCAGGAATCGGAAGAGCTCCTGCTGTGTCGTCGTCGTTGTCACACCGCGCGGGTAGCCGCGGTGCATCGTGTCAAACCCGGTGTTCCCTGGGGTGCGGCCGGTTTTTCCGTTGTGGTTCATGCGGGACGCCAGGGGTACTCGCGTGCCATGACTACTGCATGGATGGACGTGGCCGCGGGCCGCGGCGCCCTCGGCGTCGGGCTGATCGTCGCAGGTGTCGTGGTCGTGACGTTGCTGATCGGTGCCTTCTGGATGGGTGCCCGCCTACGGCGGCGCGAGCTCCCTCCGCCGACCCCCGAGGAGCAGCCCCGGCTGCCGGAGGGCGGCCCTGTCCGTGAGGTCGTGGAGAACCGGGAGCCCGACGAGGTGCCCCGAAGCGATCGCCGGATGACCCCGCACGAGTCGCCCGCGTTCGGCAATTCCCCCACCCGGACCGGCCCGGAGAAGGAACGGCCCCAGTGGAGCGAGGGCAGCGGCGGTTCCTTCGGCAGCGGCGGACCCGGCGGCCGCTGACCGCCGCACCGCACGCCGTACGACGCACCCAGGACCATCCGCCCCCGTGACCCGCGCCTTCTGAACACCGATACTGCCAGGAGCAGCCTTTCGGTCACCAGGAGGTCCTCATGAAGATGTTGATCAACGTCCCGGAGAGCGTCGTCGCGGACGCCCTGCGAGGCCTGGCGGCCGCCCATCCCGAACTCATCGTCGATGTCGAGAACCGCGTGATCGTACGGCGGGACGCCCCCGTGGCCGGCAAGGTCGGGCTGATCTCCGGCGGCGGCTCCGGGCACGAGCCGCTGCACGGTGGCTTCGTGGGCCCCGGCATGCTGTCGGGGGCGTGCCCCGGTGAGGTGTTCACCTCCCCGGTCCCGGACCAGATGGTGCGGGCGGCGGCCGCCGTGGACAGCGGGGCCGGCGTGCTGTTCATCGTGAAGAACTACACGGGTGACGTCCTCAACTTCGACATGGCCGCCGAACTCGCCGAGGACGAGGGCATCCAGGTCGCCAAGGTGCTGGTCAACGATGACGTGGCGGTCACCGACAGCCTGTACACGGCCGGCCGGCGCGGCACGGGCGCCACGCTGTTCGTGGAGAAGATCGCGGGCGCCGCGGCGGAGGAGGGCCAACCGCTGGAGCGGGTGGAGTCGATCGCCCGTCAGGTCAACGAGAACTCCCGCAGCTTCGGCGTCGCGCTGAGCGCGTGCACCACGTACGCCAAGGGCAGCCCCACCTTCGACCTGCCCGACGGGGAGCTGGAGCTGGGCATCGGCATCCACGGCGAACCGGGCCGGGAGCGACGGTCGATGATGACCTCGGGCGAGATCGCCGACTTCGCGGTGAACGCGATCCTGGAGGACATGAACCCGCGCAACCCGGTCCTGCTGCTGGTCAACGGTATGGGAGCGACCCCGCTGCTGGAGCTGTACGGGTTCAACGCCGAGGTGATGCGCGTGCTCGCCGCCCGGGGCGTGGCCGTGGCCCGCACGCTGGTCGGCAACTACGTCACCTCCCTCGACATGGCGGGCGCCTCGGTCAGCCTGTGCCAGATCGACGAGGAGCTGCTGCGGCTGTGGGACGAGCCGGTGAGGACCGCGGGACTGCGCTGGGGCATGTGAGCCGACGGCAGGGGGCAGTCAACGTACCTACCACGCAAGGAGATCCAGTGCTCGACGCCGACTTCTTCCGCCGTTGGATGACAGCGACCGCCTCGTCCGTCGAACGTGAGGCGGAACGGCTGACGGACCTCGACTCGCCCATCGGGGACGCCGATCACGGCAGCAATCTGCTGCGGGGATTCCGCGCCGTGACGGCGGTGCTGGAGAAGGAGACGCCGGAAACGCCGGGTGCGGTGCTGACACTCGCCGGACGCCGGCTCATCTCCACGGTCGGCGGGGCGTCCGGGCCGCTGTACGGCACGCTGCTGCGGCGGACCGGCAAGGCGCTCGGGGAGGACGCGGAGGTGAGTGAGGACCGGTTCGCCGAGGCGCTGCGGGCCGGGGTGGACGCGGTGATGGCGCTGGGTGGTGCCGCGCCCGGCGACAAGACCATGATCGACGCGCTGGTGCCGGCTGTGGACGCGCTCGGCGACGGCTTCGCCGCGGCACGGGCCGCCGCCGAGGAGGGCGCGCTGGCGACGACGCCGTTGCAGGCCCGCAAGGGGCGCGCGAGCTATCTCGGTGAGCGCAGCATCGGGCACCAGGATCCCGGGGCCACCTCGGCCTCTCTGCTGATCGCCGGACTCTGCGAAAGCGCGGAGGCCGACGGTGAGTGACGGCAAGCTCGTCGGGATCGTGCTGGTCTCGCACAGCGCGGACGTGGCCGCGTCGGTGGCGGAGCTCGCCAAGGGGCTGGCGGGCCGTGATGTCGCGGTACCCGTCGCCCCGGCGGGCGGCACCGAGGGCGGCGAGCTGGGCACGAGCTCGGAGCTCATCGCCGCGGCCGCCGCCTCGGTGGACCGCGGTGCCGGGGTCGCGGTCCTGACCGATCTCGGCAGCGCGGTGCTCACCGTGAAGGCGCTGCTCGCCGAGGGCGACGAGCTCCCGGACAACACCCGCCTGGTGGACGCTCCGTTCGTGGAGGGCGCGGTGGCGGCGGTGGTCACCGCGGCGACCGGCGCCGACCTGGCGGCGGTGGAGGCGGCGGCCGCGGAGGCGTACACCTACCGCAAGACCTGAACCCGGACGTACGCGGGTGAGGCGGACCAGGAAGCCCACCGTGGCCCGTCCCGGCCCCGGCGCTCGGTCCGCACTTCGTCGACGTCGGCGGCTCGCCCGGCCCGAGGAGCAGGCCGCCGCGCTCGCCCTCCTCGCTCGGACGCGGCGAGCCGCGTCGACGACGGCTGGTCGGCGGTCCGACGCCGCCGGAGGTCAGCTGCCGCGCACGAAGAGGCGCGCCAGCCGCTCCCCCGTCGCGATGGCGGCGGCATGGTCCTCGATGGGTTTCACCTGCGAGTCCTTGAAGACGATGTAGGTGACCCCGGAGGCCGTGCCGCCGCCGCGCGGGTCGGGATCGATGCCGAGCGCCTCGGCGCTGGCGTAGGAGGCCTCGCCGATGATGTCGCGCGGACCCACGTCGCCGACCACCGCGTACTGCACCCGGTCCCGGTGGATGACGGCGGCGACCGAGCCGCCACGGACGCCGCTCGCGCGGTAGTCCCAGATGGCGCTCGGGGTGGGCACGACGATGTACGGGAGGCGCTCGGCGTTCAGCTGGCGGCCATTGGACTGCTGGTAGGCGGTGGCGTCGGTGTAGGCCGGGTCGGTACCGCGGTTGCAGCGGAGACCCGGCTGTCCGTCGCAGTCGATGTCCATGTCCGCCTTCCAGAAGACAGCCTCGCGGGTGCCGCAGACGGGGATGGTCGCGGGCCGGCCGTCGTCGCTGCGGTAGCGGCCCCGGGAGACCTGGGTGCAGTCACGCACCTTGGCCAGCAGGTCGGCGGCACGGACGTCGCCCTCGTGCCGAGCGGCCACCGGCTCCTGCCGGGCCGTCGGCTCGACAGGGGGCGACATCGTCGGAGCGGCGAGCAGGGCGGCGCCTGCCGCGACCAGCGTCAGTGACTGGACACGCACGATGGGGGACCCTCTCCTGGGGGACATTGACGGACACTCAGCCAAATCTGCTGCCGTTCCGATCAAGCGGCCACCGATAGGGGGCCGGACGGTGCACACCCGATGGCCGGTGGCACAGGTCCCCGAACTGGCGACAGGGGCCGGGCGCCTGAGCCCGCGTCGGCTCCGGCCGCCCGGCCGCCCGTGTCCGGCGCGGGAACAGCGACGACAGCGGCCCGCGCCAACGGCATGAACTCCCGATCTTTCCAGGGGAGTTCGGCCGTGAGGAGCTTCAGCATACGTAACCGTTCCGTCCGGTCACCCACGACGGCCCTCTTGATGTTCTCCCGCCGACGGCGCCATATTGGTCCGGACCAATACCGTCCCGGGGAGGCCGTCTCGTGCGCCGTGCCCTCGCCCTCCGCGGAATGCTCTGCGGAATGCTCTGCGGAATGCTCACGCTCCTCGCCGCCTGCGCCTGGAGCGGTGACGGCGAGACCCGCCGGCTCCCCGCGGCACCCGTGGGCATCACCGCCGCGGCCGGCAGCGCGACCAGCGTGCACGTGATGTGGAACGCGGCCGACGGAGACGTCAAGGCCTACGAGGTGTATCGCGGCACCACGAAGGTGAAGGAGGTACCGGGTTCCGAGCACATGGTGGACGTCACCAGGCTCAGGCCGTCCACCACATACGTCTTCACCGTGCGGGCTCGGGACACCTTCGGGCAGGTGGGCCCGAGCAGCCGAGAGGTCCGCACCACCACCCCGGCGGCCGTGACGGCGGACGGTTCGGCGCCGACGGCACCCGGGAGTCCACGGGGCCGGGTGATCGGCAGCCGGGCCGTACAGCTGTCCTGGTCCACGTCCTCGGACGACCGGGGTGTGCTGTCGTACGACATCCATCAGGGCGCCACGAAGATCCACAGCGTGGGCGGGAACCAGACGGCGACGGTGGTGACGGGGCTGCGGCCGGGCACCCGCTACGCGTTCACCGTGCGCGCCCGGGACGCGGCCGACAACGTCTCCCCGGCGAGCGGCACCGTCCGCCTCACCACCGCGCCGGGCACCGACGACGGTCGCGGCACCGCACCCACCGACTTCGGCGCGACGACGCGTCTCGCCGACGACGGGGCGTACTACCTCGGTCTCTCCTGGGTCCCGCCACGCGCGGACGGCGTGGTCACGGAGTACCAGGTCCACCTGGACGGCCGTCCGGCCACCTCGCTGGTGTTCGGCGGGAAGCCGCCGAGCGGCCGGACGACGTACGACTTCTATCTGGGCCGGGATGCCGGGGTCACCCATCGGGTGCGGATCCGGGCCAGGCTGCCCGACGGGACCTGGGGCGGATTCTCGGCCGAGCGGACGGTGACGACCGGCGCCGGGGAGCCGTGACGGCACCTCACGTCTGGGCCGAACGAAGGAATCCGTCACCTGCCCGGAGGCGGTCCGGGTGCGCGCCGGGCCGCGGGCACATTGGCTGCCCCTGAGGCGCACGGGCGATTCCCGACCTCGGCGGCGCTACGGATGTACCGCCAACCGTGCCGCCGGAGGGCAGTCCATGCGTACTACTCAGCTTCTCCTCCGCTCCGGCCCGACCGCTGCCGCCGCCATCGCGCTGGCCGCCGTACCGGCGGTCGCGGCTTCGGGGATTTCCGTCAGCACCACCGGATCCACGGTGTCCGTCACTACCAGTGCCTGCACCCAGGTCAACGGCAGCTGGGGCACCGCCTCGCTCCTGAACAGCGGCCAGGCGAACTTCGCCCAGGGCCGTCAGGTGACGCTGTCGGGGACGCCTTCCCTGCAGTCGGCCGCCTGGTCGAACGTGAGCCCCGGTACCTACACCGTCATCGTCATGTGCTCGAACAACAGCACGGCCGGCACCCAGTCGGTCATCGTCTCGACGACGACCACCCCCACGATCTCCGCCACGGCCTCCGCCACGGCCTCCCCCTCGCGCGGCGTCATGGGCGGCCTCGGCGGTGCCGCGAAGGACTACGGCCCGCTCACCCTGGGCGCCGGCGCCGCCCTCGTCGGGATCGGCGGTATCGCGGCGGCCTGGTTCCTGCGCCGTCGCGCCAAGCCCTACCGGCTCTGATCGGGCAGCCCGGCGAACTCCTCCAGCGCGTGGGTGAGCCACTGCGTCCAGAAGGTCTCCAGATCGATCCCCGCCCGCAGGATCAGGTGCTGCAACCGGTCCTGCGGGCTGTCCTTGCCCGGCGGGAAGTCCCGCTTCTCGATCTCCTCGTACTCGGCCAGCTGCTTGCCGTGCACCTCCAGATGGCGGCGCAGATCGGCCTCGATGCCCTCGGTGCCGACCACGGCCGCCGCCCGCAGCCGCAGAAAGAGGCTGTCGCGGTACGGCTTGGGGTCCTGGGACGCGGCCGCCCAGCGGGCCAGTTCGTCCCGGCCCGCCGGCAGCACCTCGTACCGCTTCTTCTGCCCACGCGCCGGCTGCTCCGACGCCAGGGCCCGAATGTGGCCCTCCGCCTCGAGTTTTCCCAGCTCGCGATAGATCTGCTGATGCGTCGCCGACCAGAAGTAGCCGATCGACCTGTCGAAACGGCGGGTCAGCTCCAGCCCCGAGGACGGCCTTTCCAGCAGGGCGGTGAGGATCGCGTGCGGGAGTGACATGGAGTCATCCTAGGGACGGCGGGGCGGCCCCTAGAGGGCGGCCGCCACCTCGGTGCCCTGCTTGATGGCCCGCTTGGCGTCCAGTTCGGCGGCCACGTCGGCGCCGCCGATGAGGTGGGCGCTGACACCGGCGGCGACCAGTGCCTCGTACAGGTCGCGGCGCGGCTCCTGTCCGGTGCACAGGACGATGGTGTCGACCTCCAGGACCGTGCTCTCCTCGCCGACGGTGACATGGAGTCCGGCGTCGTCGATCCGGTCGTAGCGCACGCCCGGGACCATCGTGACGCCGCGGTGCTTCAGTTCGGTGCGGTGGATCCAGCCGGTGGTCTTTCCGAGCCCCGCGCCGACCTTGGTGGTCTTGCGCTGGAGCAGATGCACGGTGCGCGGCGGGGCGGGCCGTTCGGGGGCGGCCAGTCCGCCGGGGCCGGTGTGGTCCATGTCGACGCCCCAGAGGCGGAAGTACGTCGCCGGGTCCTCGTGCGCCTTGTCGCCGCCGTCGGTGAGGAACTCGGCGACGTCGAAGCCGATGCCGCCCGCGCCGAGGACGGCGACCCGCCGGCCGACGGGAACGCGGTCGCGCAGGACGTCGAGGTAGCCGACGACGCTCGGGTGGTCGACACCGGGGATGTCGGGGGTGCGCGGGGTGACGCCGGTGGCGACGACGACCTCGTCGAAGGCGGAGAGGTCCGCGACGGCGACCCAGGTGTTCAGCCGTACCTCGACGTCGTGCCAGTCGAGCTGGTGGCGGAAGTAGCGGATGGTCTCGTCGAACTCCTGCTTGCCGGGGACCTGGCGGGCGACGTTGAGCTGGCCGCCGATCTCGCTCGCGGCGTCGAAGAGCGTCACGTCATGACCGCGCTCGGCCGCCGAGACGGCACAGGCCAGTCCCGCGGGGCCCGCGCCGACGACCGCGACCCGCTTGCGCAGCCGGGTCGGGGAGAGCACCAGCTCGGTCTCGTGGCAGGCGCGCGGGTTGACCAGGCAGGAGGTGATCTGACCGCTGAAGGTGTGGTCGAGGCAGGCCTGGTTGCAGCCGATGCAGGTGTTGATGGCCTCGGGCCTGCCCGCCGCGGCCTTGGTGACGAAGTCGGGGTCGGCGAGCATCGGGCGGGCCATGGACACCATGTCCGCGTACCCGTCGGCGAGCAACTCCTCGGCGACTTCGGGGGTGTTGATGCGGTTGGTGGTGACGAGGGGGATGCCGACCTCGCCCATGAGCTTCTTGGTCACCCAGGTGTAGGCACCGCGCGGCACCGAGGTGGCGATGGTGGGGATACGGGCCTCGTGCCAGCCGATGCCGGTGTTGATGATGGTCGCGCCGGCCGCCTCGACGGCCTTGGCCAGCGTGACGACCTCGTCGTGGGTGGAACCACCGGGGACGAGATCCAGCATGGACAGGCGATAGATGATGATGAAGTCCTCGCCGACGGCCTCGCGCACCCGCCGCACGATCTCGACGGGGAACCGCATGCGGTTCTCGTACGACCCGCCCCAGCGGTCGGTGCGGTGGTTGGTCTGGGTGGCGATGAACTCGTTGATGAGGTAGCCCTCGGAGCCCATGATCTCGACACCGTCGTAACCGGCCTGCTTGGCCAGAGTGGCGGCGCGGGCGTAGTCGTCGATGGTCTGCCCGACCTCGGTGTCGGTGAGCTCACGGGGCGGGAACCAGCTGATCGGCGCCTGGATCGGGCTCGGCGCGACGAGGCCCTCGTGGTAGGCGTACCGGCCGAAGTGCAGGATCTGCATCGCGATGCGGCCGCCTTCGCGGTGCACGGCCTCGGTGATCTCCCGGTGCTGCTCGGCCTCCGCCTCGGTGGTGAGCTTCGCGCCGCCGTCGTACGGCCGTCCCGCCTCGTTGGGCGCGATACCGCCGGTGACGATCAGGCCCACTCCCCCACGCGCGCGTGCCGCGTAGAACGCCGCCATCCGCTCGAAGCCGCGCTCGGCCTCCTCCAGGCCGACGTGCATGGAGCCCATGAGGACCCGGTTGGGCAGCGTGGTGAAGCCCAGGTCCAGCGGGCTCAGCAGGTGCGGGTAACGGCTCATGGGGCCCTCCGTGCGCGAGTGTCGTGGCTTCTGTTGTAGAGGACGCCGGGCGCTTTTTGCAACTAGTTGCATAATCGAGGATGCGTGACACGGGACACCCTCGGGCACAGTGGCCCCATGACCGCGGAGATCGTCGAACTCGCCCAGCAGCTGATCCGCCGCCCGAGCCGCGGCGGAATCGACGACTACGCCCCCGTCCTGGGCGTTCTGGAGGACTGGCTGAGCGCGCGGGAGCTGCCGCACCGGCGCCTGTACGACGAGGGCGGCAGCCTCACCGGCCTGCTGGTGGAGGTCTCGGGCGGCCTGCCCGGACCGTGGTGGGCGCTGGACGCCTGCGTGGACACCGCCCCCTACGGCGACGAGGGCGCCTGGTCGTTCCCGCCGGACTGCGGGGACGTCGTGGACGGCTGGCTCCGGGGGCGGGGAGCGGCCGACTCCAAACTCGCGGCGGCGATGTTCTGCGACATCGCGGCGGCGCTGCACGGCCGTACGTTTCACGGCGGGCTCGCGGTCCTGCTGGACGTCGACGAGCACACCGGCGGCTTCGGCGGCGCCCGCGCCTATCTGGCCGATCCGGCGGCGGTGCGCCCGGCGGGGGTGATGATCGGCTATCCCGGGCCGGCCGAGGTGGTGGTCGGCGGGCGGGGGTTCTGGCGGGCGACGATCGCGGTGCACGCGGAGTCGGGGCACTCCGGATCGAGGCGTAGGACGCCGGGTGCGGTGTCCCGTGCGGCGCGGCTCGTACGGCTCCTGGAGGAGAGCGAACTACCGGGCGCCCACGGGGAGTTCCCGTTGCCGCCGAAGCTGACGGTGACCTCGATCCGGGGCGGCGAGGGCTTCTCGGTGGTGCCGGACCGCTGTGAGGTGGGCGTGGACATCCGCACGACGCCCACCTTCGACGCCCGGGCGGCGGAGGCCCTGGTCCGCGCGGCAACGGCAGAGCTGGGCACACCGGCCACGGTCACTGCGGTGGCCTCCTGGCCACCCTTCCGTCTCGCCGAGGACGAGCAGCCCGCCGCCGCACTCCTGGACGCGGCCACCCGTGCGGGGCTGACGGTCCGGGCGAAGACGGCAGGGCCGTCCAACATCGGCAACCTGCTGGCGGCGCAGGGAATCCCGGCCACGGCGGGGTTCGGCGTGGGCTACGAGGGCCTGCACGGCACGGACGAGCGGGCATGCCTGGCGGACCTGCCCGTGGTGCACTCGACCTATCTGCAAGCCGTGCTGAACTTGCTCACCCACGGCCCGTCAACGCCCTAGGGGCGAGGGGCTGTGTCTGATGTGCGGCTACCGCCGCGCGGGCGCGACCAGCCCCCACCTACCCTCGGACGACCGACAACCCCTCCACATCCCTCGACCTCACCGGCTCTCCAGACGTACGTGCAGCTCCCGCTCCTGATCCCCGGACGCCGACGACAGATCACGCACCGTGAACATGGAGTCCAGCGTGGTGCGCAACCGCTCGATCGCCCAATAGCCACCCTGCGCGTCGGCCTCCACGGAGGACGACAGCCTCGCGGGCGGCGGACACTCGCGCGCGTCGGTGACCTCGAACGTCCCGAGCCACACCATGGGCCGTGTCTCGTGAAGCTGCTGCGGCACCTCGTCGGCACCCCGGTCGGACTCGAAGCACGTGGACAGCGTGTCGAACACGATCCGGGCGTCCTCCTTGCTGCATCCGCTGATCTCGATGGAGACGGGCTCCTCATGCGATCGGTCCATCACGATGGCTCCTCTCGTGGCAGTGGCGCGGTACCCACGGGTTCCCCGCGAACCGCGCCACATCCCCAGAAAAGCACCACTGTGCCGACGGGACCAGTGAAGACCTCAGCTCTTCGTGAACCGGTACGTCTTGCTGTCGGTCAGCACACAGAACCCGGGCGACACGACGATCACCCGCAGCGTCCCGCTCCGGCGGTCGTAGTCGATGCCCTCCGCCTCGAACGTCCCCGAGCAGCCGCTGCGCAACGGGAGCTGCCGCAAGGCCGTCACATGCCCGGTGACGTTCGACGTGCCGTTCGGCGCGGCGGAGAGGTCGATCCGGAGCAGCGGCTTGGTGATCCCGAAGAGGGTGCCCGCCGGGTCGTCGGAGGAGCACAGCAACTGGGTCGCGGTGACGAAGTCGCAGCCCTGTACGTCCCGTACAGCGTGGTCGAGATCGACGGTGGCCGCCTGCGGGAGATTCGCGGAGGGCGAGGTGCTCGTGTTGACACCGGGGGTCGGGAAGACCAGCAGCCGGCTCATGGTGCCGTACTCACCCGCGAGCATCCACTGGCCGGCGGGGGCGACGGCGACCCAGGAGTTGTTCAGCGCCTCCCCGCTGCCGAGCGTGTGGACGTACTCCGACCACGTGCCGCCCGGCGCCTGCACCCGGAACATCTTCGCGGTGCCCGAGTCGGCCTGGTAGGGCTCGATGTAGTAACCGTCGTACGAGGCGTCCGGGTCGCCGACGTGGTTCCAGCCGCGGCTGGACACGGAGACGGGGATGGTGCCGATCCCGGTGTAGCGGTTGCCGCTGCCGGCCGGGACCTCGACCGAGGTCAGGCCCTGGCTCTCGGTGAGGGGGTCGGCGCGGTCCGAGCCGACCTCGGTCCAGGTGTCGGCGGCCGACGCGGGCGGGGCGACGGAGAGGACGGCGGCGAGGGCGACGAGTCCGGTGAGGACGGTGTGACAACGTTGCCGGGCGCGTAGGGCCATGGCAGGCGACTCCTCTGTGGGGGTGGGCGTGCTCGGCGGACAGTCTGGCGGGGCTTCTTAGTCATGTACAGACCAAGGTGCGGAGGCCGTACTGCTAACGTCGCCGGACGCTCTCCGCCGTGTTGAGGGATGGTGGAAGAGGGCGCCAGAGGCGCTCCGGCGACGGTTGGGCGCGGTACAACAGGGGAGTCGGCACGGGGGACGACGTGCCGTGTGGACGGTCGAAGGCGGTGCGTGCGATGAGTGCAACCGGGTCTCCGGTCGCCGAGGGCGACGGGCCGGTGCGTGGGGCGGTACGGCCCACCGGGCTGCTCGACGTACTCGGTGTGGCCTCGGTGGTCCTGGACGCCGAGGGGCGGATCGCGCTGTGGAGCCCGCAGGCCGAGGAGCTGTTCGGCTACTCGGCAAGCGAGGCGCTGGGGCAGTATGCCGCCCGGATCATGGTTCATGAGCAGTACCTCGACCTGGTCGTCAAGCTGTTCGCCGACGTCATGGTCACGGGCGAGGGCTGGGCCGGTGCCTTTCCGATCCGGCGCAAGGACGGCAGCACGCGGCTGGTGGAGTTCCGCAACATGCGGCTCCTCGACGACCGCGGGGACGTGTACGCGCTGGGGCTCGCCGCCGACCAGAACACCGTCCGCAGCCTGGAACGGGACGTGGCACTGTCGACGCGGATGATCTCCCAGTCCCCCATCGGACTCGCCGTCCTGGACACCGATCTGCGGTACGTCTCGGTCAACCCGGCACTCGAACGGCTCAACGGCGTCCCGGCCGAGGAGCACATCGGCCGGACCATGGGCGAGGTCCTGCCGCAGATCGACGTCGACAGCGTCGAGGGCGCGGCACGCGGGGTACTGGAGACCGGTCGCCCGCTCGTCGACCAGCACACCCTGGGCCGCACCCCGGCCGACCCGGACGAGGACCATGCCTGGTCGATCTCGCTCTACCGGCTGGAGGACGCGGTCGGCACCGTGCTGGGTGTCGCCGTCTCGGTCGTGGACATCACCGAGCAGCATCGGGCGGCCGAAGCGGCGGAGGCGGCCCGGCGGCGGCTCGCCGTCATCGCGGACGCCTCCGCCCGTATCGGCACCACTCTGGAGCTGGACCGCACGGCCCGTGAGCTGGCCGACGTCGCCGTGCCCGAACTCGCCGACATCGCCGCCGTGGATCTGCTGGACGCGGTGGTGGAGGGCAGACGCAGCATCCTCGGCCCCACCGAGCCGGCCGTGATCCGTGCCCTCGCCGTCCAGGCGGACCACCCCTCGGAGGCCCTCAGCGCCGCCGACCCGCCCGGACAGGTCGCCCGGTACGGCGCCGACCGGCTCGTCACCGAGTGCGTGCGCACGGGCCGGCCGGTCATGGTGGCCGAGGTCGAGGAGGCCGACCTGCCCCGCATCGCCCGCTCCCCCGAGGCGGCCGGACAGCTGGCCCGCGCGGGCGTCCACTCGTATCTGGCCGTACCGCTGATCGCCCGCGGCGAGGTGCTCGGCGCCCTCGACCTCAAACGCACCGGCAATCCGCTGCCGTTCAGCGAGGACGATCTGCTGCTGGCCCGGGAGCTGGCGGCCCGCGCGGCCGTGCAGATCGACAACGCCCGCTGGTACCAGAACGCCCGCGACACCGCCCTGACCCTGCAGCGCAGTCTGCTGCCCAGTCATCCGCCGGTGACGGGCGGGCTGGAGGTCGCCTCCCGCTACCAGCCCGCGGGGGCGACCGCCGAGGTCGGGGGCGACTGGTTCGACGTGATCCCCCTCGACGGCTGCAAGACCGCGCTGGTCGTGGGCGACGTGATGGGCAGCGGCATCAATGCCGCCGCGACCATGGGCCGGTTGCGCACCGCGACGAACACCCTGGCCTCCCTGGACCTGGAACCGGCCCGGCTCCTGGAGCACCTCGACCGGATCACCCAGGACCTCAAGGACTCCATCGCCACCTGCGTCTACGCCATCCACGACCCGCATCTGCGCCAGTGCCGGATCGCCAACGCCGGGCACCTGCCGCCCGTCCGCCTCCGCGCGGGACGCAAGCCGGAGCTCCTCGACCTGCCCACCGGGGCGCCGCTGGGCGTGGGCGGGGTCGCCTTCTCCACCACGACCGTCGACCTGGAACCCGGCGACCGGCTGGTCTTCTACACGGACGGTCTCGTCGAGACCCGCCAACACCCCCTCGACGAACGCCTGGACGCGCTCCTGGACCTCCTCGACGGCCCCGACCGCCCGCTGGAGGAGGTGTGCGACCTCCTGCTGCGCACGCTGCACCAGCCGGACAACTCCGACGACGTGGCGCTGCTCATCGCCCGCGCCCAGACGCCGGGTTGACCTTCCCGATTCACAGGAACTCGTTACCCGCCTCTTATCGGCCGCCCCTCACAATCTCAGCAAGGCGTGGCATCGGGATGCCGGGTGGGAGTGAGCCATGACGCACGATCCGGATCAGGAAGCGACACCGCCCGAGGTACTCGTCGGGCCGGGCGAACACACTCCGCTACGGGATCACTGGCGGCGTCGGTCCGTGCGTGCACGGGCGGTGACCGCGGCGGTCGCGGTCGCGGCCCTCACCCTCGGCGGCACCGTGGTCGCCTACGCCGCCACCTCGTCGGGCTCGGACGGCGGGGCGACGCCCGCCGCCTCCGGCTCGCCCTCCTCCGCCCCGCACGCACCGGGCGAGCGGCACGGGCCCGGCTGGCGGTTCGGCGCCGGCGGCGAGGCCGTGCACGGCGAGACGACGGTGAAGGACCGGGACACCGGCGAGTGGGTCGTCCGGGTGTGGCAGCGCGGCACCGTCGAGAAGGTGGACGGCGACCAGGTCACCGTCGAGAGCGAGGACGGGGCCCGGTGGACGTGGACCGTGAACGCGGACACGACCGTCCTGCGTGAGGGCGCCAAGGGCTCCGGGGCCGACGACCTGAAGCAGGACGAGACGGTCCACATGGCCGGCACCCGGTCCGACGGCGGCACCCGGACGGCCTCCCATGCCGTCGCCGGCACCTGGGAGCGCAAGGGTCCCGAGAACCGGCGCGACGGGCTCCCGGGCCACGGCCACCGCGAGCGGCCCGAGCCGAGCCCCTCCGGCAGCGAGGCTACGACCTGACGCCGATCACGACATTGGCGTACCACTCCTCCGAGACGACCACCCGCGGTGCCAGTCCACCGCGGGCGAAGGCGTCGACGGCCGTGGGCGCCTGTCGTTCGCTCGTCTCGACGAGCAGACAGCCGCCGGGCGCAAGCCACTTGGCCGCCTCGGCGGCGACCCTGCGCAGCACGTCCAGCCCGTCGCTGCCCCCGTCCAGGGCGACCAGCGGCTCGTGCTCGCGTGCCTCCGCGGGCAGGAACGCGACCTCGCCGGAGGGCACGTACGGCACGTTCGCCGCGAGGATGTCGATGCGGCCGCGCAGTCGCTCGGGCAGCGCCTCGTAGAGGTCGCCCGCGTGGACGTGGCCGCCGAAGGGGGCGACGTTGCGGCCCGCGCAGCGCACCGCGGCCGGGTCGATGTCGGCGGCGTGCAGTTCTGCGCCGCCGAGCGCGTCGGCGAGGGCCGCTCCCACGGCGCCCGAGCCACAGCACAGGTCCACGACGACGCAGGCGTCCGGGGCGTGCGCGAGGGCCTGTTCGACCAGGAACTCGGTGCGGCGGCGGGGCACGAAGACCCCGGGTTCCACGGCGATGCGCAGCCTGCGGAACTCGGCCCAGCCGACGACGAGTTCGAGGGGTGCGCCGCAGGCGCGGCGGTCCACCATCGCCGTGAGTTCGTCCGGGGTGCGGGCGGCGGCGAGGAGCAACCGGGCCTCGTCCTCGGCGAAGACACAGCCCGCGGCGCGCAGTGTTGCCACGACGGAGTCGCGCGAGGAGGCAGGAGTGGAAGTCATGGAAGCAGCAACCCTACCCGCTCACGATCTCCCATGGTCGGCATGCACAACTCCACCAAGTTGTACTATGCAACCAGAACTGTGGAGGAGGTCCCGTGGACGCTACCGAGGCCGTCGAGAGCATCCAGCGCGAGATGACGATCTTCGCCCGGCGGGCCCGGGCCTCGGCGGGCCGGATGCACCCCGAGCTGTCGCTGGTCTCGTACACGCTGCTCGGGCACCTGGAGGAGCGCGACGGCTGCCGCGCCACCGACCTCGCCGCCCACTACGCCCTGGACAAGTCCACCGTCAGCCGCCAGGTGTCGGCGCTGGAACGCGCCGCGCTCGTCGAGCGGCGCCTGGACCCGGAGGACCACCGTGTCCAGGTGCTGCATCTGACGGAGACCGGCCGGCAGATCCTCGCCCAGGTCACCGTGAGCCGCCGGGCCGCCTTCCAGGAGCGGCTCGCGAACTGGCCGGAGGAGGATCTCGCGCGGTTCGCCGACTACCTCGTGCGGTACAACGCCTGGTCGGGCCCGCAGCAGGACTAACGCCTAGGACACGGCCACCAGCCGCTGCGGCGCCCGTGCCGCGGCGAACGCGGTCTGACGACGGAGCCGGAAGCCCAGGGACTCGTACAGCCGGATCGCGCCGGTGTTCCCCGCACCCGTGTGCAGGAACGGCGTCTCACCGCGCTCCCTGATGCCGTACGCGACAGCGTGGATCAGCCGGGTCGCCAGGCCCTCGCCGCGGAAGGCGGGGTCGGTGCAGACCGCGCTGATCTCGGTCCACCCGGGCGGGTGGAGCCGCTCCCCGGCCATGGCGACGAGGGCACCGTCCCGGCGTATGCCCAGGTAGGTACCCATCTCGATGGTGCGCGGCAGGAAGGGGCCGGGCCGCGTGCGTGCGACCAGGTCGAGGATCTCGGGCACGTCGGCGGGGCCCAGGCGCACGGCTTCCGGTTCCGGTGCGGCGGCCACCCCGTCGTCGACGAGCTGTACGCCGTCGATGCGGGCCGTGATCTCCCAGCCGTCCGGCACCTCGCCCCGGTAGCCGGGCAGCGGGACCTCGGCGCCGGGACCCGCGAGCGCCGCGAGGTCGGCCCAGTCGTCCGCGTCCGGCTCGTTGGGCAGGGCCAGCCAGGGCGAGACGTCCGGCGGGTAGCGCACGACCCGTCCGCGGCGCTCGGCGAAGTGTGCGTGCGGCCCGGTCAGGGAGGCGAGCGCGGGGTTGTCGAGGATGTGGGGTATGCCGGGGTGGGGCGTGCCCGCCGGCGTCGTGGCGTGGCTCATGCGGCGACCTCGATCACGACCTTGCCGCGCGCATGACCGGGCAGGGTCGCGGCGTCGGCGAAGGCCAGCCCGGCGGGCTTGTGCGCGGCCAGCGCGACGGGCAGCAGGGCGTACTCGGCGTAGCCGCCGGTCAGGGTGTTGCCGAAGACCTCGTCCCCGGCGGCGAACCCGTCGACGCCGTCGCCGACCGCCTCGACGACACCGGAGAGCTCGCTGCCGAGGACGGCGGGGAACACGCGCTCCCCGGTGTCGGTGGGCCGGCGATATCCGGTCCGCAGCTTCCAGTCGACCGGATTCACGCCTGCGACACGCACGGCGACCAGCAGCTGTCCGGGTCCGGGCACGGGCCGCTCGACCTCGACGAGGGCCTCGGTCTCCGGACCGCCGTACCGCGTGAACACATACGCCTTGGGCATCGCTCCCACTCTCCTTCGCTCGCGCCGGGCACCAGTCGGAAGGAAGATCGGCGGACGGCTGTTCCCAGGGCGGCGGAGTGTTCATACGGCCGCAATGATCGCCGTCCTGACCAGGGACGAGGCACCGCTGACGACACAGTACGGTTGAACCATGAACGTCACCCGCGGCTTCACCGGACGCCTCCGCGTCAAGAACGCCGGGCTGCCTCCCGGCCAGTACGACGCGGGCGACGACTGGCCCGTGCTGTCCGCGGAGGTCACGCCGGAGCTGTCGCCGGCCGAGTGGACCTTCCGCGTCGACGGGCTGGTCGAGGAACCGCGCACCTGGGACTGGGACGAGGCGCACGCGCTGCCGGGTTCGGTGTACGAGGGTGACATCCACTGTGTGACGAGCTGGTCGAAGTTCGGGGTGCGGTTCGGAGGCGTGTCCCTGGACGCGTTCCTGGACGCGGTGCGGCCCCAGGGGTCCGCCACCCATGTCGTCGCCTACTCCCACACCGGCTACACCACCAACCTGCCGCTGGCCGACGTGAGGGGCGGCAGGGCGTGGATCGCGTGGGAGTTCGGCGGCAAGCCGCTGTCCCCCGAGCACGGGGGGCCGGCGCGGCTGCTCGTACCGCACCTGTACTTCTGGAAGAGCGCCAAGTGGATCGCGGGCCTGCGGCTCCTCGACCGGGACGAGCCGGGGTTCTGGGAGCAGAACGGCTATCACGCGCGGGGCAACCCGTGGGAGGAGCAGAGGTACGCCGGTGACTGAGCAAGTCGTGGAAGCGCCTTCCTTCACTCCCCCGACGCGGTTCGCCGTGCCCGGGCGCATCGCCGTGAGCAACCGGGCCGCCGCGCTGTGGCAGACCGCCACGCTCACCGAGATCCGCCGGGAGACTCCGCACGCCGCCACCTTCCGGTTCGCGGTGCCCGCCTGGGCGGGGCATCTGCCCGGTCAGCATCTGATGCTGCGGCTGACCGCCGAGGACGGCTATGTGGCCCAGCGCCACTACTCGATCGCTTCCGCGCCCGACGATGCGGGGCACATCGAACTGACCCTGGACCATGTCGAGGGCGGCGAGGTGTCGGGCTGGTTCCACACGGTCGCCAAGCCCGGTGACGAGGTCGAGGTGCGCGGCCCCCTCAGCGGGTTCTTCGCCTGGCCGGGCGACCGGCCCGCGCTGCTGGTCGGCGCCGGCTCCGGGGTCGTACCGCTGATGTCGATGGTGCGGCACCACCGGGCACAGGACCTGTCCGTACCGCTGCGGCTCCTCGTGTCGGCGCGCAGCCCCGAGGAGCTCATCTACGCGGGCGAGTTCGACGCCGAGACGACACCCGTCTTCACCCGCAGGGCGCCGGAGGGCGTACCGGTGGGACGTATGGCGGCCGCACATGTGGCGCCGCTCCTGGCCGAGCAGCCTCCCGGTGGGTGGGAGGCCTATGTGTGCGGCTCCAATGCCTTCGCGGAGCATGCCTCGCGGTTGCTGGTCGCGGCGGGACAGCCGGTGGAGCGGATCCGGATCGAACGGTTCGGCTGATCCTCCCCGCCGTCCCTCCTCCCGTCGTCCCCTCCGTTTCACGGCAACACTGCCGGGCACTCCTGTGCAGCGAGGCCGTGAGCGGGTACTGGATGTGTGTGGGCACTCGCAGGCGTACGCGGTGCGGAGGTCGACATGCGAACCCGGGTGCGCGGCTGGCGGTGGCGGCGGAATCCGCTGCGGCGCCGGTCGGATGTCGTCGAGGCGTGGACGGCGCTGGCCGTCGCCGTGCTGCTGCTCGTGGCTGCGCCGCTCGCCGGGCTGGTGGCGGCCGAGTGGGCCCGTTCCGAGGCGCAGGCGACCGCGGCGTCCCAGCGTGCCGAGCGGCACAGCGTGCGAGCCGAGGTGGTCGGCGAGGATCCCGGCTCGCCGCCGACGATCCAGGGCGCCCGACAGCACACGTATCTCACGACGGTCCGCTGGACGGAGCCGGACGGGCACGAGCGGACCGCCACGGCGCGAGTCCAGGGCGCCGCGCGCGACGGTGACGTGGTCGAGGTGTGGTTCGACTCCCGGGGCCGTAACGTCAAGGCTCCCCCGGACGGCTTCTCCGTCTGGCAGTACACCCTCACCATGGGCGCCTGCGCCACGGGCGGCGCGGCCGCTCTGATCCTCCTGGGCCGTGCCGTCGTACGGCATGTGGCCACGCGGCACCGGCTGGCGGAGTGGGAGGAGGAGTGGGCGCGCACCGAGCCGGAGTGGTCGCGGTGGCGGTGGGCGTGAGCCGTCCCCGTGAGCGGCCGCCGTCCTGGGTCAGCCCACCCCCTGCATCCGCCGGGCGATCCGCCCGTGGTCCCGCAACGCCCCCGCCAGCCCGGGCAGCACAGGTTCCCCGCGGTCGACGAGGACCCGCCCGCCCACCACCGTCGTCCACGCCCGGGCCGGCCCGCAGCGCAGCCAGGCCTCCACCGGATCGCTCAGCGCGCCCGCGAGTGCGACCTCGTGGAGGTCCCAGACGACGAGGTCGGCGCAGGCGCCGGGGCGCAGATGGCCGATCTCCTCGTCGCGGCCCAGGCAGCGGGCCGAGCCGCGGGTGGCCATGTCGAGGGCGTCCCGCGCGGTCATCGCACCGGGGCCACCGCGGTAGCGGCCGAGCAGCAGGGCGTTCCGCGTCTCCATCCAGAGGGAGGCGTGGTCCGTCGATGCCGAGCCGTCGCAGCCGATGCCGACGGGCAGGCCGAGTTCACGCATCTCCCGTACCCGGGCCGTGCCGCCGCCGATCAGCATGTTGGAGCTGGGGCAGTGCGCCACGCCGACGCCCGCGGCCGCGAGGCGGCGCATCTCGTCGTCGTTCGGGTAGATGCAGTGGGCGACCCAGGTCCGGTCGCTCATCCAGCCGCAGTCCTCGAAGTACTCCACGGGCCGGCAGCCGTAGGTCTCCAGGCAGTACGTGTCCTCGTCGTGGTCCTCGGCCAGGTGGGTGTGGAGGCGTACGTCGTGGCGCTCGGCGAGTTCGGCGGTGGCCGTCATGACCTCCTTGGTGACCGAGAACGGCGAGCAGGGGGCGAGCGCGACGCGGATCAGGGCGCCCGGTGTCGGGTCGTGGTGGGCCTTGATCAGACGCTCGCTGTCGGCGAGCACCTCGTCCGTGCTCTGAGTGACGCTCCTCGGCGGCAGTCCCCCGTCCTCGACGGACCGGGTCATCGAGCCGCGCGTCGCGTGGAAGCGGAAGCCGATGTCGCGGGCGGCGCTGATCTCGGCGTCGACCAGGCGTGGACGCGGGTGGACGTAGAGATGGTCCGAGGAGGTCGTGCAGCCGCCCATGAGCAGCTCGGCCATGCCCACGTACGCGGAGACGTACGCGGCCTCCTCGTCGAGGGCGGCCCACAGCGGGTAGAGCGTGGTCAGCCAGTCGAAGAGCGTGCCGTTCACGGCGGGAGCGTAGGAGCGGGTGAGGTTCTGGTAGATGTGATGGTGCGTGTTGACCAGGCCCGGGGTGACGAGCCGTCCCGCCGCGGAGAGGGTCGTCGCGGCCTCGGGTTCGCTTCCCGGGGTGCCCACGGCGGTGACCCGACCATTGACGACGGCGACCCAGCCGCCGGGGATCTCCCGATCCCCGTCCACGACCAGCAGTCCGGCGTCCTTGACCAGCAGATCCACGGCTGACGTCATGGCGTCATCGTAGCCAGGTACCTGGCCAAAGGCCTGGCGAGTCGTCGGACGTCACACGTACGGTGTGATCATCACTGGTCCTCTTCAAAGGCGGTCCTGCATGGCCCTGTTCGACCTCCCCCTGGACGAGCTCCACGAGTACCGCAGCGCGTCCGTCGAGCCCGAGGACTTCGACGCGTTCTGGTCCAAGACCCTCCAGGAGGCACGTGGTCACGACCTGGACGCCCGTTTCGAACTCGTCGACACCGGTCTGACGACGGTCGAGGTGTACGACGTGACGTTCGCGGGGTTCGGCGGGCACCCGGTGAAGGGCTGGCTGACGCTGCCCGCCGGGGCCGCCGAACCGGTGCCGCTGGTCGTGGAGTTCATCGGATACGGAGGCGGGCGCGGGCTGCCGCACGAGCATCTGCTGTGGGCGTCCACGGGTCGGGCGCACTTCGTGATGGACACCCGCGGCCAGGGCAGCGCGTGGGGCGGGGGCGGCGGCACGGCGGATCCGGTGGGCGGGGCGCCCGCCTACCCCGGCTTCATGACGCGTGGCATCGACGCACCCGAGAACTACTACTACCGCCGGGTGTTCACGGACGGGGTGCGCGCCGTCGAAGCGGCCCGTTCGCATCCCTCGACCGACGCCTCCCGCACGGTCGTGCTCGGCACCAGCCAGGGCGGCGGCATCACGATCGCCGTGGGTGGTCTGATGCCGGACCTGGTCGCCGTCGCACCGGACGTGCCGTTCCTGTGCGACTACCCCCGCGCGGCGAAGTTGACGGACCGTCACCCGTACCGCGAGATCGGCCTGTTCCTCAAGACCCACCGCGGCCGTACCGAGGACGCCCTGCGTACCCTGTCCTACTTCGACGGCGTCCACTTCGCCACCCGCGGCCGCGCCCCGGCCCTCTTCTCCACGGCGCTGGAGGACCAGACCTGCCCGCCCTCGACGGTCTTCGCCGCGTTCAACGCCTGGGCGCACGAGGACAAGGAGATCGAGGTCTACGACTTCAACGACCACGAGGGCGGCGGCCCCTACCAGCAGGCCGTCAAGCTGCGCTGGCTGCGCTCGTACGTCTGAGGAACCGGGTCTTCCCTCCGGTCCGACCAGTCGGTACGTTCATCGGGCCCGGACCGCAGTGTCGCGGTCCGGGCTTTCGGCGGACGACGGAGGCCAGCCATGTCCGAGCACGAAGCCCGCGTTCAGGGCCACTGCGACGAGCGTTTCGCGGCGGTGCGTGGCGCGTTCGAGGAGAACTTCCGGGAGCGGGGCGAGCTGGGGGCGGCGGTTGCCGTCACCGTCGACGGACGGACCGTGGTGGATCTGTGGGGCGGGTGGGCGGACGCCGCGCGCACGCGGGCATGGGAGCGGGACACGCTGGTCAATGTGTGGTCGACCTCGAAGGGGCCCGTGGCCCTGTGCGCGCACATCCTCGCCGACCGGGGGCTGCTGGACTTCGACGCGCCGGTGGCCGTGTACTGGCCCGAGTTCGCCGCGGCGGGCAAGGAGAAGGTGCTCGTACGGCATCTGCTGTCGCATCGGGCGGGGCTGTCCGGGCCGCGGGAGCCGCACTCGCTGGAGCAGCTCTACGACTGGGAGTTGACGACGCGGCGGCTCGCGGAGACGGAGCCCTGGTGGGAGCCGGGCTCACGGTCCGGGTACCACGCGCTGACCTACGGCTTCCTCGTCGGCGAGGTGGTGCGACGGGTGTCGGGGCTGCTTCCGGGAGCCTTCCTGGAGCGGGAGGTGACCGGGCCGCTCGGCATCGACTTCACCGTGGGGCTGCCGGAGAAGGAGTACGGGCGCGCGGCCGAGCTGGTCCATCCGCCGGCCGCGTCGAGCAGTGAACAGGCCGCGATCTTCAGCCAGTTGGCGCCCCTCGCGCTGGCCGCGCTGGCCAACCCGTTGGCTGGTGCGACCGAGGCGAACACACCCGAGTGGCGGGCCGCCGAGATTCCCGCCGCCAACGGCCACGGGACCGCCCGGGCCGTGTCCCAGCTGTACGGCGTCTTCGCGGGACGAGGGACGTACGACGGCCGCCGCATCCTGTCGCCCGAGGCGGCCGAGCGGGTGCGCGAGGGGCAGGGCAGCTGCCGGGACCTGGTGCTGGGCGCCGGTTTCAAGAGCGAGACCGAGATCGGACTGGGGTTGTGGCTGAGCGGGGCGAACGCGTCGTACGGGCCCAATCCCCGGGCCTTCGGGCACGACGGGTTCGGCGGTTCCTGCGGGCTGGCCGACCCCGAGGCGCAGGTGTCGCTCGGTTACGTCATGAACCGGATGGGACCTCATATCGCCGACGACCCGCGGAAGATGGCGCTGATCGACGCCCTCTACGAGGCCCTGTGACGGGTGGGCCGGTTTCGGTCGATCCCTCGGGCCGCCCTTCCCTTGTGGTTTAGACCAATGCTAGATCTGGTGGCGCAATGAGCCCGCACGGCTACGGCACGTCACCGACAGGAGGCGCGGCATGGCCCGCACCACCACCCCGCACGAGGACCAACCCCTGTACTGGAGGATCGCCACGGAGTTGCTCGGCGAGCTGCGCGACGGCACCGTCCCACCCGGTGAACGGCTACCGGGTGAGCGGAGGTTGGCCGAGCACTTCGGGGTGAGCAGGGAGACCGTCCGGCAGGCCCTCCAGGTGCTGCGCCGCGACGGCCTGGTCGCCACCGACCGGCGGGGCAGCCATGCCGCCCTTCCCGCGACGCCGGTCGAGGCTCCGTCCACGCTCGCCTTTCCGGTCGGCGCCGACACCGCGGGCCCGGGTGCCGCCGACCGGGCGACCGTCACCTGGGAGACTCCCCCGCCGGAACACGCCGAGGCGCTGGGGCTCGCCCCGCACCGGCCGACCCTGGTGCACCGCTACGAGTCGGCCCGGCGTACGGCCGTTACCTCCTTCTCCGCCGTGGCACTCGCCGAGGTCGAGGAGCTGGCCCGGTACCGAGGACGGGCCGACGGCAACGCGTCGGCGCAGCTGCGGCGGGCCTACGACTGGATGCGCAAGGCGGGCCTGACCCTGCACCACCGCGACTCCATCACCCCGCTCGCGGACACCCCCTCGGTCCGGGTCACCCGCCGGGTGCACGACCAGTACGCCCGCCCCCTGGAGATCACCGACCTCGTACTGGACGCCCGACAGGAGGCGCTGGTCTACGAGTTCACGCTGCCGGCCGACGGAAGTACAGCTGCACGGCGGAGCCCGTCGGGTCCAGGTCCTCGGTGACCAGGTCCGTCAACTGCCGTACGAGCCACATCCCGTGGCCGCCCGGGGCGCGCGGCTCGGGCGGCAGATGGCCGGGGAAGGGCGGTCGGGGCGCGGCGGTGTGCGTTCCCTCGTCCCGGATCTCGCAGATGACGTACTCGGGGTCGCTGCGCAGCCGTACGACACCCCGTCCGCCGCCGTAGCGCAGGGCGTTGACGACGCTCTCGTGCACCGCTGCCACCAGGTCGTACGTCCGCTGTTCCGGCAGGCCGACGCGGCGGGCGTACGCGGCGAGCCCCTGGCGTACGGCGGCCGAGGCCCCCCGGGCGAAGGGGAGGTCGTCCGGGCCCGCGGGCAGGCGGGCAGGCCTCAGCGCGTCGCACTCCGCACAGAAGTCCGGGGGGTCGCAGAAGTCGGCTGCTCCGTCGGTGAGTTCGGGGTGGGTGCGGGCCGCGGTGCGGACGATGTCGGCGGGCAGTGCGCGGGTGTCGTACGGGCAGACGATCCAGTGGCCCGTACCGGCGAAGGCGACGTTCAGGAGGGATTCGTAGCGCATCCACTCCCGGGTCTCGAAGGCGCCGCGGCCCGCCCAGACGGGTTCGCCGACGACGCGCACGCGTCGGTCGGTGCCGTGCCGGTCGCAGTAGGCGTGATAACGGCCCAGGGTGCGGGACGGGTAGTCGTACCAGTCGTGGGCGTCGACGAACTCGACCTCGCGGGAGCGATCGCCGAGCGCCTCGGCGAGCAGGGTGATGTTGTGCGGGCTCACCACCGCGAGGACGGCGTCGCCGGCGTCGAGGCCCTCGGTGACGAAGTCCGCTGTACCGGCGAGGAATTCGGTGTCCGAGCCGTAGCGGAGAGCCTGATGGACGAAGCGTGTGCGGGTCATGGCGTGTCTCCGTCCGGTTCGAAGCGCAGGCCGGGAACGCGGTCCCAGCCGGTCACCCGCATCACCCGCTGGATGTGCGGGGCGACTCCCGCCAGGACGAGCGTGCCGTCCACGGCGGAGAGGGCGAGAGCGGAGAAGACCAGCAGGCGCAGTGCACCGACGTCGATGAAGTGCAGTTCGTGCAGGTCGAGTCGGACGCGGGCGCCGCTCGCGGGGCGGGCCCGTTCGGCGTGCAGGGCACGGGCGACGGCGGTGACGTTGGTGTCGTCCACCTCCCCGGCGAGGGCGAGTCCGGGGGGTGCGAAGGTGCGGGTGATGGACAGCAGGTCGTCGCGCCACACATGGTCGGCGCCCACCAGGCCGTGGTGGAGCCCGGCGAGCGGGGCCAGTTCGGTCTCGTCGAAGACCCGGCTGTCGTACTGGCAGATGCCGAGCACCGGCAGGGCCGCGAACACGGGGTCGAGCAGGAGTTCGCTGTCGTGGAGGGTCTTGAGCCCCTTGCCCGCCTGCGCGCGCAGGATCTCCGTGCACACCCGCAGCCCCAGGAAACCGTCGCCGACCGCACGGCGCGTCTCGCGGCGGATCATCTCGTCCAGGTCCCACAGGCCCTCGGAGGTGGCGAGATGGGCGTCGACGCACAGCCGACCGGCCGCGACCTCCTCGTCGACCCGGCAGCCGTGCGCCTCCAAAAAGGACAGGGCGACGCCCGCGGGCATGTCGGCCGGCGGCAGGAGCAGTCCGCGGTGGCCGCTGGCAAGGCCATCGAGAAGGAACGCGGCGAGGACGGTCTCGCGCTCCTCGTCCGTGTCGTAGTCGAGGAGCAGATGGTCACCGTGGCGCATCTGGCCCACGGTCGTCACAGCGGATGCGAGGACCATCGCACGCCTCCCTCGACGGGGCGTCACCGCTTCCACGCTACGCCGGATTCCGGTTCCCCGTCAGGGGTTAGGGTGACCTACCGTCGGGTTGCGGGAAGGGGGGACGATGGCGGCCTCTGCGCAGGGCGGCAGAACCGGCAACCTTCCCGCCGAGGCGAACGAGTTCATCGGCCGCAGGCTCGAACTCGCCGAAATCGCGGGGCTGTTGGGGGCAGCGCGCCTGGTGACGCTGACCGGGCCGGGAGGTGTCGGCAAGTCCCGGCTCGCGCTGCGCGCCGCGCATGTCGCGAAGCCGGCCTTCCGTGGCGGGACCTGGCTGGTGGAGCTATCGGAGCTCAGGAATCCGGACCTTCTCACCAACACGGTGGCGCAGGCGACCCGGCTGACCGAGCAGACCCTGCGGCCGCTCCTCGGGGCCGTGTGCGAGCACCTCGCCGGGCCGCCGCTGCTGCTCGTCCTCGACACCTGCGAGCACGTCCTGGAGGAGTGCGCGCGCGTCGTACAGGAACTCCTGGCCGAGGTACCGGAGTTGCGGGTGCTGGCGACCAGCCGACAGGCGCTGGGAGTACCGGGCGAGCAGCTGCTGGCGGTGGCGCCGCTGCCGCTGGGCGAACGCGACGACGCGGTGGCGCTGTTCGCGGCCCGGGCCGCGGCCGCGGTGCCGTCGTTCGCGCTCACCGAGGCCAACCGGGCCGGTGTGGCGGCGGTCTGCACCCGCCTCGACGGGATCCCGCTGGCCCTGGAACTCGCCGCAGTACGGCTGCGGGGCCTGCCTCTCGACCGGCTGCTGGAAGGGCTGGGCTCACGTTTCGACCTGCTCGTCTCCTCCGCCCGGCCACGGCCGGCCCGGCACCAGACGCTGCGCACGGCCATCGGCTGGAGCCACGAGCTGTGCACACCCCTGGAGCGGCTGCTGTGGGCCCGGCTGTCGGTGTTCGTCGGCGGCTGGGACGTGGAGGCGGCCGAGTTCGTGTGCCACGGCGGCCCCTTGAGCGCCGAGGACGTCCTCGCGCTGCTCGCCTCACTCAGCGAGAAGTCGATCGTGACACGGGACGGCGAGGGCGTGGCGGGACGCTACCGGATGCTCGACACCGTCCGCTCGTTCGGCGCCGAGTGGCTGACCGGGCTCGGCGAGGAGGAGCCGGTCCGGCGCCGCCACCGGGACTACTTTCGGTGGATCGCCCGGCAGGGCGAGGCGGAGTGGCTGGGGCCGGGCCAGCGGATGTGGGCGGAGCGGCTGACCGCGGAGCACGCCAATCTGCGGCTGGCGGTCGAGGAGTGCCTGGCGGCGCCCGAGCCGGAGACCGCGCTCGAACTCACGGGCAGCCTCTGGTACTTCTGGTTCGCCTGCGGGTTCGCGGAGGAGGGAAGGGGCTGTCTGGAGCAGGCGCTGCGCCGCGCCTCCGAGGACGGCGGACCCGAACACACCCTCGCCGTGTGGGCGCACCGGCTGGTCACCCTCGTACCGGACGACCTGGAGGCCGCCGAGTCGGTGAGCACCGCCTATGTGTGGCTCGCCGAGGAACGTCATCTCCCGGTTCCCGCGCTGCCGTTGACCGGGGCGAGCCTGGCCGTGCGGGGCGAGTCGGCGCGCTCGGCGGTGCTGTACGGGAGCAACCGGCAGGCCCCGGCTGGCGACGGTGGCGCCGAGTTCTTCCAGCTGATGACGCTCGCCCTGCAGGCGTATCTCCTGGCCGGGCAGGCCGCGTTCGAGCGCTGTGCCTCGGTCGCCGAGCGACTGCGCCAGGAATGCGAGAAGCGGGGCGAGTTGTGGATGCGGGCCTGGGGCGACTTCTTCGTCTCGCTCGCCGGGATCGGCCTTGGCCGTCCTGACGAGGCGCTGCGCCCGGCCCGCGAGGCGCTGACCGCGAAGTGGCGCGTGCACGACCGGCTCGGTGCCGCCGCGGTCGCCGACCTGCTGGTCGCCGCGCAGGCCGCCCGGGGCGAGGACGAGCTGGCGGCACGCCTGCTGGGCGTCAGCAGAAGCCTGTGGCGCACGGCGGGGCTGCCGCAGTTGGGCCGACCCGACACCACCGTCTTCCACCGCGAGTACGAACGCCGGCTGCGCGCCTCCCTGGGCGACGCCCGGTTCGCCGACGCGGTGCGCGAGGGCGGGGAACTGGGGCCGGAGGCGGCGATCGGACTGGCGCTGGG
Organism: Streptomyces sp. WM6386; assembly: GCF_000972385.1. Lineage (GTDB taxonomy): Bacteria > Actinomycetota > Actinomycetes > Streptomycetales > Streptomycetaceae > Streptomyces. The sequence goes on from NZ_JXTE01000023.1 coordinate 158,026, forward strand.
CGGAGTCGATGGAGTCGGTACGGGGGAGGACTTCTAGCCCGAGGAGGCCGTCGACGCCGGCCTCCTCGCCTGCGGACGAGGGCCGCGGCGACGAACAGCGGGGCTCCGCTCAGCAGCTCCGCCCCTCAGTACGGCAGCCGCGCCACGACCATGCGGACGCGCGGGCTTCCGTCGCCCCGGCGGCCGAACTCGGGCAGCGCCACCAGCTCTACGCGGAATCCGGCACGCTCCAGTTCCCCGCGTACGTCCCCCAGCCGGAAGGCCCGGTAGTACATGACGAACGGCGGTCGCCACACCGCGTTGCGGACCCGCATCACCATGTCGAAGCCCAGCAGCATCCAGTAGCCGAGCGATCCGGTCCGGGGCGGCGCGACGACCGGGAAGGCGAAGCAGCCGCCCGGCCGCAGTACGGAGCGGACCTGGCCGAACAGTCCCGGCAGCTCGCCCGGCAGGAAGTGCCCGAAGGCCCCGAAGCTGACGACGAGATCGAAGGCGGACCGGAAGGGCAGCGCGCGGGCGTCCGCACGGACCCAGTCGACCCGGGGTCCGGCGGGCCGCACTCGCTGGCGGGCGACGTCGAGCATGCCGGCACTGAAGTCCACGCCGGTGACGCTCTCCCGGCAGATCCGCGCGAGCACACCTACCCCCGCCCCGGTGCCGCAGCACAGGTCGAGCCCGGCGTCGAAGGGCCCGGTCCGCTTCAGCGCCAGCGCGACCGAGTCGAGCACCGAGTCCGGGGTCCGGAAGGGCGTGTGGTCGAACTTGGGGGCGAGGAGGTCGTAACCACGCTCCACGGAGGACAGGGCCTGGACGGCGAGTTCGCGGAGGCTCGGGCCTTCTGGGCTGAACATCGCGTCAGCTTAGGGGAGCACCCCCATGGACACGCCGCAGGCCGAGGCATACCGTAGGACACGAATACTCAACTAATTTACTAGGGGGTGAGGTCGTATGCGCGCTTTCCGTGAGGCCGTCGAGGCGTGGGACTTCGACGGGGTCGAGGCGCTGCTGGCGGAGGACGTCGTCTTCACGAGCCCGGTCGTCTTCAAGCCGTACCCCGGCAAGGCGATCACGGCGGCGATCCTGCGGGGCGTCTCCCGGGTCTTCGAGGACTTCCGCTACGAGCGCGAGCTCACCGGGGCCGACGGCCGCGACCATGCCCTGGTGTTCGCTGCCCGGGTGGGCGACCGCGCGCTGACGGGCTGCGACTTCATCCATCTCAACGAAGACGGTCTGATCGACGAACTCACGGTGATGGTACGGCCGTTGTCGGGTGCCCAGGCCCTCGCGGAGGCCATGGGCGCCCAGTTCGAGCGGATCGCCAAGGAGGCGGAGGCGGGTTCGGCCTCCTGACGTCACCCCACTGCAGGAAGGGTTCGTATAGCTGGTACATCGCTCACTGTGCGGCCTCTTGCGTTTGGATGGGCTCATGACCATCGACGAGCACGCGCGGTTCATGCGGGCCAACCAGGCGAACTGGGATGCCCGTACCCCCGTCCACCTCGCCAGCCGCTTCTACGGTCTCGACCAGGATCTCGATCCCGCCCGCTGGTTCGCCGACTTCGAGTGGGAGGACCTCGGCGAGCTGCGCAGCCGCGACGTGCTCCACCTCCAGTGCCACCTCGGCAGCGAGACGATCGCCTTCGCCCGGCATGGGGCCCGGGCGACCGGCCTGGACTTCTCCGCGGCGTCGGTGGTGGCCGCGCGGGACATCGCCGCGAGGGCGGGGCTGGACGTCGCGTACGTACAGGCCAATGTGTACGACGCCGTCGAGGCCCTCGACGGGCGGCAGTTCGACGTCGTGTACACCGGGAAGGGCGCCCTGTGCTATCTGCCCGACCTGGACCGGTGGGCGGGTGTCATCGCTCAACTGCTGCGGCCGGAAGGGCGGTTGTACGTCGTCGAGTTCCATCCGCTGCTCAACTCGCTGGGACCGAAGCCCGCCCCGGGCGAGGGTCCCGAGCTGCTGCTGCGGCATGACTATCTGGGCGGGGGCGAGGCCGTGCACCGTGACGCGACACACACGTACACCGACGGGCCGGCCGTGGCGGACGCCACCCACAGCTATGAGTGGATGCACGGAATAGACGAGGTCATCAATGCGTTGACCGGGGCAGGACTGGCCATTCGGCGGCTCCGGGAGAGCGACGAGCTCCCCTGGCCGCGCTGGCCGCAGATGGTCCGCACCCCGTCCGGCTGGTGGCGTCTGCCCGCGCCGAGGATCCCGCTTCTCTACGGACTCCTCGCCACACGCTGAACCACCGTGGTACCGTTCCGTTAGCACCTGTGTACGCCCGGTCCTGGGCGCCGGTGCCGAGTCACCTTCAGTTCGCCGGTCGTCGTACCGGCTCTCTCACCACCTCGTAGTCGACGGTCCTCGTCGTATCCGAGGTGCTGTTTCCCGCCGCCTGAAGGCCTTCTGTCCGCCTTCCCGAAGTTCGCGGCACTCCCCTCCCTTGCGCATGTCCCATGCCCTGTGTCCTCGAAAGGACCGACCACCATGACCACCACACTCGAACACCCCCCTGTCCAGCAGCTCCCGGTCCGCGCCGCCACCGGCGTCCTCGACATCGACGCGCACGGGAAGGGCCAACTGCGCGCCGAGAGCATGCTGCCCCTGCCGTCCGACCTCCAGGTCTCCCCCGCGCTGATCCGCAAGTACGGTCTGCGCAAGGGCGACGTCGTCGACGGCGTACGCGGCACCCAGCGCGCCCTCACCGAGGTCGCCCGGGTCAACGGCCACACCCCCGACGACCTGCGCGGCCGCCGCCACTTCCGCGACCTGACGCCGCTGCACCCGAGCGAGCGCATCCGCCTCGAACACCCGGCCTCCGGTCTCACCGGCCGGGTCGCCGACCTCATCGCCCCCGTGGGCAAGGGTCAGCGCGGTCTGATCGTCGCCCCGCCCAAGACCGGCAAGACGGTCCTCCTCCAGCAGATCGCGGCGGCCGTGGCCGGCAACCACCCCGAGTGCCGGCTGATGGTCGTGCTGCTCGACGAGCGCCCCGAGGAGGTCACCGACATGCGGCGCTCCGTGCGCGGAGAGGTGTACGCCTCCACGTTCGACCGCACGCCCAAGCAGCACATCGCACTCGCGGACCTCGTGATCGAGCGGGCCAAGCGGCTCGTCGAGGACGGCGAGGACGTCGTGATCCTGCTCGATTCCCTGACCCGGCTGTGCCGGGCCCACAACAACGCGGCCGCCGCCGGTGGCCGCACCCTCAGCGGCGGCGTGGACGCGACCGCGCTCATCGGCCCCAAGCGGTTCTTCGGCGCCGCCCGGGCCGCCGAGGAGGGCGGCTCGCTCACCATCCTCGCCACCGCCCTGGTGGAGACCGGATCCCGTGCCGACGACTTCTTCTTCGAGGAGCTCAAGGGCACCGGCAACATGGAGCTCCGCCTGGACCGCGAACTCGCCTCCCGCCGCGTCTTCCCGGCCGTCGCCATCAACCCCTCCGGTACCCGCCGCGAGGAACTCCTGCTGCCCCCGGTCGAGTTGACCGCCGTACGCGGCCTGCGCCGGGCCCTGCAGACCCGCGACGGACAGCCCAGCCTGGAAACCCTCCTGGAGCGTATGCGGGAGACCCCGGACAACGCGACATTCCTGCGCCGCGTCCTGCCGACGCTGCCCACGGGCTGACGTGCCGTGCCCGAATCGCCTGAAGGGCGTGCGGAGTTGAGAGGCGGGCGCTAGCTTGTTGGCCCGGCGACGCACCGCAGGTCAGCAGGGGGAAACATGGTCGCGATCGGTAACGCCGTCCTCGTCGGGGCATCATGACCGAGGCACGGGCGAGGGGCGAGCGGTCGGTGGCCGTCGAAGGGGACGCCGACACGGTCGTCACCGGGGACGGGAACACGGTCCAGGTGTTCCGGACCCCGCCGACTCCCGCCCCGCCGTCGCCGGAAGAGGTCGACACCGCCGTGGCGCGGTACGCGCGTCGGATCACTCAGGTCTACGGACGCCTGGATCTGGAGGTCCTCACACCGCTTTCGGAGGCGGAGCACCCGGTGGTGGAGCTGCGCGAGGTGTTCGTCACGCCGACCGTACGGGCCGATCTGCCGCCCGTCGAACTCCCGCGGGAACTGCTCAGGCGGCTCGCGGAGTCGGGCGAACTGTCGGACGAGGACAGCGTTCCGCCCGGCGTCGACAGCACCTCCCTGGTGTCGCTGCGCGATTCCTATCTACGGCGACCCGCCCAGCCGGTCCTGGAGGTGCTGGCCGCACCGGCGAACCGTCTCCTCGTACTCCTCGGCGATCCGGGAGCCGGCAAGTCCACCCTGGTCCGCTACGCCGCGCTGGCGCTGGCCGGGGGCCAGGCGGTCCGGCCGCTCGCCGCCCTGGCGGGCCGGGTGCCGCTGGTGGTGGAACTGCGCCAGTACGCCGAGGAACAGTGGCGGCACAGCGGCTTCGAGGACTTCCTCGCCCACCTCCATGACGACTACGCCCTGTCCGTGCCCCGGCCGGTCCAGGAGGAACTGCTCACCCACGGCCGTGCCCTGGTCGTCTTCGACGGACTGGACGAGCTGTTCGACCCCATAGTGCGCGCCCGGACCGCCCAGCGCATCGGCGCTTTCGCCGCCCGGTATCCGTCGGCGCGGATCGTGGTCACCTCCCGGGTCATCGGCTACCAGCGTGGGGTCCTGGAGGCGGCCGGCTTCACCCACTTCATGCTCCAGGACCTCGACGAGGACCGGATCCGCGCGTTCATCCGCGGCTGGTACGACGTCGCCTGCCCGAACGCCCCGGTACAGGCCGGGCAACTGGTCGAGCGGCTCACATCGGCCGTCACGGGCTCGCGGCCGCTCCAGGAGATGGCCGGCAACCCCCTGTTGCTGACTGTCCTCGCGATCATCGGCCGCCGCCAGACGCTGCCGCACAACAGACGCAGTGTGTTCGAGCACGCCGTCACCGTCCTCGTCTCCCACTGGGACCGGGCCGCCAAACTCCTCAAGGCCCCCCTCAGCCCACCCGTCGCCGAAGCCCTCGACGTGCTCGGCCCCGACGAACGCCTGGAACTGCTGCGGCTTCTGGCCCGCACCATGCAGGAAGGCCACAGCGGCATCGCCGGCAACCACATCCACGCCTCCGACCTCGAACAAGTCTTCCGCGAGTACCTCCAGAAGTACGAGCTGCCGCCGGTCCACGCCACCGCGGCGGCCCGCGCGATGGTCGCGCAGCTGCACGAACGGAACTTCATCCTGTCCCGCTACGGCGGCGAGGTGTACGGGTTCGTGCACCGGGCGTTCCTGGAGTACCTGGCGGCAGCGGACATCGCCCAGCGGTACAACGACCGTGAGTGGGCGACACCCGAGGACCTGGTCGAGCAGGTCGTGGTCGGGCGCGCCTCCGATCCGGCGTGGCACGAGGTGCTCCTGCTGCTGGTCGGCCAGATCGGGACGGGGACGACGGGAACCGCCGTGGACCGCCTGCTCGAACTGAATGCCGCGGCACCCGACGCGGACGCGTCCCATGTCGCCCTCGCGCTGCGGATGCTGGCCGAGACGAACAAGCTCGGCGAGCTCTCCGCGCGCAGCACGGCGGTTGTCGACGCCGCGACGCGGGCGCTGGACCTGCGCGGCCGGAAGGGGCCCTGGCTGTTGACCGAGGCCATGCCGGCACTGGCCACGTTCAGCCCTCACTGGGCCGGACAACGAAGCTTCCTGCGCTGGTTCCGGATCAGCGGGCAGTTCGCCTCCAGTCACGAACCCATCACTGTCGCCTGTGCGCTCCGCCTCGGCGTCGACGAACTCTCCCGCCTGGCCCGCCTCAGCTACTTCGGCGGCGATCGACTGCGCTTCCTCCACGCCTGGGCCCGACGGCAACCGCAGGACGCCACCGTGTACGCCGCGCTGCGTCAGGCGGCGGAACACGACATCGATGGCCGACTGCGCTCCCTGGCCCTGGAGATCATGGCCGACGTGTGGTCCGGGCGTGAGGATGTCCGCGCCCTGATGAGGGCCCGCGCCGAGGAGGACCCTGACGAACGTGGGCGCCGCACTGCCCTCGCCATTCTGGCGCGGCTCTATGCCCACGACCGTGAATCCCTCGAACTGCTTGAGCGAACAGCAGTCGGGAATCCGGTCAGTTGGTCCCGGAGGTACGTGGTCCGTGCTCTGGGCGGCCCGGCAGCCGAGAACCCCGGCATCCGCCGCTTCCTGATGGAGCGTGCCGTGGCCGACCCCGACACCGATGTCCGTCAGTACGCCGTGGAGTCCTTGGGACGTCACTGCTCTCAGCACGAGGAGGTCTTCGAGCTGATCAGCCGGCTCATGGCCGAAGCGGATCTCACGGAAGAACGCGAGTCCGCGATGTGGGTCATCGGCAAGTACTGGTCCGCCGACAGCCGTGCGCGTGCACTGCTTCTTGAACAGGCGAACAACGTGACGCGTCCGTATGACCTCGTGACCGTCCTGTTCGTGCTGGGGAACCTGGGCCCGGCCGACGCCGAGGTGGGGCAGGCGGTCATCAAGGCCGCGGCGGATCCCGATCCGGCCGTCCGCAGGGCTTCCCTCGACACGCTGCAGGGGCACCCGGTCGTCCAGGAAGAACTGCAGGACCTCGTACTGCGCCTCGCCGCTTCCGACCCTGACGCGGGTGTCCGGTACACAGCCGTGGAGTTGATCGACCGCGACCGGTTCGGCCACGATGCCGCACGCGGTGTGCTGACCGCCGCGGCGGACGACCTCGACGGCTTCGTCCGGGATCGCGTCCACCTCCGACTGGCTCAGCATTGGCTGGACGACCCCGCGATCCAACAACTGCTTGTCGACGCGGTCTCCACCCCCGGCACTCTGACCGCCCGTGCCCGGTCCTCGGTGCTCAGGGAGTTGATACGGCACTGCCCCGACCGCGAGGACATCCGTCCCCTGGTCCTCGACGCGGTCGACCTGCCGCTCCGGACCGAGCATGGCCTGATCCCTGACCTGCCTAAGGACGACCGGCCCGGCCAGGATCGTCAGTGGGCGGCGCTCATCCGCCTGGCGACGGGTCCCCTGGACGGCTACGACAGACGCGAGTACGCGATCAGAACTCTCGGCAGGCAGTCCGTTGCCCGCACGGATCCCCGAGACGCCCTGTGGCGTGCCGCGGCGGAGTCGACCGCTACCGGCCCAGCGATTGTCGCCCTCCGTACACGCTGGGCGCAGCGCGGTGACATGCGCGACCTTCTCATCCGTGCCGCACGGCATCGCGACGACAAGGATGCGCGACACGACGCTGTGAAGGCTCTCGCCCTTCACCAGCCCCACCACCCGGACGTCCAGGCTCTCTTCCTCCAGCTGGCCACGGACGACCCGGCCGCCGACGTCCGATTCACCGCTCTGTGCCGCTGGGCCCTCACCGCCGCCGACGAGGAGGCTCTGCCGGTGGCGGCGGCCCGTGCCACCTCTGACTCCGACCCCGGTGTCCGCCGCCGCCTCCTGCACATGGTCGCCCTGGCCTGGCCGACCGCCCCGGAAACCGCCTCCGCCCTGCTGGAGTGTTCCGGGCACGACCCCGACGAGGAGACCCGCGCGGCCGCCGCCCACCTCCTCGGCCGGCTCTTCGACTGACCAGCACAAGCCAGCCATGCGGCATCCGGGTGCTCGGGCGCCCCGCACGGCCCGGGCAGCGAGGCGTGGGGCAGGTCCATTCCTAGGTTTGCGGTATGACTATCGGATCTACCTCCCGGGTTGCCGTGTCGGCCTGTGCCCTGTGCACGGCGGGCCTGCTGGCGTTCGCCCCCTTCTCGGCGGCCGCTCGCACGAGCTCCGACCCCGATGCGCCCGGCGGCCCGCGGGCCGCGGAAGCGCGGCCCGCACTGCTGTATCGCACCGGCACACAGGTCCGCCCGCACCGGGACTCGCCCCGGGTCCCGGACGTCTCCGCGCTGTCCTGGGTCGTCGCCGACGCGGAGAGCGGTGAGGTGCTCGCCGCGCACGACGCGCATCGCAAGCTGCCGCCCGCCAGCACGCTCAAGACGCTGTTCGCGCTGGCCGTGCTGCCCACCCTGCCCGGTGGCATCCGGCACAGGGTCGGGGACGACGAGCTGGCGGACGTCGGGGCCGGCAGCAGCCTCGTCGGAGTGCGGGAAGGGCAGACGTATCAGGTCGCTGATCTGTGGCGCGGAGTGTTCCTCAACTCGGGGAACGACGCCGTGCACGTGCTGGCCCGGCTCAGCGGCGGCTGGCGCTTCACGGCCACCCGGATGCAGGCCAAGGCCCGAGCGCTCGGCGCCCTCGACACCCACGTCCGCTCGCCCGACGGCTACGACACACCCGGCCAGGTCTCGTCCGCGTACGACCTCGCCGTGTTCGGGCGAGCGGGGCTGCGCAACCCGGACTTCGCCCGGTACTGCGGCACGGTCGAGGCGAAGTTCCCCGGTGGCGGCGGCTGGTCGTACGGCATCCAGAACACCAACCGGCTGCTCACGGGGGCCGACGGGGTGGAGCCCTACGACGGGCTGATCGGGGTCAAGAACGGCTACACCAGCAACGCGGGCAACACGCTCGTCGCCGCCGCCGAGCGAGGTGGTCGCAGGCTCGTCGTCACCGTGATGAACCCTCAGGCGGGCGGTGGCTTCGCCGTGTACGAGGAGGCGCGCGAGCTGCTCGACTGGGGTTTCGACGCGGCGGGGCGGGTGGATCCGGTGGGTTCGCTGGACGCGCTGCGGGTCAGGCCGCGGCCGGGGCCCGACGTGGCACCCGCTGCCGCCGTGCCCGTCCCGGACGGCGGGCCCGGCTGGCGGCAGACGGGGGCGATCGCGGGCGCCGCCGGGCTCGGCGCGGGCGCCGTCGCCTTCGTCCTGCGGGCCAAGGCCTGGCGGCCGCCCCGGGGTTGACCGGCCGGTAGCCACAGCAGCAGACCGAGGGTGATCCAGGTGTACGTGTTGCCGCCGAGGAATCCGTCGACGCCGGACGCGTGGTCGAACCACAGCCACACCACACTGGTGCACAGCACCCCGTACAGGGCGCCCGCCACGCGCGGGTGCCCTGCGCGCACCAGCACGGCGAACGCCGGCAGCAGCCACACCAGGTGGTGCACCCAGGTGATCGGGCTGACGAGGCAGGCGGTCAGCCCGGTGAGGGCGATCGCGGCCGGCCAGTTCCCCGCGGCCGTCGCCCGGCGGGCCCGCACGGCCCAGACGGCCAGCACCAGCAGCACCGCGGCCGCCCACACCGCGCGGTCCGGTTCGCCCAGCCGGGCCAGAATCCCTTGCAGCGACTGGTTCGAGACATAGTCCAGCCGGCCCACCCTCGTCGTGTCCCACATCGCGTCCGTCCAGTAGAAGCGCGAGGCGTCGGGGGCCACCACGGCGGCCAGCGCGGTCACACCCACGGCCACCGACGTCGCCACGGCCGCGGCCCGGCGCCGCCCGGCGAGCAGCAACAGCGCGATGAAGAGCGCGGGCGTGAGTTTGACCGCCGCCGCCAGCCCGATGCCCACGCCGGCCCTGCGCCCCCGCCCCGTGGCGAGCAGCCATCCGTCCGTCAGCACCAGGACCATCAGCAGAAGGTTGACCTGGCCGAAGCTGAACGTGTCCCGCAGTGGCTCGAACAGGGCGAGCAGACAGGCCCCCAGAGCGCAGCCGAACCAGCCGTGGCCTCGCCAGGACCGTCCGGCCAGGAGACGCACGATCACCGTGAGGGCCGCCAGGTTGAGCAGCAGTGCGACGACGATCACGACACGCAGGGGGAACAGGGCCATCGGGCGCATGACGACGGCCGCGAAGGGCGGGTAGGTGAAGCCGTACGTCGTGCCGGGCACCCGGTAGTCGTAGATCCGTCCGCCATGGTGGGCCCAGCTGTCGACGGTGCCGTAGTAGACGCGCAGGTCGAACCAGTCGCGCAGCAGCGGTACGGTCGCCGTGAAAGCGGTGACTGCGGTGGCGAGGGCAAGGACCAGCAGGAGTCGGCCGCGGTCGGTGCGGGGCGCCTTCATGCGGTGCGGCCCGACGCCGGTACCTGGACCGTCTGGTGGGCCTGCCACAGGACGACCACGGCCAGCGCGCCGCCGCACACGGCCAGGACCAGCTGCCCGGTGTCCGCCGGCCCGCCGCTGGGCAGGGTGGCCAGCGCGAGCACACCGGTCACGGCGGCCGTCCGGTGCCGTACCGAGGTGCTGGGGGCCGCCGCGGCGATGAGGAACAGGCCCCACAGGGCGTACCAGGGGCGGATCGCCGGGCCGAGGGCGGCGACCGTGACCAGGCTCAGACCGAGCGCGTACACCGGACGCGGGCGCAGCCGCAGCCATATGACCAGGATGGTCAGCCCCGCGGCCGCGATGCCGAGGGCGTGCCAGGCCGGTATCGCCAGGGGCGCGAGGTCGCTGCCGAGGTGTTCCAGAAGGGAACGGGTGGCGCGGCCGAGGAGGCTGGTGAGGGCCCAGTTCTGCGGGGACACGGGCGTGTTGAGGGCTCCGATCCAGCCGTATCCGGTGCCTGCGACGGCGGTCGCCGCGACGGTCGTGGTGGCGGCAGCGGCCGCTGTCGTGGCGACCGCCGTCACCGGGCCGCGGCCCGCGCGGACCTGGAGGACGACGACCGCGGCGAGGCCGAGCGCGGCGGGCGCCTTGACCAGGGCCGCGAGGGTGACGAGGACGGCACCGAGCACCGGCCACCGGCCGAGCGCCGCGACCAGGCCGGCGCCGAGCAGCCCGAGCATGACGGCGTCGTTGTGGGCGCCCGCCACCAGGTGCAGCAGCACGAGCGGGTTGAGGGCGCCGAGCCAGAGCGCGGCGGCCGGATCGGCGCCGCTGTGCCGGGCCAGGCGGGGCAGCGCGGCCGCCATCAGGGCCACCCCGCACAGCGCCACGAGCCGCATCCCGAACAGACCGGCGGGGAGTTCACCCCGGGTCAGTCCGGCCAGCGCGGAGGCGACGGCGAGGAACACCGGGCCGTACGGTGCCGCGGTGTGCTGCCAGATCGGGGCGACCTCACCGGCGAGCGGGCCGCCGAGCTGGGCGGGACCGTGGGTGTACACGTCCATGTGGGCGTCGACCATGGCGCCTTGGGCGAGGTAGCTGTAGACGTCGCGGCTGAAGAGGGGCGGGGCCGGCAGCAGCGGTGCCGCCCAGATCGCGAGGACCAGCAGCAGGGCGCGCGGGCCGGGTGGTGCGGCGCCGCGGACGAGGCGTCCCAGCAGCAGCCAGGCGGCTATCAGCAGGACGACGCCGAAGTAGACGCCGACCAGGCCGAGGGCGACCCGTACGTTGGCGGGGGCCAGGAGCTCCCGTACGGGCAGGGCGCCGGCCGTGTCACCGCCCAGGGCGAGGAACGCGGTTCCGGCCAGGCCCAGAACCTGACAGCGGCGGAGATCGACGGGGAAAGCCTTGGCCAACACTCGCGAAGCGTGTCAACGCCGGGTGGCCGGAAATTGACGTGTCGCCCTCGGCACGACGGCGGCCGTGTGACCGCCGTGTGTTCAGAACACCGACAGCCCCGTGAGCGTCGTGAACCTGTCCAGGGCGGCCACTCCCGCCACCGAGTTGCCCCGCTCGTCCAGCCCCGGACTCCACACGCACAGCGTGCAGCGGCCCGGTACCACCGCGATGATCCCGCCGCCGACCCCGCTCTTGCCCGGCAGACCGACCCGGTAGGCGAATTCCCCCGCCGCGTCGTACGTCCCACAGGTCAGCATCACCGCGTTGACCTGCTTGGCCTGGCTGCGGGTGAGCAGGCGGGTGCCGTCGGCGCGGATGCCGTGGCGGGCCAGGAAGGAGGTGGCGAGGGCCAGGTCGGCGCAGGACGCCAGGAGGGAGCACTGGCGGAAGTACTGGTCGAGCAAGGCCGGGACGGGGTTGTCGATGTTGCCGTACGCCGCCATGAAGTGGGCGAGGGCGGCGTTGCGATCGCCGTGGGCGGACTCGGAGGCGGCGACCTCCTCGTCGAAGTCCAGCTCCGGGTTGGCGCTCTCGGCGCGGAGGAACGACAGGAGTTCTCCGGCGGCGTCTCCGGTACGGGTCTGGAGGCGGTCGGTGACGACGAGCGCGCCCGCGTTGATGAAGGGGTTGCGCGGGATGCCGTTCTCGTACTCCAGCTGGACCAGGGAGTTGAAGGGGTTGCCGGAGGGTTCGCGGCCCACGTGCTCCCAGAGTGCGTCGCCCTCGCGGGCCAGGTCGAGGGCGAGGGTGAAGACCTTGGTGATGGACTGGGTGGAGAACGGCTGCCGCCAGTCCCCCACGCCGTACACCGTGCCGTCCAGTTCCGCGACGGCCATACCGAAGCGGCGCGGGTCGCAGGCGGCGAGCGCCGGGATGTAGTCGGCGGGCCGGCCGCGCCCCGGGGTGCGTTCGATCTCCTCGGCGATGCGTGCCAGGACCGGCTCGAAGGTCATGGACGAAGTCATGATCACCATTGTGCCTCCGGGCCGGTCAGGGCGCGCATCAGCGGGCCGGGAAGGGTCAGGCCAGGGCCCGGCCGGTGCCCGCGACGACCTCGGGACGCAGCAGGTCGGCGAGGGTCTCGGCGGGCAACAGGCCCTTCTCCAGGACGAGTTCGG
>NZ_JXTE01000230.1 GCF_000972385.1 Streptomyces sp. WM6386
GAAATCGGCTGACCGCGTCTCTCCTTCCCGATATGGTTCCCAGCGCATGGACTGGAGGTTCCGGTCGGCGGCGCAGGCCCAACACCAAAGTTCACCGGATCACCAGGGAGCCTGCAGCATGACCGGCACCACGGAGGCCCTTGGCGGGCCGGCTGCAGTCGACAACGCAGCACGAGGTGTCACGCGCCCGTTCTACGTATACGCCGTGCTCGCCAACACCCTGTTCCAGCGCGGCGTATTCGTCCTCTTCCTTTATGAGCGAGGCTTCTCCGCCGGGCAGGTGGCCCTACTGCAGACGCTGCTCTACCTGGTCAGCGGAATTGCGGAGCTGCCGACGGGAGTCATCGCCGACCGAATCGGCAGGCGTGCCAGCATCGTGATCGGCCAGATGCTGATAGCCGGCTGTCTGCTCGGTCAGGTGACGTCCTCCAACTACTGGGTGTTCCTGGCGCTGTTCATCGGACAGGGCGTGGGCATGGCATGTGTGTCCGGCTCGGACACCGCCCTGCTGTACGACCTGCTCGTGCGTCGTGGTGCAACGGCCGATTACGTCAAGATCAAGTCCCGGTTCACCATGCTCGCGACGGTCACCTCGGGAGCCGCCATCGTCCTCGGCGGCCAACTGCAGCAGTTTTCCTGGGGAGTCGTCTACGTCGGTTCGGCGGCGTGCCTCGTCCTGGCCGTGGTGGTGCTGATGTCAGGGGTGCCCGAGATCCGCGGCGCGGACGCGGTGGACGAGCGGGAGGGAGCCGAGGGGCACGGCGACGCCACAGCATGGCGGGCGATGCTTCGGCTCGCCACGCCGGCGCTCGTGACGCTCGTCGTGGTGTCCGGATTGATGCATGCGACTTTGACGCCGTACATCATCTTCACGCAGAAGACCCTCTCCGATCAGGGAGCGGGTCCCGCATGGGTCATCGTGGTCATATCGGCGGGATTTTTCGCCGGCGGGGATCACCCCCTGCTTGTTCAGTGCCA
>NZ_JXTE01000231.1 GCF_000972385.1 Streptomyces sp. WM6386
TGCCCGGTCGGCCGGCCGCCCGTCCTGTCGAGGCGGGAGCGCAGTTGGGGGTGGGCGGCCACGACGCTGCGCAGCGCCTCCCGCACCGCGCCCGCGTCCGGCGAGGCGGCGGGCTCGATGAACACCGCCTCATAGCGGTGCCGTACGGGACGGGTGAGGACCGCGCACTGGGCGGGGACGAGCGGACGGTCGATCACGAGCAGCTCGGTGAGGAGGTCGGCGATACGGCCCACCACGGACGCCGCGATCGCGCCGTCCCGCTGGATGAAGCGGAGCGTGTGATGGTCGGGGCCGTGCCGCAGCAGCCGGTGCTGCCACCCTGGCCGGCCCGGGTCACCGGAGGCGAGCTCGCCCAGGACGTCTTCCAGCACGGCGGGGTCGAGCGGACCGCGCAACTCGAGGTCCCACGGGGCCGTGTGCGGGGGGGGCCCGGGGTCGACGACCACGGAGATCGCCGCGTCGGAGGAACGGGAAACAGTCATGCGTGTCCGGGGACGTGCGGTCCGCTGCGACCGGCGCGGTCCCCTCCCTCCTCTCCTCTGTAGGCGCTGGCTGAGCTGCGACGCCCGGCCCCTGCGGGGATCGTGCCGCTGCACCGATGGACGGCCCGCGCGTGGGCCCGGTGGGGCCAAGGCCAAAAGGGTGGCTGCGGCGCAGACGACGGGACGCGGGGCACACGGGGACGGTGCCGCGCTGCCTCACTTCCATGACGCCTCCTGGTCAGCAGATATCCACCACACTCCGACTCTGCACGCTAACGGCAGCACCAGGTCCCCGTCCGATTTCCCAAGCGGGTGTACAGCGGTGCCCAAGCCCGCCAGGTCCCATCCATGAGCGGTACGTCCATGTACCCCCGCGCGCCCCGTCCGCTGCCGCCGTCACAGCATCCGGACGGCGGTCTCCGCATGCTGCTTGGCATGGGCGAGCAGCACCCGGCTGTTGCGGCCGATCGCCTCGCGCACATGCCGGC
>NZ_JXTE01000232.1 GCF_000972385.1 Streptomyces sp. WM6386
GCGGTGTTCTGGTCGAAGTTCTGCGAGCCGGCCGTGCCCAGTCCCCGTGCCGAACCGCACAGGAGCCAGACGGCGCCCGCGTCCGCCAGGTCGCCGATGCTCTCGCCCGGGGAGCCGATCGCCAGGTCGAGGTAGCCGTCGTCGTTGACGTCGCCGAGGCTGAGGTCGCCACCGAACTGATCGCCGACTTCGGCACTGCCGCCGAGGCCGCCCCTGCCCTGCTCGAAGATCTGATCCGGCGTCTGGGAGTCGGAGCCGAACAGGCCGTCCGGGCTGCCGTAGCGCACGGAGACACTGCCCGCGGACCGGTCACGAGAATCATCAGCGCGTCCTCCTGTCATCAGATGATCAGCTCGAGGACACGCTAGAAACTCAACTGCTCAAGGAAACTTCCCCGGCCCTCCCCGAACGCCCGAGTGCGATCGCAACGCGAGGATGCCCTCACCAACCAACCAACCAGCCGGTCCGGGAACGAGCCGAACGGGACCGGCATGTCGCCGCGTACGAACGACCTGTGACCGGGACGGACGACCATGGTGCCGCCGGTGGGACGGGGCGGGGAGCTGGTCCCACCGGCGGCTGTTCAGGAAGGCAGCCGCAAAGGTGTCCGCGTCAGCCTGTGTGCCTGTGTACGTGTGTGCCTGTGCGTCAGAACGCGGGGATGGCGGCCGCCGCCCTGCTGTCGGCGTTCCGGGCCTTGTTGATGTTGCTCTGGAGGTTGCCGGTCAGCGGGAAGTTGGCGCTGCCCCACTTGGAGTTCCACAGCTGGTCGCGCGGTGTCTTGTCCATGTTCTCCATGGTGACCAGGGCCGGCCGGTCCCAGCCTCCGTCGCTCCACGCCTCCGGGGCCTCGCCCCACGCGGCGAAGCGGAACGCGTGCGTGCTCGGGCCGTCCTTGTGGTAGAAGATCTCGACGCGGTTGTAGCTCGACTCGCCGTTCAGCCTGCCCATCGGTACCTCGTTGAT